>CAZLJC010000015.1:0-52805 GCA_964559855.1 uncultured Actinomycetes bacterium
GCCCGCGTTCATGACCGCGATCCGGTCGCCCATGGTCATCGCCTCGACCTGGTCGTGCGTCACGTAGAGCGTCGTGACCTGGAAACGGCGGTGCAGGCGGCTCAGCTCGGCGCGCATCTGCACGCGCAGGCCGGCGTCCAGGTTGGACAGGGGCTCGTCCATCAGAAAGACCTGCGGCTGGCGGATCAGCGCCCGTCCGAGCGCGACGCGCTGGCGCTGGCCGCCGGAGAGCTCGGCCGGGCGGCGCTTCAGCAGGTGAGCGAGCCCCAGGACGTCGGCGGTCTCACGCACCCGCTGGTCAACCTCCCCCTTCTTCGCGTGGTGCGCCCGCATGCCGAACGCGAGGTTGTCGTAGACGTTCATGTGCGGGTAGAGGGCGTAGCTCTGGAACACCATCGCGATATCGCGAAATCGAGGCTTGATGTTGTTGACGAGCCGGTCTCCGATGAGGATCCGGCCGTACGAGGGGCGCTCGAGGCCGGCCAGCATCCGCAGAGTGGTCGTCTTGCCGCAGCCGGACGGCCCGACCAGCACGAGAAACTCGCCGGGCTCGACGTCGAGGTTCAGATCTTCGACCGCCGTCTCGGCGCCGAACATCTTGTGCACGCCCTCGAACCGAACCGGGACCAGCACCTCAGCCCCTCACCGCGCCGCCGAAGTTGAAGGCGCCGCTGAAGTAGCGCGACATGACCAGGTAGAGCACGATCACGGGCACCGAGAACAGAAGCGAAAAGACCGCGAGGTCTCCGAACTTGAAGAGGCCGTGGGATCCCATGAAGTTGTAGATCTCGATCGGCCCGGGCTGTTGCTCGGGGTCGCTGTTCAGCACGAACGGGATGATGAACGCGCCCCAGGCGTTGATGAAGGTGTAGATCGAGGTGACCGCGATCCCGGGCACCGTCAGCGGCAGCACGACCTGGCGCACGATCCGCCATGTGCTCGCACCATCGATCGCCGCCGCGTGCTCGAGCTCGAGCGGCACCGCGTCGATGAAGTTCTTCATCAGCCAGATGGCGAAAGGCAGCGACGTGGCCGACAGAAACAGCGCTGTCGTGTACAGCGAATCAAGCCAGCCCAGCGTCACGTAGAGCTGGTACACGGGGACGATCAGCATCGACACTGGAAGGCCGGCCGCGAAGAGGACGAGCAGCATGAACGTGCGCTTCAGCGGGATGTGCAGCCGCGAAAGCGGGTATGCGGCCAGCACTGCGACGACGGTCGTGACTATCGTCGTGGTGCCCGCGAGGATCAGGCTGCTCCGAAACGCGACCAGCGCTTCGTGCCGCCCGAGCACCTCGACGTAGTTCGCCAGCGTCGGGGAGGGCAGTCGGATCGCCCAGTCCGGATTGGAGTCGAGGGACGCGAACAGCATCCACAGCATGGGCAGCACGAAGAAGCCGCCGAGCAGTATCAGGACGACGTTCACCGCGAGCGCCCCGGCCGAGATGCGGCGGTACGGCACGACGATGCGGACGGGGCGAGCGGTCTCCAGTCGCGCTTCGACCGTGCTCATGCCTGCGTCCGCGCCGCGCGCACGAAGAGGAGCGAGAAGACCGCTCCGATCAGCACCAGCACGAGCGAGATGGCGGTGCCGTAGCCGAGCTGGTTGAACACGAAGGCCTCCTGGTACACGTACAGCGGCAGCGTCATCGTGTCCGTACCCGGGCCGCCCTGCGTCATGGCGTAGATGAGCGTGAACTCGGAGAGGTTGAGGATCGTGATCAGAAGCAGGTTGGTCACGATGGTCGGCCGCAGCAGGGGCAGGATGACGAGCCAGTACCTGCGCCACGCGGACGCGCCCTCGACCTCAGCGGCCTCCAGCACCTCGGTCGGCAGGTTGCGCAGGCCGGCTGAGAAGACCAGCATGGAAAATGCGACGTTACGCCAGAGGTTGGCGGCCGAGACGATGACCATGGGCACCAGCACGAGATAGTTGGTCTTGGGCTGGCCGAGCAGGATCGACAGCGTCCCGCCCGCCTGCGAGAAGGCGTACCAGATGAGCGCCACCGTGATCTCCGGAAGCACCCAGCAGACGATCACGATCGAGGCCACCACCGCCCGGACCGGGAGCACCGCGTTGCGGAGCAGCAGGGCCAGCGCCATCCCGAGCACGGACTGGCCGACGATCGCCGAACCGACGACGAAGATGATGGTCAGCCACGACGATTTGACGAACACGTAGTCGCCGAGCATCCGCTGGATGTTGTCGAAGCCGGTGAACCAGTAGTCGTGGGAGTGGTGTCCGATCAACGTCAGGTTGGTGAACCCGATGTACGCGGCGTACCCGACTGGGAACACGAACAGCACGAGCAGGAGCGCGATCGCTGGCGCGAGCATGATCAGGCTCGTCCACTCGAACCGCTCGCGGTCGAGCCGTGGCCCTAACCCGGTAGCGACAGCCATTCGCGCCACAGGAGCAATCTGACCTCCCCCGTCTCCAAGGATTGGAGCGTTCCAAATTGGAACGTTCCCGTATTGTCCCGACCGGCGGCCGAACCGTCAAGTCCCGGCTTGAGGGCGATCAGTCGACGGGCGCTGCCGTCGAGCGGCGCCTGACCAGCCGCACGTCGACCAGGGTGGTCCGCGGAGGGCCGGTGAGGGCGCCCGCGATCCGATCGGCGAGCGTCGCGATGCCCAGCCTGGCCAGCTCATCCCGCGGCTGCGCGACCGTGGTCAGGCCGATGCGCGCGAGGCCCGCCATCGGAACGTCGTCGAAGCCGACGATGGAGAGCTGTTCCGGGACGCGCAGGCCGACACGGTCGGCGAACTCCTGGAGGGCGATCGCCGCCACGTCGTTCGAGGCAAAGACCGCCGTCGTGCGCTCAGGTCCGGTGAACACGTCGACAAGGTTGCGTTCCACGCCGTCCACGGTCGCGTGCTCCGCGTTCGGCGACCAGCTGATGCGGACCAGGGGTCCGATGCCGTGGTGGCGGAGCCGTTCGCCGTAGCCCTGCCAGCGGGCAAGGTCGGATCGGTCTTCAAGCTCAGGGATGGAGACGTAGGCGATGCGCCTGTGTCCCAGCTGGATCAGGTGGTCCGTCGCGATGCGCGCACCGCGCACGTCGTCGGCGGACACGACATCGCCCCAGTCGGCGCTGCAGCTCAGGAAGACGACGGGAATGTGCTGGCGCCTGATCTGCTCCATCGTGCGAATGTCACCCGAGAACGCGAGGAAGAGCATCCCCGCCACACGATGCTGCAGCAGGATCTCCACGCCTGCGAGCTCGCTGTCGCTCTCCCCTTCCGTGTTGGAGAACATCGCGGTGAAGCCGCGCGCGGCCGCGTGGCGCTCGACGGACTTCGCCATCTCCGCGAAGAAGGGGTTGCCCAGGTCCCCGACCAGGACCCCAAGAATGCTCGTCCGCTGCTGCACCAGGTGTCGCGCCAGCACGTTCGGCTGGTACCCGAGCTCGGTGATCGCGCTCCTGACGCGTCGCCGCGTCGCCTCTGATACGCCCGGCGTCCCGCGCACCACGTTGGAAACGGTCGACTTCGACACCCCGGCATGGGACGCCACATCGAGGATGGTCGGCGGCCGCCGGCGCCTCTGCTGGTTAAGCACCGGCGCTCGCCGCGGCGCCGGCCGAAAGCCTCGGGTCCATCAGCACCTTCATCGTCCCGTCCTTCTGCGCCAGCTCGACGGCTTCCTGCGCCCGCTCGAGCGGCATGCGGTGCGTGATGATCTCGCGCAGCGGAAGCCGGTCCAGGTTGCGCGCGAGCAGGTTCATCGACGGGACGTATGAGGTGGCGGTCTCGCCGCCCACCCCGATCACGCTCACGTTCTTGGTGCAGATATCGGCGTTCGGGTTGATCCCGACCGGACCCATGTCCACGAACGTCCCGGCCTCGACCACCGTCCCGCCGTACCGGACCATGTGCAGGCACTCGGGAAACGAGCCGGCCACGCCCGTGCAGTCGATCACGATGTCCGGGCCGATCCCGGTGTGCTCACGCACCAAAGCGATCCGCTCCTTCTCCGTCGTGCCCATGGCGTCGATGGTCAGCGTGGCGCCGAATCGCCCGGCCAGTTCGAGCCGTGAGCCAAGCCGGTCGATGGCGATCAGCTTGCCGCAGCCGAGCAGCCGCGCCTTCACCAGGTGGCAGAAGCCGAGGGGGCCGACGCCCACGACCGCGACCGACTCTCCGAAGCCCGGCCCGCCCCACGCCAGGCTGAGCATTCGCGCCTTCTCGAAGCCATGCGTCACCGACATGACCTCGGTCAGCGCCGCGACCTCGTCCGGGAGATCGTCCGGCACACGGAACAAAGGCGTGCCGGGAAGGAGGTACATGTACTCGGCCCAGCCGCCGAAGAGGTGCGGTGGGATGCCGGCGTGGAGGCTGTTGCCGTAGTCCTGCAGGTTCTCGCAGAAGTAGTACGGATAGCCGTTCAGGCAGAAGTGGCAGTGCCCGCAGGGGACGTTCGCGGCCGGCACGATGCGGTCGCCCGGGCGCAGCGGCCGGCCGTCGCTGTCGGGGATGCTGTCCGACCCCCCGATGGCGTCGATCACGCCGACGTTCTCGTGTCCGCAGATCAAGGGGTAGACCAGGTCGCGCTCGTGGTCCGTGCCGGCGTACTGCTTCGACTCGCCCCGGAACGTGTGCTTGTCGGTGCCGCAGATGCCGGAGTACGTGACGCGCATCAGGACGGCGCCAGGCGCCGGCTCGGGCAGTGGGAAGCGCTCGACCTCCAGGCGGCCGGGGGCCTTCATCACGGCCGCCCGTACCGAGCCCGTCACAAGACTGGAACGTTACAAGATTTACGGTTCTTGTCCAGCTTCCTCAGCCGAGCTGCCAGCGGTGGCTCTCGTCGGTCGTGACCTGCCACTCTCGACGTGGGCCCGCCATGACGTTCAGGTAGTACAGGTCGTAACCGGGGCCGGCCGCCACGGGATGGAAACCCCGCGGAACCAGCACGACGTCGCCGTCGCGCACCTGGAGCGCCTGGTCGAGGGAGCGGTCGGGCGTGTACACGAGCTGCACCGCAAAGCCTTCGGGACGCGCCATCCGGTGGTAGTACGTCTCCTCCAGGTAGGACTCGCGGGGCGGATCGTCGGTGTCGTGCTTGTGCGGCGGATAGCTCGACCAGTTGCCGCCCGGGGTGAGCACCTCCGTGACCAGGAGCGATTCGGCCGGCCGGTCCTGCATCAGGATGTTGTGGATCGTCCGCTCGGTGCGGCCGGACCCGCGCTGGAAGGGCTCGATCTCTGCGGCGCGCATGAGCGCCGGCTCGGCCCCCCTTTCGGCCGGCGCCCAGCACAGGGCGACCTCGCTCGCCTCGCTGACCGCGGTCACCTCGAGCCCGCCGCCCGGCGGCGCGTACACCGAGTCGGGCCGGCCCTCGAACACGCTGCCGCGCGATCCGACGCCGGCCCACTCGATTCCTTCGTAGGTCACGTCCACGGTGCCGGAAAGCATCACGAGGCACACCTCGCGGCCGTTCATGGCCTGCCGGATCCGGTCCCCCTGCCGCAGCCTGTGGACCTCGAACCCGACATACCTCCACCCCGCCGATTCGGGTGTGACCTCGACGATGAGGCCGTGGTCGGCCTCGATGGCCTCGCGGCGGACGAGCAGCTCGCTCAAACGTGCCAGCGGCGGCGCGTGGCCGCGTGCTCGTGCTCGTGGCGCGCCCGCTTCACGTCACCCGACTCGGACACCTCCGCGACTGGGACCTCCCACCAGCTGTCGTAGCTGGGAACCCCCTCGTACCGGTCGACGGGCACGTGGACGACCACGGTGCGGTCGACCGCCCGGGCCGCCACCAGCGCGTCCCGCAGCTCCTCGATGCTCCGCGCCCGGAAGACGTGCGCGCCCAGCCCCTGCGCGTTGAGCGCGAGATCGACGGGCAGCGATGCGCCGTCATCTCCGTCACTGCCGTCCGAGTCGTCTCCCAGCGATCCGTCGACCCGATAGCGGTACCGGGTGCCGAATCCCGCCTGCCCCTTGGAGCGCGAGAGGCCGCCGATCGAGGCGAACCCGGCGTTGTCCACCAGGACGATCGTCAGCTTCCTGCGCTCCTGGATCGAGGTCACGATCTCCTGGGCCATCATCAAATACGAGCCGTCGCCAACCATCACGTAGACCTCGCGCGAGGGGTCGGCCAGCTTCGCGCCGAGGCCGCCCGCGATCTCGTAGCCCATGGTCGAGTACCCGTACTCCACGTGGTAGCCCTTCGGGTCGCGAGTGCGCCACAGCTTGTGCAGGTCGCCGGGCATCGACCCGGCTGCGCACACCACCACGTCCTTCGCGCCCGACAGCTCGTTGACGGCGCCGATCACCTCGGACTGCGCCGGCAGAGGCTCGTGCGCCAGCGCGTACAGGCGCGCCACCTCGCGATCCCACTCCGCACGGAGCTGCTCCACATTGGCGCGATGCTCCGCCGGCGCGGTCCACGCGCCGAGCTCCTGCTCCAGCAGCCCCAGGGTGGCGCGGGCGTCCCCCGTGAGCGCGAGCCCGCCGAGCTTGTGGCTGTCGAGCGACGCCACGTTGATGTTCACGAACTGAACGGCGGGATTCTGGAAGGCGGTCTTCGACGCGGTCGTGAAGTCGCTGTACCGCGTGCCGACGCCGATCACCACGTCCGCCTCCGCCGCCACGCGGTTGGCCGCGAGCGTCCCCGTCGCGCCGATGCCGCCGAGGGCGCCCGCGTGGTCGTAGGGCAGCGAGCCCTTCCCGGCCTGCGTCTCCCCCACGGGCACCCCTGTCTTCTCGACGAACCGGCGCAGCGCGTCGGTCGCCTCGGAATAGATCACGCCGCCGCCCGCGACGATGAGCGGCCGACGCGCCGTCTTGACGATCCCAGCCGCGCGCCGCACTGCCTCGGAGTCGGGAACCGGACGCGCTATGTGCCACACGCGCTCCTCGAGGAAGGCCGCCGGGTATTCGAACGCCTCGGTCTGCACGTCCTGCGGGAGCGCTAGCGTGACGGCGCCGGTCTCCGCCTGGTCGGTCAGCACTCGCATCGCGGCCAGGGCCGCGGGCACGAGCTGCTCCGAGCGCTGGATGCGGTCCCAGTACCGAGAGACCGGGCGAAACGCGTCGTTCACGCTGACGTCTCCGCTCCACGGCACCTCGACCTGCTGCAGCACGGGGTCCGGACGGCGGGACGCGAAGACGTCGCCCGGCAGCAGCAGGACCGGCAGGCGGTTGATCGTCGCGGCCGCGGCTCCGGTGATCATGTTGGTCGCGCCCGGCCCGATCGACGTGGTGCACGCGAAGGTGGCGAGGCGGTTGCGCATCTTGGCGAAGCCCGCCGCGACATGCACCATCGCCTGCTCGTTTCGAGCCTGGTAGTACGTGAGCGAGTCCGAGTGCTGGGCGAGGGCCTGGCCGACGCCCGTCAGGTTGCCGTGGCCGAAGATGCCGAAGCAGCCCTCGAAGAAGCGGCGGGTGACGCCGTCTCGCTCGACGCGCTGTGCGGCGAGGAACTTGACGAGCGCCTGGGACGTCGTCAGGCGAAATGTCTTCATCGCGTCAGTCGGGGTTGGGCAGCAGCACGTCGCGCACCAGGGCGTCCAGGTCCGCGCATGCGGCGATGAACTGGCGCAGCGTGCGCACGGTCGCGGGGAAGGCGTCGAAGTCGTCGACGGTCATTCCGTCCTCGTCGTACGCCCGCCGAAAGTCGGGGAAGTGCTTCAGCAGCGTCTCGACCAGCTCGGGACGGACGGGATCGTCGATGCGCGAGCGCACTTCGACGTCACTGGCGTTGAATCGTTTCTGCCAGGCCGACGGAGGCGATATCACCGCGTCCGCGCCGATCAGCTCGCTCCAGTGCATGTGGTTGCGGAAGGCGGCCGAGAGCAGGCGGATCCGGTAACCGCGCTCGCGGAATAGGGCGTAGGCCTTCTTGAACACCGCGACCCCCGCCCATTCCAGGACGCCCGGATCGATCGCCACCTGGCGCTTCTCCATGCTGATCTTCAGCCAGTCGTCGAGGCGCCCGACCATGATCGTGCACACCGGACCCATGGCGGCGACGTCCTTGCCCTCCGCTTCGCGCCGGCGCAGCCCGCGCTCGACCGCCTCGGCGACCGCGATGCACTGCGGCACCGTGAACGAGACCGTGGCGTTGATGCTGGTGCCGCGGTACGTCGCCTCCTCCATGGCGGCGATGCCGGCGCGTGTCGCCGGAATCTTCACGATCATGTTGCGTGCGAGCCGGTCGAAGCGCTCGGTGTTGTCGAGGATCCCGGCCGTATCGCGATACAGGCGCGGGTCGGTCTGGATCGAAAGCCGGCCGTTGCGCCCGCGGTGCTGTTCAAACGCCGGCTCGAGCAGCCTCGCGGCGCGCACCGACAGCTCTTCCACGAGCTTCCACCCGATCTGGTCCTCGGTCGCGGCGGGAATCTCCTCGGCCAGGGCCTCGATGCGCGGCCGCCAGGCGTTGAGCTCCTTCTTGAGGATGCCCAGGGCGATCACCGGGTTGCACGTGGCGCCGACCGCGCCGTGCTCGATGGCGTACGCGAGCTCTTCGAGGTCCGCCGAGTCGTTCCACAGGCACGTCGGCGTGGTCTGCGTCATCTGGTGGAGCGGGCTCCGGTACGTCGCCGCCGGTTTCGTCGCGGCCACCTCATGCCTCACATTAGGGGCCATCACCAACGCGTGACCACGACCTTCTTGCGCGTGTAGAAGTCGATGCCGTCCATGCCGTGCACGTGCAGGTCGCCGTAGAAGGATCCCTTCCACCCGCTGAACGGGAAGAACGCGAACGGCTGCGCGATCGGGACGTTGATGCCCGTCATTCCCGCCTCGACGCGGTCCCGGAACTCCCGGCCCGACCTTCCCGACTGCGTGAAGATCGTCGCCATGTTGCCGAGCGCCATGCGGTTGGCATGGGCGATCGCTTCGTCGAGCGTTTGCGCGCGGGCCACGGACAGCACGGGGCCGAAGATCTCCTCGCTCCCGACCTTCATCTCGGTCGTGACCTGGTCGAGGATCGTGGGCCCGAGGAAGAAGCCGGGGCGCGACATCTCCTTGCGCCCGTCCACGACCAGCTCCGCCCCTTCATTCACGCCCGTGTCGACGTAGCTCGCCACGCGGTCCCGGTGGTCGGCGCGGATGAGCGGCCCGACCTGGACGCCGGGCTGATCACCGGGCCCGACGACCATCCGGGCCGCGGCCTCGCTCAGCGGCTGGAGCAGGCGATCCGCCGCGTTGCCGACCGCGACCGCGACCGATCCGGCCAGGCATCTCTCGCCGGCGTTGCCGAAGGCCGAGTTCAGGATCGCCGGGACGGCGATCTCCGGATCCGCGTCGGGCATCACCACGATGTGATTCTTTGCGCCGCCCAGCGCCTGGACGCGCTTGCCATGCGCCGCCGCCGTCTCATAGACGTGCCTTGCCACCGGCGCCGAGCCGACGAACGAGATGGCCGCGACGCCTGGGTGCTCGAGCAGCGCATCGACCGTCTCCCTGGCGCCGTGCACGACGTTGAGCACGCCGGCCGGAAAGCCGGCCTTGAGGAACAGCTCGGCCAGGCGCTGCGCGCCGAGCGGCGTTCGCTCGGAGGGCTTGAGGACGAAGGTGTTGCCCGCCACGACGGAGAGGGGGAACATCCACAGCGGGATCATCACGGGGAAGTTGAACGGCGGAATGCCCGCGCACACGCCGACCGGGTAGCGGTACAGGTCCTGGTCCACGCCGCCGGAGACGTCGCGCAGCGTGCGTCCCTGGAGCAGCGTCGGCGCGCCGCAGGCGAAGTCCACGACCTCGATCCCGCGCCGCACCTCGCCGCGCGCCTCCTCGAGCGTCTTGCCGTGATGGCGCGTCGTGATGGCGGCGAGCTCCTCGAAGTGGTCCTCGAGCAGCGCCTTGTAGCGAAACATCAGGCGCACGCGCTCCATCACCGCCGTCCGCGACCAGCCGGGGAAGGCGCGCGCCGCGGCCTCCACCGCCGCATCCACGTCCCGCGGGCAGGACAGAGGGACCTGCTCGATGACCTCGGCCGTCGCCGGGTTGTAGACCGGCAGGCTGGCCTCACCCTCCGGCTTTCGCCACTGTGCGCCGATGAGATTCGTGATCACTCCGCTTCCCCCTTTTGCACGCCGGCCGCACCGAGCGCGTCAGCAAGATCTTGAGCCAACGACTCCGCGGGTTGCACGCGCGACTCGCGCACCGCGAAGAGCACGACCGCCGACGCCGCCGCGGCCGCGATCGCGTACGCGTAGAACGCGGACTGGATTCCGAACAGAGCCCAGACGATGCCCCCGAGCGCGGGTCCCAGCGTCCAGCCCACGTTCTCGAACTCCCCGAAGAGCCCCATGTAGAAGGCGTGGGTGCGGCGAGGCACTGCCTCGGAGATCCACGCCGTCGCGGCGGGCCAGAGCAGCGAGGTTCCTGCGGCGCGCAGCACTGCTGCGAAAAGCACTGCGGCCAACGAGCCGGCCACGGAGTACAGCACGAAGCCGGCCGCGGACACGAGGCCGCCGATCAGCATGGTCGGCTTCCGGCCCCAGCGGTCGGACGCGGTTCCGCCCGGAACGAGCAGCAGGCCGCCGATGATCCCGACCACGAACATGGCCGCGCCGGCGTTTCCCGGCGAGAGGTGCAGATGCACGGTGACCAGGAGCGGCAGCAGCGACGCCTCACCGCCCAGCCCGATCTGCACCAGGCACACGATCGCGGCGGTCACGGCCATCACCCCGACGACGTACCGGCCCGTCGGGCGGTCGCCGGCCGGCTCGGGCTGGGCCTCCATCACGCGCGCGCGCTCGGCGTGCGAATAGCCTCGGAACAGCCACCAGCACAGGCCGGCGGAGAGCGCGGGCAGAAGGGCGGCGCCCAGGATCACCGTGTGGATCGGCAGGCGCTCGACGAGCGGGCCGCCCGCGCCTGAGCCGACCGCCTCGGCGACGTTCCACTGCGACGAGAGCAGGGCGAGGCCGGTGGCGCGGAGCCCCGCGTGCAGCGAAGTGCCCAGGTAGGAGCGGGCGATCGGACCGACCGCGACCATCATCCCGCTGGCGAGGAAGTACGTCACCGCGATGGACGGGACGGTGTCGGCGCGCGAGAGCAGGGCGATGAACGCCGCGTACAGGAGCAGCGACGCGATCAGCGGCGCGCGATAGCCGCGCCGGTCGGCGATCACGCCCCACACCCATTCGAAGGCGAACATGCCGAAACCCAGCATCGACAGCGTCACGCCGGTCTGGGCCGGGCTCGCGTGCAGCTGCCGCAGCTCGAGCGGGACGCTGATCAGCAGCACGCCGGTCGCGACGGTGCCGAAGGCCAGGCCCGCGATGAGCCCTCCGCTCCGGCTGCGTATCAGTGGCTCGGTGATGGTGCGCTTACGATATGCGGCCGCAGGGCATGACCGAACAGCGCGGCCGCGTGCAGCTGGCCGCAGTCACCGAGGCGTTCGCGGATCGTTCGCTGCAGTCCGTGATGGACTGGCTCGTCCAGGCGGCGCCCGCGGTGCGCGGGCTCGAGATCGGCACCGGCGGATACGCGCCGACCACGCATTGCGACCTCAGGACGCTGCTTGACGACGGCGGTGCGCGCAAGCGGTGGCTCGACGACATCACCGCGCGCGGCCTCCACGTCGCGGCGCTCAACTGCTGGGGCAACCCGCTGCACCCCGACGCGGACGTCGCCCGCCGCCACGACGCGGACCTGCGCGACACGATCCGCCTGGCCGCGCAGCTGGGCGTGGACAGGGTCGTGGCGCTCGCCGGCTGCCCCGCCGCCGCGCCCCACGATACGGTGCCGCATTTCGCCGGCGGCGGCTGGCTGCCCTACCTCGAGGGCGTGTATGAGGAGCAGTGGGGCCGTGTGGTCGAGCCGTACTGGTCGGGGATTGCCGACCATGCGGCGCGCGAGCACGAGGGCCTGCTCGTCTGCCTGGAGCTGCACCCCGGAACGGTCGTGTACAACGTGGAAACGTTCCGCCGCGTCGCCGCGCTCGGTGGCGCCATCGCCGCCAACATCGACCCGAGCCACTTCTTCTGGATGCAGATGGACCCCCTCGCGGTGCTCGACGCCATCGGCGATCGAGCCGGCCACTGCCACGGCAAGGACGTCACCTTCCAGGCCGAGCGCCTGGCGCTCGACGGGCTGCTCGACCACCGCTGGCCCCGACCGCCCGCCGAGATGCCGTGGAACTTCGCGGTGGTCGGCCGGGGGCGGGACGCGGCCTGGTGGCGGCGCTTCGTCGTGGAGCTGGGACGCCGGGGCGCCGTGCGCGAGATCGCGATCGAGCACGAGGATCCCTTCGTCGCCGCCGAGCAGGGGATTCCCGAGGCGGCCGCCGTGCTGGCGGGCGCGGCGTAATCCGAACCCAGTTGACACCGCGCAGGCTTTCGTATACGTTCCGTGGAACGTTCCAAGCGTGAAAGTGCCGCGTCGGCAGGGGGTTTGACCGTGGACCGGCTTCGAGTTGGGGTCGTCGGGTGCGGCCTGATCGCCCAGGTCATGCACCTCCATTACCTCCGCGAGCTCTCCGACCGCTACGAGATCGCGGCGCTCTGCGACCTCTCCCCGGAGGTCCGCGAGGCCTGCGGCCGCGAGTACGGCGTGGCCAGGACGTTCGGATCGTGGCAGGAGCTGGTGGAGGAGCCGCTCGACGCCGTCTTCGTGCTCACCTCAGGCAGCCACGCGCCGATCGCCATCGCGGCGGCCGAGAAGGGCCTGCACGTGCTCGTGGAGAAGCCGATGTGCTTCTCGGTGGCCGAGGGCGAAGCGATGGTCAGCGTGGCCGATACGGCCGGGGTGACGCTGATGGTCGGGTACAACAAGCGCTACGACCCGGCGTACGTACGGCTCAAGGAAGAGGTCCCCTCGTCGTTGAAGGACCTGCGACTGCTGCGCATCACGACGCTCGAGTCGCCGATCGCGCCGTACGTGCAGCATTACAACCTGCGCCGCGGCGGGACGCTCCCGAAGGAGCTGGCGGAGTCCCTGAGCGAGGACAATGCCGCCCGCATCGCGGCAGCGCTGCCCGACGCGGATCCCCTGTCGCGGTGGGCGTACCACCTGGTGCTGCTCGACAGCCTGGTCCACGAGCTCAACGCCATGCGCGGGGTGCTGGGCGAGCCCGACCGCATCGAGTTCGCCGGCATCCGCGAGACCGGTCTGACGGCCGTGTTCACGTACGGCGCGGCGCAGGCGATCCTCGCCTGGGTCGACCTGCCGGAGATCGCTCGCTACTCGATGGAGTTCGCCTTCTACTCGCCGGAGCGAAGGGTCACGCTTTCGTTCCCCTCCCCGTTCCTGCGCAGCATGCCGACGCTGCTGATCACAGAGGACGGCGATGCGAGCTCCCCGCGCTCGACGCGCACCGAGGAGATCACCTCGTTCCGCGAGAGCTTCAAGGAGGAGCTGATCCACTTCCACGAATGCGCTGTCGGCCACAAGGAGCCCGTCACGTCCGGCCGCGACGCCCTGCGCGATATCGCGCTCTGCCGGTCCGTGGTCGAAGCGCACCGCTCTGGAGGCGGAATCGACCATCCGTCAAGGCCGGCGACCGCCGTGGCTTCGAGGCGGCGACCGTGAGCTCGAACCACCGTATCGTCGTGGCGAACGCGCCGGTCAGCTACGGCGCCTTCGAGCTGACGGTCGGCATCATGCCGGACGTGCCCGATGCCGCCACCGTGCTCGACGCGGTCGCCGGCGCGGGGTATGCCGGCATCGACCTCGGGCCGCTGGGCTACTTCGGGACCGGTGCGGAGCTGCACTCCAACCTCGCTCAGCGCAAGCTCGGCCTGGCGGGCGGATTCTTCGAGGTGGCGTTCAGCGAACCCGAAGAGATGCGCGGAGCGCTCCGCGGGCTTGCGCAGCTGCTCGACGCGTTCGACGCGGCGAGCGCGGGAAACGGCCTCAAGCCGAAACCGACGCTCGCGGACACCGGCAGCGACGCGCGCCGCTCGCATCCCGGACAGGCCGTCACGAACCGCGAGCTCGGGTTCGACGACGAGCGGTGGAAGCGGTTTGCCGAGGGTGTGGAGATGGTGGCCCAGGCCTGCCGCGACCGCGGCTACGAGCCGACCTTCCACCCGGAGACCGGGACGTACGTCGAGGCGCCGTGGGAGATCGAGAAGGTCCTCGAGCTCACCTCCATCGGACTGTGCCTCGACACCGGCCACCTCCTGCTCGGCGGAGGCGACCCGTCGCGCGCCGTTCGCGACTGGCGCGAGCGCATCAACCACGTCCATCTGAAGGACGCCCGCCGGTCGGTGGTGGAGCAGATCGTGCGCGACGCCGCGCCGGTCGCCGACATCTGGAAGCGTGGCGCCTTCTGCCGTCTCGGCGAGGGCGACCTCGACGTGGAAGGAGTGCTGGACCAGCTCCGCGGCTGGTACTCGGGTTGGCTCGTCGTGGAGCAGGACGTGCTGCCGGATCGGGCCGGCAAGTCCGCCGCGGACCAGCGGGCGAACCGCGAGTACCTGAGCGTTCGGGGGCTCTGACGCTTGGCCGCGCTTCGTCTCGGCCTGCTGGGCGCCGGGCGCATGGGCCGCAACCACCTCCGCGCGATCGCCGGATCGACCACGGTGCGCGTCACCGCGCTGGCCGAGCCGTCGGCGGCGGCGCGCGAGGCGCTCGCCTCGGAGGGTGCCGGGGGAGCGAAGGTCTACGCCGACCTCGAGGCGATGCTGGAGTCGGGCGAGATCGACGCCGCGCTCGTTTGCGTGCCGAGCGACCTTCACCTGGCCACCATCCAGCGCCTGCTCGCCGCCGAGCTGCCCATCCTGTGCGAGAAGCCGGTTGGAGTGACGGCCGCGCAGGCGAGGGAGGCGGCCGCTCTCGTCGCCCTTTCCGGGGTGCCGTTCCAGGTCGGCTTCTGGCGGCGCTTCGTGCCCCCGCTTCGGCGGCTGCGCGAGCGCATCGCCGCGGGCGAGCTCGGGAGCCTGTACGCGGTCGCGTGCTTCCAGTGGGACGGCGCGCCGCCCAGCACGTACTTCCGCGAGCACAGCGGAGGCATCTACGTCGACATGGGCGTCCACGAGTTCGACCAGGCCCGGTGGCTCACGGGCCAGGAGATCGGGGAGCTCACCGCGGTCCCTTCGGGAGTGGCCGGCGAGCCGTGGCCGGGCGACCCCGAGAGCGCGCACGTGGTGGCCGAGCTCTCGGAGGGCACCACCGTGATTGTGTCGCTGGGCCGGCGCTTCCCGCTCGGCGACGTGTGCAAGGTCGAGGTCTTGGGCACGAAGGACGCCGAGGAGTGCAGATTCCTGTGGCCTCCGACGGCGGACGAGACGTTCTTCGGCGCATTGCGCGCGCAGGCCGAGAGCTTCGCCCGGCACGTGGGCGGCGAGCCGCTCGAAGGCGCGGGCGCATCCGACGCGGCGGCGGCCCTGGACGCCGCCGCGCGGGCCGCCAGTCGCGCCGTGGGGGTGTGATGGCGGACGTCGGGATCGGCGTCGTGGGCTACGGCTTGATGGCCAAGGCCCACTCGTATGCCTACACGGTCGCGCCGGTCATGCGCGCTCTGCAGCACCGACCCCGCCTGCGCGTCATCTCCGGGCGCGACCGCGAGAAGGTCGCTCGTGCGGCGGCGGCCTACGGCTTCAAGAGCTGGACCGGCGACTGGCGCGAGCTCGTCGCGCGCCCTGATGTCGCCGTCGTCGACATCTGCACCCCGCCCGGCACGCACGCCGAGATCGCGACGGCGGCGGCAAGGGCCGGCAAGGCGGTGATCTGCGAGAAGCCGCTGGCCGTGACCTACGCCCAGGCGGCATCCGCGGCCGACGCGGCAGGCGCCGCCGGAGTGCTGAACGCGGTCGGTTTCAACTACCGCCGGCTGCCGGCCGTGTCGCTCATGAAGCGGATGATCGACGAGGGCGCCGTGGGCACCATCCGCCTGGTGCGCGCCACGTGGCTGTCGGACGAGTTCGTCGACCCGGCCATCCCGTTCGACTGGCGGTTCGACCGCGAAATGGGCGGCAGTACGGTCGCCGACCTGGGCAGCCACCTGATCGACATGGCGACCTGGATGGCCGGGCCGCTCGCCGAGGTGTCCGGCCACTCCGCCACCTTCGTGCAGAGCCGCTCGAACCGCCCCGTCACCGTCGACGATGCGTCCGCGGCCCTCGGCCGGTTCGAGTCGGGCGCCCTCGGCGTGTTCGAGATGGCGAGGACCGCCGTCCGGCGACCCTGCGACTTCTCGCTGGAGGTGAACGGCGACCGCGGCACCCTGCATTTCGACTATGCGCGGCTGAACGAATTGCTCTTCGGCGAAGGGGCCGACCGGCCGGAGGTCTACGGGATGCGCCGGATCCGGGCCGAGCACGAGACCCATCCCTACGCGCGTGCCTGGTGGCCCATCGGCCAGGGCGTCGGTTACGGGGCCTCCTTCGTCAATCACCTGGGCGATCTCCTGGAGCGGTGGCCGTCCGGGCCGTGGGAGCCGGACTTCGCCTCGGGCGCGGCGGTCCAGGCGGTCTGCGAGGCGATCGAGCGGGCCGCGGCCGAGCGACGGTGGGTCGCCGTGTCCGAGGTCGTGGCGGAGGCGCGGCCGAAACCTCGTTCTTGACGGCCCACCCGGCGTGGCCTATCGTTCTGGAACGCTCCAGCGGGGGTTGGGGAATTCGCTGATCAGGGCCACTCAGGAGGGGAAGCGATGGCAACTACCAGCGCCTCGGTGGGCACCGGCAAGGCGGTTTCGGAACGCGGTCTGTTCACGCGCCAGTCGTCTGGGCTGGTCCGGGAGCTCGGCATCCCGGCGGCCACCGGAATCGCGCTGGCTTCGGTCGCCGTGGTCAACACCTTCATCAACTTCTATTCGGGGCTGTTCAACTTCACGCAGGTCGACATGGTCCTGCCCCTGCTGCTCGGCGCGGCCATCTGGCTGGTCGCGATGTTCGCCTACATGTACCTGCTGCGGGCCATCCCACGCGCGGGCGGCGAGTACGTCTACCTGTCCCGCATCATCTCGCCGGCCGTCGGGACGATGGTCGGCATCGCCACCGCCGTCGGCTTCTCCTACACGCTCTCGGCCAACGCGAACTTCGCCGCCGCCTACGTGCCGTTCGCGCTGAACAGCCTGGGCGCGGCGTTCAACAGCTCCGGGCTGGCCGACGCGGCGAACAACATCTCCGGCACCACCACGTGCGTGACCGTGCAGTGCTCGCCGGGCCTGGTGCTCTGTGCCGTGGGCATGCTCGTGATCGTGGGCCTGGCCTCCGTCTTCAGCCTTCGCCGGATCGCCCAGGTCATCCTGGCCCTGGTCGTCTTCCAGGTGATCGCGTTCATCGTGCTCG
Organism: uncultured Actinomycetes bacterium; assembly: GCA_964559855.1. Classification (GTDB taxonomy): domain Bacteria; phylum Chloroflexota; class Dormibacteria; order Dormibacterales; family Dormibacteraceae; genus 40CM-4-65-16. The sequence goes on from CAZLJC010000015.1 coordinate 17,193, forward strand.
GATTCCTGCTCGCCACGCACTCGCACCAGGACTTCGTCAACGCCCTGGGGTCGTACAGCGGCAAGGCTTCCGCCTACAACGACGTCATCGCCCTGGCGCAGAAGAACAGCATCCCGCTGGGGGTGGACGTCGGCGCGTCGCTCCTGGTGGTCCCGTTCATGGTCCTGAACTACAACGGCGTCCTCTACTCCTACTACGTCGGCGGTGAGCTGAAGCGGCCGGGCAGCACCTACCTCTGGGCCTCGGCCATCAGCCTCGGCCTGCTCATCGTGGTCTGGGTCGGCGTGTGGCTCCTGATGGTGAACACCATCGGCCGCGACTTCATGCAGGCGCAGGCGCAGGTGGGCGGCCTGTCCGACTACTCGAAGATCACGAGCCTGCAGGCCAACGCGGGAGGGCTGGGTTACGGGCTCGTCCTCTCCGGTGACCCGGTGAGCAAGATCCTGATCGGCCTGGCGGTGCCGGCGGCCGAGATCGCAGTCGACCTCGCGTTCGTGGCCGTCGTGACGCGCGTGATCTTCGCCCTTGCCTTCGACCGGATGCTGCCGATCGGCCTCGCCAAGGTGAGCGAGCGCAACGCATCCCCGGTCAACGCCATCATCCTGGCGGTGCTCTTGGCCATCGGCTTCACGATCGCCGGCTCGATCCTGAACATCGCCAACATCTCCGCGAACCTGGCCCTGTTCTTCGCGCTCGTCCTGCTCGCCGGCTCGGTCGCGGCGACCGCGCTTCCGTACCGCCGGCCGGAGCTGATCTACAAGCCGGGAACGCAGGACGTGGACCGCATCGGCGGCATCCCGACCGCGACCGTGTTCGGCGCCCTCTCGACCGTCCTTGCCCTGTTCACGGTGGGCGTGATCATCGCCAAGCCCAACGTGTTCGGCGCGTTCAGCGTGGCCTCGATCGGATCCCTGATCGTGATCTTCTTCTCCGGCCCGATCATCTACGCGGTCGCCCGCAGGATGCGGCTGCAGTCGTCGTCCATCGACATGCGCCTGGCGATGCACGAGCTGCCGCCGGAATAGACCTTGGTTCGTTGACCTCAGATGGGAAATAGCCGGAAGCGGTCGCTCCGCGTCTTCTTCGCGACGGACATCCACGGCTCGGAGCGCTGCTTCCGGAAGTTTCTCGCCGCCGCGAAAACGTACGAGGCGGACGCCCTCATCCTGGGCGGCGATATCGCCGGCAAGGGGCTGGTGCCCGTCCGCCAGGACGATGGATTGCTGACGGCGACGGTGCGCGGGGAGAGCGTCACCGTGCCACGGTCCGAGGAGATGAGCCTGCGGGCCGAGATCAACCGGCTCGGCTTCTACTCGGTCGTCGGCGACTCCACGGAGGTGGATCGCCTGCAGCGGGATGGCCACTACCGCGACTCGGTCTTCAAGGCCGAGATCGTCGCCCAGGTCCGCGGCTGGTGCGATCTGGCGGCGGAGCGTCTGAGCGGCAGTGTGCGCTGCGTGATCACGCCCGGCAACGACGACCCGCGCGAGATCGATGCGGTGCTCCAGCAGGCGCCGCGGATCGACAGCCCTGAGGGCCGGCTCTTCGAGCTGGGGCCCGTGCTGCTGGCGAGCTGCGGCGACGTCACGCCCACACCCTGGAACACAGAGCGCGAGTACGGCGAAGAGGAGCTCTACGAGCGGCTGGCGCGCATCCTCGACGGCGCCCCCAAGCACTCACACGTCGTGGTCAACTTCCACAACCCGCCGTTCTCGTCGGGCCTCGACTTCGCCGCCGAGCTGGGCAAGGACCTGACGCCCGTGCTGCGAGGCGGCCGGCCGAGCATCATCCCCGTGGGCAGCAAGGCGGTGCGCGAGGCCATCAAGAAGTACCGGCCGGTGGTCGGGCTGCACGGCCACATCCACGAATCCAAAGGCGCGCAGAAGATCAGCTCGACCCTTTGCCTGAACCCGGGGAGCGACTACGCGTCCGACATCCTCCGGGGCGTCATCGTGGACTTCGCCGAGGACGGATCCTTCCTCGATTTCCTCTTCACGGCGGGGTAGAGTCACCCCACCACATGCCGGAGCCTCTGCCCGATCCCGTCGAGGAGTCCGTGCGCCTCATCGACACGGCCACGGCACGTGACGTGACGTTGCGGGCGATCGGCTCCGTCGCCGTGCACCTCCGCTCCCCCGCCGGCGGCCCGCTCCTCGAGCGCCCGGTGCACGATATCGACCTGGTCGCGAAGCGCGGCAGCCGCTCCGCCGTCACCAGGATTCTGGTCGGCGCCGGCTATGCGCCCGACGAGATGTTCAACGCCCTCCACGGGTCCCGCCGCCTGCTCTTCTACGACGAGCCCAACCAGCGCAGGCTCGACGTGTTCGTGGGCGAGTTCGCGATGTGCCATCCCATCCCGATCGCCGAACGCCTGGACCGCCATCCGCGGACGGTTCCGCTGGCCGAGCTGATGCTCACCAAGCTGCAGATCGTCGAGCTCACCGACCGCGATCAGCGCGATATCTACAACCTCGTCTACCACCACGAGGTCGGGTCCGCGGACGGCGAGGGGATCGAAGGCGACTACGTCGCCGACGTTTGCTCCCGAGATTGGGGGCTGTGGCGCACCGCGCGGCAGACCATCGAGCGGGCGAGGGCCAACGTCGGGGGTTACGCCCTGGACGCGGAGGCGGTCGGCCGGATCAACGCCCGCCTGGAGACGCTCTGGGGGACGATCGACCAGGCGCCGAAGTCCGCGCGGTGGAAGCTGCGCAGCCGCGTCGGGGACAGGGTGCGCTGGTACCAGGAGCCGGAGGAGCACCACGCCTGAGGGCGCGGGCCGGGGCTAGCAGCCGACCCAGCCGAACAGCTGCTGGACCTTGATCCGGTCGAAGCCGCGCACGAAGGAGTGATTGCCCAGGCGCAGCATCGGCGTCTGGTCGCCGTCGAGCTGCTCCCACTCCCGCCGGGCGCGCGGGTCGCGGTTGACCACGCGGAGCTCGTACTGGACGCCCAGCTCGTCGAGCAGGTCGGCCATGGCCTTCGATTCGGTGCATTCGTCGAAGCCGTAAAGAACGGTCTCTGCGTTTCCCATCGCTGGATCAACGCCAGACTAGGCCGTTGTGTGCAATAGAGCCAATTGATTGTTCTGATCGAACGCATAGGCGGTTTCGATCCTTCCTCCAGGCCGGGCCCCGCGGGGCTGGCTCAGCTGTGCCCCAAGGCTCCCGAATTCCACGCGTTATGCGCCAAACGCGCCAAATCCCGCGCGAATTCCACGCGTTATGCGCCAAACGCGCCAAATCCCGCGCGAGTGCCAAATCCCGCGCGAATTCCACGCGTTGTGCGCCAAACGCGCCAAATCCCGCGCGAATTCCACGCGTTGTGCGCCAAACGCGCCGAGATCGACGACAGGTCTTGTGAACCGCTCAGGCTAGGCGAGAGGCTCGAACCGCGCGGTGAAGTGGCGGAGGGCCGGAGACTGCTCGACGATGCGGTAGCCCGGCAGCGTCGAAGCCCGGCCGGCGACCTCCGCGCACACCTCGATCACGTAGTCGATGTGGCTTTGCGTGTACGTGCGCCGAGGGATGGCCAGCCTGACCAGGTCGAGCGCCGCGGGCTGCTCCGTGCCGTCCGGCCGGAGGCCGAACATCACGGTGCCGATCTCGCATCCCCTGACGCCGCCCGACTCGTAGAGCGCGACCGCCAGCGCCTGGCCCGGGTACTGGAGGGGCGGGATGTGCGGCAGCATCGCGCGCGCGTCTATATAGACGGCGTGGCCGCCGGTCGGCTGCACGATCGGGATGTCGAGCCGGATCAGCGCCTCGCCCAGGTACTCGGTCGAACGCACCCGGTAGTGGAGGTAATCGTGGTTCACGACCTCGCGCAGGCCCTGCGCGATGGCCTCCAGGTCACGTCCGGCCAGGCCGCCGTACGTGGGGAAGCCCTCGGTCAGGATCAGCAGGTTGCGGCAGCGGGCGGCCCACTCGTCGTCGTTCATCGCCAGCCAGCCGCCGATGTTGGCGAGCCCGTCCTTCTTTGCGCTCATCGTCATCCCGTCGGCGAGCGAGGCCATCTCCCGCGCGATGTCGCGGACGGTGCGGCCGTGCTGGCCTGGCTCGCGCTGCCTGATGAACCAGGCGTTCTCGGCGAAGCGGCACGCATCGAGGAACAGCGGCACCCCGTGGCGCGCGCACACCTCGCGCACCGCGCGGAGGTTCTCGAGCGACACCGGCTGGCCCCCGCCGGAGTTGTTCGTGACGGTGACGAACACGACCGGAACGTCCTTCGCCCGCTCGCGCAGCAGTGCCTCGAGCCGAGGGACGTCCAGGTTGCCCTTGAACGGGTGGGGCGTCGAGGGCTCCGCGGCCTCAGGCGCCGGCAGATCGACCGCCTCGGCGCCGGTCGCCTCGACGTTGGCGCGCGTGGTGTCGAAGTGGGTGTTGTTCGGGACCACCTTCCCGGGTCCGGCGATGGCCGAGAACAGGATCTTCTCGGCCGCGCGCCCCTGGTGCGTCGGGATCACGTGCCGGAAGGGGAACAGCTCCTGGACGCTCTCGGCGAAGCGGTAGTACGAGGGCGAGCCCGCGTAGCTCTCGTCGCCCCGCTGCACACCGGCCCACTGGTCGCGCGACATCGCGCCCGTCCCCGAGTCGGTGAGCAGGTCGATCAGCACGTCGTTGGAGTGCAGCGCGAAGAGGTTGTAGCCGGCTTCGACTATCGCCTTCCTCCGGTGCTGGGGCGTGGTCATGCGCAGCGGCTCCACCGAGTGGATGCGAAACGGCTCGATGATCGTGCGAAACGTCATCCCGACATTCTGCTCGCCGGCCGGCGGCACCTGAGGAGCCGCGGCCGGATCATTCGCCGCGGGCGGCCGTCCTCCCGGGTCGGTCCTCCGCCCACGGCCCGCCCGCCGCCTCGCGCGCCAGCTTTTCCGGCTGGAGGATGACGACGCTTCCGCGCCTCACATCGATGAAGCCGTCGCGCTTGAGCTGGTGGAGCACGCCGGCCACCACCTCCCGGACCGAGCCGACGGCCAGCGCCAGCTCCTGCTGCGTGCCGAGCACGTTGCGGCCCGGCTCGACCGACCCGGTGAGAGACGCGTGGTCGAGGATCGCGTTGACCACGCGCTCCCGCACCGTGCCGAACGCCCGGACGTAGATCGCTCGCAGGGCAGAGGCCATGGCGGCCTTCATCTCGTCCAGCAGCTCGCCGGCGAAGAGCGGATTGGTCCGCGCGAGGCTGTAGATCCGCTCCGGATCGACCATCAGGAGCTCGCTGTCCTCGAGCGCCTGGAGGTGGCAGACGATCGGCGATTCCATGACGAAGCCGAAGATATCGCCGGGCCGGACGTACCTGGTGGTGACCTGCCGCCCTTCTCCGTCGGCGAGATAGACGCGCAGCGCGCCACGGAGCACGACCACGCTCGACGTCGGGTTCGGCCAGCTCAGCACGTGTGCGCCGCGGGGGAACTGCGCCCGCTGTGCGCCGTCGAGCAACTCGGCCGCCAGATGCGGTGGAAGCCGGCTGAGGATGCCCCGGCTCCGCGCCAGCGAGACAACCTCGGGGTCGAGCTCCAGACGGTGCTTGGAATTGGCTGTCAAGCGCGTTTCGGGTCGATGTTTACACATCCGCGTCGACGAGGCCGCCCGGGTACGGGGATGGGACCCGGCTCGCGCGCTCGAGTCGGGGTATCTTCCGCTTCGAAGTGCTGAACCTCGCCGGTCTGGCCCTGACGCCTGGAGCGCAGCGAAGCTGGTGGCTGCGTGAGGCGCTCGCGCTCGAGGACGGCGCGTCCGCACCGCCTCTGACGCGCGACGTCAACGCCGACGTCGTGATCGTCGGCGGCGGCTTCACCGGCATGTGGACCGCGTACTTCCTCGGGCAGGCGGACCCCGATCTCGGGATCGTGCTGCTCGAGCAGGACATCTGCGGCGGCGGTCCGAGCGGCCGCAACGGCGGATTCGCCAGCGGATGGTGGGACGAGCTGCACGGCCTGGTGACGCTGTACGGCGCCGAGCCCGCGGTGCGCGCCTGCCGCGCCGTCGCCTCTTCGATCAAGGCGATCGGCGAGCTCTGCGCTCAGCACGGCATCGACGCCTGGTACCGCCCCGGCGGCTATATGTACGCGATCACCGCGGCGGCGCACGAGCCGCTCTGCCGGGAGATGGTCGAGCTGGCCCGCGAGGTGGGCGCGGCGGACGAGCTCCGGGAGCTGAGCGACGCCGAGGTCCAGGCACGGTGCGCGTCGCCGGCTTTCCATGGCGGCGCCTTCATGCGCGACGGCGCCTCAGTCCAGCCCGCGCGGCTGGCGCGGGGCCTGCGCCGCGTCCTGCTCGAGCGCGGCGTGATGGTCCACGAGTCCACGCCGGTGACGCGTCTGGACGGCACCGCGGCGGTGACACCCCGAGGCACGGTGCGCGCGAAGCATGCCGTGCTCGCGCTCAACGCCTGGTCGACGGCATGGCCTCGGCTCAACAGCCGCGTCGTCGCGTGGAGCAGCTACATCGTCCTGACGGCGCCGGCGCCGGACCGCTTGAAGGCGCTTGGATGGACCGGCGGGGAGCTGATCAGCGACTTCCGCACGTCGCTCCGCTACTTCCGCACGACGGCCGACGGCCGGATCGCGTTCGGCGGTGGCGGCGGCCGGGCGCGCCGGACGATCGACGGCGCGTTCACCGGTGATGTGCGTGCGGTCCGGGAGACGGCGGAGGGATTCCGGCTGATGTTCCCCTCCTTCGCCGACGTTCCGATCGAGGACGCCTGGGGCGGACCGATCGACGTCTCCCCCACCCACCTCCCGACCTTCGGCCGCACCGGTGACGCGAACGTGTATTACGCGATGGGCTACACCGGCAACGGGGTCGCGCCGAGCCACCTCGCGGGCCAGGTGCTCGCCGACCTCATCACCGGCGCGGACACCGACAACGTGCGCCTGCCGATGGTCAACGCCCGCCCTCGACCCTTCCCTCCCGAGCCGTTTCGTTCCTTCGGCGCCGCCGTGATGCGCCGGGCGATGATCGCCAAGGAGACGGCCGAGGAGCGCGGCCGCAAGCCGAACTTCTTCATCGACCAGCTGGCGCGTACACCGCGCCGCCTGGGCTATCTGCTCGGGCCCTGACGGCCGCCAGCCGAGAGGCGGCTCACCAGATCTGTAGGCGGTTTCGGCGCGTTTGGCGCAACACGCGCGCAATTCGCGCGCGATTCAGCTCGTTTGGCGCAAGACGCGTGGAACTGCGACCCAACCATGGCCGACGCCCCGGCCGAGCTGGTCGGAGGTGCTCGGAAGCTGCGCCCGGGATGAGCTGCGACTGTCGCGCCCCTTCGGGGGCTGTACACGCTAGCCGAGAAACTCCTCGACCAGCGACTGGAAGTGGTGAACGCCGTTCTCGCGCAGGGCGGAGAACCGGCCGCGGCTGTACGAGCGTGAGCGCAGGCCGCGCTGCACCTGCTCGCAGATCGCGATGTCCTCCTGCTGGATCTGGTCGGAGAAGGCGATGGTCTGCTGCATCGACTCCCAGCCGGCGCCCGTGCCGGGCTCGGCAAAGAACCACTCGAAGACCGTGAGGGTGCGGTCCGGCCCGAGCGGCAGGATGACGTTGGTGCTGATGTTGTCCTGGTAGATGTTCAGCATCGTGTTCGGGAAGATCCAGTAGTAGAGGGCGTCGTCCTCTGCTCCGGGCATGCGGATGTAGCGGCGGTCGCGTCCCGGCACCTCCCCCGGCTTCAGCTCGCGGATCGGCGCGTGCTGCTTGGAGTAGTAGCGGAAGGTCTCGACGCGGTAGTTGTCGTACTCGAGCTCCTTGAACAGGCCGGGGTGCGCGATCGGCAGGTGATAGCCCTCGAGATAGTTGTCGACGTAGACCTTCCAGTTGCAGGCGATGTCGTAGTCGCGATGCTCGATCAGCCGCATCGAGTCGAGGTCGTAGCCCGCTTCCGCGATGTCCTGCGGAATCCGCCCGATCCAGTCGGCCAGCGGGGCGGCGTCGGGGTCGAGGTTGGCGAAGACGAAAGGGCCCAGCGTGTCGACTCGGATCGGCGTCAGGCAGAAGTCCTTCTTCTCGAAGTCCTCCGTCCCCTCCATCTCGCGCGCGGTCTGCAGCGTGCCGTCGAGCCCGTAGACCCAGCCGTGGTAGCCGCACTGCAGCGACTTCCGGTTACCGCGTGTGGTGACGACCTGAGCGGCGCGGTGCCGGCACACGTTGTAGAAGCCGCGGAGCTTGCCGTCGAGCCCGTGCGTCAAGAGGATCGGCTCGTCCAGGATCGTCGTGGGCTTGAAGTCGCCCTGCCGGGCGAGCTCTCCCCGGTGGGCGACGAGCTGCCAGGTCCGGGCGAAGATGCGCTCCTTCTCGCGCTCCATGACCGCCGGGTCGAGGTACAGCTCCGAGGGCAGCGTCGACGCGCGCGCGACTTCGGTTTCGAGCTTTGCCATCAGGCGACATTTTCGAGGATGCGCTACAAATCTGCCGGTGGCGCAGCTTGCGATCGTCAACGGCCGGGTCTGGGGACGCCCCGGCCTCACCGCCGTGGCGCTCGAAGGGGAGCGCATCGCCGCGGTGGGCCGCGACCGGGAGATGGGCGCGGCCGAGCGGGTGCTCGACGCCGCGGGGTGCCCCATCCTGCCCGCCTTCAACGACGCGCACGTCCACTTTCTCATGGGCTCACGAACGCTCGGCCGGCTCGACCTGTTCGGCGCCGGGACGCTGGATGAGATCGAGCGCGAGATCCTGCGCCACGCGCGGGCGACCCCGGGTGAGTGGGTCCTCGGCCGGGGATGGCTGTATTCGGCCTTTCCCGGGGGCATGCCCTCGGTCGACCTCCTCGACCGCCTCGTGCCCGACCGCCCCGCCTACCTCGAATCATTCGACGCCCACACCGGCTGGGCCAACCGGCGGGCGCTGGCCCTCGCCGGAGTGTCCGAGGCGGCGGTGCTGAAGGAGGAGGACGCGATGCGGCTGGTGACGCGCCACATCCCGCCGCCGTCGCGGACGGACGACCTGAAGGCCCTGCGCGAGGGGATGCGCCTGGCGGCCTCACGCGGCATCGCGGGCGTCCAGGAGGCGGGCGACGGCCAGGAGCAGCTCGACCTGTGGCGGGCGCTGCGGGACGAGGGCCGGCTGACGATCCGTGTCCGCCTGGGCTTCGACATGATTCCGGGGCTCGAGATGGACGAGTGGGCCAGGCGCCTGGACTCGTACGAGGCGCTGCGGCTCGACGGCGACGCCTGGCTCTCGACCGGCATCCTCAAGGCGTTCGCGGACGGCGTCGTCGAGTCCCGCACCGCGGCGCTGATCGAGCCCTACGCGGGCTCGTCCGAGCGCGGCCTTCCGATCTGGGGCGCCGGCGAGCTGCGTGAGGCGGTGCGCATGGCCGACGCTCGGGGCTGGCAGGTGCAGGTCCACGCGATCGGCGACGCGGCGATCGCCCAGGCCCTCGACGCCTTCGAAGGCACCGCTCCAGGCCGCAGGCACCGTGTCGAGCACATCGAGTGCCCGAGGCCGCTCGACCTGGCGCGCTTCGCCGAGCTCGGCGTGGTGGCGAGCATGCAGCCCCAGCACTCGGATCCCCGGATCACGGAGGCATGGCGCCTCAACCTGGGACCGGAGCGGGCGGCGCGCGGCTGGCCGTGGCGAGAGCTCGCGAACGCCGGCGCGCGCCTCGCCTTCGGGACGGACTGGCCGGTCGTCCCGCTCGATCCCTTCGGGAGCATCGCGGCGGCACAGAGCATCGGGAGGGACGCGGCGATTGACGCGTGGACCTCAGGCAGCGCGTACGCGGAGCACGCCGAGCACGTCAAGGGACGCGTTGAGCCCGGATACCTCGCAGACCTCGCCGTCGTCGACCTGGACGCCGGGGTGGTGCGTGCCACCTTGGCCGGCGGCCGGATCGTCTACGAAGGTTGAGGGGCCGGCCCTACGGCCGGCCCCTCTGAAGACCTTCCGAAAGCGGGTTACTGCCCCGGCGCTCCCGCCGGCAGCACCGCCGGCGGCGCGGCCGCCGGCTCGGTGTGGATCGCGTGCCCGCGTCCCACCGCCCAGAACACGACCGCCACGACGATCAGGAACGCGACGGTGACGAACGTGTAGATCTCGAACGTCGAACGGTCGACCCCGGAGGTCGCGGAGCTCCACGCCGAGGTGAACAGGCCCGGCCACAGCGAGAACACCGTGGCGGCGACGACCCAGAACATCGTCAGGACCACGCAGATCCAGGCGCCGGCATTTCCGCCCGGCACGACGAAGGGGCGGTGGACGTTCGGGTACTTGCGGCGCAGGGTCAGCAGCGCCGGGAAGATGAGGATGTAGGAGAAGGTGGTGGTCGAGATCACGAGCCCGAGCACGGCGGCGAAGTAGCCGTGCAGGCTGCCGCCGGTGACGAAGAACGTGATGAACATGAACAGGGTCGCGATGAGGCCGGAGAAGACGTTGACCACGATCGGCGTCCCGAACCGCGCCGAGAAGTAGCCGAGCTGCCGCGGTCCCGACCCCGCGAGCGCGCCGATCGCCATCAGGCGGTCGGAGCCCATGAGCCAGGTCGTCCCGCTGGAGAGCAGCACGAGCACCATCGCGACGGCCGCGATGTGGTTGAAGAACGGCGCCGCGCCGCCGAACACGGTCTGCGACCCGAACTGGTAGGCCGCGACGAACCCGGCGACGTTGCTGAGCTGGCTCGACGAGAGGATCAGCACCACGCCCAGGATCGGGATGCCGTACCCGAGGAATGAGATCAGGCCCGACGCGTAGACCGCGCGCGGGATATCTCGCTGCGGGTTTTCCATCTCCTCGCTGGCGTTGGTCTGAAGCTCGAAGCCGATCCACTGGAACACGATCACGCCGATCACGCCGATCAGGACCGTCGTGTCGCTCGGGAAGAAGCCGCTCAGGCCGCCGTGGAAACCGCCCTTGAGCCCCGCGATCACCACCAGTAGCGCGAAGAAGGCGAGGAGCGCGAGCCGCAGGATCGCGCCCAGGTTCGGCACCCACTTCATGTAGCGCAGCGAGAGGATGTTCATGGTCACGGCGGCCCAGATGAAGAGGAAGCCGATCACGGTCTCCGCCCCCTGGTTGCCGGTGAAGCTGCTGCCCCAGAGAGCGTCGAGCGCGGCGATGGTGGTCGCCGTGAGCGTGCCGCCGAGCCAGATCGGGTTGCTCAGCCAGTAAAGGACGCTGACCACGGCGCCGGCGAAGTGCCCGTAGGCGAGCCGGACCCAGTCGTAAGTGGCGCCCTCGGTCGGAAATGCGGCGCCGAGCTCGGCCGTGATCAGGCCGTACGGGATGAGGAATGTGAGGCCGGAGACGATCAGCCAGAACACCGCCTGGGCGCCGTACGAGGACGACTGCCCGATCGTGTCGAGCGCGACGATCGCGCACACCGTGAAGAAGATCATGTCGAAGCGGAAGAGCGACTTTTTGAGCTTTCGCTTCTCCGCCACGAGCTCAGCTACTGCACCCTGTTCCCCCATGTGACTTCCCTCCCCTGTGGTCACCCCAGATTGGCCTGCTGAATCGCCGACAATTAGAGATCCCACGCGCCAACCTGTCAAGGACCGGTTACCGGAGGTTTAGAAGCATGGCGGCGACCACCACGCGCGAGATCCCCGCCGGGAGGGTCTCCGAGCTCATCCAGGCGGAAGAACAAAAGTTCCGCGCCGCGCGCCCGCGCTCCCACGAGCTGTGGACCGAGGCGCGCCAGGTCATGCCGCGGGGCGTGCCCTCCTCCTTCCAGGACGCGGCGCCCCAGCCGGTGTTCGTCGACCGGGGAAAGGGAAGCCGGGTCTGGGACGTCGACGGGAACGAGTACGTTGACTTCCACAACGGGTTCGGCGTCATGGTGGTCGGCCACGCCCACCCCAGGATCGTCGAGGCGGTGGACCGGCAGATCGCGCGCGGATCCCACTTCGCCCAGCCGGTGGAGGACAGCATCACCGTCGCGCGCGAGCTGTCTAAGCGCTTCAAGCAGCCGAAGTGGCGTTTCACCAACTCGGGCACCGAATCGACGCTCGACGCCGTGCGCATCGCCCGCGGGTTCACGGGCCGGGAGCGGATCATCAAGATCGAGGCCTCCTATCACGGGCACCACGACGCGCTCATGGTGTCGGTGGAGCCGCCGCCGGAGCACATGGGCCCGGCCGACGATCCCAACTCCTTTCCCCAGAGCGAGGGCATCCCGGAGGCCATCGTCAAGCTGACCACGGTCGTGCCGTTCAACGACCTCGCGGCGCTCGAGGCGGCTTTCGGCCGCCACCCCGACCAGGTCGCCGCGGTGATCGTCGAGCCGGCGATGATGAACGTGGGCATCGTGCTGCCGGACCACGGCTTCCTCCAGCAGGTGAAGGAGACGGCCCACCGCCACGGCGCCCTCCTCATCTTCGACGAGGTCAAGACCGGCGTCACGATCGCTCCCGGAGGCGCCACCGAGCGGTTCGGCGTGACTCCGGACGTGGTGGCGCTGGCCAAGGCGATCGGCGGCGGGCTGCCCTGCGGGGCGGTCGGCGGTCGCGACGACGTGATGGCCGTGGTCGAGGAGAAGCGGGTGGCCCAGATGGGGACCTTCAACGGCAACCCGCTCACCATGGCCGCGTCCAAGGTCACGCTGCTCGAGATCCTCGACGCCTCGGCGTACGCGCACTTCGACGCTCTCGCGGAGACCCTTCAGGGCGGCCTCGACGAGGCGATCGCCAAGCACCACCTGCCGTTCCACGTCACCACGCTGGCCGCGCGCGGCGGCGTGACGTACCGGGCGCAGAGGGTTCGCAACTACCGGGACTACCTCGAGATCGACAAGTCGTTCGCCTACCTCAGCTGGCTCTACCAGTGCAACCGCGGCGTCCTGATGGCGCCTGGGGCCGAGGAGAACTGGACGCTTTCGGTGCAGCACTCGGTCGACGACGTGCAGCGTTACGTCGATAACTTCGCCGAGATGGCGCGCGACCTCCGCGCCTGACCCGCTGACCGGCCGATGACGCGGATCGGAGGGCTTTTCGGCCCGGACGTGACGTTCCTGGGCGTGCCCCGGTGCGACCTCGACGACCCCGCGACGTTCGAGGGCGCGGACGTGGTGATCATCGGCGCGCCTTACGACGCGGGCACCTCATATCGCGCCGGCGCGCGCTTCGGGCCGCAGCTGATCCGGACCACCGACTACCTCCCCCACGACGCTTCGCGCCCTCACCTGGCCCTCCGCGTCGATCCCCTGGTCGAGCTGAAGGTGCTGGACGCGGGCGACGTGGAGATGGCCGGGGTGGAGGGCCGCGCGCCCCTCGACGCCCTGGAGCGCGCGGTCGAGCGGGCGGCGGCGGGCGCGATCCCGCTCGTCCTGGGGGGCGACCACACCATCACCTGGCCGGACGTGACCGGCGTGGCGCGCGCCCGAGGCTGGGGCCGGATCTCGGTCATCCACTTCGACGCGCACGCGGACACGGGCGACGTGCAGTTCGGCAGCCTGATCGGGCATGGGCTGCCGATGCGCCGCCTGATCGAGTCGGGCGCGGTCCGGGGCGATCGCTTCCTGCAGATCGGGCTGCGCGGCTACTGGCCCGAGCCGCCCACCCTGCGCTGGATGGCCGAGCAGGGTATGCGGTCTTTCGAGATGCACGAGGTCGTCTCCCGAGGGCTCGAGGCCGTGCTCGAGGAGGCGTTCGCCATCGCCGTCGACGGATGCGACGGGGTCTTCGTCTCGGTCGACCTGGACGTCGTCGACCCGGGCATGGCGCCCGGCACCGGCACGCCCGAGCCCGGCGGCATCACGGGCCGGCAGCTGCTGGACGCCGTGCGCCGGATCGCGGTCGAGCTGCCCGTCGTGGGGGTCGACGTCGTCGAGGTCGCGCCCGCCTACGATACGTCGGAGATCACGTCGTTCCTCGCCAACCGGGTGGTCCTGGAGATGCTCTCCGGCATCGCGTACCGGCGCAAGGGCGGCACGTGGGACTCGATCCCCAAGACCCTGCTCGACGGCCGGGCCTGATGAGGCGTCCGGCCTGGGAATTCCCCGCGTCTTGCGCCAAACGAGCCAAATCCCATGCGAATTGCGCGCGTTTGGCGCCAAGCGCGCCGGCAACCACCGACCTTGTGAGCCGCCCGGCCTAGCTCTCGACCTCCACCTGCAGCGGGCCGAGGATGGCCGCGCACAGGTGGTACCACGCGGTCGTGACCGTGAGGTCGACGATTGCGGCGGGGCTGAACAGCCCGCGCAGCCGCTCGAACGTGGCGTCGTCGCAGGTGCGCGTGCTCGCGACCTGGCGCGCGAAATCGACCGCCGCCCGCTCCGTCTCGTCCAGCTGATCGGGGGAGCCTCCGGTGGCGGCCGCGATCTTGTCCTCCGGGACGCCGACGCGCCTGGCGGCGTCCGTGTGCTGGGCCAGCTCGTACTCCTGCCCGAGCTCGTGGGCGGTGGCCAGGATGACCAGCTCGCGCAGCCGCGGGTCGAGCGTCGACGCGCTGCGCACGTAGGCCGACATCCCGAGGAACGCCTCGAGCGCAGCCGGCTGGTTGGCCAGCACGCGGTAGAGGTTGAGGACCGGCCGGCCGAGCCGGCCGATGCGCCCGTACAGTTCCTCGACCCGGGCCGAGGCGCTGCGGTCGACGCGTGGCAGCCTCGCCATCAGCTCGCCTTCCCCGCCCCGAGCCGGAGGTCGAACAGCCGAGTCGCGTTCTCGTGCTCGACCATCGCCCGCTCGCGGGTGGTGAGGCCGCACCGCTCCAGCAGGTCCGGGCCGATCGACATCGGCCAGAACGGGTGGTCCGTTCCGTGGAGGATGCGCTCGAGGCCGAAGAGCCCGCGGCACAGGCGGACGGATTCCGGCGTGCCGGTCACCGTGTCGACGTAGAAGCGCCTGACGTGCTCGCTGGGCGCCACGGCGATGGCGCCGCGCGCCCCCGGCCGGACGCTCGCGACCAGGTCGATGCGGCCGATCAGCCATGGAATGACGCTGCCGGTGTGCGGCACGAGAAACTTGAAGTCCGGGTGGCGTTCGTAGAGCCCGTCGAAGACCAGGCGGAGCGCCGCGGTCGCAGTGTCGAAGAGGAAGCCCGCCATCTCCATCAGCCCGCCCGAGGCCGTGGAGGGCGCGCACAGCGGATAGGTGGGGTGCAGCATCACAGGGAGCCCGAGCTCCGCCGACGCGGCGAAGAACTCGCGCCGCGCCGGCTCGTCGATCGGCGCACCGGCGACGTTGGAGTACACCATGGCGCCCTTCAGGCCCAGGCGCGCCGCCTCCTGGAGCACCCGCGCCGCGCGCTCCGGCGCCTGGAGCGGCACGGTGGCCAGGCCACTGAACCGTTCGGGATGGCGGGCGACGATCGCGGCCGTCTCCTCGTTCGACGCCAGGGCGACCTCTTCCGCCTCGTCTGGCGCAAACCAGTCGACGCCGGGGATCGTCACGCTCAGCACGGCATGGTTGATCCCCGCCAGGCCCATCCTGGCCAGGATCTCGTCCGGGTCGGTGAAGCCGGCGGTCAGCGGAGTCCCGGAACCGGGACCGTACTCGACATACGAAGCTCCGTCCCGGACGTGGATGCGCGGAGCGGCCGTGCGCCGTTCCAGCGCCCGGGCCAGGGCGCGCGGCATGTAGTGGGAGTGCACGTCGACGACCATGTCAGCGCGCGGCGGGCCCTTCCCGCAGCGCCTCCGCCGCCGCCTGGACCGCCGTGACGATGTTCTGGTAACCGGTGCAGCGGCACAGGTTGCCGGCGAGCGCCGAACGGATTCGCTCCGGCGACGGGTTCGGCTCCTCTCGGAGAAAGGCCTCCATCGACATGAGGATGCCCGGAGTGCAGAAGCCGCACTGCAGCGCGTGGTGCTCGTGGAACGCCTGCTGGAGCGGATGCAGCTCGTGCTCGCTCGGCGCGAGCGCTTCGACGGTCGTGATGCTTCTCCCGTTCGCCTGGACGGCGAACATGAGGCAGGAGCGGACCGGCGCCCCGTCGAGTTGCACCGTGCACGCGCCGCACACGCCGTGCTCGCACCCGAGGTGGGTGCCCGTCAACCCGGCCGTATCGCGAATGAAGTCGGCCAGCAGCAGGCGCGGCTCGACCTCGCCCATGACCGTGCGTCCGTTGATGTCGATCGAGACGTTTCGTGTCATGCGACGTTGCTCCTCGCTCGCTCGGCCGCCCGGGTGAGCGCTCGCTGAACCATCACGCGCAGCAGCTGCAGGCGGTACTCCGAGCTGCCGTGGAGATCGGCCGTCGGCCGCAAGCCCTCGACGGAGCGGCCGGCGGCGGCGGCGATCGCGGCCTCGTCGATCGCCTCGCCCTTGAGCTGCGCCTCCGCAGCGGTGGCGCGAACCGGCCGCGGGCCGGCCGCCACGAGCGCGATCTTCGCGCTCTCGCACCGCCCGGAGGCGTCGAGCCGGAGCCTGACGGCCGCTCCGCCGAGCGCGAAGTCCCCGTGCCGGCGGGCGAACTCGATGAAGGCGCTGCCCTCCCCCGGCTCGACCTCCGGGACGTCCATCCGCACCAGCAGCTCGTCGGGCTCGAGTGCGGTCGTGAACTCGGAGCGGAACATCTCGTCCCAGCGCAGCGTCCGGTCGCCGCGCCGGGATTTCAGGTGAAATGAGGCCTCGAGAGCGGCGAAGACCGCCGGCAGCTCGGCCGCGGGATCGGCGTGCGCCACGGACCCGCCGGCCGTTCCGCGATTGCGGACCTGCGGATGTCCCACCCACGCGACCGCCTCGGCCAGGAGCGGCCAGCCCTCGGCCACGACGGTCGACCGCTCCAGCTCGGCGTGCCGGGTCAGCGCGCCGATCGCAAGGCCATCACCGGCGCGCCCGAGGTGCGCCAGTGACGCGACGCCGTTGATGTCCACGAGCCGCGCCGGCCGCGCCAGCCGGAAGTTCATCAGCGGCACCAGGCTCTGGCCGCCGGCAAGCACCTTGCACTCGTCGCCGTGGCGCGCCAGGAGATCGAGCACCTCGTCGACCGTCGACGGATCGTCGTACTCGAACGCCGCGGGCTTCATGCGCTCGCGAGCTCCAGAATCCGCTGCGGCGTCAGGGGCAGCGAGGTGACCTCCCGGCCCAGGGCGTCGGACACAGCGTTGGCGAGCGCGGCGCCGACGCCCGCCGTGCCTCCCTCGCCCGCGCCTTTGACGCCCAGCGGGTTGAGCGGCGAGGGAGCGTCTTCCGTGATCAGGACCTCCACGTCCGGAACCTCCTCTGAGGTGGGCATCAGGTAATCCATGAAGCTCGCCGAAAGCGGCTGGCCCGCCGCGTCGTACGCGAGCTCCTCGAGCACCGCGCCTCCCACGCCCTGCGCTAGCCCTCCCGCGATCTGGCCGCGCACGAGCACCGGATTGATGCAGCGTCCGATGTCATAGGCGACGGCGTAACGCTCGATGTGCAGCGCGCCCGACCCGGTGTCGACCTCGACGGCGGCGAAATGGATGCCGTAGGGAAAGCCGAGCAGCTCACACACGAAGCGGTCCTCGGCCTTGATCACGCCACCTTCGCGACCCACCAGGCGCGCCACGGTGACCGAGCGGCTGGGCGTGCCGCGCACGTGGACGCCGGCGGCGTCGAGCACGAGGTCGTCGGGCGCCGCCTCGAGCTCGTCCGAGGCCAGCTCGAGCAGCCGGCGCCGCACCGCCTCGGCCGCCTGCATCACGGCCGCGCCGCCAAGCATGGCGCCGCGGCTGCCGAAGGCGCCCATGCCTTCGGGGATGGCCGCCGTGTCGCCGTGGACCACGCTGATGCGCTCGTAAGGCAGCCCGAGATGGGTCGCGCACACCTGCGCGAAGATCGTCTCCACGCCCTGGCCGACCGACACGCTGCCCGTGTAGACGATCACGTCGCCCTGCTGGTTCAATTCCACCCGCGCGTACTCGCGCTCCGCCGGTCCGGCCTTCTCCACGAAGTAGCCCACGCCGAGGCCGCGTTTGCGACCCCCCGCCGCGGGCTCCGCGCGCCAGCGCCGCCACGACTCCAGGTCGAACGCCTCGAGGGCCCGGTCGAGCAGGAGCTCGTAATCGCCGCTGTCGTAGATCACGGGGTGGCCGTCGAAGAGGGTGCCCACGTCATGTGGGAGGGCGTCCCGCGGGATGAGGTTGCGGCGCCGCAGCTCGATGGGGTCGATGCCCAGCCGGTGCGCCGCCATGTCGACGAGCCGCTCGCGCACGAAATTGATCTCGAACCGCCCCGGTGAGCGGTACGTGCCCCCCGGCGTCTTGTTGGTCACCACGCTGCGGTACTCGCCGCGGTAGGAGGGCCAGAGGTATGGGCCGGGCAGCATGGAAACGCTCAATCCCGGGACCGTCATGCCGTGGGTCCGAACGTAGGCGCCCGTGTTGTTGAGGAGGCTGTCCTTGAGGCCGAGGAAGCGTCCGTCCTTCGCCACCGCCAGCTGGGCGCGATGCACCTGCTCGCGCGAGTGGTTGGTGGCACGCAGGTTCTCCTCGCGGTCCTCCACCCACATCACGGGGCGCCCGGTGCGAATCGCGGCGAATGGGATGAGGAAGTCTTCGGGATAGAACTCGCCGCGCGCGCCGAAGCCGCCTCCGACGTGGAGCTCGACCAGCCTGACGCGGTCCTCGTCGCTCCATCCGAGGAGCCGCGCGAGGATCTTCTTGTTGACGTGCGGGACCTTGGCCGCGCCCCACAGAGTGAGTGTCGCGCTGGTCGCGTCGTACTCGGCAAGCAGCCCGCGCGTCTCGAGCGGGACCGCCGCGTGACGCTGCACGCGGAACTCCTCCTCGACGACCAGGTATGCCTTGTCGAACGCCTCGTCGAGCGCCCCCATCTCGACCACGAGGTGGCCGGCCACGTTGGTCCCGGCCTGCGGTTGGAGCAGCGGCGCCCGAGGCGCCACCGCATCGTCGGGGTCGACCACCACGGGCAGTGGCTCGTACTCGATCTGCACCAGCTCGGCCACGTCCTCGGCCTGGTAGCGCGACTGCGCGATGACGACGGCGACCGGCTCGCCCGAATAGCGCACGACTCCGTCCGCGAGCGGCTTCTGCAGGAACCGGTTCGACCCTTCGTCCCGGAACATGCGGGTCGGGATCGGACGGCCGCGGTCGGGCAGGTCGGCGGCGGTGATCACGCCGATCACGCCGGGCTCGGCCAGCGCCCGCGATGCATCGAAGGAGACGATGCGGGCGTGCGCGTGAGGGCTGCGCATCACGAAGGCATGCACCATCCCCGGCCGCCGGAAGTCGGCGATGAAGGTGCCCTCGCCCCGGACCAGCGGCCAGTCCTCCTTGCGCAGGGGCGAGGCGCCGATCCCGGACAGGGCGTCGTGCTCCGCGGCGCGAGGCGCGGCCCTCATCCTCCGTCGCCGCCGCGGTGCAGCCGGAAGCGGACGAAGTGGTCGTTGACGTGGATGAGGCTGAAGCCGAGCACCCGGCCGGCCTCGGAGAGGTGCAGCTCCTTGAGCAGCAGGTAGGCCTCGCCGCGCTTGAGGCCGAGCCGCTCCGCGATCCCCTTGCTCGCCCTGGTCGGCACGAGCTCGACGAGCGCGTGGTCGACCGGGCCGCCCTCGAGCAGGTCGCGCATGTCGAACGGCGACTGGTCCAGCTGGCGTTCGGTCGGCGGGTCGAAAAAGAGGCTCGCCGGGATGTAGTTGATGGCGAGCAGCGCCGGCCGGCCGCTGGCGACGAAGAGCCTGTCGACCGCATGGATCGGGGTGCCGGGCGCAACGCCGAGCGCCTCGTAAACCTCGGCCGGGGCCTCGGTCGTCAGCGTGATGGTCGACACCGCCTTCACCGCATATCCCTGCTCCTCGAGCAGGCGCGTGAACCCGATGAGGCGCTGCAGTGCAACCATCGACGGGCTCATCCGTTCGTGAACCTGGGTGCCCCGGCGCGGGCTGCGCGTCAGTATTCCATGCTGCTCCAGCGACTGCAGCGCAGACCGGACGGTGGTGCGGCTCACGCCGAGCATGTCCGCGAGCTCGTTCTCCGGGGGCAGGCGGCTGTCTTCGAAGCGGCGCTCGAGGATCGAGCTCAATATCGCCTCGCGCGCGCGCAGAGCGAGCGACGCACCCCCGACCGGCTCCACCATCTTCTCGCGCCGAAGTGCCCGCTTGCCGATGTCGGTGATTTGTATTACAAATTGTCGGAACTGTCAAGCCAAAGGGAGGCCGATGCGATGAAGGAGCCGTCTGGACCGATCGGCCGCAGCGTGCTCCGGCTCGAGGACGGTCCGCTGCTCCGGGGCACGGCGCGGTTCATCGACGACCTGAAGCCGGCGGGCACGCTGCACGTCGCCTTCTTGCGCAGCCCGCTGGCCAGCGCCCGGCTGCGCTCCGTCGTCACCGCGCCCGCCGCGAGCTCGCCTGGCGTGACGGCCGTCTTCACCGCGGCGGACCTGGAAGCCTCCTGCGCCCCGATGCGAGTTCACCTGACGACGCCAGGCGCCCTGGCGCCCGATCGTCCGATCATCGCCTCGGAGCGGGTCCGCTTCGTGGGTGAGATCGTGGCCGCCGTCGTCGCGGACACGCGCTACCACGCCGAGGACGCGCTGGACCTGGTCGAGGCCGACCTCGAGCCGCTGCCGCCCGTCGTCTCGTTCGAGGACGCGATGGCGGCAGACGCGCCGCTGGTGCACGACTCCGTGCCGCACAACCGGTACTTCCTCGGCCACCGCAGCCTCGGCGACGTGGCCGGCGCATTCGCCCGGGCCGACCTCGTCGTCGATGGCGAGGTCGCCCACCCCCGCGTCTCCGCCGCGCCGATGGAAGGCCGCGGGGTCGTCGCCATGCCCGAGGGCGACGGTGTCACGGTGTGGAGCTCGACCCAGGCCCCGCACCTCGTGGGCGAGGCGATCGTCGAGTCGCTCGGCCTCACCCCGGGCCAGGTGCGCGTGATCGCCTCGGACGTCGGCGGCGGGTTCGGCCTCAAGGCCCACGTCCAGGTCGAGGAGATCCTCGTCGCGTGGATCGCGCGCAGGCTCGGCCGCGCGGTGAAGTGGACCGAGGACCGCTCCGAGCACCTGCAGGCGGCCAACCACGCGCGCGACATGCGCATCACCTTCAGCGCCGCCGTGCGCCAGGACGGCCGGGTGCTGGGCCTGCGCGCCACCGTGCTGTCCAGCATCGGCGCGTACGGGATCCGGCCGCACGGGCCCGCGCTGGACCCGGTCACGTGCGCGGGCCTCATCCCCGGCCCGTACGACATCCGGGACTACGAGTACGACACCCACGCGCTCGCGACCAACAAATCCCCGGAGGGCCCGTATCGGGGCGTGGGCATGGTGACCGCGGTGCTCGCGCACGAGCGCTTGATGGACCTGATCGCGGACCGCCTCGGCCTGGACCCGGCCGAGGTGCGCCGCGTGAACTTCGTCCGGCCAGACCAGATGCCCTACGTCGCGGCCACGGGCCATCCCTACGAATCGGGCGACTACCCGGCCGCGCTCGAAACGGCGCTGCGGGCCTTCGACTACGAGGCCGCGCTGCGCGAGCAGGCCGAGGCCCGCTCCCGCGGCCGCCTGGTCGGCATCGGCATCGGGTCGTACGTGGAGTTCACCGGCGCGGGCTCGTCCACGTTCGTGGGCAGGGGCATGGTCGGAATCTCGGGCGTCGACACCGCCCGTGTGTGGCTCGATGCCGAGGGCGTTCCGCGCGTGCAGACCAGCTGCCCCGCGATCGGCCAGGGGGTCTTCACCACGTACGCGCAGGTCGCCGCGGCGCAGCTGGGCGTCGACCCTGGACGCGTGATCGTCGAGCAGACCGACACCGGCAAGGTGGGCATGGGCACGGGCTCCTTCATGAGCCGCAGCTCGGTGACCGCCGCCACTTCGACGCACCGCGCCGCGATGGGGCTCCGCGAGGAGATCCTGGCCGCCGCGTCCTGGCGCCTGGACGAGCCGGTGGAGCGGCTCGCGATCGGCCAGACCCACATCCTGGTCGACGGCGAGCCTTCGGTCCTTAGCCTCAGGGAGCTGGCTGCAGACCCGGGCGGCAACGGCGGCCATGTGCTCGACGTCTCGGTGACGTACGACCCCGTGCAGGCCTCCCATCCGTATGCGACCCACGCCTGCATGGTCGAGATCGACCCGGGCAGCGGTTCGGTCAGCTTCCTCCGCTATGTCATCGCCGAGGACTGCGGCGTCGTGATCAACCCGATGATCCTCGACGGCCAGGTCGCCGGAGGCGTCGCCCAGGGCGTGGGCGCGGTTCTGCTCGAGGAGATGACGTACGGTGCGGACGGCCAGCTCCTGAGCGGCAGCTTCATGGACTACCTGCTCCCGACCGCGGCGGAGGTCCCGGCGATCACGGTCACGCACCTGATGACGCCGTCGACCGTTCACGAGCTGGGCACCAAGGGCGTCGGGGAGGGCGGCACGATCGGCGCGACCGCCGCGGTGGCCAACGCGGTGGCAGACGCCATCTCGACCTCGAGCGCGACTCTGCCCTTCTCGCCCGACCGCGTGCTGGCGCTGCTCCGAGCCCAGGCCTCCTGAACCGCTTCACCGCGGCGGGCATCGTGCTGCTCGCCCTGAACCTCAGGATCGCCGTCGCGGAGATCCCGCCCGTCCTGCGCGACCTCCCCCTGTCCGACTTCGGGCGCTCGCTCCTCGTCGCGATCCCGGTGCTGTGCTTCAGCGCCGCGGCATTCGCCGGGCCGGCGCTTTCGTCCCGCCTCGGCGAGGAGCGCGGCCTCCTGCTGACCTGCGGGGCGCTGTGCCTCGGAGTCGCGCTGCGGCCATGGTGGGCGTCCGGTTCGCTGTTCGCCGGGACGGTGCTCTGCGGCCTGGCGATCGCCGTGATGAACGTGATGATGCCGAGCATCATCCGGCGGCGCTTCGCCGGCCACATGGGCGAGCTGACCGCGGGCTACACCATGGCGCTGTCGATCGGCGGCGGGCTCGCGGCCGGCTTTACGGTGCCGCTGGTGCGGGCGGTGGGCGGCTCCGTTCCGGTCGCCCTGGCGGCATGGGCCGTGCCCGCCGGGATCGCCTTTGTGGTGTGGCTGCCGCAGCTGCGCCGGCCGCGCCCGTCGACCCTCTCGGCCCGGGCCGGATTGGCCCTGATCCGGGACTCGCACGCCTGGCAGATCACGCTGTACTTCGGCCTCCAGTCGGCGCTGTATTACACGCTCCTGTCGTGGCTGCCGACGATCTACCGCGACCGCGGGACCAGCCCGATCGCGGCCGGCGCGGTGCTCGGCGTCATGAGCACGGTCGGGATCGTGGGCAACTTCGCCGCTCCGCTGCTCGCGCAGCGCTCGGGCAACGCCCGCGCCATGGTCCTTGTGACGGCGGGCATCACCGCCGTCGGGCTGTTCGGCGTGCTGATCGCGCCCGCGCTGGCGCCGCCGCTGTGGGCCATGCTGCTCGGCATCGGGACCGGCGGCACGTTCAGCGTGACCCTCCTCCTCATGGCGTCTCGCGCGCCCGACGGCATGATGGCCGCCCGGCTCGCGGGGATGGCCCAGGGCATCGGGTACCTGATCTCGGCGCTCGGCCCGCTCACCGCCGGACTGCTCCACCTGGCGACCGGCGGCTGGACGGTGCCCGTGATCGTGGCCCTGGGCCTGTGCGCGGCCCAGGTCGCCGCCGGCCTTCAGGCCGGCCGGCCGGGGATCGTGGGAACGGGACGCGCGTGAAGGACGGCTGAGCCGGACTTCAGGAACGCGGGTCCGAGGCGCCGGTGATCGACCCCGAGACCGACCTCGGATCGCGCGGCCGCCACGCACCGGCTTCCACGGCGTCGAGGAACCGCTGCAACACCGCGTTGAAGAGCTCCGGCTCCTCCAGGTTCGCGGTGTGGCCGGTGCGCGGCAGGACGGAAAGGCCCGCCCACGGCATGTTCCGCTTGAGCATCAACGACGGCTCGAGCGCGCCGTCGTCCTCATCGCCCGCCAGGATCAGCACTGGCGTCCTGACGGCGCGGAGCTCCTCCCGCAGGTCGTACAAGGATGGACGCGAGGCCTGGACCCCGCGCATCGTGAGCGCGGCGCCGGTCGCATCGTGCTCCGCCAGCGCCGCCGCGAACACGCGCCAGGCTTCGGGGTTCTTGTTCTGGAGCTGGACCCGCGCCGGCCCGACCGCATACGACTCGGCCACGCGCGCCGATCCCTGTGCCTCGAACGCCGCGGCGATCGCCAGGCTTTCCTTCCGGAACTGCTCCCGCCTTTCGGGCTGGGCGCCGTAGCCCGCGCCCGCCACCACGGCCGCGCGCACGCGTTCAGGGTGCGCCAGCACGAGGTGAAGCGCTGCGAATCCCCCCATCGAGAGCCCGACGACGCACGCGACGTCGACTCCGACCGCGTCCAGCACGTCGACCGCGTCCTCGACGGCCCGCTGCTGGGAGTAAGCGTCGAGATCGGCCGGCACGTCGGACGGGGGGTAGCCGCGCGCGGCGTAGGTGATGCAGTGCCGCGATGAGCTGAAATGGGCGACCTGCGGCGCCCAGCTGCGGTGGTCCCCGGCGAACTCGTGGATGAACAGGATCGGGGGACCGTCGCCGGACGATTCGTAGTGAAGCTCGATCCCGTCAGAGGTTTGGGCTCGCGGCACCCGCGCTCAGACGTCCATCAGCGCTTTGCGCTGGGCGCCGTCGATCGGGATGTGCGCGCCGTTGATGAAGGACGCGCGCGGCGACGCCAGGAAGACGACCAGGGACGCGACCTCCTGGGGCTCGCAGATCCGGTGGAGCGGAATCGACGACACCGCCAGCTCGTGAGCTCGCGCCTGGTCGATCTTCTTGTCCCGCGCGAGCGCCTTCTCGAGACCGTCCCACCGGTCCGTGTTCACGGGCCCGGGGTTGACCGTGTTGATGCGCACGCCGTGGCGGCCGTACTGCTCGGCCACCGACGACGCGAAATTGATGTCCGCAGCGTTGGCGACGCCCGCGGTCATCTCCCAGTAGCTGGGCTTGAGCCCGTCGTTGCCCACCACGAGCACGATCGCACCTTGGCCGCGCTCGCGCATGTGCGGGATGACGGCCCGGACGGTGCGGACGTAACCCATGAACTTGAGGTTCAGGCTGGAGAGCCACTGCTCTTCTGTGAGCTCCTCGAGCAGGCCGCCCGGCGAGCTCCCCGCGCAGGTCACCAGGATGTCGATCCGTCCGAGCTGCTCCAGCGCCGACGCGACGCACCGGTTCACGTCCTCGGTCCGGCTCATGTCCCCCGCCATCGGGACCACCCGCCGCCCGGAAGTCCGCGCTATCTCCTCGGCGGCGCGCTCCAGCGGTCCCGGCTGGCGGGCCGTGATCACGACGTCCGCCCCTTCCGCCGCGAGCTGCTCCGCGACCGCTCGGCCTATGCCCTTGCTTGCGCCCGTGACGAACGCCACCTTGCCGCCCAGCTGCAGGTCCATCGCCTTACCTCCTCTCCTCGCGCGTCCTACTCGATGATCCGGGCCAGGATCGGGCTCGGACGGAAACCGTTGCAGGGATTCAGGTCCTGCGGACAGGCCGAGATGGCGGCCACGATGCCCTCCATCAACGCTCGCAGGACGAGCTTGTCGCCCGGCTTGCTCGTCGGCACCTCGTTGCCGAACGTGCGGTCCTGGCGGATGGGCGCGTTCTGAAAGATGTTCACGACGTCCGGGATCTGCCACTCCTCGTAGCTCCAGGGCGCCAGTGCTTCGGTGAAGTTGGTCCGGCAGCTGCGGTGGCCGTCCACTCCATAGTCGAGCTTGTACCGGCGGGCGTCGCACATCGACGTTATGACGTCGTGGATCCCGACGTCGTCGCTGACGACCTCGTACATGTCTCGCCGCCAGTTCGTCTGAAGCCGGTCCCCCACCTCGAGGTTCAGCCGGAGGGTCAGCGACCGGGTGTGCGTGGCCGACAGCCATTCGCCGCGGTCCAGCTCGTTGATCGAGATGAAGTCCGCCACCTGCTGGCCCTCGACGTCGACGACCTCCAGCAGCGCGCCCTTCGGCACGCGAAAGGCGCGCCCGTGGCCCGCCGGGACGAGGACCTCGGTGACCCTGGCCATCAGCCGCGCTCGAAGACCTCGACCTGGAGCGGCGAGCAGTGGAACGCGTTGCACGGCACCAGCACGTCGACCGGTGGAGAAACGTGCGCGCCGGTCGTCGCTTCCATCCCTTCCTCCCTCATGCCGTCCGCCCCAGGAACACCTCGCCGATGTCCTTCCTTGCCAGCAGCTCCGGCGCCGCGGCCGAAACCCTGACCGAACCGCCCGCCATGACGTAGGCCCAGTCCGAGATCGCCAGCGCCGCCAGCGCCTTCTGCTCGACGATCAGCACGGCCGTCCCCGCCCGGCCGAGGCGCTGGATGTACTCCTCGAGCAGGATCCGCGACAGCTCGGCGCTGAGGTTGGACGTCGGCTCGTCGAGCAGGAGGACGCGAGGCTCGAGCATGAGCACCCGCGCCATCGCGAGCATCTTCCGCTCGCCGCCGCTGAGCTTGCTCGCTGTGCGCTTGACCATCTTCTGCAGCGCCGGGAACACCTCGAGGACCGCCTCGGAGCGGCGCGCGAGGTCGCGCCGGTTGAGCAGGTAACCGCCCATCTCGAGGTTGTCGGCGACGGTGAGCGTGTCGAACACGTCGTTGACCTGCGGCACGTAGCCGAGCCCGCGCCGGGCCAGCTGGTTCGCCCGCATGTTCGTCACGTCCTCGCCCGCGATGGCCACCCGGCCCTTCATGGCCGGGATCATGCCGGCGACCGCCTTCAGGAACGTGCTCTTGCCCGCGCCGTTCGGTCCGACGATCGTCACGATCTCGCCCAGGCCGACGCGGGCGGCGGCGTCGTTCACGATCGGGGCTCCGCCGTAGCCCGCCGAGAGACCTGCGATCTCGAGGTGGGCGTCCGGCCGGCCCGTGCCTTCAGCCGACGAGGTAGGCATCCAGCACCTCCCGCCGGGATCGCACGTCGCCCATGGAGCCCTCCGCGATGACCTTGCCCTGCGCCATCACGACCACGGGATCGCACACGCGCTCGACGACGCTCAGCTCGTGCTCGACCATGATCATCGACAGGCCCTCGGCCCGCAGGTCGAGCAGGTACGTCTCGATCTCGCGCGCGAGCGTGGGGTTGACGCCGGCGAAAGGCTCGTCCAGCAGCAGCATCTTCGGGGCGGCCATCAGCCCGCGCATGATCTCGAGGAGGCGCTTCTGGCCGCCGCTGAGGTTGCCGGCCGGCTCGTCCTCCTTCGCGGTCATGCCAAAGCGGTCGAGCAAGCCGCGAGCGCGCTCGACGAGCGCGTCCTCGTCGCGTCCCCAGTAGAGCCTTCCCAGCTCGGCGCCCCACAGCGTCTCGCCCTTCTGATTCAGAGGAGCGACCAGCATGTTCTCGAGCACCGTGAGCTTGGAGAACTCGGCCGAGAGCTGGAAGGTGCGGATGATGCCGGCGCGCGCCACCTTGTGGGCCGGAAAGCCGGTGACGTCGGCGCCTTCGAAGGCGATTTTGCCGCCGGACGGCTTGATCGCCCCGGCGATGACCCCAAGCAGCGTCGATTTGCCGGCGCCGTTGGGACCGATCAGCCCGGTGATGCGGCCGCGCACCGCCTGGAACGACGCCCCGTCCACGGCACGCACGCCGCCGAAGTCGCGCCGCACCTCACGGACGTCGAGTATCGCGCGCTCTGCCGCGGCCATCACTGCGCCGTCCGCGCCGGCGCCTCAGCCCGCGGCTTGAAACGTCCAGGCCTCTCCGGGAACAGCCCCTGCGGCCGGAACCACAGGAAAAGGAGGATGAGCAGGCCGACGCAGACCCACTGCATCGCCTCGATGAAGCCGTCGTAGAAGATCTTCGGCAAGAAGCGCGTCGCCTCCAGAAAGCCGACCGGCACCAGCAGCGTGCCGAGCATCACGCCCCAGTTGTTGGCCGAACCGCCCACCAGGATGGCGGCGAGGAACACGAAGGTCTCCGGATAGAGCCACGACCCGGGCGACCACGCCTGGATGAACTCGACGAACACCGCGCCGCTGATGCCGGCGATCACGCCGCCGACGACGAAGACCATAAGGCGCAGGCCGGTCACGCTCTTGCCGAGTGCGGCGGCGGCTCGGTCGTTGTCGCGCATCGCGCGCAGGGTTCGACCGAGCGGCGACCTCGTGATGCCGCGCACGAACAGGAAGATCACCACGGTCAGGAAGAGGCACCAGCCCGCATAGACCCACTGGTACTCGAGCGGCGTCAGGTTGAGCTGGTCGTACAGGGGCTGCGGCACGGTGGCGAGCCCGGCCGGTCCGTTCACCAGGCCGGTCGCGTTGCTCGCCACCAGCGTCGCGATGAGCGAGAGCACGAGCATGACCATGGCCTGGTAGTCGCTGCGCAGACGGCGCAGGCTGATCACTCCCACCACGAGCGAGAGGATCCCGGAGGCCGCGCCCGCGGCCAGGATCGGAAGCGGAAACGGCCAGCTCGCGCCGAACGCGTAGTGCTGGAAGTTGCCGGGGTAGTCCGGTCCGAGCGACAGCACCGCACAGGTGTAGGCCCCGACCGCCACGAAGACGATGTAGGCGAAGTTGATGATCCCCGCGACGCCGAACTGCAGGTTCAGGCCGAGCACGCCCATGACGTCGATGAACAGGTAGATCAGGAGCGTCGACACGTAGAACTGCATGGCGTCGCTCACGCCGCGACCTCCTTGGCGCTGGCGACCTCGGAGAGGATGCCCTGCGGCCTGATCAGCAGCACCACGATCAGGATCACGAACGCGACGACGTCCTTGTAAGACGGGCTGATGGCGGTCGCGGCCAGCTCGCTCGCCAGGCCGATGGTGAGCGCGCCCAGCATGGCGCCGTACGGCTGCCCGATGCCGCCGAGGATCGCGGCGGCCACCACCGGGACGAGGAAGGTGGCCCCGGTGACCTCGCTGAACGTCGCCGTGTTGAGCACCAGCGCGACGCCCGCGATCCCGCAGAGCGCACCGGAGATCAGCCACGCGACGTCGATCACCGTGTCCGTCGCGATGCCGCAGCTTCGGGCCAGCCCGGGGTTGGTGGCCGTCGCCCGCATCGCCTTTCCGAGCCTGGTCTGGGTCGAGATGACGTGCACCGCGACCATGGCCGCCACCGCGATCGCCATGATCGCGAGCTGGCTCGCCGTGAAGACCATGCCCCCGAGGTTGTACGAGGGGCCGGGCGACGTCCGGTAGCTGAAGAAAGTCGGCCGGAAGATCGCCAGCAGCACGTTCTGGATGACCAGGCTCATGGCGATCGTCACGATGATCATTCCGAACAGGCGGGTTCCCCGCCGCACGAACTGGAAGTAGACGAAGCGGTTCAGCACCATCGAGAACCCGGCGCCGAAAAGCGCCGCGACGACCAGGGCGATCCAGATGTTCACGCCGGCCCGGTTCGTGATGTAGGCGGCGAAGGCGCAGGCGGTCATGATGTCGCCGTAGGCGAGGTTGAGGATGTTGGTCACGCTGAACTGGAGCGTGAAACCGACTGCCGCGATCGCCAGGATCGATGCCGTGATCAGGCCGAAGCCGACGGCGGGGACCAGCTGGCTCACAACCGGCCCCCCGCGGTGCTTCCCTGCTCCGTCGTGCTCAGCTCGCCTCCGGCCGTCGACCTAGCTGTGGTACCTGGCGATGTCCGCCGCGCTCACCACGTCGAGCGAGGGGTTGGAGTTGTCGGACGCGGAGTACCCGACGATCTCGAACGCGCCGTTGGAGTTGTGCCATTTGTCGAGGGCGACGGCGCCGCCCGCGCCCACGTAGTGAATCTTCTTGCCGGCCGCGAGAGCGTCCTTTCCCTCCTGGTAAGAGTGCACCTCGGCCGCGCCCGGGGCGTCGGCCACCACCTGCGGGATGTACTGGTTGTAGAAGGACGGGTCCGGCGTCTTGGCCATGAGCATGGCCAGGGCCATGATCACGACGGCGTCGTAGTCCGTCTCGGTGTACGGGTCGGCGCTCCACTGCGACGGGTTGTCGATCTCGCTGCCCGAAGCGAGGAGCTCGGTGTTCTCGGCGTCGAACGCCGGGCCGGACGATGGAGCGTACGGCTGCGCTCCGGCGTAGATGGCGGCCAGCTTGTCCTTGCCCACCGCGCCGCCGACCGCGGTCGCCCACGGCGGCTGCACGGTCGGCTGGGTGCCCACCACCGGTATCAGGCTGCCCTTGAGCTGCTGCCACTGGCTGAGGTATGCGGCGTCGGTCTGCGGGTCCGCCTCGGTGAAGAGCACGTCGGGGTTGGCGTTGATTGCCGCCTCGACCTCGGTGCGGTATGAGCTCTGGTCGAGCGCAAGCTGCTGGTTGATCACGATCGTCCCGCCGAGCTTCTTGAACGCCGTGAGCAGGTTGGGCACGTTGCCCTGCGAGCTCAGGTCGTTGCCGAAGACCGCGGCACCGCGGCGGTAGCCCTTCTTGTACGCGTAGATCGCCATCGCGATGCCGGCGGCGTCGTCCGCCGGCGTCAGGCGCCAGAAGTACTGGTTCGTGTTGTGGTCGAAGGCGGCCTGGCCCGTGTCCCCGAACATCGGGATGTGAGCGCGGTTGATGATCGGCACCGTCGCGAGCGCTTCGTCGGAGCTGGGGCCGTTCATGCCCACGAGGTTCGGGATCGTGGCGACCATCTTCTGTGCGGCCGGCACGGCGTCCGCCGGGTCCCCTCTGGTGTCGACCGTCGTGCACTGCACCTGGTGGCTGAGCACGCCGCCCGCCTTGTTGATCAGGTGCGCCGCCACGATGCAGCCGGCCTGCATCTCGGGCCCGAAGCTCGCGTCGGGGCCGGTGAAGGGGTTGAAGCTCGCGAAGGTGAGCGTCCCCGTGTAGGTCTTCGGCGTCGCCGTGCTGGCGGGCTGGCCGCAGGCGGCGGCCGCCAGGGACGTGAGAAGGAGGGTGGCCAGAAGGCCTCGGCGTCCCTGAAGGTGTTTCATCGCTTCCCTCACGCTATCGGTAATTTGTCCGACAATTAATTTCGGTTCGGACGACTATATCGGCGGCCGGGAGCCCTGTCAAGGAACGCCCCCGGCGTTGGAAGGAGGCTTGGGACCGCGATGTCAGAGATCGTCCGAGTGCGGGTGAGCGACCACCTGCCGGAGCCCATAAGTCACTACACCGATGCCGTCCATGCCCAGGGCTGGATGTGGATCTCCGGCCTCCTGGCCCTTGACCGGCACGGCGCACTCATCGGCGGCGATGACGTCGAGAAGCAGGCCGAGCGCGTGCATGAAAACCTGAAGGCGGTCCTGGGCGAGGTCGGCGCCACGTTCGCGGACGTGGTCAAGGTCGGCGTCTACCTGCTGCGCATCGAGGACCGTGCCGCGGTCAACACGGTGCGGCAGCGGTACTTCGGAGCCGCGCGCCCCGCCAGCACGCTGGTGCAGGTCTCCGCCTTCGTGGTCCCCGGCGCCCTGCTCGAGATCGACGCCGTGGCCAGGATCCCCCATCCGGAGCCCAGAGGAGGAAAGGCATGAAGCTCGTCGACATGACGCACGTTTTCTCGATCCACACACCCGGCTGGGTGGGGTATCCGTCGCCGCGGCTCACCTACTTCCAGCGTCATGCCACGAACGGGATCGTGTCGCAGAGCCTGGAGACTCCGCTGCATTCCGGCACCCATTTCGACGGCGAGATGCACATCATCTCGGGCGGAAAGGACATGGCTTCGGTGCCGCTCACACGGCTCTGCCGCGAGGGGGTCGTGGTCGACCTGTCGGACGAGATGGACGACTGGTCGGTCATCAAGCCGAAGCAGGTGACCGATCGGGTCGAGGTGAGGAAGGGGGACATCGTCGCCTTCCACACCGGCTGGCACCGCTTTTACAACGGCCGGCCCGAGGAGGACGAGGAGCGGTACTTCCTGCGCCACCCCGGTGGCGGCCGCGAGCTCGCCGAGTGGATCGTCGAGATGGAGCTGGCCTGGACCGCGGTCGACTGCGGGTCGGGCGATCACCCGATGAACACGACGATCCGCACCAAGCGGCCCGACGCGCGCCGCGAGTACGAGCGGCGCATGGGCAAGAGCGTCGACGCGCTGTGGCCGGAGGAGGACCTGTTCGTGATGCACCGCCTGCCGTTCCGGCAGGGCATCACGCACGTCGAGAACCTCGGAGGCGACGTGGAGCAGGCGCTCAACCGGCGCTGCCTGATCGGCGCGTTTCCGATTCCGATCGAAGGCGGCGAGGCCTCTCCCTGCCGCGTGGTCGCGTTTCTGGACGACTAGGCGGTCACGGCTCACAGGATCCGTGGGCGATTTCGGCGCGTGTGGCGCCAAACGCTCGCAATTCGCGCGGGATTTGGCTCCCTTTGCGCAAAGGGCGCGGAATCAAGGCCGCACGCCCCGCCGGGCTCCTCTGTGGTGCTCGGAGGCGGTCACCAGTAGATGTGGAAGTTGATCAGTCCCGGGTTGAAGGCCGCCGTGTAGCTGTACGGCACGCCTTTGGGGACGTACATCCAGTCGCCTGGCTTGAGCTCGATGCCGTTGACGATCATCGAGCCCGAGATCACCATCCGAAAGAGGTCGCGCTTGTGCGAGTGCTCGGGCACCACAGCGCCCGGCAGCGCCGCCGTGATGAACACGAAGGCCGGCCCTTCGCCCCAGACCGGCAGCTGCCAGGATTCGAATCCCTCAGGCAGCCCTTCGCGCTTCAGCTTGAGCCGGACGAGGTCCATGCCCGGGTCGCGGGACGTCACCACCCTGCCCTGAGTCGTGACCCTGTGCGTCTCGAGGGCCGCCCTGATGCGGTCCACGCCGGCCGGACCTTCGACCTGCGAGTCGTCGGGTTCCCACTCTGTTCCCATCCCCGTACTCCCTACCGCTGTCGCCGCCGGCCCGGCGGAGGCGCTTCCCGAGGCGTGACAGTACTCGGGCGGGTGGACTTGTCAAGCTTCGGCCCGTCGAGGCCGCGGCTGACAACCCAGGTCGCCACCTCGGTTCGCGAGCGGACGCCGAGCTTTCCGCGGATGCGTTCGACGTGCCCTTCGGCCGTGCGCTCGGCGATGAACAGCCGCTCCGCGATCTGCTTGTTGGTCAGCCCGGCGGCGACCATCGTGGCCACCTCCATTTCACGTCCGGTCAACGGCGATGCGCCGGCCACGGGTCCGACCGGCACTCCGGCGGTGCCGAGCGCGTACTCGACCGCCTGCTCCAGCGTCATGGCCTGCCCCTCTTCCCAGACCGAGCGGGCCCTCTGCTCACCCAGCGCCGTCCGCGACCGCCCGACCACGGCCTCGAGCTGCTCGCGCCGGAATGGGCTGGTGGTCAGCGACCATTCGAGCGCCACCCGGTCGGTCGCAGCGGCGAGTCGCAGCGCGCGCTGTGCATCCCGCCGCCTGGCGGCGACGAGCGCCAGTCCGCCCAGGCACCAGATCGCCCCAAAAGCGTCCTCGAGGTCGCGGAACATCGGAAGCGCCTCCGTCCAGGACGCGCCGGCGGCGTCGACGTCGTCGAGCGCGAGCTGCGCGTTGGCGAGGCTCTCGAGATACCGCGCGAGGCGCAGGTGATCGCCGCGGCGGCGGCTGTACGCGACGCATTCGGTGAGCAGGGCGGATGCGGCGGCATGGTCCCCTCTCTCGACCGCCAGCACGCCGAGCGCGTTCTTGACCTCGATCGCGAGCCCTTCGTCAGCCGAACCTTCGAGCAGCTCCAGGGCCTCCGAGTACATCGCGGCCGCCTTGTCCAGCGCGCC
This sequence comes from uncultured Actinomycetes bacterium, assembly GCA_964559855.1. Taxonomy (GTDB): domain Bacteria; phylum Chloroflexota; class Dormibacteria; order Dormibacterales; family Dormibacteraceae; genus 40CM-4-65-16. The sequence continues at coordinate 50,625 of CAZLJC010000015.1, forward strand.
ACGCGTGTGATGGACCAGTCCCGCCCCCCGCACGACGTAAGCGGTCAGCTCGGGCTGATCGAGCGCGCGCGCCTGCTTCACACTCGCATCGGCGAGCGACCGCGCCAGCGCGTCATCGCCGTGGCGTGCGACGAGCCGGGCCGCCAGGTTCGTGGCCTTCGCCTTCGCCGGCGACAGGGGCAGCCTTTGCTCGAGCAGCTCGAGGAGCACCTTTCGGATGCGCGCGTGGTCGCTGAAATCAAACTCGGCGAGCCCGACGGCCAGGCCAAGTCCCGCATCGGCGGCGTTGGCGCGGGCCCAGTCGAGCGCCGACCAGACGTTTTCCGTCTCCCGCGCCTTGCCTTGGGGGTGCGTCGCGGCCTCGAGCCAGCGCGCGAAGAAATCATGGTGGCGGCGGAGGATGTCTTCGGCCTCGCCCGCTTCGCGCAGCCGGTCCAGCGCAAACGCATGGTGCGACTCGAGCAGACGGTAACGAGTCGTCCCATCGTCCAGCCGCTCCGCGAAAACCATCGACTTGCGCACCAGGGATGAGAGCACCTCGACGACGTGGCCGCCCTCGCGGTCCGCGGCGACGGCACGGGCGGCGTCGAGTGTGAACCCTCCACGGAAGACCGCCAGCCGGCGAAAGATCCGGGCCTCGTCCCCGGTCAGCAACCGGTAGCTCCAGTCGATGGTCTGAGCCATCGTCTGCTGACGTTTGGGCGCGCCCCTGGTGCCCGAGCGCAGCAGCTCGAGCCGGTCGTCGAGGTTGTCGAGGATCTCGCGGTCAGACATCACGTCCAGGTGCGCGGCCGCCATCTCGACGGCCAGCGGCAGCCGGTCCAGGCGCCGGCAGATCTGCGTGACCGCGGCAAGGTTGGAGGCGCTGAGGTTGTAGCCCGGCGCGACGAGCCGGGCGCGAGCTTCGAAGAGTCGCACCGCGTCGGACTCGTCGAGCGGGCCGACGGACCACCTCACCTCGCCCTCCACCTGGAGTGGCTCCCGGCTGGTCGCGAGCACCGTGAGCTCGGGACAGCGACCGAGCAGCGTCTCCACGAGCACGGCACAATCCGCGACCAGGTGCTCGCAGTTGTCGAGGACGAGCAGCGAGCGGCGGGGACGGAGCCACGCCGAGACCACGTCCGCGCTCGGCCCACGTCCCGGCAGCTGGAGCGCCGCGACCACGCTTTGCGCCACGTCGCTTGCCGAGTCGAGCTCGATCCACCACACGCCGTCGGGCCACCAGCTCTCGCCGGCCGTTGCCAGCTCGACGGCGAGCCGGCTCTTTCCCACCCCGCCTGTCCCGACGAGCGTGACGACGCGAGCCGAGGCGAGCTGGTCTTTGAGCGCCCGCAGGTCCGTGGCACGGCCGACGAAGCTCGTGAGCTGATGAGGCAGTCTCGAGGTCGGCGGGCTGGCCTGGGGGGCCATCGCCGTACGTTAGCCCACGGGCCCGCGGTGCGGCCGTGGCCACCCGGGGGGAAAGAAAAGGAGAGAGGGATTGGGGGCTCCCTCTCTCCAGGGGGCGCACCCTGGGCGCTGCAGGGTGCATGACGGACGCGCTCTACGAGGGCCGGATGTGCAGTGCGCGCTGCGCCTTCGCGGACGGCAGGACGGGGTAGTCGTTGTCCTGCCGCAGGTTCGTGGCCGGGAGGAAGTGCGCGGGCCGCGTGCCGGCGGACTGGGTCTGGGTCGTGGTCGCGCCGGCTCCGGACTTGATGTCGCTGGCGACGCTGGCCGCCATGACTCCGAGACCGATGGCGATGCTGACGAGGGTGACGGCGACGAGAGACTTCGAGATCGGGCGACCGGGATACGCTTGCCTGGCTTCCATTTGATTTCTCCTCTGGGGGATTTGTTCCGGCTGCTTGCGCAACCGCTGAGGGGAAAGCTAGGTCTCGACCCGGGTCGGCCAAAACGGGGGAAACACCTGAAAACCAAGCCGGCCGGTACCTGTTTTTGAACAGGTAGAGGCCGGCCGGAATTCAGGTACTTGCCACCTTTGAGGGGTGCGGACGGAAGGCGAAGCTTGCCCGCATGAGCAACAACTACCGGTTCTACGTCCAGAAGGAGGCGGCGGCTCGAGCGGCCCGCCACGCTGCCGCGCACCCGCTTCGCGACCAGCTGGCGGAGCTGATGAGCGTGGTGCGGCGGTGCGAGCGGGTCTGGGCGCTCGAGGAGCGGATCGAGAAGTCTCGCTAG
>CAZLJC010000016.1:0-36243 GCA_964559855.1 uncultured Actinomycetes bacterium
GGCGCGTTTGGCGCAAGACGCGCGTAACCGGGCGGCGATCCGGCGACCCGCGACGAGCGCTCGAAAGGTGCCCCGCGAGGGACTCGAACCCCCGACCCTCTGTTTAGAAGACAGATGCTCTATCCAGCTGAGCTAGCGGGGCGGCACGGATATTCGGGAGAATACCCGTAGAGCGTGGCGACCAACACCAGCGCGGAGCTCGACCGGCTGAAGTCCATCCTGGGCGACGTCGCGGACCTCTCCCGCGCCGCCGCCGTCCTCGAGTGGGACCAGGAGACGTACATGCCGCCCGGCGGGGTGATGGGCCGGGCCGACCAGTTCTCCACGCTGACCCGGCTGGCGCACGAAACCTTCACTTCGGACGAGGTCGGCGCGCTGCTCGACAAGCTGGAGGGCCGGTACGCGAGCGAGCCCTTCGATTCGGACCTCGCCAGCCTGCTCCGCGTCACCCGGCGCGACTACGAGCTCGCGCGCAAGCTGCCCACCAGCCTCATCGAGGAGGTGGCGCACGCGGGCGCGACCGGCACGTCCGCGTGGCGGAAGGCGCGCGAGGAGGGCGACTTCGACGAGTTCGCGCCCTACCTCGAGAAGAACGTCGGGCTCAACCGCCGGATCGCCGACGCGCTCGGCTACGAGCGGCGGCCGTATGACGCGCTGCTCGATCGCACCGAGCCCGGCATGACCACGGACCAGCTCGAGGCCATCTTCGCCGAGCTGAAGGCCGCCATCGTCCCGCTGGTCGAGGCGATCGCCAAGCGCCCCGAAGCGATCGACGACCGCATGCTCCACGCGGACTTCGATCCCGACCTCCAGGTCGCGTACAGCGTGCAGGCCGTGAAGCAGCTCGGCTTCGACTTCGAGCGCGGGCGGCAGGACATCTCGGCCCACCCGTTCGAGACGAGCTTCGGGCGCGGCGACGTGCGCATCACCACGCGGGTCTCGCGCAACTTCTTCAACATGTGCTTCTTCGGCCTGGTCCACGAGTCGGGCCACGGCATGTACGAGCAGGGCCAGTTCGCCGAGCTCGACCGCACGCCGCTGTCGGGGGGCTCGACTCCGGGCGTGCACGAGTCCCAGTCGCGGATGTGGGAGAACATGGTCGGCCGGAGCCTTCCGTTCTGGCGGCACTTCTTTCCCAGCCTGCGCGCGACGTTCCCCGAGGCCCTCCGCGACGTCGGCGCGGAAGGGTTCTATCGCGCCGTCAACCGCTCGTACCCCTCGCTGATCCGGGTGGAGGCGGACGAGGTGACCTACAACCTGCACATCCTGCTTCGCTTCGAGCTCGAGAACGAGATGCTCGAGGGGAAGCTGAAGGTCAAGGACCTGCCGGAGGCGTGGAGGTCGCGGGTCAGGTCCTACCTCGGGCTGGACGTCCCCACCGTCGCGGAGGGCGCCATGCAGGACATCCACTGGTCGACGGTCAGCTTCGGCATCTTCCCCGGCTACACCCTGGGCAACCTGATCGCCGCCCAGCTGATGGAGAAGACCCGCAAGGACCTCCCCGACCTCGACTCGCAGATCGAGGCCGGCGACTTCAGCGGCCTGCTCGGGTGGCTCGGCCAGAACCTGCACCGGCACGGCCGCAAGTTCACGCCCAACGAGCTGCTGGAGAGGGCGACCGGGAAGCCGCTGACCGCGGGCCCGTGGATCGCCTACGTGAGGGAGAAGTTCGGCGTGCTGTACGGCCTGGAGGTCGGCAGCCGCTAGACCGAGAGGTTGTGGGGGGCCGCCGCGCAGGCGGCGAGCGGCCCCCAACCTGAAAGTCCTGTCAGTCGTCCCCGTGCGGAAGCGCGATCTTCAGCACGCCGCCCGTGCCACCGAAGCAGGGCGGTGCGGGTACGCCGGTCGAGGGGCAGATGTTGCCGACGGTCACGTAGAGGTTGCCGTCGGGCCCGACCACGTCGTCGTACGGGAAGTGAAGTCCGCCGGCCAGGACCGAAGCCTTGCCTGACTCGGGGTTGTACTTCACCACGTTGCCGATGAAGAAGCTCGACGCCGGCGGCGGGGTGAACGGCGCTCCGGCGCCGAACATGTTGACGAAGTAGACGTTGCCGCTGCTGTCGCTGGTGCAGCCCGTCACGTGGGTGAGCAGCGAGTTGCCGGCGGAGTCCTTCACCTCGATCGGGGTGAAGCTCGAGCCCTCCACCTTGAGCAGCCGGCCGGAGAGCTCGCCGACGAGCAGCCCGTCATCGCCCCGCGCCACGCACGTCGGGACGGCGTCGGACGGGAAGTTGTTGGGGTTGGGGTCACGCCAGCCGTCGTGCAGCAGGATCCTGATCCTTCCTTCCTCGGAGACCCGGTCCAGCGTGTTGGAGCCGGAGTCGGCCACGTACACGCCGTCACCGGTCGCGAGCAGGTTGGTCGGGTTCGCGTCGTGCTCCTGGGTGCCGGGGCTGTAGACCCCGAAGACCGGCTCGGTGAAGGGCAGGGTGTAGTCGAAGTCCGTCTTTCCGACCTGGGCCACCGTGCTCCACGTGCCGTTTCCGTGGACCGCGATGAGCCGTCCGGACTCCTCCTCGCCGATCGGCAGGCCGACCAGCTCCTGGGGCGTCGCGCTGATCTGGGCGAGCAGCCTGCCGTCGCTGACGGCGAGGCCGGTGATGCCCAGCGTGCCCTCCGCGCCGAGGGAGAGCGAGAACATGCCGGACAGGATCGGCGTGTGCGTCCCGGTCTCGAGGTTCACCCGGGAGATCTGCGAGGTGTTGCCGATGCAGGCCTCGCCCGTCGGACCGGCGGGCACGCAGAGCGGTCCGCCATGACCCGCCTCGGCGACGAGGAGCTGCCCGTGATAGAACGTGATGCCTCGCGGGCTGTCCAGCCCGCTCGCGACCAGCGTCATCGAAGGCGCGGCCGAGGCCGTCGCCGGCAGCGTCAGCGCCGCGATCGTCGCCGCGGCGAGTGCAAGAAACCACCGCCTGCTCGAAACCATTGGACACCCTCCCTTACGAAGCCCGGTCTTCGCGCCGGGATTCAGCGATGTTGGTCGCCTCCGGGGCCCCTGTCAAGGGACAACGGATCAGGGGCTCGTGCGCGCCGTCGCCGCGGAGAAGTCGCCCGCCCGCGCGAGCATCCCCGGAAGCGCCTTTCCGAGCTGGGTCCCGAGCCACCGCGACGTGTCGATCAGGCTGTTCAGGTCGATCCCGGTGTCGACGCCCAGCCCGCGCAGCAGGTAGACGAGGTCCTCGGTCGCGATGTTGCCGGTGGCGTTGGGGGCGAACGGGCAGCCGCCCGCGCCGCCGACCGAGGCGTCGAGCGATACCACGCCCTCCTCCACCGCGGCCACCGCGTTGGCATAGCCCGTGTTGCGCGTGTTGTGGAAGTGCGCGCCCACCTGCGCGCCGAGCCGGCGCGCCCCCCGCACCAGCTCGTGCACCTGCGGCGGCACGCCGACCCCAATCGTGTCGGCGAGGCAGACCTCGTCGGGCGGGACGGCCATGAGGCGCTCCACCAGTCCCAGCACCCGCTCGGGAGGCACGGGCCCTTCGAACGGGCACCCGAAGGCCACGCTGATGGTCACCGTGACCGGCACGCGATCCGCCCGCGCGCGCGCCACGAGGGTCAGGGCGGTCTTCAAGCCCTCCACCACGGTCGCGTTCTGGTTGCGCCGTCCGAACGTGTCGGTGGCGGCGAAGGCGTAGTGCACCTCGTCAACGCCCGCGGCGACGGCGCGCTCATAGCCCTTCTCGTTGAGCACGAGGCCCGCGTAGCTCGTGCCCGGCCTGCGGTGCAGCCCGGCCATGACCTCCTCTGCGCCGGCCATCTGCGGCACGAGCTTCGGGTTGACGAAGCTCGCCGCTTCGAGCCGCACCAGGCCCGCCCCGGCGAGGCGATCGCAGAGCTCGGCGCGGACCGCGGGCTGCAGGGTGGCGGCCTCGTTCTGGAGGCCGTCCCGCGGCCCGACATCGCAGACGGTCAGGCTCACATGAATAAGGATGACCGGCGCAGGGACCGGACGTTCCGGCCCCTGCGGACCCGGCTTGAGGCGCCTCGGGATCAGGCGGCGGCGACGGCCCCGATCCATGTGCCCCAGTTGCGGCCGTACTGGGGCGCAACGGGGTTCAGCGTGTTGGCGTACTGGCTGGCGAACCAGAGGTGGCTCGCGCCGTCCCACGAGGTGGCCTCGTAGTCGCCCCAGCGGCAGACGGGGATGGCGTGGCCGCACAGGGCGGGCCGGTAGGAGCCTTCACCGGCCTTCAGCAGGGCGCCCGTGCCCTCGAAGTTGCCGTCGCCGGCGGGCTTGACGATGTAGCGGATCTCCGGGAACACCGTGCTGCTCATGCGGTCGTAGACCATCAGCACGTTGCCCTGGGCGTCCGGCATCAGCGCGGGATACGACGCGGACGCGTCGCCCGACAGGTTGAAGTAACGGGTCGTGGCCGCGTCCTCCTGGCCGAGCAGGCTCAGGTCCACCCGGGCCCACTCGATGCCCGGCACGACGTTCGTGCCATTGTCGATGGCGGTGCCCCACGCGGCGTAGAGGGACCCGTTGCGCAGCATCACCGTGGCCGGGATGCGCAGATCGTTCGAGTCGACGCACTGGCTGCAGCTCGGCTGGGTCGACGCCGGCGCCACCACGAACGGCTTCGTGGGCACGTAAGTGCCGGTGAGCGTCGGGGCAGGACCGCCCATATCGTGCGCGGTCGGATTGTTGAGCTTCCAGACCGCGAGCCCGCTGCAGGACTGGTCGAACCCGCCGCCCAGGAACCCGCAGAAGTGGCCGTTCACGGGATCCGGCCCGTCGATGGTGTCGACGAACGTCTCCCCGTCACCCGCGCTGGAGTCGAGGTTGACCGCGGGCTGCACCGTGTCGGCGAGGAAGGGGCCGGTGCTCGAGGTGGTGCCGGGGCCGGTCGCCTGGAGGTTGAAGAACGCGTCGGGCGTGAAGCTCGCGCGGCCGCGCTCCATCTGCGACTTGTTGCCCTCGAACAGCTCGGCGTAGAAGCCGGTGACATTTCCGTTGGCGTCGATCTGGAACATGTTGGCCGACACGTACACGGCCTGGCGGTCGAGGCCGATCTGCGTGTAGTCGTTGAAGAAGCCGGGGTCGAGCATCGTGTTGAACTCGTAGACGTTCCACCTGCCGTTCGGGTTGCTGGTCTGGCTCACCGCCACCCAGATCGCCGACTTCAGCGGGCAGTCGCCCGCGATGCCCAGCGCCGGAACGCCGGCGGCCTGGAGCTCGGCGGCCCAGAACCGGTGGTCGACCGGGTCGTAGACCGCTCGCGGGTCGCTCAGGAACGGCCGGCTGCCGTGCGCGGTGTCACAGGGCGTGCCGTCCGCGTTGGTGTCGAGCGGGACGTTGAAGAACGTCTGCGCGTTCACGGGCCACCCGGGCTGGACGTTGCCCGAGGTGTCGAGCACCTCGAACGACGTGTTCACGCCCTGGAGCACCCACTGGGGCGAGGCCGCGACGGCCATATCCGGAGGGTTGCAGCCGTGGCCGAAGTAGTTGCAGATGGTGCTGGAGGCCTGCATTCCGATGAAGCTCGAGGAGGTGGACGGCGTGCCCTCGGCGGCCTGCGCGGTGTCGTTGTTCTCGCCTCCGGCCCCCGCGGCCGCCACGGTGCTCCGCGCGTCGCCGGTCGCGCGCGGCCCCTTGGGGGAGAGCACGGGCACGCGCAGCTCCTGGCCCGAGTTCGAGGCCGTCTCGCCCGGCGACTGGGTGGGCGAATACCCGAAATGCGTCACGAGCTGCACGTGCGAAGCCTGTGACGTGAAGCTCACCCCGGCGCCTCCGGTCTGCTCCGCGCCGGCCTGGGTCACCGCCGTCGAAAACGCTCCGACCACCGCGATCGCGCTCGCGGCGGCAACGACACGAAACCGAGCCACCATCACAACTCCTCCCGTGAATCCGTCACCGCCACATCGCGCCGGACACGCTCGGCCGCGCGCCCCACGAGCCGCGCGATCGTAGACCGGGCCAGACGCCCGCGCAATGAGAGAGTTGTCCCGGGTCTATGTGACCAGGTCGGTCATGGCGACGGCCTGTGCCGACGCGCCCAGCCGCCCCACTCCCAGCAGGTCCTCGACGGTCGCGAGCAGCGAGTAGTGGGTGTAGGGGCGGGTGCTCGCGACGTGGCGCGCCGCCGGAGTCACGACCAGCGTCAGGACGTGGTTGTCGGGGCCCATATCGTCCTCGTCCCAGGTGATGAAGAGCACGCCGCCCGACCTCCAGGCGCTCGACCCGGTGATCGCCCCCACCTCCTCCCGCAGCCACTCGTCGCCGGTCGCGACGGGGCAGTCGTGGGTGTCGTGGCAGCGGTCGGGCGTGATCCAGGCGAAGCGGGGGGTCGAGCCCCCGAGGTCGGCCGCCAGGCCGGTCAGGGGCACCACGTTGCGGGGGCAGGCGCCGCCGTAGAAGGCGAAGGGGTCGTGGCCCGGGTCGTATGGCGGCGGGCTGTCCAGGCAGCCGTCCGCCGTGAGCCCTTCCATGTACGCGCGCCAGGTCACACCGGCGTCCGTCAGCTCGGTGCCGAGGTCGCGGCGGGGAAGCACGTGGTAGCTGTCGTCCCGCACGCCCCAGGTGCTGCCGGACGAGAGGGCCAGGTAGTTGGGGACGCTGGGGTGGGCGACCGCGTGGTAGGCGTCCGCGACGCCGTACCGCCGGGCCAGCGAGGCGGTGAAGGGGGCGGCCAGCGCCTCGGCGTAGGAGTGGTTCTCCATGACGATGAGGAACACGTGGCGGGGCGGGCTCGCCGGTCCAGGCCGCGAGGCGCCGGACGGGGATGTGGTGCAGGCGGCCGCCATGGAGCACGCCGCCAGGAGTGCGGCGGCGCGGCGCGTCGCGGTCTGCAGCCGGTTTCGGCGCGTCTGGCGCCAGACGCGCGCAATTCGCGCGGGATCTGGCTCGTTTGGCGCAAGACGCGTGGACCTGGGAGACCTGGGACGTCGCGCTCCCTCTCGGGCGCGGTTCAAGCTAGGCTCGGCCGGGATTGAACGCGACGGCCGTCACCGTCGCGGAGGTCTGGCCCGGGACCGTGCCGAGGATGGTGCAGGCAGCGGTGGTGGTGGCGTTGTAGCCGACGTCCGGCACCACGTCGACGGAGCAGCGTCCGAGCACGCCGCCGCCGGCCGTGTCCGTCATGGTGAACGTCACCGTCGACGGCGCACTCGCGCCCCTCGGGCCGCCGAGGTTCTTGAGCTGCGCGGACACGAGACAGGGCGAGGCGCACTGGCCCGTGTCGACCGAGAGTACGGTGTAGACCGGCGGCAGCGTGGAGAGGTTCGAGAAGTCGATGACGTCGGTGGGGGCCGCGATCCTGAAGTCGCGGTCGTAGTTCTCGAAGCGCAGGTCCGCCTCCCCGACGCCGTCGATCACCACGCCGGGCTGCATATGTAGATGGACGAGGCGGTTCGGCGCCGCCTCCGCCACGTACACGTCCCCGCGCTGGCCCGAGAGCTCGACCGCGTCCACGCCGTCGATCGCCACGTGGTCGGTCCGCCGGCTCGCCGCCGAGCCGAGAAAGGTGGTGCGGAACGACGCGCCGTCGAACAGGTCCGGCAGCCGGGGCACCGAGGCGACCGCGCTCTGCCACCAGGCGCTGCCGGCCGCCGCGGCCAGGGCCTGCGACGCCGCGTCGCCGCCCAGGTGGTCCGCGAGGAAGCGCCGGCCCCGGAAGTACAGGCGGCCGTCGACCATGACGGCCTTGAGCTGCACTGTGGAGCCGCCGCTGAGCAGGACGTGGAACGCGCCCGCGCGCGTCTGCTCCTGGTCGATCGACCAGCGCACGCCGCCCTCGGTGTAGTAACCCGTCACCTCGAAGGACGAGGTGGCGTCGAGGGAGTCGACGACGCCGCGCTCCAGCGACCGGCTCGACGGCTCGCCCAGGCCGAACGGCGCCGCGCACGCCGAGGCGAGGCAGCAGGCCGCGACGCAGACGATCAGGAGGCGCATCGACACGCTGTAACGCTCGCCCGCGGGCTACCGTTACCTCGGCAAATGGGGAATCGACCTCCCCGCCGCACCGTGCGTCTGTGGGGCCGCGAGTACGCGGTCTCGGGGCCAAGCCTGCGCGACCCGCGACTGCATGTCGCCGCCGTCCTCCTGACCCTCCAGGTGCTCGGCCAGACGGTGCTCGATTTCCGGCTCTCGGTGGCGCAGATCCTCATCTGCCTGGCCACGGGGGCGGCCATCGAGTTCGGGGTCGCCTTCCTCAAGGACCGGGCGATCCTGTGGCCGGCCAGCGGGCTACTAACGGGCAACAGCACGGCCTTCATCCTGCGCGTCCCCGGCACGTATCACGGCCAGTGGTGGAGCACGCACGGAGCCTGGATCTTCATCGGCGTGGTGGTCGTCTCCATGGCCTCCAAGTACCTGATCCGCTGGAAGGGGCGGCACATCTTCAACCCGTCGAACCTGGGACTCGTGCTGGCCTTCGTCGCGCTCGGCCCGCGGTTCACCGAGCCGCAGGACCTGTGGTGGATCCCGATGGGCCCGTGGATGATCGTCACCTACGCGGTCCTGATCGGCGGCGGGCTGCTGATCGGCTGGGAGCTGAAGCTGCTCGGGCTGGAGCTGGGGTTCATGGCGGCGTTCGCGGTGTTCCTCGCCTACGCGCTGGCGCCGGTGCCGGACCACTGCATGGTGGCGGCCTGGTACGCGACGCCGCTGTGCGGCCGGCAGCTGTGGCAGGTCCTGGTGACCTCGCCCGAGGTGCTGATCTTCGCCCTGTTCATGATCCCCGACCCGCGCACGGTGCCCGACGGCCAGGTCGCGCGGTTCGCCTTCGGGGTGCTGGTCGCGCTCCTCACCGTGGTCCTCATCGGCCCCACCACGCTCGAGTTCTGGACCAAGACGGCGATCCTCGCGAGCCTGGTGTTCGTGTGCGCGGGACGCTTCGCGCTGGCGCGGCTGGTCGCGCCACTGGAGGAGGAGGGCGGGCCGGTCGCGGCCCTGCGCCGGGTTGGGGCGGCGGCGCCCGCCGCGCTGGGGGTCACGCTGCTGCTCACCAGCGCGCTCCCAATCGCCGCCATGGCATCGACCTATGGACCGCAGCCCGCTCCCGAGCTGCCGGACGGGTCGGCGCCGAAGCTGCTGCTGACGGTCGGTTCGGGCCCGGCGGTCGCGACGTGGTTGAGCTCGGCGGCCACGGCCGCGCTGCCCCCGCCCGGAGGCACCGCGGCGGCGTCGGCGTCCGCGCCCGTGTTCACGCTTCCGCCGCTGCCCTCGACGGGCTTGCCCGCCAACGTGGTCGCCTTCGATCCCTCGCTCGACCAGGCGACGGCGGACCGGTGGGCGCACGACGTGGTGCTCGACCTGGTCATCGAGTCGGAGGCGCGGGGGGCGCACGACCTGACGCTGGCCCAGCAGGGGGCGTGCTGCGACGGGCTGACGGAGTTCACCGACGTGATCAGGCAGGACGTCGCGGCCCACACGACGATCCTCAAGACGTACGCGTTCGATCGCGTCGAGCTGCGCCTGTTCCTGCCCAAGTACGCGACGCAGGCGCAGCGCCTGATCGGTGTGTCACTGCATGGCACGGCCACGCTGACGGTGCTCGACGCGTCGGGTCACGTGGTGTCGAAGCAGGCGCAGCCATATGCGAAGAGCTGGGGGCTGTCCGGCAACAAGTCGGGGCAGCACGACGTGATCGTCAACGACTACACGGACCTGACGCCGGCGTAGCTTCGCGGTCAATTCGGCCGAGGCCGAGGGCCGGCGAGACGGGCGCCGCCGTGATGGGCGACGCCCGTTTTTCGGTTGGTGCTCTTGCCGGGTCTTTAGACCATCGCCGCGGCGAGGGCGTGGCTCAGGGCCTGGGACGTGGACTGCGCGGTGCAGGTGGCGCTGCCCGTCTGCGCCTGCTGCGCGAGGACGTTGGCGTTGGTGTTGCAGACGTTCGCCGCGACGCCCACCGGCACGGCCACGGAGACCGGGACCTGGATCGCGACGCCCTGCACGTTGACGTTGACGAGACCGGTCTGGCTGTTGCTCGCTCCGCCACCGCCCTGGCCGGTCATAGCGTTGGCGACGGCGGTGCTGAGCGCCGGCGAGTTGCTCGTCGCGGTGCAGCTCACGGGTCCGCTCTGAAGCTGGGTCGCGAGCACGTTGACGTTCGTGTTGCAGACGTTGGCGGCCACGGACACGGGGACCGCGACCGAGACGGGAACCTGGAGCGCCAGGTTCTGCACGTTGACGTTCACGAGGCCGGACTGACCGTTGGTCTGGGCGGATGCCGCTCCGGCGCCCGCCACGGTGAGCGCGACCGCGGCGAGCCCGCCCGCCAGCGCAAGCCTGATTCGATGCATGGGTCTTCCTCCAGTGGGGTTCATGGGATTCAGCCCCTGTCACCGCCCGGCGCGCACGGCGCGGTGGTGGGACTGGTTGGTAGAACGCAGCCTCGGCGGGCGTTACCGCCGACGCGCGAAGTCAGAGAACCGATGTAAACGAGGTTTTGTCGGGGACATACGCTGCGATCAACTTGGACCGGGCGTTGTCTTCGCGCTGCGGGTCAATGGATGTCTATTCGGCGGGTTCGATGAGGCCGTCCCAGGACCGGTGCGGCATGGGCCGGGAAGCTGGGCGTCGTCGAGCGCGGCGACGAAGCAGGCTTCGAAGCGATCGCCCTGCTCCTCGGGCGCGCCGTAGCCGGCGTGCAGCTCGAGCATCGATGGTGTGGTGGTACGCGCGGGAGGGAGGGCTGTTAAGGTGTCTTGACAGTATAGAACGTCTGTTCTATTTTGGTCTCATGCTTCAGGTGGTGGACGAAGACCTCCGGACCGGGCCCCGGCTGGCCCAGGAGCTGATCGACCTGCGGGCCGAGATCGACCGGCTCGAGCTCAGGTTCTCGGAGGCGGCTTTCGCCTTCGCCGAGAGCCGGTATTGGGACCACGACGGCTCGAACACCGCGATCGACTGGCTGCGGGTCAACTGCCGCATGACGTCGGTGACGGCGGGCGACCGGGTCGCGGTCGGCGAGCGGCTGAGCGAGCTGCCGGAGAGCGTCAAGGCGATGCAGGCGGGCGAGATCGGATTCGCTCACGTCACGGTCATGGCGCGCACGGCCAATGCGATTCGGGGCCCGTTCGACGAGGCCGCGCTGCTCCCCATCGCGCGGGAGTGCTCGCCGGGCAAGTTCCACTACAAGTCGATGCACTACCGCCACGCGGTGAACGCGGCGGACTACGCCGCGCAGCAGGAGGAGCTGGTCGAGAACCGGCGGCTCAAGCTGAGCACCGCGCAGGACGGCTGCCTGCTGATCAGCGGGATCCTCGACCCGGTCGGCGGCGCGGTGGTGTTGACGGCGCTCCGGCCGCTCACCAGGCCGTCCGGCGCGCACGACGATCGCAAGCCGGAGCAGCGCAACGCCGACGCGCTGGTCGAGTTCGCTTCAAGGGGCGGGCGGCAGACGGTGCAGATGCAGGTCACGGCCTCGGTCGAGACGCTGCTCGCTGCCGTGGGCGCGCCGGGGGCCGAGAACGAGTTCACGCTTCCGATCTCCGCCAAGACGGTCGAGCGGTGGGCGTGCGACTGCAGCATCACTCGGGTCCTGATGCAGGACTCGGTGGTGATCGACGTCGGCCGCGCGGAGCGGACGATCAGCGGGCCGCGGCGCCGCGCCCTCATCGCGCGCGACCGGCACTGCCAGTGGCCGGGATGCGAGCGTCCCGGATCGTGGTGCGATGGGCACCACATGGTTCACTGGATCGACGGCGGAGGAGGCGAGATCGACAACCAGGTCCTGCTCTGCCTGCGCCATCACCACAAGGTGCATGAGGGGAACTGGCAGCTGGTCAAGACGGACGACGGCCGGTTGCTCCCGATCGCGCCGGCGGTGGCGTTCGGGCCGGCGATCCACCTGCGCCAGGACCGGGGAGAGCCCGGTGGACGCAGCGGGCCCCCGGGTCAAGGGTCGCGGTTCTAGAGCGGAGGAAAGACGAGGGGAGGGAGAAGATCCACGATTTGGGGTGGCTGGCGGGATTTGAACCCGCGACACCCAGATCCACAATCTGGTGCTCTGCCTGCTGAGCTACAGCCACCGCGGCACGGCAGCGTCCGCTGCCGGGAGACGGACGACGATTCTACCGCCGTCCCCGATGTCCCAGAATTGAGCTCATGGCCGCGTCAACGGAATCGTTCGACCAGATGATGAAGTCGGGGGAGCTGATCGAGTCGCCGAGCGAGATGACGCCGGAGTACGTGCGTGAGCTCAAGCACACGCTGATCGTGTCCGGCGACACGGAGCTGATCTCGGCGCCGGCGTACTACCTCGCGGCGAAGCGCGCGCCGAGCATCAACGCCTTCATGACCGGGATCGCGATCATCCAGGACGAGCTCGCGCACGCGCACATCGCGTATCACATCCTCGAAGAGCTGGGTGAGGACCAGGAGAAGCTGATCTTCAGCCGCGATCCGAAGAGCTTCCGCTACCCCTACGCGTTCGACGTCGCGCTCGACTCGTGGACGGAGCTGGTCGTCGCGAACGGGTTCTACGACCAGGCGGGGTTCTGCCTCCTCGGCGACATCCACGAGCACTGCTCGTACGGGCCGTGGAAGCGGGGCCTGAACAAGGTGATGCTGGAGGAGAACTTCCACCTCCGCAACGGGCGCACGTGGATGAAGCGAATCAGCGCGGCGGGCGGCAGCGCGCGGGACGAGCTGCAGCGCGCGGTCGACTGGATGTTCCCGCTGAGCGTCGAATGGTTCGGCCTCCCCGACTCCAAGAAGATGCACTCCAAGCAGCTCGACTACCGGTTGAAGGGCCTGACCAACGACGGCCTGCGGCAGTGGTGGCTGTCGACGGTGGTCCCGTACTGCGAGCAGATCGGGGTCAAGGTCCCGGCGCACAGGGAGACGCGCGACGGCAAGGACGTATGGGAGCTGGACTATCCGTTCCCCTGCGAGTTCGACGCGGAGAGCAAGCGGTGGGACTTCAACCGCCCGATCACGTGGGACGACGTGCTGGCGCGGTGGCGGGCGCGCGGTCCGCGCAACGCCGAGATGGTCGCCATGTTCCAGGAGGAGTTCCACAACTTCCGGAAGACGCACCAGAAGGAGTCATGAGCGAGCGGCTCTGGCAGGCCCTGGCCGAGGTCCAGGACCCCGAGATGCCGATCAACCTCGTGGACCTCGGGGTGATCTACGGCATCACGGAAAGCGAGGGGGTCGTCCAGGTGGACCTCACCTTCACGGCCATGGGGTGTCCGGCGTCCGAGTTCATCGTCGACGACGTGCGCGAGCGCCTGCTGCGCGAGCCGGGTGTCGACGAGGTGCGGGTGAACGTCGTGTGGGATCCGCCGTGGACGGCGGCCAGGCTGACCGAGGCGGGACGCGACGCGCTCGAAGCCTGGGGCCTCGCGGTCTGAGTGACGAGCTACAGGCGCGTCAGCGGCGACGCCATCGAGTACGAGGTGTTTGCGCGCAAGCTGCGCGAGGAGCCGCTTCGCCTGGTCGGCAGCGTGGTCGCGCCCGACGACGACCTGGCGATGGCGTACGCGCGCGCCACGTACGACGAGGAGCGATGGATCGAGATGGCGATCGTGCGGAAGGAGCACGTGATCGAGCTGTGGCAGCCGGGTGGGGATTCGTGAGATGAGCCTGTCCGGCCTGGTCCTCAGCATCGCGGACAACAAGCAGATGCTCGGCCTGCGCTACGCGGAGTGGGCCACGCGCGCGCCCTCGCTGGAAGCCGATATCGCGGCGGCGGCGATGGGCCTCGACGATCTCGGGCACAGCCGCGTGCTGTACGGATGCCTGCAGCCGCTGGGCGAGGATCCCCGCGCTGGACGCGAGCCGGACGCCGGGAGCCTGTGCTCGCTGCCTTACTTCGACCGGCCGTGGACCGAGTGGGCGCAGTTCGTGGCCGCCAACGCCATCCTCGACACGGCGTTCACGGCGGTGATCGAGGCCTGCGTCAACGGCTCGGTCGAGGTCCTGCAGCAGCGCCTGCGCAAGATGCTGATGGAGGAGCGCTATCACTTCCTGCACGGCCGGAGCTGGCTGCGCTCGGGCATCGACCAGAGCCCGCTCGACCAGGCGTGGCGGGAGGCGATCGAATGGTTCGGCCCGCCCGAGGGCGAGACGGCGGCCCTGCATCGGGAAGGGCGCCTGAGCATGGGTCCGGCGGAGCTGCGCGCCGCGCTCGAGGAGCGCCTGGAGATGAAGGCGCCGCGCTTGGAGATCGACTGGGAGAGCTGGGACCCGGTGCGCCGCCGTGGCCGGCCGGGCGCGATCGACGAGCGCACCTTCGGCATGCTGCGCGGGCTCGAGGAGAAGAGGTACGCGCCCACCAAAGCCTGACGCCCCCTCACCGCGCAGGAGACCCACGTGCCCGCACTGCGGCTCCCACGACGCCGAGGTGATATCCCTGTTCGGCACGCAGGCGATGACGCTTCAGTACCGCTGCCGGGGATGCTCCACGGTGTTCGAGGCGATCAAGTACGACTGACCCGCCGCCGCGCATGCGGACCAGGCGTGGTTCTACTCGTCCTCTTCCTCACCTCCTCCCCGCCTCCGCCGCACGATCGCGAGCGGGAGTCCCGCGAGGATGACGACCCCGATCAGCACCGCGACGATGATCGGCAGGCTCTGGCCTCCGCCGACCGTCGGCGTCCCCGAGGGGCCGGAGGAGGCCGGATAGCCGGCTGCGAAGTAGCCGAGCTGGCGCACCTTCTGCCAGACGGTGTACGGCTGCGACTCCGGCTGCGCGCCGAGCGACGTCCACGGCCCGTCGGGGGCGGAGGCGAAGTAGATGGCGGAGGGCGGAGGCTCGAGGTTGGAGTAGACGATCGTCAGGTTCGAGTCCTTGGCCAGGGGCGCGTCCGCGGTGATCCGGTAGACGTTGGTCACGAGCTTGACGCCCGCGGGCTGGGGGCAGCCGGCGGCGGGAGCGATGTCGACCGAGACCGAGGTCTTGCCCGTCGCGACGAACGCGCCCGGGAGGAACCCGATCACGATCTGGCCGTCGTTCGTGTACGCGGAGTTCGCGTCGCTGACCCCGCCGATCACCTTGATGTCGACGTGGCCGGACGCCGGCCTGGTGTTGGCGCCCGCCTGCGGCGGCGGGCAGGTCCAGGCGTACGGGGACTGCGGGCCGAAGCCGTCGTAGAACCCGGGCGCCACCGTCCAGGCCGCGAGCACGTACAGCGCGCCGGCGGACGCGAGCAGCGCGATCCGCCTCAAAGGGTGACGTCCGCGATGACGTGCGCGACCACCGGGCCGACCAGGTCTCTGCACGCCCACCGCCACAGGGCGAGCAGCAGGCCCGCGCCCGCCACAGCGCCGAGGAAGGCGGGCGGATGGCTGAGCGCGTGGGCGAGCGTCCAGACGAGAGTGCTGCCGAGCACGGCGAGGGGCGCGCCCCCCAGGTCCTCGAGCGCGGCGTAGAGCGCGCCGCGGAACGCGACCTCCTCGCCGATCGACACGGCGATCGCGGCCGCCGCAAGGCCGGCCGGGAGCAGCGGCGCCCCGGACCTCACCGCCGCCGGCAGCAGCAGCACCGCTCCGAGCGCAAGGCCGCCGAGGACCCGCAGGCCGAGGCGCGTGCGGCTGAGCCCCAGGCGATCCATCGGAAACAGCAGCGCGGTAGCGGCGAGCGCGGCGCCGCCGAGGAGGAGCGCGGGCACCGCCGCGTACGGCACGGTCATGAACAGGGCGCGCACCCACTCGACGCTGAGCGCGAACGCACCGATGGCGAGGGCGCGCAGCGCGGGCCGCGCCGCCGCAACGCTGGTCACCTTCCGATTATCGAAGAGTGGCTCGCGCCGTCAGCCCGCGGTCACGCGCTCCGGACCGGCGTACACGTTGAACCGGTCGCCGCGCAGAAAGCCCACCAGCGTCTGGTTGAAGTCGCGCGCGAGGGACACGGCGAGGCTCGATGGCGCTCCCACCGCCGCCACCACGGGAATCCCCGCGGCGATCGCCTTCTGCACGATCTCGTACCCCGCCCGCCCGCTGACCACCAGGACCGCCTCGCGCGCGGGCAGGCCGCCCTGCAGCAGGAGGCGGCCCACGATCTTGTCCACCGCGTTGTGGCGGCCCACGTCCTCGCGCGCGAGCAGCAGCTCGCCGCGCGGGTCGAACAGGCCGGCCGCGTGCAGCCCGCCGGTGCGCTCGAACACGCCCTGCCGCGAGCGCAGCCGCTCCACGAGCGAGGGCAGCAGCCGGGGATCGACGCCCGGCCCGGCGGCGAGCGGCTCGAGATCCCGCCGCAGGTCTTCGATCATCGTCGCGCCGCACACGCCGCAGGCCGAGCTCGCCAGCATCGACCGCTCGGGCCTGCGCCGCGGCGCCGCGCCGAGTCGGACGTCGATGGCGTTCGATTCCATCAGCGACGGGTCGACGGGGGGCACGCCTCCAGCCTGCTCACCGGACTCGGCGCTGACGCGGACCTGGCGCACGTCGTCCACCCGGCGCACGATCCCCTCGGCGTGCAGCAGGCCGAGGGCCAGCTCGACGTCCTCTCCCGGCGTGCGCATGACCACCGACAGCGCCTCGCCGTCCAGCATCAGCTGCAGCGGCTCCTCCGTGACCACCGCGTCCGCGGCCTCCGACCAGCGCCCCTCCGCCCACCTGCGGATCCGCAGCTCCGGCGCGGCGGGCCTGCCCATCCGGCTCAGCCTTCGGCCACGTGCAGGCGCCGTGCCGGCCTGCCTCCCGCCTTCGGCAGCGCGGTGGTGATGGCGAAGCCGCGCCACGACGTCACCCGCTCGACCTCGAGATCGATCACGCGCGGCACGCCATCGACCTCGATGCCGTAGCGCTCGGCGATCGCGACGCCGTCCTCGGAGGGCTGCGCGAACGTTCCGCGCACGCAGGCGCCGACCATCAGCGAGGGCCGGAAGCGGTGATGCGACTCGACCACGAGGGCGCCCGGGCTTCCGGCGCGCGGGCGGCCGCCCGTGGGCGCGATGCTGACCCGTGCCGCCTCGGCCTCCCATAACGCGGGCTGGATGAGCGGCATGCCGCCCTCGATCCAGCAGGCGTATCCGCGCGACACGCCGGCGAGCCGGCGGCTTACCTCGGCCGGGACGGCGGGCACGCGGGCGGCCAGCGCGGCCGGGAAGGGCGGTCCTTCGATGACGCTCGCGTCGCTCAGCTTCAGCCGGAGGACGACGCGGTTGTACGGCATCCACTCGCGCGGCAGCTTCGCCAGGTCAAGGGCGTATCCCGCGACGAAGGGTGCGTTGCGCACCGCGTACCCGGCCAGGCCGAAGAAGTAAGCCGGGCCGTCCAGCACCGCGCGCACCTGGCTCGAGATGGAGAGCGGATCGAAGATCTCGAGCGCGCCGCGCAGCAGCACCGCGTCCCCGCCGCCGTCGACGAGGAAGGCGGCGCGCGGATCGCGCCGCGCGATGATCGTCTTGGCCGCGTAGCGCGACGTCGTCATCCACAGCGAGCCGCCCGCGTAGCTGAAGACCGCTGGGTTGACCAGCGGAAGGCGGCCCGAGCGCAGAGCGAGCATGCCGATCGACGTGCTGCCGAGGAGCTCGCCGGCGCGGCGCGTCAACTTCATCCGGACCTAACTCTAGGCTTCGAGGGTTTGCTTGATCCGGCGTAAGGCGCGGTCCAGGCGCCCTCGCACCACGCCGTCGAGGCGCTGGGCGATGGCGGCACCCACGGCGAAGCCCGGCGGCGAGTAGGCGATGCGCAGGTCGACTCGCGTGCCGCGCTCGGTCTCCGTGAAGGTGAAGCCGCCCTCCTGCTTGATCAGCCCGGACTCGGACACCCAGCCGATCTCGCGCGGGCGGCGCCAGCGATCGAGCCGAAGCACGCTCTTCAGCGGCACGCCGAGCGCCTGCATCTCCACCTCGAAGCGCGCTCCCACCCCACGCGACCTGCCGCCGACCGGCTCCCACCGGCTGATGCCCTCCAGCACCTCGGCGACGTGGCGGTGGTCGGCGAAGTAGTCGAAGACGCGGTCGGGCGGGACGTGGATCACGACGTGGGCGCCGAACTCGAGCCAGGCCACGCCATCACCATATTGAGTGTGGTGACGTGGAGCGACGGCTCGGTCTCGGTGCGCGACTCGGCGGGCGGCACGCCGCCCCTGTCGGGTGCGGACCTGGCCGAGCGCTACTGGATCGCGATGCGCGAGCTCACGCTGGGCCTGGTGGGCCGGCGCGGCGATGCCGTGGTCGTGGGCCCGTTCGAGCTGCTCCGCTTCGGGGCCGCCCACGTCGGCCCGCACGCGGTGGAGTGGCCGATCGAAGGCGGCCTGCTGGCGGACGCCGCCGGCGGCGCGTGGAGGATCGCCTCGCGAGACGGAGAGGTCGAGGCCGCGATGACCGGCTTCCGGCCCCGGCTGCCGCGGCCCCTCTATGCGGTGAGCCACCTCCAGGTCCACCTGCTGTTCACGCGCCTGTTCCTGCTGCGCCTGCGCGCGCCCCAGGCCGCGCCGCCCGGCGTCCGGGCTTCACGGCGCGAGCGCAACCGAGCCGCCGCCGTCGACGTGGCGCTGTGCGTGGCCCTGGCGCGCACCCTCGGCCGCCGGCACCGGGTGGCGGCGACGCTCGGGGTGCTCGCCGGCTACCACGTGGGGTGCTGGACGACCTCCGGGCGCACGCTGGGCGGGATGCTGACGGGCCGGCGCGTCGTGTCCGCGGACGGGCGTCCCCTCACACCGGGGCAGGCGGCGCTGCGCTTCGTCGCGTGGCCGCTGTCGTGGTTCGCGCGCCGGCCGGTGCACGACGAGATCGCCGGCACGGACGTGATCGCCGTCGAGAAATAAAAAAGGGGCGGCCCGATGCCGCCCCTCTGATTCTCGAGAGTTACGCGCGCGCGCCGGTCGCGGTCTTGCCGCCCTGCATCCACAGCGCGGGCTTGTTCGGGTAGAGCACGAGCACCAGCGCGGCGACGAGGATGGCGACGATGAAGGTGATGATGTCGAAGTGTCCGATGGTGATCGCGGTGAAGACCTGGTAGACGACCTCGAGGATCGCGTACAGGATCAGCGCGCGAACCCAGCTCACGTTGGCGACCGGGTCAAAGCCGGCGATCATCAGGCCCGCGCCGAACGCGATGCCCGCCACCGGAGCCGTGACGCCGAATGCACTGTCGAACTGGAACACTGTGTCGCCCGCGAAGCTCGCGGCCGAACCGACGACCATGAGCACGCCCATGAGCCACATCAGAATCTTCAGCGCCAGGGGGTTCCACTTAGCCACTACTTGCCTTCCTCCATTTTCGACCGCGGTTGTTTGATGCGTTCTCTGAGCGGGCGGCCGTTCAGGTGCAACTTATAGGCTGATTGCACGCTTTTAGCAACCTCTTTTCATGCAAAAACTTGCGAGCCTCCCCGCCACACGATCCTGGGCTTGAGGCCGTACGCCCAGGCGAACGCGCCCTCGTGCTCGGCGTCCCAGAGCACGAGGTCGGCGAGCTTGTGAGGCGCGACCACTCCTCGATCTGAGCGAGAGAGCGAATAGGCCCCGCCGAGCGTGGCCGCGATCAGCGCGCGATCGACCGGCAGCTTGAACACCGCCACCGCCAGGGCCACGACCGCGCTCATGCTCGTGAGGCCGCTCGTGCCGGGGTTGTGGTCGGTGCCGAGCGCGATCACCGCGCCCGCGGCGGCCAGCTCCCTGACCGGCGGCAGGCGGCCGATCGAGAGCGCGGTGCCGGGCGCGAGAGTCGCCACCACGCCGGCGTGGGCGAGCGCGAGCGCGTCGGCGCGGTTCGCGCGCAGCAGGTGGTCGGCCGAGCTCGCGTGGAGCTCGGCGGCGAGCTTCGAGCCTCCGGTGCGCGCGAGCTCGTCGGCGTGGAGGCGCGGGATGAGCCTGGCCGCGGCCGCGGCCTTCAGGATGTGCCGCGACTGCGCGACCGAGAAGTAGCCGCGATCGCAGAAGACGTCGCAGAAGCGCGCGCCCGCGGCGTAGGCGTCGTCGCACCACTCGGCCGCCTGCTTCGCATAGCCGCCCAGGCGCGCCCACCGGTCGGGCGGCAGCGCGTGCGCGGCCAGGAACGTGATCTCGATCCGGGGCAGGTCGGTGCGCCGCGCCAGGCGCGCGAGCAGGCGCGTGCTCTCGAGCTCGCCCTCGCGGTTGAGGTGGTAGCCGGTCTTGGCCTCGACGGTCGTGGCGCCGCCCTCGAGCCACGCCCAGAGCCGGCGCGCCGTCGCCTGCTCCAGCTCGCCGACCGGCGCCTCGCGCGTCGCCTTCACCGTGGCGCGGATGCCGCCGCCCGCCTTCGCGATCTCCTCGTAGGACGCGCCCGCGGTGCGCATCGCGATCTCCTTCATCCGATCGCCGGCATAGACGGGATGCGTGTGGGCGTCGATCAGTCCCGCGGTGACGAGGCCGCCGCCGCAGTCGTCCTCCTCGACCACCGACTCCATGAGCTCGCGCGGCTCGTCCCCGTGCCTGCCCACCCACGCGATCTGCTCGCCGTCGCAGATGATCGCCGCGTCCTCCACCACGCCGCGAGGCGTGCCGGTGAAGAGGCGGCCGATGTTGCGCAGCCGTCTCACCGGCTCACGACGGTGTTGCCGCCCACCACCACGTTGGTCACGTCGCGGCCGCTCAGCGCGTACACCAGGTAGTCCGCGGCCAGGTCGCGGCGCGCGATGCGCGGCGAGTCGAGCGTCACGAAGTCCGCGAGCTTGCCGGGCGCGAGCTCACCCGCGTCCCAGCCCAGCGCGCGCATCCCGTTCGCGGTCGCCGCGGCGAGCAGCTCTTCGGGCTGATGCAGCACGCGGCGCCCCGTCGCGCGCCGCTGGTCGAGCTCGAGGCCGCGCGCCTCCTCCAGCGCGTCGATGACCGCGTTGGAGTCGCTGCCCACGCAGAGCGGCGATCCGGCGCGAGCCAGGTCGCGCAGCGGTCCCACGCGGTCGCCGAGGTCGCGCTCGGTCGTGGCGCACGCGCACACCGCAACGTGGTTCGAGCCGAGCAGCGCGACGTCAGTCGGGGTGAGGTGGACCGCGTGGACGGCGGTGAGGTCGGGTCCGAGGATGCCCTCGCGCTCCAGCAGCTCCGCGGGCGTGCAGCCCTCCGCGGCGAGGCATTCCTCCACCTCGGCCGGCTGCTCCGCGAGATGGATGTGGAGCGGCGCGCGCCGGTCGCGAGCGTAGGTGGCGACGATGCGCATCGACTCGGGGTCGACCGCTCGCACGCTGTGGATCGCGGCCGCGATGCGCACACCGTCCGCGTCCTTCAGCTCGTCGACGCGCCGCGCCCAGCGGTCGGCGTCGCCGTCGGAGAACGCCAGCTGGTGCTCGTCGAGCTCGCGCCCGTCCATCCCGCCGCGCAGATAGCACGCGTCGATCAGCGTGATGCGGATGCCCTCCTGCCGCGCGGCGTCGATGAGCGCGAGGCCGAGGTCGTTGCCGCGACCGTGCAGGTAGTGGAACTCGCCGGCCGCGGTGATCCCGGCCTCGAGCATCTCGCGGAACACCAGGCGCGCGTGGTTGAAGTAGTCCTCGGGCGACCAGTCGCTGTACCCGTACATGCGCTCGCGCCACTCCCAGAAGTCGCCGCCCCCCGATTCCACCTCACCGCGCAGCAGGTGCTGGAAGCAGTGGCTGTGCGCGTTGGCGAAGCCCGGGACGGTCCAGCCTTTGAGGGGTATCGCGTCCGCGGGCCGCTCGACGGCCTCCGTGACGCTGACGATGCGCCCGCCGTCGACCTCGAGCAGGACGTTCTCCGCGCGCCGGCCGAGCCACGCCTGCTCGGCGTGCCACGAGCCCGATCCGTTCAACCGCGCATGGGGATGCGCACGCCGCGCTCGTCCGCGACCTCGAGCGCCCGCTCGTAGCCCGCGTCGGCGTGGCGCATGACGCCCGTGCCGGGATCGTTGGTCAGCACCCGCTCGAGCTTGCGCTCCGCGAGGTCGCTGCCGTCCGCCACGACGACCATCCCGGCGTGGATCGAGCGGCCGATGCCGACTCCGCCCCCGTGGTGGACGCTGACCCACGAGGCGCCGCTCGACGTGTTGAGGAGCGCGTTCAGGATGGGCCAGTCGCCGATGGCGTCCGAGCCGTCGCGCATCGCCTCGGTCTCCCGGTAGGGCGATGCGACCGAGCCGGAGTCGAGGTGGTCGCGGCCGATCACGATCGGCGCCTTCACGGCACCGGTGCGCACCAGCTCGTTGAAGCGGCGGCCCGCCCGGGCTCGCTCGCCGTAGCCCAGCCAGCAGATGCGCGCGGGCAGGCCCTGGAACTTGACGCGCTCCGCCGCGGCGTTGATCCAGCGCACCAGCGCGGGGTCGTCGGAGAACTCCTCGAGGATCGCGCGGTCGGTGGCCGCGATGTCGGCGGGGTCGCCGGAGAGGGCGGCCCAGCGGAACGGACCCCTGCCCTCGCAGAACTGGGGCCGGATGTACGCGGGGACGAAGCCCGGATAGTCGAAGGCGCGCTCGCTGCCGCCGAGCCTGGCCTCCGCGCGGAGGCTGTTGCCGTAGTCGAAGACCTCGGCGCCCCGGTCGAGGAGCTCGACCATCGCGTCGACCTGCCGCGCCATGCTCTCTCGCGCGCGCCTGACGTACTCCTCCGGATCGTCGAGGCGCAGCTCCTGCGCGTCGTCGGGGTCGAGCCCGGCGGGGACGTAGCTCAGCGGGTCGTGGGCGGAGGTCTGGTCGGTGACGACGTCGACCGTGAAGTCGCGGGCGACGATCTCGGGAAAGGCCTCGGCCGCGTTTCCCAGCAGGCCGATGGAGAGCGGGCGCATGTCCTTTCGCGCCTCGACCGCCAGGGCCATCGCCTCCTCGAGCGAGCCTGCGCGCGTGTCGAGGTAGCGGCCCTGGATGCGGCGCTCGATCCGCTCGGGATCGACCTCGACGACGATC
This sequence comes from uncultured Actinomycetes bacterium, assembly GCA_964559855.1. Taxonomy (GTDB): domain Bacteria; phylum Chloroflexota; class Dormibacteria; order Dormibacterales; family Dormibacteraceae; genus 40CM-4-65-16. Next base: position 22,718 of record CAZLJC010000016.1, read on the forward strand.
GCCACGCCGCCGTTGAGCGTCACGGCCAGCGGCTGCGCCCCGCCCATGCCGCCGAGGCCCGCCGTCAGCGTGATCGTGCCCGCGAGCGTCCCGTTGAAGCGCTTGCGCGCGATTGCGGCGAACGTCTCGTACGTGCCCTGGAGGATGCCCTGCGTCCCGATGTAGATCCACGACCCGGCGGTCATCTGGCCGTACATCGTCAGCCCGAGCGCCTCGAGGCGGCGGAACTCGGGCCAGTTCGCCCACTCGGGGACGAGCATCGAGTTGGAGATCAGGACGCGGGGCGCCCACTCATGGGTGCGAAAGACGCCGACCGGCTTGCCGGACTGCACGAGCAGCGTCTCGTCGTCCTCGAGCGTGCGCAGCTCGCGCACGATCGCGTCGAAGGCCTCCCACGAGCGGGCGGCGCGGCCGGTGCCGCCGTACACGACCAGGTCCTCGGGCCGCTCGGCGACCTCGGGGTCGAGGTTGTTCATGAGCATGCGCATGGCGGCCTCCTGGGGCCACGCCCGGCAGGAGATCTCGGCGCCGCGAGGGGCCCTGACCACGCGCGTCATCGCAGGCGTCCGACGGCGGACTCCGCGGCCTCGACGATGGCGCCGCCGGTGATGAGCGCCGCGGCCGCCGCCAGCTCCGGCGCGACGACGCGGTCGGGGCCCGTGCCCGCGACCTGCCGGCGCAGGGCGTTGCGCACCGCACCGGTCGCGGGCGACGCCTCGAGGGGCCGGCGCAGGTCCTGCGCGCGGGCGGAGGCGGTCAGCTCGACGGCCAGGATGTGCGCGAGATTGTCGAGCACGGCGCGGAGCTTGAGCGCGGCGCCCCAGCCCATCGACACGTGGTCCTCCTGCATGCCGGAGGTCGGGATCGAGTCGGTGCTCGCGGGCACCGCCAGGCGCCGGTTCTCCGCCACCAGCGCCGCGGCCGTGTACTGCGCCACCATCAGGCCCGAGTTCACGCCCGGCTCGTCGGCCAGGAAGGGCGGCAGGCCCGCGGAGCGGTGTGGGTCGAGCAGGCGGTCGACGCGGCGCTCCGCGATCGAGCCGACCTCGGAGGCGGCGATGGCCAGGAAGTCGGCGGCGAAGGCCAGCGGCTCGCCGTGGAAGTTGCCGTTCGACTCGACGTCGCCGCTCTCGAGGACGACGGGGTTGTCCACCGTGGACCCGAGCTCGACCTCCGCGATCCTGCGCGCGAAGTCGAGCGTGTCCCGCGCCGCGCCGGCGACCTGCGGGCTGCAGCGCACGGAGTAGGAGTCCTGCACCGCGTGGTCCGAGTGCCGGTGCGAGGCGACGATGCCCGACCCGCGCAGCAGCTTGACCAGGTTCGCCGCGCTCGCGACCTGGCCCGCGTGAGGGCGGATCGACTGCACGCGCTCCTGGAACGCGCGGTCGGTGCCGAGCAGCGCCTCGGTGGACATGGCCGCGGTGACGTCGGCGGTGCGAAAGAGAAGCTCGGCGTCGGTGCACGCGAGCAGCAGCATCCCGAGCATGCCGTCGGTGCCGTTGATCAGGGCGAGGCCCTCCTTCGATTCGAGCTTCACGGGCTTGAGGCGGGCGGCCCGCATCGCCTGCGCGGCCATCCGCCGCTCGCCCTTGGCGTCGACCACCTCGCCCTCACCGATCACCGCGAGGCCGATGTGCGCCAGCGGCGCGAGGTCGCCGCTGCAGCCGACCGACCCGTAGCGCGGCACGACCGGGGTCAGCTCGGCGTTCAGCAGCCCGATCAGCGTCTCGGCGACGACCGGCCTGACGCCCGACAGGCCCATGGCGAGCGTGCGCGCGCGCAGCAGCATCGCCGCCCGCACGACCTCCTCCTCCACGGGCGGCCCGACGCCCGCGGCGTGCGAGCGGATGAGCGCGACCTGCAGCTCCGGCTGGCGCAGCGGCGGCACCCGCGTGCTCGCCAGCGCGCCGAACCCGGTGGACACGCCGTAGACCGGCTCGCGGGAGCGGGCCGCCTTCTCGACGCGGGCCCGGCTGCGCTCCATGCGCGTGCGCGCGGCGGCGGCGAGCGCGACCTTCTCGCGATGGCGCGCGACCGCGACGACCTGCTCCTCGGTCAATCCCGGGCCGCGAAGCGTGATCGTCACGAGGGCAGACTAATGTGCTTCGCCCTCAGGGCGCTTCGAGGTACCTGGCGTTCACGGCCACGCCGTGGTCGTCCACGCCCAGGACCCAGGTCGAGGCCTTGTCGTAGCCGCCCTCGCCCTGCCTGATGACCTCGCGCTCGACCAGGTCCTCGACCAGCTCGTACGCCAGGTCACCGTGCGTGCACAGCACCGCGTTGCCCAGGGAGCGGTCGCCGAAGAACTCCGCGAGCCCCTCCAGGCCGCTGCCCTCCTCGAGGGAGGGCGACAGCTGGACCTTCAGCCTGCGCGCCTGGGCCAGCGGCTCGACCGTCTGCACGCAGCGCACGAAGCCGCTCGAGAACACCGCCGCCACCGGGAGCTTCGCGAGGACCTCGACCAGCTTCTCCGCCTGCTTGCGCCCCTTCCCGGTCAGCGGCCGCTTGCGATCGTCGCCGGTCCACTCCTCGCGGTCGCCCGCCTTGGCGTGGCGGACCACGTAGAACGTCCTCATCGCATCCAGCCTCGCATGCTCTTGCGGTCGAGGGCCCGCCAGGCTTTCGGCCAGCGCGAGCGGGAATCGTCGGCGGAGATGCGCTCGAGCGCGATCAGCTCGCCCGCGACGAAGGCCTTGCGGCCGCTGACGCGCGTGCCGCGCAGCCAGGCCTGTGCCGTCACCGCGTCCTGGTGGTCGCCCAGCACCGTCTGCAGCCTGGCCGCCGCCTTTCCGAAGGACGCGGCCTGCGGCCCGGCCACGGCCGCGACGGCCTCCGCGGCGTAGCGCGCGCGCTTGGCGAGGATGCGGATGCGGTGCAGCTCCGGGTCGCTCGGCGGATCCGGCAGCCGGCGCACGGCCGAGCGCAGGCGTGCCCACGACCTGGTCGCGAGGGCGGGCAGCACCGCGTCCGCGGGCTGGTCGGCCTCGGGCGTGGTGACCGGGGAATGCGCGGCCTGGACGAGCTGCTCGAGCAGGTCGACGTAGCGGTCGGAGTCGAGGTCCGCGGCCAGCTTCTGGCGCAGGCTTTCGATGTCGCCGCTCAGCTGCTGCAGCAGGGCCGTGGCCGAGCGGGTGTCGGAGGCCGGCAGCGACTCCGCGCTCTTGCGCAGCCGGTCGAGCAGGACCTCGCGGTCGCGCACCGCACCCAGGCTCATCGCCAGCCACCCGAGCTCGCCGCGCAGCGGCTCGGACCACTCCTGGTCGAGCAGGGGCGCAAAGGTGCGGAGGTTGGAGCGCAGCTTGCGCGTCGCCACGCGCGCCTGGTGCACCGCCTCGGGGTCGCGCCCGGCGCGGATCAGCGGGTCGTGGTGGAGCAGCGACGCGACGGGTTCGGCGATCGCGTTGCGGATCACGGCGCGCGCCGCGGCGCCGGGCGGGACGGGCTGCGGCGCCACCTCCGGGGGCTCGTGGGCCCGCGGGCCGATCGCGCGGATGTACTTCGGGGTCGGGTCGGGCGCGCCCGCGCCCGCGCCCCGCAGCGCGGTCACGAGCGGGTCCATCACGCCGTCCGGGCCGCCCTCGGGCTCAGGCGCCTCGACCTCGATCTCGCGGAAGCGCGCGGCCACGCGCCGGCCGTCGCGCACCGACACCTCGTCGTCGACCACCTCCGCCACGCGGCCGCCCTTGCCGTCGACGAGCCTCACCCGACGGCGCACGGTGGAGAGCCGCGCGACGGGCGCGAGCTCGGCCCTGCGCACGTAGGCGCGGATCATCTCGAGCGCGCCGGGCGGGGGCTTGCGCGGGCTGCCCTGGAAGTTGAGCTCGTCGCGCTCCAGCAGGACGGCCGGATGGCCGGGCGCCGCGGGCGGAGGAGCGAGCTTCAGCGTCCAGCCCTCGCCGTTGCGCCAGCGCAGCGACACGCCCCAGCGCGCGAGCCGGAGGTCGGGGGTGTCGTAGTAGACGGTGTCCATGCGCACGGTCTCGACCGGCGCCACGTCCACGCCCTCGATGACGCCCGCGAGGTCGGGGAGGCGGAACGCCGGGCCGGCCCCGAGCTTGACCTCTCGCTCGACCAATTAAGGGCGGGGAACGACGCCCACGCCGTTGGCGTGCGCGCTTTCGAGGGCCATCTCCTTGAAGCGTTCGTGCGAGTTGAGCCCGCGCACGGTCGGCACCTTGCGCCACGCGCCGTCCGGGCCGAGCTCCCACGAGAGCACGTCGTCGGCCAGCGATACGTCGAGGATCTTCTGGATCCGCTGGCACAGCTTCGCGTCGGTCACGGGCACGACCGCCTCGACGCGGCGGTCGAGGTTGCGCGGCATGAGGTCCGACGACCCGAGGTAGTACTCGGGGCGCCCGCCGTTGCCGAAGCAGAAGACGCGCGAGTGCTCGAGGAACTGGCCGACGATCGAGCGCACGCGGATCCGCTCCGAAAGGCCGGCCACGCCGGGACGGAGCGAGCACATGCTGCGCACCAGCAGGTCGACCTGAGCGCCCTTCTGGGCCGCGCCGTAGAGCGCGTCGATGATCTCCTGGTCGACGAGGTTGTTGACCTTGATGATGATCCGGCCGCCGACCACGCCCTCGCGCTCGATGAGCTGCGTGATCCCGGCGCGCAGGTTGGTCGGCGCGACCATGAGCATGCGGTAGCGGTTCTGGCGGCTGTACCCGGTCAGCAGGTTGAAGAGCTCCGTCACGTCGCTGCCGAGGTCGGTGTTGGCCGAGAGCAGGCTGATGTCCTCGTAGATGCGCGCCGTGCTCGGGTTGTAGTTGCCGGTGCCGACGTGCAGGTAGTGCTGGATGTGGCCGCCGCGCTCGCGGCGCACGATGAGCGTGACCTTGGCGTGGGTCTTCAGCCCGAGCAGCCCGTACACCACGTGCACGTTCGCCTCTTCCAGCGCCCTCGCCCACCCGATGTTGGCCTGCTCGTCGCCCCGGGCCTTGATCTCGACCAGCGCGACCACCTGCTTGCCCCGCTCGGCGGCGCGGATCAGGGCGCGCACGATCGGGCTGGCCGGGCCGGAGGTGCGGTACAGCGTCTGCTTGATCGCGAGCACGTCGGGATCGGCGGCGGCGTGGTCGATGAACGCCTCCACCGAGGTGGCGAAGGAGTCGTAGGGATGGTGGGCGAGCACGTCGCCCGCGCGGAGCACGGCGAACAGGTCGGGGACCTCGGCGGCGATGCCGCGCAGCCGCGGCTGCGTCGTCGGCGTCCAGGGCTCGGCCTTCAGGTCCGGCCGGTCGAGGGACGTGAGCGCCATCAGGCTGCCCATGTCGAGCAGGCCGTTGATCCGGTACACGTCCTGCGGCTGCAGCTCGAGCTCTCGGGTGAGCAGCTCGAGCACCTCGGGCGACATGCCGGGGTCCACCTCGAGACGGACCACGCGGGCGTGGCGCCGGCGGCGGCGGAGCTCGGTCTGGATCGCGGCCAGCAGGTCCTCGGCGTCGCTGTCCACGTCGTCGAGGTCGCCGTCGCGGGTCACGCGAAACGGGTGCTGCGTGACGATGTCCATGCCCGGGAAGAGCGACGGGAGGTGCAGCGCGATCACGTCCTCGAGCGGGATGTAGCGCTCGCCCTCGATCAGGGGCACGAAGCGCGGCAGGACCGGCGGCACCTTCAGGCGCGCGAAGCGCTCGACCTTGCGCTGCGGGTCGCGCACCATCACCGCGATGTTGAGCGACATGTGGGAGATGTACGGGAAGGGGTGGCCCGGGTCGACGGCGAGCGGCGTGAGCACGGGGAAGATCTGCTCGCGGAACACGGTGTGGAGCTGCGCCAGCTCCTTCTTGCTCACGTCCTCGCGGCGGAGCAGGGCGATGCCGGCCTCGGCCAGCGCCGGCAGGAGCTCGCGGTTGTAGATCTCGACCTGGCGCTGGATCATGCCCTCGACGCGGGTCCGGATCGCCTTCAGCTGCTCGAGGGGCGACATGCCGTCGGGCGAAGCCACGACGACGGCCGCCAGGACCTGCTCCTTGAGGCCGGCCACCCGGACCTGGAAGAAGTCGTCCAGGTTCTGGCTGAAGATGGACAGGAAGCGGACCCGTTCGAGCAGCGGCAGGCGCGGATCCTCCGCCATGGCCAGCACGCGCTCGTCGAAGTCCAGCCGCGAAAGCTCGCGGTTGATGTAGCGGGTGCTCGGGGGGAGGAGGACAGGCGAGAGGTCTGGATCGGGGGAGACTCCGACCGCCACGGAGGCAACTTTAGCGGTTGTGGACAACTCCTTGGTTAGATCTCGGTTAACTCCCGGCCGAAAAGCCGTGGTTCGAGGCGGGGGCGCCACCCGGTCGTTAACCTGGCGGCCTTTTGTGGCCTGCCCGCCCTGTGGATAGGCTGGCTACAACCTCGGTTTCGGGCGCGCCGGCCGGCTTGCGATTTCGGCGCGTTTGGCGCCAGACGCGCCCTTGGCGCGCGGAATTCGGCTCGTTTGGCGCATCACGCGCGGAATTCGCCGGCTTCAGGCGGCCCCCGCCAGCCAGGCGGCCGCGCTGGGCGGAAGGATCAGCCGGCCGCCGGCGGTCCGCACCCGCCGGTCGCTGGCGATCAGCACCCTGCCGGGCGCGGGGATCCTGACCTGGCGCGGGCTGAAGTTGCAGGCGACGGTGAGGTGCTCCCGGCCGTAGACCAGCACGCCGGGCGGCGCGGGACGCCACTCGAGCACGTCGGAGAGCGTGGGAATCAGCCGGCGGCGCCAGGCCAGGGCGCGGCGGAAGTGGGAGAGCGTGGACTCCGCCGAGCCGGCCTGGTGGTCGACGGCCAGGTCATCCCAGCCCGCCGGCATGGGGAGCCAGGGCTCGCGGTCCGAGAAGCCGGCGTGGGGACGTCCCCGGCTCCAGGGCAGGGGAACGCGACAGCCGTCGCGGCCGGGCTGCCGGCCCTGGGAGTGGAGGAAGACCGGGTCCTGGCGCGCCTCGTCGGGGAGGTCGACCTCGGGCAGCCCGAGCTCCTCGCCCTGGTAGAGGAAGACCTGCCCCGGCAGGCCGAGCACGAGCAGCAGCGCGGCGCGAGCCCGGGCCCGCCCCGTGGCGCCGCCGCCCAGCCTGCTCACCGGCCGCACCACGTCGTGGTTCGCCAGCGTCCACGTCGGCTCGCAGTCGGGCCCCTGGAGCGCGGCGCGGCTCACGTCGATGGAACGCCGCCACAGGGGCGCCTGCCACGGCTGGTGGATCAGGGCGAAGGCCATGTGGAGCTGGTCGGGCACGATGTACTTGGCGTGGCGGCGGGGCTCGAAGATCTCGCCCACGAGCACGCGGTCGGGCGCGTATTCGTTCGCGATGTGGCGCCAGCGCCGGTAGACGTCGTGGAGCTGCGGCTGGTCGATGATCGCGAAGCTGGAATCGAAGCGCGGCGTGCCGTAGACGGGGTCGGGGATCACCGGCCGGTCGGCCAGGTCGCGGCGCTTGAAGAGCGCGGACGCCACGTCGATGCGGAAGCCGTCGACGCCGCGGTCGAGCCAGAAGCGCAGGATGCGCTCGAACTCCTTCGGCACTTCGGGGTTCCACCAGTTCAGGTCGGGCTGCTCGGGCGCGAAGAGGTGGAGGTACCACCCCTCGCCGCCCGGCTCGCGCGACCACGCGGGGCCGCCGAAGGAGGAGGTCCAGTTGTTCGGCGGGCCGCCGTCCTTGCCCGGGGCGAAGTGGTAGCGGTCGCGGAACTGGTTGTCCGCCGAGGCGACGGCGGCCCGGAACCACTCATGCCGGTCGGACGTGTGGTTGGGCACGATGTCCACCAGCACCTTGAGCCGGAGCTCGTGCGCCCGAGCGAGCAGGCGGTCGAAGTCCTCGAGCGTGCCGTACTCCGGGTTGACGTCGAAGTAATCGGCCACGTCGTAGCCGTGGTCCTTCTGCGGCGAGGGGTAGAACGGAGTCAGCCAGATGGCGTCGACGCCCAGGTCGCGCACGTGTTCGAGCCGGGAGGTGATGCCGGGCAGGTCGCCCACGCCGTCGCCGTTTGAGTCGGCGAAGCTCCGGACGTAGACCTGGTAGAAGACGGCGCCGCGCCACCAGGGTCGGGGCATCGGCTAACTATCGGCGATGGGCTTGGTGCGGGCGCGGGTGTTGGCGCGGGTTGCGCGGGTGACCCGGAGGGCGCGATTCGGCGCGTTTGGCGCAGAACGCGCCCTTGGCCGGCGCGATTCGGCGCGCCTGGCGCAGAACGCGCGAAACGCACGGCCGGCGGGGGCAGGTCGGCGGGGGCCGGCGGCCGGCCGGCCCCGCGCGTGGAGAGCTAGAGACCGAGCGCGGCCACGACGTTCGAGAAGACGTTCTGAATCTGGTTGCCCATGGTGAGAAGAATCACGATGACGACGATCGAAACCAGCACCAGGATCAGGGCGTACTCGACCATGCCCTGGCCGCTTTGACGGCGGCTGAGCCAGGTCACTTGACCAACCTCCTTTCTCTCGCGTGCCGGAGAGCGAATTCGTGAGCTGCCGGAGCGTGAGCAGTAAAACGCCGGTCACCGGCCGATTAACCAAACGGGTTACCCGGGCGGGCAGCGAGCGCTTTATCCCGCCATTCTGCGCCGGGAGTTCCGCGCGTTTTGCGCCAAGGGCGCCTTTGCCGCCGGGAATTCCGCGCGTTTGGCGCAGAACGCGCCGTCGGCGGGCGCGAGCGGTAGGCGGCGCGGATTCCGGCGGGAATTCCGCGCGTTTGGCGCAGAACGCGCCCTTGCCGGCGGGAATTCGGCGCGTTTGGCGCAGAAGGCGCCGAAAGGCGGGCCCGGGCTCAGGTCAGGGGGACGGCTTCGAGGTCGGGGCCGGCTTCCGCGAGGACTCCGCGGACGGCTTCCGAGGGGGACTCCCGCAGGCGCTGGCGGACGGGCGGCGGCGCGCTGCCGTAGAAGTCGAGGAGCGCCTGGCGGCCGCCGCGCTCCAGCAGCCGCAGCCCGACGGGAGAGGTGCCCGGGAGCGCCGCCATGGCGATCGACTCGCCTGAGGGCGGAGCACCTCCCGCGGCCAGGGCCGCGAGCGCCTGCTCGACCTCGCCCGGGTGATTCCACGCGCGGCGGAACACCACGCGGCCTTCGGAGTCGATGACGTAGACCGGGTTCCACGCCCCGCCGTAGGCGCCGTGGACGGTTCCTTCGAGGTCGTCGACGAGCACGCGCCGCCGCAGCCCCTCCTCCATGGCCAGGCGGCGTGCGGCCTGCCGCTTGTCCGCCCGCGTCCGGTGCGGACCGGTCACCTCGCCGGGGTGCGCCTCGCGCACGACGACGACCACGAACTCCGCCTCCGGATGCCTGGCCGCCAGGCGCTCCATGTCGACCACGCGGTCGGAAAAGATCGGGCAGGTGTAGGAGCCGAACTCCAGCACCACCGGGCGGCCGCGCAGGGAGCCGAGCCGGACAGGCCGGCCGTCGAGGTCTTCCAGCTCGAAGTCGGGTGCTGGATCGCCGGGCCGCGGTCCCGCTTCGAGCCAGTGCCGGTACTCGGGCCCTTCGAGCGCGAACGAGAAACTCGAGTAGTTGTACGCGTCTTCAGCCTGCATGAGCCGAAGTTTCGGCTGGATGCGGAAGGCGCGCATCGCGCGATCGCGCTATTCAAGAATGGTGCGATGCCCGAGACGCTCCGCCTGGCCGAGCTGATGGCCGCCCTTTCCCTGGCCACCGACCTCGGCATGGGGCAGCCGCTGGAGCAGGCGCTGCGCACCTGCCTGATCGCGCGAGCGCTCGGCGAGCGCCTGGGGCTGCGAGGCGAGGAGCTCTCGGAGGTCTACTACGTCGCGCTGCTGCGCTTCCTCGGGTGCACGGCCGACGCACACGAGATGGCCGGGATGGCGGGCGGCGACGAGATCGCGGTGCGCGCGGCGATCGCGCCCGTCCTGGGCGGCCCGCCGCGGGAGTTCGCCGCGCACGTGGTGCCCCAGGTCGGCGCCGGCCAGGGACCGCTGCGCCGGGCGCGGCTCGTCGTGGGGATGATGGCCGGCGGCCGGGAGCGCGCCCGCGAGGGCATCCGGGCGCACTGCGAGCTGGGCGAGAACCTGGCCCAGCGGCTCGGCCTGCCCGGCGGCGTGCGCGCGGGGCTCGGCGCGGCCTTCGAGCAGTGGAACGGAGGAGGGATGCCGGACGGTCTCGCGGGCGAGGCGATCCCGCTGCCCGCGCGCATCGTGTTCGTCGCGCGCGACGTGGAGGTGCTGCACCGGCTCCGGGGCGAGGCGGGCGCGCGCGATGCCGTCAAAGACCGGCGCGGCGCGGCCTACGACCCGGCGGTGGCGGACGCCTTTCTCGGCGCCGCGGGCGACCTCGTCGCCGCGGCGGAGACCGGATCGCCGTGGGAGGCGGTGCTCGAGTCCGAGCCGGAACCGCGGCCCTGGGTCCCCGAGCCGCGCCTGGACGGCGTGCTCGCCGCCTTCGCCGACTTCGTCGACCTGAAGTCACCCTTCACGCCGGGGCACTCCCGTGAGGTCGCGGCCCTGTCGGCCGCCGCCCGGCCGGCCGACGCGGTGTGGCTGCGCCGGGCCGGTCTGCTCCACGACCTGGGGCGCGCGGCGGTGCCCAACGGGATCTGGGACAAGCCGGCGCCGCTGACCGAGGGCGAATGGGAGCGGGTGCGCCTGCATCCTTATTACTCGGAGAGAATCCTGGGCCGGGTCAAGGCGCTGCGGCCGGTCGTGGCCGCCGCGGGAATGCACCACGAGCGCCAGGACGGCTCCGGCTATCACCGCGGAAGCCAGGCGGGCGATATCCCGGTGCAGGCTCGGATCCTGGCCGCGGCCGACGCCTACCAGGCCATGACCCAGCCGCGGCCGCACCGGGCGGCGATGACCCCCGACCAGGCGGCGTCCGAGCTCGCGGCGATGGCGCGATCGGGGCGGCTGGACGCCGAGGCCGTGCACGATGTCCTCACCGCCGCCGGTCACCAGGTCAAGCCTTCCCGGAGCGCATGGCCGGCCGGCCTGAGCGACCGTGAGGTGGAGGTGCTGCGCCTGATCTGTCGCGGCGCGACCAAGGCCCAGGTCGCGGACCGGCTGTCGATCTCGGCGAGCACCGTCGACCACCACGTGCGCCACATCTACGAGAAAGCCGGGGTCCAGACCCGGGCCGGCGCCACCCTGTTCGCTCTCGAGCACGACCTCCTGAAATAGCGCGAACGCGCGATGCGCGGGGCGCCGGCGGCAGGTCAGCCTGAGCTCATCCCAGCGAGGAGGCGTCTTTCATGGAGACCACGACTCAACCGGCGGAGCTCGTCACCACCACGTCGAAGGACGGCACGGCGATCGGGCTCTGGAAGACGGGCTCGGGCCCGAGCCTGCTGGCGGTTCACGGGACCGGCGCAGACCACACGGCGTGGGACAGCGTGGTGCCGTTCCTGGCCGGCGCCTTCACCGTGTACGCGATGGATCGACGCGGGCGGGGCGGCAGCGGCGACGGCGATCCATACGCGATCGAGCGGGAGTTCGAGGACGTCGTCGCGGCGGTCGACGCCGTGCCCGGCCCGGTCCACCTGTACGGCCACTCCTTCGGCGGCCTTTGCGTCCTGGAGGCGGCGCGGCTCACGGACAGGCTTGCGAGTCTGTCCATCTACGAGGGCGGCGGCACCAAGCCGCGGGGGATGCGCTTCATTCCGGACGAGTTCATCGCGCAGTTCGAGCAGCTGGTCGCGGCGGGACGGCGGGACGAGGCCGTCAGCACGTTCATGCTCAAGGCCGCCGGCGTGACGCCTGAGGAGCTGCCCGTCCTCCGCGCGCATCCGGCGTGGCCGGCGCGCGTGGCGGCCGCTCACACGATTCCTCGCGAGCTGCGGGCGATCAACGAGTACGGAGCGGACGGGACGAGGTTCGCCGGCCTGCGGCCGCCCACCCTGCTGATCGCCGGCTCGGAGACCGATCCAAGCCGGCGGGAGATGTTCGAGGGTGTCGCGCGCATGCTACCGAACGCGCGGGTGGCGGAGCTGCCGGGTCAGAGGCACGCGGCGCATCAGACGGCACCCGAACTCCTGGCCGCGACGCTGCGCGAGTTCATCGGCTCGGTGTGAGGGTGAGCGTGTTTTCCGGCGCGGCGGAAATTCCGCGCGTTTTGCGCCAGCGGCGCGCTTGGCGCGCGGAATTACGCGCGCCTGGCGCCAAACGCTCCTGTGGTTGGGGCGCCGCGGCCGGCTGAGGGGCCGGCTGAGCGGCCGGCTGAGCGGCCGGCTGAGCGGCGGGCGGCGATGGCGTTGGCGACGATCGCGGCGTCCTCGCCGACCCCGATCAGGAGGGAGGACTTGCGCTTGCGCAGGAAATGCGTCCCGACGAAGTACAGGCCGGGGACCGCGGTGCTGGCCCCCTCGTGCTGGAGCGGGAAGCCCATCTCGTCGAAACCCGGGAGCTTGATCCAGCGCTCGTAGTCGGGGCGGAAGCCTGAGGTGAAGATCACCGCGCCCAGATCCGCCACGGCGATCGACTCCGGCGGGCCGGCGACGAACGGGGCCGGAGTCTCCATCTCGGGCACGGGCTTGCCGCTCCGCACGCAGTGATCGGTGACCAGCTTGCGGAAGTCGGCGTAACGGGCATCGCCGAAGGCGACGGAGGCGTCCAGGTCCGCGGCGAAGTGGGCGCGGCGGCCGTCGACGCCGAGAAACCGGCCGGCCAGCGTGACGCCCGTCGCCTGAAGCGTCCGGTAGTGAAGGTCGTGGCCACCGCCGTGGCCCGTCCCCTGCGAGGTGGCGTTCAGCCGTGCCGCGGGCGAGGGCAGCTCGCTCGCCCGGGTCTCCAGAAAGCCGGTCTCGACGATCCAGTGGTAGTGGTCGCGGCCGCCGATGCGCCGTGGCACCCAGGGGGCACGGCCGCAGGCGAGGACCACGTCACGGCCGGACTCGTGGAGCTCCTCGGCGAGCTGACAGCCGGTCTGGCCGCTGCCGACGACCAGCACGGCCCCACGCGGGAGGGCGGCAGGCGACGTGTAGCCCTCGACGTCGAGCACCGGCAGCGCGGGCGGGAGGTTGAGCGCGGCCGGAGGGCGATGCGGCCGCTGGAACGCGCCGGTCGCCACGACAACGGCCTCGGCGTGGATCTCACCGTCGCCGGTCAGGAGGCGAAAACCCCGGCCGGCCTGCTCCAGCGAGGTGACCTCGACGCCCTGGCGCGGTCGAACCTGCATCCCGGCGGCGTATCGCTCGAGGCGCTGCACGATCTCGTCACGCGGCATGAAGCCCTCCGGGTCGGGCCCGTCGTAGGCCTGGCCGGGAAGGTCCATCGTCCAGTTGGGGGTGACCAGGCAGAAGCTGTCCCAGCGGTCGCGCCAGCGCTGAGCGACCTGGCCGCGCTCGAGGACGATGTGCTCGACGCCGCTTTTCGACAGCTCGAGGCTCGTGGCCAGCCCGGCCGATCCCGCGCCGACGATCACGACCGGAAGCTCGCTCACGAAGGCGGCACCACCTTCGTGTCGTACCGCTCCAGCACCTCGGCCATCGCCCGCTGCTGCGCGGGCCCCGGCTCGACCGGCACCTTCTCCCCCATCTCCTGGAACATGCGCTCGCGGCCTCCGGGGGAGTCCACCTGCAGCCAGCGGACCTCCGTCTCGCCGTGGTTCCTGAAGGTGTGAGGGACGCC
>CAZLJC010000016.1:36343-48649 GCA_964559855.1 uncultured Actinomycetes bacterium
CCTGCAGCCAGCGGACCTCCGTCTCGCCGTGGTTCCTGAAGGTGTGAGGGACGCCGGCCGGGCAGAACACGAAGCCGCCCGGTCCGAGGGCGATCTTCCTGCCCCCGATCTCGAACTCGACCTCACCGACGAGCACGAAGAACGCGTGGATCACGTCGCTGTGGATGTGCGCGGGGGGCCCGCCACCAGGGACCAGGCCGGATTCGTGGATCTCGTAGCGATCGCCGGTTTCGTCGCCGGTGATCTTGAAGACGGTTTCCGAACCGGCGAACCGCACCTTCCGGCCTTCGCCGGGAGCGAGCACCCGAAGCATCTCTTCCACTGGACCGCCTCCCATCTGGATCGGCCCAGACTAGCTTCATGCTTCAGGCGTCGCGATGCCGCGCGGCACAGCTCGCGGCCTAGCATGGCCGGCGTGAAGGCGATCGAGGCGCTGCGGGCGGCGGCGCTCCTCGAGGGGGTCGCGGAGGCCGACCTTGTCGAGGCGGCGGGCATTGTCCGCCGCATCTCGCTCGCGCGGGGGCAGCGGCTTTGGTCCGAGGGCGACGAGGCGCGCGACGTTTTCGTGCTGGCGGAGGGCGCGATCCTCATCTCGCGGACGGGGCCCGGCGGTGAGGAGCTGATCATCAAGATCTACGTGGAGGGCGACGTCCTCGGAAAGATCGACGCCTTCGCGGAGGGCAGGCGGCTGTCGGACGCCGTGGCGGCCTCGCCCGTGACCTGCTTCGCCCTGCCCGCCGAGGCGCTGCAGGAATTGGCGGGACGCAATCCGGTGGTGGGGCGCCGGCTCTTGCGCGAGCTCAGCGAGACGTCGCGGGCTCAGCTGGAGGCGACGACGGACATCGCGTTTCGGGACATCAAGGCGCGGGTCGCGCGCAAGCTGCTGGACCTGGCGGATTCACATGGCCTGGAGGCCGGGAAGGGCGGGCGGATCGACATCCCGCTCGACCTCACGCAGGGCCAGCTCGCGGCGATGGTGGCCGCGAGCCGGGCCAACGTGAACCGGGCGCTGGCGGTGCTGATGGCGGAGGGGTCGGTGGATCACAGGCGAGGGCGGTTCAGCGTCCTGCGCAGGGGGAAGCTCGAGGCGGCGATGTGACGCGGGCGGGTGTGACCGCGCGCCCGGAATTCCGCGCGTTCTGCGCCAAAAGCGCCCTTGGCTCGCGGAATTGCGCGCGTCTGGCGCAAAACGCTCGTCTCGCTCGCCCGCCGAATTCGGTTGATTTGGAACTCCGTTAAGCTGTCCGCTGGCGGGCCGGCTCAATGGCCCTCCAGGCGATGGGTCTCGCCCGCGCCGTGAGGCTGATAGGCCCTACCAGATCCATTTGGTAGGAGGCCGTCATGCCAGCGTCGCTCTCGGATATCGGTTGGGCCGACTTCAACAACGTCTACGTGGTCGCCGGCATCTGGGTCGGCCTGGCCCTGGCGGCGAGCATGATCTCGATCCGCGTCGGCCTGTCTGTCGCGCTGATGGAGATCATCGTCGGCGTCGTCGCGGGAAACCTGTTCCATATCGCGCCCAACGAGTGGATCAACTTCCTGGCCGGCTTCGGCTCGGTCCTCCTGACCTTTCTCGCCGGCGCTGAGATCGACCCCGACTCGTTCCGGCGATTCCTCAAGCCAAGCCTGGTCATCGGAGGGATCGGCTTCTTCTTTCCATTCGCCGGCGCGTGGGCCTTCGCGTGGTACGTCCTTCAGTGGCAGTGGCACGCCAGCCAGATCGCGGGGATCGCGCTTTCGACCACATCGGTCGCCGTCGTCTATGCCGTGATGATCGAGACGGGTCTCAACAAGACCGACCTGGGCAAGCTCATCCTCACCGCGTGCTTCGTCTGTGACATCGGCACCGTCGGCGCACTCGGCGTGATCTTCGCGAACTACAACGTCCTGCTCGTCGCCTTCGCCATCGCAACCGTGGTGGCCATGGTCTTCTTCACCCGCGCCATGAAGTGGGTGGTCGCGGTATTCGGACATGCGGTGAGCGAGCCCGAGGTGAAGTTCGTCTTCCTTCTGCTCTTCATCCTCGGCGGTCTCGCCTCAGCAGCAAGGTCGGAGGCCGTTCTCCCCGCCTTTCTTCTTTCTCAAGGCGGGGACGTTGATCGTGCTCAAGGCCGTCGTCGGCGGGATCGTCGGCGTGCTGCTCCTCTTCGCCGTCAAGATCGTGGCCAAGTTCGTGGGCGTCTACCCCGCCACGCTCGCTTTCAAGATCAGGGGCAGGCAGGCCTTCTATACGACGCTGATGATGTCCACCGGCCTGACCTTCGGCTCCATATCCGCCCTCTTCGGGCTGACTCATGGCTACGTCGATCGCGCTCAGTATTCGATGCTCGTCACCGTCGTCGTAATGACCGCGCTGGCCCCCACCCTCATCGCGCAGATCTTCTTCTACCCGAAGGCGCACCACCTCGCGTGGGGGACGGAGAACCCGCCGGCGGAGCTCGAACGGGCCGTCGAGAGCGACGGATGATTCCGCGCGTTTGGCGCCAACGGCGCGCTTGGCGCGCGGAATTACGCGCGTTTGGCGCAAGACGCTCGTGTGGCTGGAGCGCCGTATCCGGACTCGGCCACGTGAGGCCTAGGGCAGGATCTCGACGTACCCGTTCGTGCCGTCCACGCGGATCCGCTGGCCGTCCCGGATCAGCCGAGTGGCCCCCGCCACCCCCACAACGGCGGGCAGGCCGTACTCCCGCGCGATGACGGCGCCATGAGTCAAGGTGCCCCCCACCTCGGTCACGAGGCCGTTGATCGTGACGAACAGAGGGGTCCAGCTGGGGTCCGTGTAGGCGGTGACCAGGATATCGCCCCGTTCGAGGTTGGCGTCGGCCATGTCCAGGACGACGCGGGCCCTCCCTTCGACGGTCCCGGCGGAGACCGCCAGACCCGCCAGAGCGCCGTCCGGATGGTCGTCGCGGCGGTAGGCCCCGGCGATCGCCTCGCCCTCTGAGGTCAGCACCCGGGGCGGTGTCAGCGCTTGATAGGACCTGAACGCATCCTTGCGGCGGCGGATGAGCCGGCCGTCCACCTGGTTGGTGCGCACGGTGTCGTGGAGCTCCTGGAACGTGAGGTAGTAGACGTCTTCCACCTCACCAAGCACATGGGCCTTGACGAGGCGTTCGGCCTCACGCAACAGGGCCTGCTTGTAGACGAAGTAGCGACTGATCATTCCGTACTTCGGATACTCGCGGTACCCGATGAAGGTGCGGACCCGGTCGATCATCCGCTTGACCTCTTCGGCCTTCAGGTCTCCATCGGGCAGGGCGCGCAAGCGCTGCAGCAGCTCCGCCTCCTTGTCGAGGGCCTCCCGCCGCCCCTGCTCGAAGCGCCGCTCGCCGGCGCCAGGCTCGAAGTTCCTGACGTTGCTGAGGATGATCGGCACCAGCGTGGTGGGGCGTTCGCTCCAGCGCGGTCGCGTGATGTCGATCTCGCCGACGCAGCGCATTCCGTACCTGTCGAGGTAGCCCTCGATGGCGTTTCGCGCCTCCTCCCCGCCCGGAAGCTCGACCATTTCGTCCAGGAACGCTTCGTCCTCGACGGTCTCCAGAAAGGCGACCACCTCCGGATGGGGGCGGATGGCATCGGCGACGTCGAGCAGCGCCAACCCCATCTCCGAGGTGACGTTGTTGGGGACGGACTGGGTGAGCGTGTCGGCCGCGTTCCTCTCGCCCAGCCATTCGAGCAGCTGATCGTTGAGCCACCAGGCGGCTTCCATCGCCGACATCAACACCTGGTGGCCTCGCCGGTCGAACAGGATCCGTCGCAGCTCCTGGATATCGGCCAGGATGAAGTCGAACAGCTCCGGTCCGGACTTCGTCCGGATGTCGCGCTTCAAGGCGGCGATCGAATCTTGAGTCCGGCCGATCAGCTCGGTGACGATGGCCGGATCGGTCTCGATCGGCGCGGGCGCCCCGGCGGCGGCGGCCCCGGCAGCCGGCGCCGTGCCCGGTCCCTCGTCCGGGACCGGAGGAACGAAGTCGCCCCGTTCGAGGACGGTCTCGAGCGCATCCCTGACGAGCGGGTCAGATCTCCCAGCGGTCTCCAGCAGGGCGGCGCGCTTGCCTGGTGACGCCAGCTCCCGCGTGACGTCGACGAACAACCTTCCGCCGGCCTCGTACATCGGCCGCGCCGCCGTGAGCTGCCACACCGAGAGCCCGAGGGGCTTCATGGCGTCGGTCATCATCTGGTTGTGCCCGACCGAGATGTAGACGTGGTTCTCCCGGTCCGCGGCCGCGGGGATGGGAAACAGCGTCGTGATCGGCCGGCTCTGGACGACCTGGAAGCCGTCTTCCACCAGGCACCATTCGATGTCCTGCGGGCGGCCGAAATGCGCCTCGATGCGCCGCCCCAGCTCCACGAGGCGCAGGACCTGCGCATCCGACAGCGCCGGCTGCCGCTGCCGCTCCGGGTCGAGAGCGACCTGCCGCGTCCCGCCCGCCGGCAGCGGTTCGATGGCGATCTGCTTGGCCCCGACAGCCCGGGCGACGATCCGGCCGTCCCGCACCTTGAAGACGTCGGGGTTCACGAGGCCTGAGACCAGCGCCTCGCCGAGGCCGAAGCTCGCTTCGACGGAGGCGATCTTGCGGTTGGACGTGACGGGGTCGGCCGTGAACAGGATGCCCGAGGCATCGGGAAATACCATCCGCTGGACGACCACGGCCATCCGGACCTTCCGGTGGTCGATGCCGTTTCGTATGCGGTAGGTGACGGCCCGCTCGGTGAAGAGCGAAGCCCAGCACCGCGTGATGTGCTGGAGGATCGCCGCCGGGCCGGCGATGTTCAGGTATGTGTCCTGCTGGCCGGCAAGGGACGACGCCGGCAAGTCCTCCGCCGTGGCGCTCGATCGGACGGCACAGGCGGCTTGCTCGCCGAGCTGGACCAGCGCGCTCGTGATCGCCGCCGCCAGGTCGCCGGGGACGGCGATTTCCTCGATCGTTCGGCGGGTCTCCGCGCTCAGGGTGCGAATCGCGGCTTGATCATCCGGGTCCAGATGCGACAGCCGCTCCAGGCGCTGGTCCAGGGCGGGAACGCCTGCCGTGACTCGCCGGAAGGCGTCGGTCGTAACGCAGAACCCGGCCGGAACGCGGACGCCTTCGACTTTCGAAAGCTCCCCCAGCTGCGCGGCCTTGCCGCCGACGATCGCGACCTGCGTCTCGTCGATCTCCTGGAGTCCAAGCACGTAGCCGCCCATTCCTCACCCTCCAGGCCCTGCGGGCCCCCCACTCCTCCGACCGCCCGGATTCCGCGCGTTTGGCGCCAACGGCGCGGTTGGCTCGCGGAATTACGCGCGTCTGGCGCAAAACGCTGCTTTGGGGGACGCCTGTTCGAAGCAGAAACGTCGGCAGCGGAAAAGTCGGGGAGAGGGGACATTATTTCAACTTTTCATCCGCACTTAGAGGAGGAGTCCTTGACCTCATCAGGTCCTGTCGAGCGCAACCGTGATCAGCGCTGATCTCAGGAGGAATCCATTCTGCGGGTCGCGCTACTGACGCAGTTATATTGCTGCCAGGAGGGACTACCGATGGATGCGGATCCGAGGCAGGTCGCCGAGCGCTGGGTTCATGCGATCAGCTTGCATGACCTCGACGCCGCGGTCGATTGCTTCGCCGTTGAGTACCGCGACGAGGCGCCCGCTCGGCGTGGGGAGTTCGTCCAGGGTCGCGACAAGGTCCGCGAGAACTTCATCAAGCTGTTCCGCGAGCTTCCGGACCTACGCGCCGAGATGCTCGGCTCGGCCGTCGACGCCGACACGATCTGGATGGAGTGGCGGATGTCTGGCACGCGCGCGGACGCCAGTCGAATGGAGTTTGCCGGCGTCAATCTGTTCGGCGTTCGCGAAGGCCGCTTCGCGTGGGGCCGGATATATACGGAGCTAGTGCGCGAAGCAGGTGGAATCGACGTCCAGCTCGAGCGAATGACCCGGAACTCGGACCAGTTTGCGCCTGGCAGCCAGGCCCAGCAGTCGCCGGACAACGTGATCCGCGACATGTTCGATGCCTACGCCAAGGCTGATCAACGACGTCTGTTCGAGGTGCTGGACCCGAGTGTGGTCTACCACCTGCCGGGGCGCACCCTGATGGCCGGCGAGTACCTCGGCCCGCACGAAGTTCTGGCGCTCTGGGATCGCCAAAAGCTGTACATGGGAGGCAAGCCATATCGCGTGAAGCAGCTCGCGATGGTCGCCGGAGGTGAGCAAGTCGTCCTCCTAACGGAGGTAACGGCCGAGCGGGACGGCCGGACACTGACCTTTCTGGGCGCCAACGTGTATCGAGTTCGCGACGGCCGGGTTGCAGAGGGCCGAGTCTTCATCTTCGATGTGGCGTCATTCGACGAGTTCTGGAGAGATATGCCGCCGAGGAGCTGAAACTGCAAGGTCGCGCCCGTGGCGTGGATCTGTCGGGGATTTTTCGCGAGATGCAGTTGTGGTGGTTGACTAACGGGCTGGCAGCGGCGGCGATTTCTGGCTACCCGGCAACTCCCGCATCAGTTGGAGTCGATGAGGGTAGACAGGCCGGCAAGGACACGCTCAAGGCCAAAGG
Source organism: uncultured Actinomycetes bacterium (assembly GCA_964559855.1). Classification (GTDB taxonomy): domain Bacteria; phylum Chloroflexota; class Dormibacteria; order Dormibacterales; family Dormibacteraceae; genus 40CM-4-65-16. Next base: position 42,877 of record CAZLJC010000016.1, read on the forward strand.
TGTGGGCGTGAACGGGGCTGTACGCGCTGCCGTGGGCAGCTCCCGCCGTTGACCTGACGCGAGCAGCGATAGGATAGGCAGCCTCGTCGAGCACGTGGGAGAGCAGGTGACCGCTAGTCGTCGACCATTCGCCCCTCCTGGTTCCGCGAATGCGTGACACATCTGCGACGCGGTTTTGCGCCACTCGGTCACGAAAAGCTGGCACCGATCGAGGTGGTTGCCTCGCCCTACGTAAGGCATCTCAGGTATCGAATCGAGCATCCGACTTAGACAGAGGCTTAGGACACGACCACCTGGTCGGCGTCGCGAAGACCGGCGGTGACTTCAACGTCGCTTGGCGCGTAACGTCGAGCTGTTCACCTCGATGGGAGCGGTGCACCACATCACGACGGTGACCGACCTCAACAACACCAAGGATTCCGTTGGATTGAAGGAAGTCGACACGGGGATCGTCCTTCTCTGCACAATCGTCTCCGAGAGCTCGTATCTCGCGGGCACGCCGCTCGGCGTTGCTGTACGGCCGCAACCTTGCCGCCTTCGATCGATCTTTCGGATTGTCGAGCTCTTCGGCGCTCGCTCTCGCTTTCAGTTCCATCGTCCGCGCGTGGATGGGGGATGATGCCGCGGCCGTCAATCAGGCTGTGCGCGCCGTTCGCCTGAGCCCGTTCGATCCCCTTCTGTATCTGCCCTGCATCGGTCTCGCATACGCACACTTCGCGTCCGGCCGTTTTGGGGAAGCAGCCGATGCGGCCGGCAAGGCAGCTCGGTCAAATCCGCGATTTACGATGCCCTACGTCTTGCGGGCTGCCGCATTGGCCAACCTCGGCCATGGTGAAGATGCCAAAGTGGTGGCAGACCGGTTGCGAGAGCTGAAGCCTGACGTCACCGTAGCGACCGCGATCCGGTCGGCGCGATTCGCGAACCCGGACAAGAAGGCTGAGCTTGGCGACGCTCTCCTTCGGGCCGGCCTACCGGCAATTCCGCCGCAGCAATAGGAGGAGGGAAAGCATGGGGCGAGGGTTCGTACACCGCCCAGGCGAAGGACGGCCAATCGACCTGGGTGGGTTCCAGATGTCCCTGAAGGCGAGTGAGCAAGACACGGAAGGCGCTTTCTCGCTCCTCGAAGCAGACGAGCCGCCGAACTTCGGGCCTCCGATGCACATCCACCACAACTGTGCCGAGGCTTTCTACGTCCTTGCGGGCGAATACGTGATCTTCATCGAGGAGCAGGAATATCGCTGCCCCGCGGGGTCGTTCGTCAGTCCTTCTGTGTCCTCCTGGTTCCGCGAATGCGTGACACAGCTGTGACACGGCCCGCCCGAGACGCGAGGAGCTACTCGTGCCGACCGTTTCAGCGATCGCCCTGCGGGCCGCGCTGCGCTCGAGCTTTCTTGGTGCGGTCTTGGGCTGCGTGCAGCAAGTATGAATCCCGCCTCGATTGCTAATCACCGCCGTTCCGGCAGCACCGTGAAGCTGCCACCCTGGAGCGGGGACACGGCACGAAACGCTCGCTCGTCGAAAGTGAGGATGCGCGTGGTCTTGTAGCGCTGTGCGATTACCACCAGCGACGCATCCGCCAGCCCCAGCTTCAGGTCGCGATAGCGCTCGATGATCGAGTGGGCCTTCGCTAGCTCGGCTCTGCTCAAGCACTCCACCGTGAACGTACCGTGCGCAAGGTCATCGACGAAGGCGAGTTCGACGTTGATGCCGAGGCGGTCGAGGATCAGATAGTCGGCCTCAGCCACCACAAGCTCTGTAGTGACAAGCCCTCCACGCTCGGTCTTAAGATGCTGGACTATCGAGGCGTGCCTAGGTTCGTCCGCGTCCGCCTGGGCGTAAAGAGCGCCGGCGTCGACCAGGAGGGCCACCTACCGCGGCCCCATCACCTTCTTATAGAGATCGCTAGCGTTCCATCGGGAGTAGGGCTTGCCCCGACCTCGGCCGCGACCGAGGCTGCGGAAGACGCGCGCCTCGCCTTCGATCTCGCGGATCACTTTCCGCACCCCATCCCGGATCAGTTCAGCCTGGGCGCGGCCGGTGGTGGCGGAGACCCTCTTCAGTGCCTCCGACTCGTCCTCATCCAGGTAAACGCTCGTCTTCTTCATACCCTACGTAGGGTGCATCATACCAACCCTGAGCCGCTCCCGACCTGATCGAATAAGTGCACCCCACAGGCAGCGGCTTAGCCTGCCACGTCGAGGACCGCGGCCTCGAACTCGTCTGGCTGATCGAACTGCATCATGTGGCCGGCGGCAGGGAGGACGCGGACCTGGGCATGCGTCAGCTTCGCCGCCAACCGATCGGTCACATTCTGAAAGATCGCCTGTGTGGATGCGCCCTTGAGGATCAGGACCGGCTTCCGAATGCTTGAGACTTCGGCGTCCGACAACTCCTCACCGGTGCCGGCATCGAGTTCGATTAGACTCCCGGCGGCGTTGCGGAGAATCTCGGCGCGCGCTTCGCTCGGCAGCCGATCCCACGTGTTAGGGCCGCCGCGGCGCGCCATCGCGAAGGCGAAGAAGGCGCGCGCGGCGGCCTGCTCTCCCGAGAACTTGCGCAGCAACTGCACCTTGATGAACGCTGCCAGGAAGGCCGGGGTCGGGCTCTTCTTGGCGTGCAAAGGCGGCTCCATCAGAACCAGCCTGCTGACGAGCTCTGGCGCTCGGATGGCAAGACCGAGAGCCACGAGGCCACCCCAGCTGTGGCCTACCACGACCGAATCTCGCAGCCCGAGTTTTTCGAGCAGGGCCATCGCGTCCGTGATTTGCGTGTCGAGATAACCCCGAGCGCTGACAGGCGTTGAGCTGCCGAAGCCCCGGCGGTCGTAGTCGACGACCCGATGACGGGACGCGAAACGGTCGACGCTGCCGAACCATGCAGGTCCACCAGTGCCATGAATGAGCAGCACCGGGCTGCCATCGCCCGTTTCGCGGTAGTGCAGCTTGCCCGCGCCTGATACGTCGATCTCGCCCTGCTTGGTCGCGACCATGTGCTTCAAATCTCCATCTCCTGGTCTGCTGCCAGCCGCGCGGCGGGCTGAGGAGACGCTAGATGGCCGAGACGGGGCCGCGCATCGGGTCCGCACCCTCAACTTGGGGTTCCTTGACCCCCAGTTTGCCCAGGCTCATCTCGCTCGCCGCGCGAACGGCCTCGCCGCGGCTGTCGACTCCCAGCTTGCGGAGGATCGACGACACGTGATGCTCGACGGTCTTCGGCGACAAAAACAGTCGCTTCGCGATGGTTGCGTTGGAGACGCCCTCGGCCAGCAACTGGAGCACCTCGGCTTCGCGCTGGGAGAGTCCGGCTGGATTCCGCCTGGTCGAGGGACGGATGCCGCGGGGCACCCGCCGCACCCCCTTTTCGCGGAGCGTGCGGGCGATCGCGGCGGCGGTGCCGCGCGCGCCTGACCGGTCCGCAATTGCAAACGCCTCCTGGCCCGCGATCGGGTCGCCCGACGCGATCAGTGACACCGCCGCCTCGTGCGGACAGCCGAGCCGAAGCCAGTACTCGGCGGCCTGCCATTCGTCGCCACTGACCACGAGTTCGTAGGGCTTGGCGATCTCCGCGACTCCCTCGACGTTGGCTCCTGCCACTTTCGCCCAGACGAGAAGCTCGCCCGCCACCCACGGGTCCATCCGGAGGGCCGGCTGGTTGACGCCTATCACAACCTCTTCCACTAGCGCCGGCCGGTCTCCGGCCAGCCAAGCCGCCTCCGCCCTGGCCGTGCGGACTGGGAGCAGTGGCTCCATTTCTGGGTTGCCGAGCGTCAGCCGCAGCGCTTCGTCAAGCAGGCCCAGCTGTTGCAAGTCCCCCCCACGCGCCCTCGCGCGCGCGTCGACTGTGAGATCGATGATCCGACCCATGATCGGGGAGTCGGTCTTTTCGAGCTGGACACGAGAGATCGCAGCTGCCGCATCGAGCTCGCCCTGGTCCAGCAGCCACTTCGCCTTTGCGGTCGTGAGGAACTGCCGCCAGTAATCGAGGTCGCGCTCCTTGCAGAGCGCAAGTCCGCGTTCGATCGTCGTCCACGCCAGTTCGTAGCGACGGTGGATGAGTGAGATGAGCGCCAGGTTCCAAAGTGAGCGACCGACGGCGTCGTCCTCGTCTGCGTCGAGGGCGTCGCTCAAGCAACGTTCGAGCAGGATTTGGCCCTCTTCGTCACCGGCGTGAAAGAGACTCGCTCCGAGGGTGACGCGGGCCTGGAGGCGCAGGCTCGGGTCTTGCAGCCGCTCGCTAAGCCCGATGGATCGACGGCTGAGTTCGGCCGCGGTGGAGAAGTCGCAGGCGAGCATCCGGAGCCAGGCCTGATTGTTGTAGGCCATTGCGAGCTCGGGCCCGGGAACAAGCTGGCTCAGCAGCGCCAGCGCCAGTCGGCTGCTTTCCTCGGCGTCTGAGCGGTGCCCAGCGAACATGCTGAGCCGCGATTTCCAGTAGAGCGCTTCTCCAGCCTTCAGACGATCACCGAGTTGATCCCAAAGCGCCATCGCCTCGTTCGCCGCGGCGAGCGCATCCGCCAGCCGGCCGCAAAGATAGGCCTCCCGCGCCAGACGGCCGAGCAGGTCGGCGCGAAGACCGCCTCGCTCGGCCGGCACCCACTCGAGCGCGGCCTCGTAGAAGCGGGCGGCGTCACGATGAGCGTGAAGGCGAGCGGCTCGGTTGGCAGCCATCGGAACGAGCTCCAGAATCGCGTCGCGATTACTCGCGTTGAGTGCGTGGTGAGCGGCCTGAGCAAGATGGCGCTCCGGGTCAGGCCGCTGCCGGAGCTGGTCCAGCGCTCGCTCGTGAAGGAGTTTCCGACGTGCGGACGGAAGCGACTCTTCCAGGGCCAGCTGGACAAGGTCGTGAGTGAACCGCACCTCCAGAGGAGCGTCCCCATCATCAAGGAGACCTGCCGAAACCGCTTCTGCAAGCGCGTGTGTCGGTCCCACCAGTGCCGACAGCAGCTCGAGGTCGAAGCGTGGGCCGATCACGGCCGCGACCTCGAGGAGTCGCTGCGCGGCCGGCGAAAGCCGAGCAACACGGGACAGGACCGAATCTGTGATCGACCCCGGGACCGAACCGGGTGCGGCGGCCAGCAGCTGGGCGACGAAGAACGGGTTTCCTGCCGTTACCCGGTACACGTCTCCCGAATCGTGGCCCGTGCGCCGACACAGCTCATCGACTGCGGCCGGGCTGAGCGGCGGAACCGTGAGATGACGGATGGCGGGAGCCGTGGCCAGGTCGCCGAACAGAACCGTCAGCGGATCGTCGGCGCTGAGCCGGCGCGCCCGGTGCGTGGCGATTACCAAGAGCCGCCGGGATGAGATGCGACGCCCGACGAAGCGCACCAGGTCGAGCGTGCCCGCATCCGCCCAGTGGATGTCCTCGAGTACGAGAACGGTCGGCTGCGCCTCGAGCCGCTCAAGGAGCAGCGCCAGGAGGTGACGTGGCGGTTCAGGACGCATGAGAGCCGCCAGGACGTCCTCTCCCAGGGCCGGCGCGACTTCGAGGACGGGTCCAAACGGTGCGGGAGTGATGAGGGGATCGCTGGCGCCGGCGATAACCCGCACACTGGGGTCGAGCCGATGTCTGAACGCAGCGACCAGGGACGATTTTCCGACGCCGGCCTCACCGTCGATGAACACGAGTGATCCGGCACCGGCCTCGGCCTCGATCCAGACCTTCTCGAGCTGTTCAAGCAAGGAGCGCCGCTCGAGTAGCTTCACGGGTTCGCCATTGTGCGCCGCCGAGCTGCGAGTCGGCCGGCTGTAGTTTCGGCTGTCGCAGCCCTGCC
>CAZLJC010000017.1:0-299 GCA_964559855.1 uncultured Actinomycetes bacterium
CCCCCCGCCGTCCGTAGGCTCACAAGACCTGTAAGCGATTTCGGCGCGTTTGGCGCATAACGCGCGTAATTCGCGCGGGATTTGCCTCGTTTGGCGCAAAACGCGTCCCTACTAAGTGCGGGCGTAGGCCGGATTCACTCCGGCCGTCACCTGGCTCACTCCCACGGCTCCAGACGCCGCGCCCCACAGGGGGGCACCGCGGGGGGATCCTGATCCCCCCGCGCCGTCGCGGCCCGGGTGACCCCCGGCCCGCCCCCCCCAACAACCCCCCCCCCGGGGGACGGGGGGGGAGGGCACCA
>CAZLJC010000017.1:309-16790 GCA_964559855.1 uncultured Actinomycetes bacterium
CCCCCCCCCCGGCCCCCCACCCCCCCCCCCCCGGGGGGCCACCGGGGGGTTACCCTGACCCCCCGCCCCCGTCCCGCCCGATTTCACCTCGGCCGCGACACACCATCCTCGACGCCGCCGGAGATAGCGGGTGGAAGGCAACTAAGAAAAGTCGGAACGATATACCGGAAGGAGAGCAGGCCGGTCGCGAAGCGACCCGCCGATGAGAGGAAACCATCCGGGTTTCCTCTCATTTCTACACTTCCATCACTTCCGTTTCTTTCCGGCCGGCCAGGGCATCGACCTTCTCGATCTGCGATTCGGTGATCTTCTGCAGCCGCTGCGAAGCGCGCTTGGATTCGTCCTCGGCCACCTCGCCCTGCTTCTGCATGTGCTCGATCCGGTGCAGCTCGTCGCGCCGCACGTTGCGGATCGCCACGCGAGCCTCCTCGGCCTTCTGCTTCACGAGCTTCACGTACTCGCGCCGGCGCTCCTCGGTGAGGGGAGGGATGGGCACCCGGATCACCTGGCCGTCGTTCGCGGGGTTGAAGCCCTGCTCGCTCGACCGCAGCGCCTTCTCGATCGCGCCCATCTGGCTCTTGTCGTAGACCTGCACCACCAGGAGCCGCGGCTCGGGGGCGGTGATCTGCGCGAGCTGGTTGAGCGGGGTCGGCGTGCCGTAGTACGGGACCATGACCTTGTCGATCAGCGCGGGGTTGGCGCGGCCCGTGCGGATCTGCGTGAGCTCGGTGCCGAAGTGCTCGACCGACCGCGACATCTTCGACTCGGCCTCGCGCAGGATCGGGTCGATCATGAGAGGTGAGCCCCGACCAGCGTGCCGATCTCCTCACCGAGCACGACGCGCTCGATGTTTCCCGCGGTCAGGAGGTTGAACACCACGATCGGCACGTCGTTGTCCATGCACAGCGTGAGCGCCGTGTTGTCCATGACCTCGATGCCCCGGTTCAGGACCTCGAGGTAGCCGAGCTGCTCGAACTTGGTCGCGGTGGGGTCGCGCTTGGGATCGGCGGTGTACACGCCGTCGACCTTGGTCGCCTTCAGGATTACGTCGGCCTCGATCTCCACCGCGCGCAGGGCGGCCGTTGTGTCGGTGGTGAAGTACGGGTTGCCGGTGCCGGCCGCGAGGATGACGACGCGTCCCTTCTCGAGGTGGCGCACGGCGCGCCGCCGGATGTAGGGCTCGGCGACCTGCGGCATCTGGATCGCGGTCATGGTGCGGGCGGGGATTCCCGTCCGCTCGAGCGCGTCCTGCAGCGCGAGCGCGTTGATCACGGTGGCCAGCATGCCCATGTAGTCGCCTGTGGCCCGGTCGAAGCCGAGCTCGGTGGCGGCCAGGCCGCGGAAGATGTTGCCGCCGCCCACCACCACCGCGACCTGCACGCCCATCTGGTGCACGCGCTTGATCTGCGCGGCGATGGTGTCGACGGTGCGGAGGTCGATGCCGTAATCGCGCGAGCCACCGAGCGCTTCACCGCTCAGCTTGAGCAGCACGCGGTTGTACTTCGGCGATCGATCTCCCACGTTTACGTCTTGCTGGATCAGCTTTCCCTGATGTTAAAGCGCGCGAATCGGCGGACGGTGATGTTCTCCTGCAGCTTCGAGATGTTCTCGGCGATCAGCTGCTGCACCGTGTGGCTCGGCTCGCGGAAGTACGGCTGCTCCAGGAGGCAGCTCTGCTTCAGGAAGTTCTCGACCTGGCTCTCCACGATCCGCGGGATCACCTGCTCCGGCTTGCCGTCCTGGCGCGCCTTCGCCTCGTAGACCTCGCGCTCCTGGACGAGCACCTCGTCGGGCACCTCCTCGCGCGATACCCATTTCGGCTCGAAGCCCGCGACCTGGAGGGCGAGCTCCTTCGCGAGCTTGCGGAAGTCGGGGCCCTTGGCCACGAAGTCGGTCTCGCAGTTCACCTCGACCAGCACGCCGACCTGCGGCGGAAAGTCGGGCGACGTGCTGTGCAGGTACGCCTCGACCACACCCTGTCCGGTGGCGCGGCCGGCGCGCTTGCTGGCCTTGGCGATGCCCTTCTCGCGGAGGATGGTGAACGCTTTGTCGAGGTCCCACTCGGCCTCCTCGAGCGCGTTCTTGCAGTCCATCATCCCCGCGCCGGAGAGCTCCCGCAGCTTCTTCACGAGGTCCATCCGATCCATGCCCACGGACATTACCGCGGCTCCTCGTCGTCGCCGCCGCGGCCGATGAACTCCTCCTCCGAAACGGTCGGCAGGTAGTCCTCCTCGTCCTCCAGGTACTCCTCGATCTCCTCGTAGCGCGGCGTCTCGAGGAACTCGCGCTCCTCGACCTCGGGCAGGATCTCGCCGCGCGCCGCGGCCTCCTGGCGTCCCTCCTGGCACGCGTCCGCGATCTTCGACGTCAGGAGCTTGACGGCGCGGATCGCGTCGTCGTTGCCCGGGATGACGTAGGAGATGAGGTCGGGGTCGCAGTTCGAGTCGGTGATCGCGACCACCGGGATCTTCAGCCGGTTGGCCTCGGTCACGGCGATGTGCTCCTTGCGCGGGTCGACCACGTACAGGGCGCCCGGCAGGCGCTTCATGTCGGCGATGCCGTCGAAATGGAACATCAGGCGGTCGAGCTCGTCCTGGAGGTGCTTGGCCTCCTTCTTCGGCATCTGCTCGAACTGCCCCTCCTGCTGCATCTTGCGCAGCTCCTGCAGGCGCTCGATGCGCTTCTTCACGGTGCTGAAGTTGGTCAGCATCCCGCCCATCCAGCGGCGGTTGACGAAGTACATGCCGCAGCGCGCGGCCTCCGTCTGGATCGTCTCCTGGGCCTGCTTCTTCGTGCCGACGAAGAGCACCGGCCGGCCGCTCGCCGCGACGTTGCGCGTGAAGTCCCACGCGTCGTCGAGCAGGCGCACGGTCTTCTGCAGGTCGATGATGTGGATGCCGTTGCGCGCCGTGAAGATGTACGTCTTCATCTTCGGGTTCCAGCGGCTGGTCTGATGTCCGAAATGGACACCCGCCTCCAGCAGCTGCTTCAAGGTCACCTGAGCCACGTTCTCTCCACTCCTGTTCCACTTCCGCCCGGTTCAGGCCTTCGCTCGAAGAGGAAGGACAGGGTTCTTGCCCCGGGCGTGCTTACTCAATCCGGTTGGGATTGGCGTACGTGAGTATACCCAGCGCCGCGATTCCTCAAGCGGCGGGGGCGGCTAGGCTCCGACCTCGGCCTTCTTGACGCCCTTGGGTCCGGGGCAGCTCGGGTAGTCCGAGCACGACTTGAACATGCCGTAGCGGCCGCGGCGCTCGACCAGCGGCTTGCCGCAGATCGGGCAGGGCTCGTCGAGCACCTTCGGGCCCTGGCGGGGCTTGCCGTCCTTGCCGAGGTTGGCGCGGTACTTGCACTCCGGGTAGCGGGAGCAGGCGACGAACGGCCCGAACCGCCCGGTCCGCTCGACCAGGTCGCCTTCGCCGCACTGCGGGCACTTCTCCCCCGTCGGCTTGGCCTCGGCCTGGGCCGCGTCCCGCTTGATGTACTTGCAGTCGGGATAGCCGGAGCAGCCGATGAACTCGCCGTACCGGCCGGTGCGCAGCTGCAGCGGGCGGCCGCACTCCGGGCACTTCTCCTCCAGCAGCTTGGGCTGCGGCGCCTCGCCGTCCGGCGTCAGGGCGCGGCGGTACTTGCACTTGGGATAGCGCGAGCAGCCGAGGAACGGTCCGAAGCGGCTCGCCTTGCGCACCAGGTGGCCCTCGCCGCACTCCGGGCAGACCTCGTCGGTCTCGGCAGGCGTCGCCTCCTCGGCCGCGGACAGCATCCGCTGGAGCGGGCCGTAGAAGTCCTTCACGACCGGGACCCATTCCTGCTTGCCGCTCTCGACCTCGTCGAGCCGGTTCTCCAGCTTGGCCGTGTAGTCGTCGTCGGAGATCGACTTGAAGTGGTCGACCATGAGCGAGTTAACGGCCTCGCCGACGTGGGTCGGGTGCAGGCGCCGCTCCTTGACCTCGACGTAGCCGTGGTCCTTGATCGTCTCCACGATCGGCGCGTACGTCGACGGCCGGCCGATTCCCCGGGCCTCGAGCTCGCGGATCAGGGTCGCCTCGGAGTAGCGCGGCGGCGGCTGGCTGAAGTGCTGCTCCGGCTTCAGCGCGTGGTAGTCGAGACCCTCGCCCTGGGCCAGCTCGGGCAGCTCGTTCTCGGCATCTTCGTCCCGGCCCCACACCTTGTAGAAGCCGTCGAACGCCAGCACCGAGCCGTTGGCGCGGAAGACGTACCCGCCGCCCTCGATCTCGGCCTGGGTCTGGTCGTACACGGCCGGCGCCATCCGGCTCGCGACGAAGCGGCGCCAGACCAGGTCGTAGAGCCGGAACTGGTCCGCGCTCAGGTGCTGCCGGACCGAGTCGGGCGTGCGGTTGACGTCGGTCGGGCGGATGGCCTCGTGCGCCTCCTGCGCTCCCTTGACCGCCTTGGCGGTGCGCGCCGCGCCGATGTACCGCTCGCCGTGAGCGGACTTGATCCACGCCTTGACCCGGGCGTCGGCCTCGTCGGAGATGCGGGTCGAGTCCGTGCGCATGTAGGTGATGAGGCCGGTCGAGCCCTCGGAGCCGAGGTCCACGCCTTCGTACAGCTGCTGGGCCACGCGCATCGCGACGCGAGGCCGCATGCGCAGACGGCTCGAAGCGTCCTGCTGAAGGGTCGAGGTGATGTACGGAGGGTTCGAGCTCTTGGTCCGGCGCTTCTGCTCGACGCCGGTCACGCCGTAGCTCGCGCCTTCGAGCCGGCGGATGATGTCCTGCGCCTCGGCCTGGTTGTGGACTTCGAACTTCGCGTCCTGGCCGGAGGCCGCCGCCCCGACCGGCCGGTTCAGGCGCGCCAGGAAGTGGCGCTCGTCGCCTCGCTTGGACAGCTCGACGTCGATCGTCCAGCTCTCGACGGGCACGAACTTGCGGATCTCGTCCTCGCGGTCGCAGACCAGGCGCAGGGCGACCGAGGACACCCGGCCGGCGCCGATCCCCTTCTGGACCTTGCTCCACAGGAAGGGGCTCAGCCGGAAGCCGACCAGGCGGTCGACGACCCGGCGCGCCTGCTGCGCGTTGACCAGGCGCATGTCGATGCCGCGGGGCGACTCGAGCGCGCGGCGCACGGCCTCAGAGGTGATCTCGTGGAACTCGATGCGCTTGGGATCGCGCAGCCGCAGGACCTCGGCGAGGTGCCAGGCGATCGCCTCGCCCTCGCGGTCCGGGTCGGAGGCCAGGATGACGTCGGTGTCCTTCTTGACGGCGGACTTCAGCTCGTTGATCGTCTTCCGCCTGGTCTCGACGACCTCGTAGTGGGGCTTGAAGCCTCCGTCGACCTCGACCCCCATCTCCTTCTGCGGCAGATCGCGGACGTGTCCCATCGAGGCGCGCACGTCGAAACGGTCCCCCAGGAACCGCTTCAGCGTCCTCGCCTTGGCGGGTGACTCGACGATGATCAGACCTTCTGGCACAGCCCCTCTTTATTCCCAACTCCGGCGTTTCAATCAGCGCCGGGCGTCCGGGACGGGCATCCTACGCTCAGTCTTTGCCGCGGCGCAACGCCCTGACGTAGCCGTCCCCCCGGCGCTGCACGACCCCGTCGAGCTCGAGGGCGGTCAGACGGCCGAGCACCTCGGCCACCGGCAGCTGGAGCTTACGAGCCACCTCCGAAGCGCTCAGGGCCAGGACGTCCGAGAGGTGGCCGGCGATCGCGTCGCGCGCGGCCGGGAGCCTCACGCCCAGGCGCGCGGGCGCCTTGAGCGGGTCGTCCAGCACCTCGCCGCCGAGGTCGAGGAGGGCCAGCACGTCGCGGCTGTTCTGGACCAGGCCGGCCCCGTCGCGCAGCAGCTGGTGGCACCCGACCGACAGGGGCGAGAAAACGCTTCCGGGCACTGCCATTACCTCTTTATGTAGGGCGAGCGCCGCATCGGCCGTGATCAGGGCGCCCGAGCCCTCGGCCGCCTCCACGACCACGACGACGTCGCACAGCGCCGCGATCGTGTGGTTGCGCGCCGGGAAGTTGTGGCGGCGCGGGGCGGTGCCGTCCGGGAACTGGCTGACGAGCGCCCCTCCGGCGGCGAGGATCGACTCCGCCAGCACGGAGTTGGCCGCGGGGTAGATGACGTCGACGCCGGTGCCCATGACGGCGACCGTGACGCCGCCCGCGTTGAGCGCCCCGCGGTGCGCGGCCGCGTCGATGCCCATGGCGAGGCCGCTGACCACCACGACCCCGGCCCGCGCGAGCTCCAGCGCCAGCTGCTCGGCCACCGCCTCCCCGTAGGGCGAGGGCCGGCGCGACCCGACGATCGCCACGCGTGGCCCCGCCGGAGGAGGCCAGCGACCGCGGGTCCGGAGGGCGTCGAGGGTCGGCTCAGGCGGCGGCATCGTGCAGCCGGTAACCGAGGGCCTCGAGGACGTGGGGCTCGCCGATCTCGGCCGAGCCGTCGAGGTCGGCGGCGGTGCGCGCGACGCGCCACGCCCGGTGGAAGCCACGGGCGGTGAGCCCGCGTTGCTCGGCCCACCGCTCCAGGGAGCGGCGCGAGGGTTCCGAGAGCGGGGCCAAGGCCCGCAGGCGCGCGGGCTTGACCTGGGCGTTGAGGGAGCCCTGGCGCTCGAGCTGCCGGCGGCGCGCCGCCAGCACACGCTCGCGCACGGCCGAGCTCGGCTCGCCCGCCGGTTCGGCGCTCAGGGCCTCGAGCCGGACGCGGCGCACGCGGACCTGGAGGTCGAGCCGGTCGAGCAGCGGGCCGGACATGCGCCGCTGGTAGGTGTCGATCGCGGCGGGCCGGCAGCGGCAGGCGCGGACCGGGTCGCCCGACCATCCGCACGGGCAGGGATTGGTCGCGGCCACGAGCACGAACCGCGCCGGGTACTGGACCGAGCCGCCCGAGCGGGTGATCGCCACCCGGCCCGTCTCCAGCGGCTGGCGGAGCGCCTGGAGCACCGGGGCCTGGAACTCGGCCAGCTCGTCCAGGAAGAGAACTCCGTGGTGCGCCCGGCTGATCTCGCCCGGCAGGGCGAGGTGAGAGCCGCCGCCGATGAGGCCCGCCATCGAGACCCCGTGGTGCGGCGCGCGAAAGGGACGCGTCCACTCGAGCGGGTGGTCGCGCGGCAGCTCGCCGAGAAGGCTGCGCACCTGGGCCAGCTCGAGCGCCTCGCCCATCTCGAGCGGCGGCAGGATTCCGGGCAGGCAGCGGGCCAGCATCGTCTTGCCGGCGCCCGGTGGACCGCTCATCAGGAGGTGGTGGCCGCCGGCCGCCGCAACCTCCAGCGCGCGCTTCGCCTCCTCCTGGCCGGCCACCTCGCGCAGGTCGTGCTCGACCGCCGGCTCGCGACCGGCGTCCGCCCGCGCCGGCGCGTGGGCCGGGATGGGCTCCTTGCCGAGCAGGTGGTCGACCACCGCCAGCAGCGACTCGCACGGGACGATCTCGAGGCCTTCGACGAGCGCGGCCTCGGCGGCGTCCGCGGCCGGGACGAAGAGCCGCTCGTAGCCGAGCCGGCGCAGGCTGCGGGCCGCGACCAGCACGCCGTCGAGGTGGCGGACAGTGCCGTCCAGCGCGAGCTCGCCGAGGAACGCGGTGTGCGGTGGCGGCCTCTTGCCGGCGCGGGCCAGCGCGATCGCGACGGCGATCGGAAGGTCGAGCGCCGTTCCGCCCTTGCGCAGCTCGGCCGGCGCGAGGTTGACGGTGAGGCGGGTTCGCGGAAACTCCAGGTCGCTGTTGCGGATGGCGGAGCGCACGCGCTCCCGGGCCTCCTTGACCGTCACCGCCGCCAGGCCGACGAGGTGGAATGCGGGGTCACCGCGCCCGATGTCCGCCTCGACATGGACGCGCCTGGCCTCGAGTCCGAAGAGCACGCAGGAATCGACGCTGCCGAGCACGGGGCGAGGCTATCGGCCCGCGGCGGGCGGGGTCAGCCCTGGTTGTTAAGACGGCTCGAGGAAGTCCGCGACCTCGTCGTAGAAGGCCTGGGGCTGCTCGACGAAGAGCATGTGGCCCGCGTCGCCGACGACGACCATGCGCGAGCCCGAAACGCCGGCGCAGATCTCCTCGGCGCAGATCGGCCCGCAGATGAAGTCCTCGTCGCCGGTGATCACGAGCGTCTTCGCCCTGATGCTCGGCAGCCGGTCCCGCAGGTCGAACGTCGTGAAGATCTCCTGGTTGAAGAGCTTCAACGCGTCGGCGTTGATCGTCTCCGAGCGCAGCGAATCCAGGTAGCCCATCTCGACCGGGCCGAAGTGCGCGAAGTACAGCGGCCACTCGCGGAGCACGATGGCGGACAGCTCCTCGTCGCTCGAAAAGTTCCCGGCCTGCTCCTCCTCGAGCGCGGCCATCGCGTCCGCGCACCAGGGCTGGCTCAGGCGCCGCTCCATCCCGATGTGCATCGCCGCGTCCTGCTCAGGCCCGAATCGCGGCAGCGTCGACGCGAGCACGAGCTTCTGCACGCGTCCCGGATGCGCGGCGGCGTACGCCATCGCGATGACGCCTCCGTGCGAGTGGCCGAGCAGGTTGATGCGCTCCTCCCCGAGGTGCTCGCGCAGGTCTTCCAGGTCGGAGACGTAGTCGTCGATGCCGTAGGCGCGCGGGTCGGCCGGCCGCTCCGACCCTCCCGTGCCGCGGGGGTTGAGCATCACCAGCGTGAACGGCTCCCACAGCGCGGCCAGGTCGCCGAAGTAGGTGGACGAGAAGCCGGGCCCACCCGGATGGCAGACCAGGATGGGGCCGTGGCCGAGCTTGCGGCACGTCAGCTCGAGGCCGCCGCGCGTCTTGAAGCTCACGGCAGGCGCGGCTCAGGCCGCCAGCGGCCGGATTCGAGATAGCCCGCGGGCTGCTCCGTCTCGTGGCTGAGCACCAGCAGCCACCGGTGCTTCTCCGCCTCCTCGAACAGCCTCGCCTTCTGCTCGAAGACGCGCAGCGGCTCGATGTCGGCGGACATGTTCCACGGCACCCTCAGGTGTGGAGTGTGGCACACGAGGTCGCCGGTCACGGCGCACGCGAGCTCGCCGGAGCGGAGGATCAGCATCTGGCTGCCCGGCGTGTGCCCTCCGACGTGCCTCAGCTCCACGCCGGGCAGCACCTCGGCGTCCCCGTCGAGGAGCTCGACCGCCCGGTTGCCGTCGGACAGGGGGGTGAAGTCGTCGGTGATGTAGCCGGTGGAGCTCCGCACGTCGGGATGGAGCGCGAAGTCCCACTCCGTGCGCTGGACGAAGTGCTTTGCGTTCTTGAAGGTCAGCTCGAGGCCGCCGCGCTCGTCGCGCCGGGTCAGGCCGCCGGCGTGGTCCCAGTGGAGGTGTGTCGTGATCACCGCGTCCACCTCGTCGGGACGGATGCCGAGCCGGGCCAGCGCGTGCAGCAGGCCCTCCGGCTCGCGCAGCCGCACCTGCTGGGCGCGCCGCTCGCTCAGCTTGGTGCCGATGCCGGTCTCGCAGACGATGACGCGGCCGCCGATCCGCGCCACCACGCAGACGCACGCACAGTCGATCAGGTTGTCCGCGTCGGCCGGCTTCTGCCGCTCCCACAGCACCTTCGGCACGACGCCGAACATCATTCCGCCGTCCGCCTTCCAGCGGTCCGTCATCAGCAGGTGGAGCTCGAAATCTCCGATGTGCACTTCGCCCTATATCGTCGGGCAAACGCCCGGTTCGAGACGCGCAAGGTCGATACTTGGAGCAGCGCGTTCCCCTGACGAAGACGAGCGCGAGCTACGTAAGGTAGCCAACCCGGGAACCAGGAGGTACACTGCGTCGCCATGCCGCGATCGATGTGGAAGGGCGTGGTCTCGTTCGGGATGGTCTCCATCCCGATCCGGCTGTACAACGCCACGGAGTCGAGCGCCAAGGTGTCCTTCCGCCAGCTCTGCCCCGAGCACAGCTCGCCGATCTCCTACAAGCGCTGGTGCGTCGAGGGCGACCACGAGGTCGCGTACAGCGAGATCAAGCGCGGCTACGAGGTGGGCAAGGACCGCTACGTGATCATCGACGACTCGGACCTCGAGAACCTCCCCCTCCCGACCGCGCACGCGGTGACGATCGAGGAGTTCGTGCCCGTCGACGAGGTCGAGCCGGGGCTGTACTACGACAGCGCGTATTACGTGGAGCCGGAGGAGCTCGGCAAGAAGCCGTACCACCTGCTGCGCGAGGCGCTGAAGGCGACCGGCCGGATGGCGATCGCCAAGATCGCGCTGCGCGACAAGGAGCACCTGTGCGCCCTGCACCCGAACGGCAAGGGCCTGATCATGAACACGCTCCACTGGCCGGACGAGATCCGCAGCACCGAAGGGCTGAAGGGCCTGGAGGACGAGGTGAAGATCAACCCCAAGGAGCTCGAGATGGCCAAGGCCCTGATCGAGAGCCTGGCCGAGGACTTCGACCCGAGCCGCTACAAGGACGACTACCGCGAGGCCGTGATGAAGGTCGTGCAGGCCAAGCTGGAGGGCGAGGTGATCGAAGCCCCCGAGGCACCGCAGCCGGCCAAGGTCATGGACCTCATGGAGGCCCTGCGCCAGTCGGTGCAGCAGGCCAAGAAGCAGCGCGCGACGCGCGAGAAGCCGGCCGCGGAGCCGCGGAGAAGGCGGAAGGCCTCGTAAGCACCCTCTAACCTGAGGCAGTGCAGGAGCCGGATCAGCTCCAGATCGCGCTGGAGAGCTTTCCCGACGAGGTGCGTCCGATGCAGGCCGCGTCCGCGGAGGCCCCGTTCAGCTCGCCGGAGTACGTCTTCGAGGTGAAGTGGGACGGCCTGCGGTGCATCCTGTTCCGCGACCCGGAGGGCAGGGTGCGCCTGCAGGACCGGGCCTTGAAGGACATCACCGGGGACCTGCCGGAGGTCGTGGCCGCCGCGAAGCGGGTCCCGCCCGGGAGCGTGATCGACGGCGAGGTCGTCGCCACCGACTCGGACGGCCGCCCGGACTACACGCGGCTGCGCCGGCGCCTGGCCGCGGGGGCGGCGGCAAAGGACGAGATCCCCACCGCCTTCCTGGCGTTCGACGCGCTGTACCTGGAGGGCCGGCCGCTCGCGCGCCAGCCCCTGATCCGCCGGCGGGGCCGCCTGGGCAAGGCGGTCGAGGGCGGCGGCCACATCTTCGTCCCCGCGCACATCGAGAACGACGGCGTCGAGCTCTTCGAGGCGTGCCTCGAGCGCGGGCTCGAGGGCGTCGTCGCCAAGCACGTGCAGAGCCCTTACGTCCCCGGCCAGCGCAGCCCGTTCTGGCTCAAGGTGAAGGCGGTCAAGTCCGACGATTTCGTGGTCATCGGCTGGATCGGCGAGCGGCCTTTCGACGCGCTCGTGGTGGCCTACCAGGAGGACGGGCGCCTGCTCCCGTGCGGGACGGTGGGCGGCGGCTACGACGACCAGGCGCGGCCGGCGCTCGTGCAGCGGCTCGCCGACCTGGCCACTGACGAATCGCCGCTGGAACCCTCGGCGATCATGACCCGGCCCGTGCACTGGGTGAGGCCCGAGCTGGTCGTGAGCATCCGCTACTCGGAGTGGTCGCCCGACGGGACGCTGCGGTTTCCGATCTTCAACGGCGTCCGGGCGGACGTGCTCCCGGCGGAGGCGGTGCGGCACCGGCCGCGCGTGGTGCTCACCGGGCGCGTGGCCCCCGGCTCGGCCGCCTACGACCTGACGCGGTTTCCCTTTTGAGCCGCGATGGTTCGTTCGACGTCGTCACGGGGGCGTTCAGCTTCACCGGCCGCTTCATCGCGCGACGGCTGATTGCGCTCGAGCGTCCGATCACGACGCTCACGAATCACCCCAAGAGGCCCGGGGCCGAGGACATCACCGCGGGCGTCGCGCCGCTGCAGTTCACCGATCGGGCGGCGCTGGTGGAGAGCCTGCGCGGCGCCGACGTCCTCTACAACACGTACTGGGTGCGCTTCCGCCGCGGCAAGACGCACTTCGGGGAGGCGGTGGCCAACATCCGCCTGCTCCTCGGTGCCGCTCGCGAGGCGGGCGTGCGGAAGGTGGTCCACATCTCGGTCACCAACCCCGCGGAGGACTCGCCGTTCGACTACTACGCGGGCAAGGCGCGCGCGGAGCGCGCGGTCAGGGAGTCGGGCCTGAGCTGGGCCATCGTCCGACCCACGCTGATCTTCGGCTCGGGCGACATCCTGATCAACAACATCGCCTGGCTGCTGCGCCGCTTCCCGGTGTTCGGCATCCCCGGTCGCGGCGACTACAACGTGCAGCCGGTCGCGGGTGAGGACGTGGCCGATATCGCCACGTGGGCGGCGGAGCAGACGGACAACGTCACGGTCGACGCCGCGGGTCCGGACACGATCTACTTCAGCGAGATGGTGGAGTCGATCGCCATCGCGGTCGGGCGCCATCCGCGCTTCGTCTACCTGTCGCCGCGGAGGGCGGAGCGAGCGGCCGCGCTGATCGGCCGCCTGACCGGCGACGTCACCCTCAACCGGCCGGAGCTCGAGGGCCTAATGGCGGAGCTGCTGGTATCGCACGAGCGGCCGCGCGGCACGCGGCGGCTCGACAACTGGCTGCTGGCGAACGCCGACGCCGTGGGGCGGCACTACGCCTCGGAGCTGGACCGCCACTGGAGATGAGCGCTCCACCGATCGGGCCGGCGGTCGAGGCCCGGGACCTGTTCAAGCGCTACGGAGCGAAGGTCGCCGTGGACGGCGTGTCGTTCGAGGTCGGCCGCGGCGAGATCTTCGGCTTCCTGGGCGCGAACGGCGCGGGCAAGACGACCACCCTGCGGATGCTGTGCGGGCTGGTCCGCCCCACCGCCGGCCACGCGCTGATCGCGGGCTATGACGTCTTCGCGCAGCCCATGGAGGCCAAGGCCCGCTTCGGCTATCTCGACGAGGAGCCGTTCGTGCACCCGCACCTGACCGGCCCGGAGTTCCTCGACTACGTCGCGGACCTGTACGGCATGCCGCGCGGGCAGGAACGCAGGCAGCGCATGGACCGGCTGCTGCGGCTCTTCGAGCTGGCGGGGCGCGAGGGCGAGCTCATCGGGGCGTACAGCCACGGGATGCGGCAGAAGATCGGGCTGGCGTCCCTCCTCATCCGCGAGCCCAGCGTGCTGCTCCTCGACGAGCCCACGAACGGGCTCGACCCGCGGTCCGCGCGGTTGGTCAAGGACCTGCTGGAGGAGCTCGCCGCGCGCGGCACGACGGTCATCCTCTCCACCCACATCCTGGAGGTGGCGCAGGCGCTGTGCCGGCGGATCGGGATCATGGACCGGGGCCACCTGGTGGCCACCGGGACGATGGAGGAGCTGCGGGCGCGGGCGGGCTGCGCGCAGGCGACGCTCGAGGACCTGTTCCTCAGGCTGACGGCCGGGCCCGAGTCGAAGGCGCTGATCGAGCATCTGCTGGCGCCGGAACCATGAGGCTCACGCTGGTCGCGGTCATCCTTCGCGCCGAGCTGCGGGCGTGGCGCAACCGCCTGCTGAAGTCAGGCTCGAGCCGCGCCGTTCTGCTGACGCTCCTGCTGCTCGGCGGCGCGGTCGTGGTCGGCGGCACGGTGTTCGCCCTGGCGGACGGAGCGTCGCAGCTCCTCCCCTACGCCCGCGACTCGATGCTGGTCGGCGCGTTCACCGTGCTGTCGATCCTGATGCTGGTGGTCGGCTTTCCCACCGTGATCACCAACTTCTTCGTCGGCACGGACCTGATGCAGCTGGTCCTGGCGCCGGTGCGACCGCTCGAGATCTTCCTCGCCCGCTCGGCGCTCGCGATGCGCGCCAACCTGCTGCTCGGCTTCGTGATCGTGATGTTCGTGGTGGGAGTGGGCGCGGGAGCGGGCGCTTCGCCCGCGTACTTCGTGCTGGGCGGGATGCTGGTGGTGCTGCAGGTCCTGATCGTCACGGCGATCCAGGCGCTGCTGCTGTCGCTTATCCTGCGCTGGGTCCCGGCGCGGCTGGCCCGCGACGTGTCGGTGATCGCGGCCAGCTTCTCGGGGGCGGCGATCTACCTGCTGTGGCAGGTGACGCTGCGCCAGACGATCGGGCGGCGCCCCGACGTGTCGGGATTGCTGGCGTTCGCGCGGCGCATCGACTGGCTTCCGGCGGCGTGGCCCGGGCACGCGCTGAGCGCGCTGCTGCGGGGGCCGGCCGGCTCGTTCGCGGAATGGCTGGGGGCCACGGTGGTGCTGGCGGCGGCGCTGGTCGTGGTGGCGGGGGCGCTGTACGGGCAGACGCTGGTCACGGGGCTTGGGCAGCTGGGTGGGGCGGCCCCGCGCTGGCGCGTCCGCGGGGCGCGGGTGGCTCCCAGGGCTGGGGCGGGGCGGGCGGGGCGCGACCGCGCCGTGTCGCCGCAGCTGTCGATCGCCTTCAAGGACTGGCTGACGTACCGCCGCGACGTGCGGAGGCTGAGCCGGCTCCTCCCCGCCGTGATCTTCCTGGTGGGGTACGCGGTGATCCTGAACCGCCCTTCGCGCGGCGCGCTGGGCTTCTGGAACGACGCTTTGGTCGTCACGTTCGTGTCGATGTTCACGTCGATGGCGGTCGCCACCTCGGCGGTGCCGAGCGAGCGGCGCGGGTTTCAGCTCCTCCGCATGGCGCCGATCACGATGGGCGGCCTGCTGCGGGCCAAGGTGCTGTACAGCATGTCTCCGCTCTTGGGTTTGACCGCGGCCATCAGCCTGGGCGTCGCCATCGCGGGCGGCAACTCGTTCGGCGACGTGCTGCAGCTGCTCGCGCTCTCGCTGTGGGTCGGGTTCGGGTTCATCGCCATCGGCGTCGCGGTGGGCGCCATCGATCCCCGCTTCGAGGCGGCGGACGAGCGCCGCATGGTCGGCCCCGGGGGCACGCTGGCGGGGTTGACCGCGGAGCTGGGGTTTGGCGGGCTGAGCCTGCTGGCGTTCACGGCGCTGCACCTGTGGCTGCAGGCGTTCGTGCTGCCGCCGCGGGCGGGCCTGTTCGCGTGGGGGCCGCTCGCGGGCTTCGGCCTGGCGGGGGGCGGCGTCGTGGTGGCGGCCGGGGCGGCGGGGGTGGTGTGGCTGCTCCTGCGGACGGCGGGGCGGCGGCTGGTCGCGTTCGAGCAGAGCATCAACGCGACCTGAGCGTCGCGCGTTGCGCTCGTGCCTCAAGCGTCGTCTTCGATCAGCTCCAGAGCGAGGCTTCCGTCCGGGTTGACGGTCACGCCGGCGACGGCGAAGCGGATCGGGCCGCGCCATTCGGCGAGCGCGCGGTACTCGGCCGCGGCGGCCATCATCGCCTTGCGCTTGCGCGCGGTCACCGCTTCGAGAGGCGTGCCGAAGGCGTCACTCGAGCGGGTCTTGACCTCGACGACGACGAGCTGGCCGCCCCGCCGGCAGACCAGGTCGAGCTCGCCCCGGCGCGCGAGGAAGCCGGCGCCGACGATCTCGAATCCCCTGGACCTGAGAAGCTCGGCGGCGGCCTTCTCCCCCGCGCGGCCTAGCTCTCGGCTCCTATGAGCTCGGAGACGCGAAAGGGCGCCCATGAGGTGCGGTGGATCGGGCTCGGCCCGAGGCGGCGGATGGCGGCGCGGTGCGAGGGGGTGGCGTAGCCCTTGTGCTCGGCGAAGCCATAGCCGGGATAGAGCTTGTCGTAGTCCATCATCACGCGGTCCCGCGCGACCTTCGCGACGATGCTCGCGGCCATGATCGAGGCGCAGACGCGGTCGCCGCGGACGACGGCCATCTGCGGGAGGGGCGCGTCGGGGACGTCGAAGGCGTCGACGAGGAGGTATTCGGCCTTGACGGCGAGGCCGGCCACGGCTCCGGCGCTGGCGAGGATGCGGGCTTTGTAGAGGCCGAGCTGGTCGACCTGGGTGTGGTCGACGGCGCAGACGGCGACCGCCACGGCGCGGCGGCGGATGATCGCGGCAACGCGCTCGCGCTGGTCGGGGGTCAGCTTCTTGGAGTCGTCGAGGCCGGGGATGCGGTCCCCGATGCGCAGGACGGCGGCGCCGCCCACCACCGGGCCGGCGAGGGGGCCCATGCCGACTTCGTCGACGCCGGCGACGACCTGGTAGCCCATGGCGGCGGCCATGCGTTCGAAGTGCCAGAGCTTGGGTCGCATGGATTCGAGGGTAGATCGACGGTGGCGGGGAACGCCAGGGTGTCTTTACATGGATCGTCGGGCGGGGGCGTGTGAGCTTCGCCTGGGGGGACGGGCTGGGAAGGGGGTGTGAGTGCTTCGCCTGGAGGCGACGAGCAGCTTCGCTTGGGTTGCGTCAGCTTCGCTTGGGGGGACTTCCAGCTTCGCTTGGATTGCGTCAGCTTCGCTTGGGTGTATGAGCTTCGCCTGGGGGACGGACTGTGAAGGGGGTGTGAGTGCCTCGCCTGGAGGTGACAAGGCCGCTCGGGTGATGTGAGCGTCAGCTTCGCTTGGGAGACGTGAGCTTCGCCTGGGGACGGACTGTGAAGGGGGAGCTGATCCCTCGCTCGGGTTGGGTCAGCTTCGTTTTGGGCTCTTTCAGCTTCGCTGTAAAGATCAGATTTTCCTTGACCTTTAGAACAAATGCTCGTATCATATTCCTATGTTCGAGGCGATGCTGGCGGCGGTTCTCGGAGTCCCTGATTCCGAGCTCGACCCGGGAGA
>CAZLJC010000017.1:16890-48400 GCA_964559855.1 uncultured Actinomycetes bacterium
AGGCGATGCTGGCGGCGGTTCTCGGAGTCCCTGATTCCGAGCTCGACCCGGGAGAGCTTTCCTCCTTCATCGACGCTCTGCAGGGCAAGCTCTGCCGCGTCGTCGCGGCCGGCGCGCAGCGCGGCGAGCCGGCATCGGCCGGCAAGAGCGCTGTCTCCTGGGTGGCCGACTCCTGCCAGATGTCCAGAACCTCCGCCGCCGACCGGCTGTGCGTCGGGGCGCAGCTCCGGTTCCTTCCTCAGGTTGAACAAGCCCTTCGGTCAGGCCGCATCGGCTACCAGGCGGCGTCGGTCGTCTGCCACCTCAGCGAACAGCTCGGCGAGAAGCGAGACCACATCGACGAAGAGCGGTGGGTTGAATGGGGCGGCCGCTTCTCGATCAAAGACCTGCGTCACCTGGCGGCGCGAGCGCGCTATGCGTGGGATCCCGAGGGCTTCGACAAGAACACGGAAGAGGACTACGAGCAGTGCTACCTGCACCTGAGCCCGATGGGACGGATGTACCGGCTCGACGGCGTGCTCGATGCGGAAGGGGGAGCGGCGCTGAGGGCGGCGATCGACGCGTTGGCCAGGCCGCTCGGTGCGGCGGACAGCCGGCTTCCCAAGCAGCGCCGCGCTGATGCGGTCGTCGAGCTTGCGTACCGCGCGCTGGACGGTGGGACGCTGCCCCGGCGAAGCGGCGTGCGCCCGCACGTGGCGGTCGTGACGACCATCGCCGGCCTGAAGGGAGAGCTCGGCGCCGCGGCTTCGGAGCTGCAGGACGGCACGCCGATCTCGAGCAAGACGGTTCAGCGGCTGGCGTGCGACGGGACGCTGAGCCGGATGCTGACCGCGGACTCGATGGTGGTGGACGTCGGGCGGGCGACGAGGGTCGTCTCCGGCCCCCAGCGCCGCGGGGTCAACGCCAGGTACCGCACCTGCTGCGGCCCCGGATGCGACCGCCACGTCGGGATGACGAGCGTGCACCATCTCGAGTTCTGGGCCAGGGGCGGACCGAACAACCTGCGCCAGCTGGTGCCGCTCTGCTACTTCCATCACCGCCTGGTCCATGAAGGCGGCTGGCGGGTGGTGAAATCAGGCGAAGCCATCCGGTGGATCCCGCCGGACAGGGAGCTGATCAGGCGAAACCGGGCGCCGGGAAGAGGATGGGCGGCATAGCCGCCCCCCGGTTACTCCGCCGCCTCGGACTCGGCGGGACCTTCTCCTTCCGCTTCCTGCTCCGGCTCCTCGGCTTCGGCCGCCTCCTGGACCAGGCGCCGGCGCTCGCGGATGCGGGCGTCCCGGCCCACCTTGCCGCGCAGGTAGTACAGGCGGCCCTGGCGGACGTCGCCGTGGCGCAGCACGTCGATCTTGTCGATGCGCGGCGAGTGGACCATGAAGGTCCTCTCCACCCCCACTCCGTGCGTGACGCGGCGCACCGTGAAGTTCTGCTTCAAACCGCCTCCGGTGACGCGGATCACCGTGCCTTCGAAGACCTGGATGCGCTCGCGCGTACCTTCGACGACCTTCGCGTGGACGCGCACGGTGTCCCCCGCGCGCAGCGCGGGAACCTTCCTCTTCTGCTGCTCCTTCTCGAGCTGCTGGATCACGTTCATCGCTTCTTGTTCACCTCCTCCTCGGTGTGTGGGGAAACAGCAACAACACGTCTTTCGGCGGCCTGCCGGCGGCGCCAGGCGCGAATGCGCGCGTGGTCGCCCGACAGCAGCACCTCAGGCACCGCCAGGCCCCGGTATTCGGCCGGTCTGGTGAACTGCGGCCAGCCCGCCATCTCCTCGGAAAAACTGTCCTGGGCGAGCGACCCTGGGTCGCCCACCACGCCCGGCACGAGGCGCGCCGTGGCGTCGATGATGACCATCGCCGGGATCTCGCCTCCGCTGAGCACGTAATCGCCGATGGAGATCTCGCGCGCGCCGAGCGCGGTCCGCACCCGGTCGTCGATCCCCTCGTATCGCCCGCAGACGATGATCAGGCCCGGCTCCCGCGCCAGCTCCGCAGCCAGCTTCTGGTCGAGCCGCTCTCCCCATGGCTCGGTGATCAGCACCGGCCCCGGGTTGTGGGCTCGGATCGCCTCCACGGCCTCCACCACCGGCTCCGGCTTCATCACCATGCCCGGTCCGCCGCCGAACGGCATATCGTCCACCTGGCGGTGCCGGTCGTGCGTGTGCTCGCGCAGGTCGTGCGCGTGCAGCTCGATCAGCCCCCGTTCGATGCCCCGGCCGACCACCCCCTGCTTGAAGGCGGGGGCGAACATCCCGGGAAAGATGGTGACGACGTCAAAGCGCATGGCTACTCCCGTGCATCCTCCTGCCGGGTCAGCCAGTCCGCCACGACCACCCGCCCCGCCGCCAGGTCGACGTCGACGATCGCGTCCTTCACCGCCGGGATCAGGTGCTCCACCCCTCCGTCGCCTTCGCGGCTCACCCACACGTCGTTGGCCGGCCGCTCCAGCACCTCGGTGATGACGCCCAGGCCCTGGCCCGACGCCGTCACGGCGGTCAGGCCCACCACCTGCCGGTGGTAGAAGCGCCCGGCCTCGAGGGTCCTGGCCTCCGACTCGGGGACTTCGAGATAGCGGCCGCGGAACAGCTCCGCCACCGTCCGGCTGTCGATGCCGCTCAGCTTCACCACGAGGCCCGGCTGGCCCTCGCGGCTCCACTCGACCTCGTGGGTGTCCTCGCCGACGACGAGGCTCGCTCCCCGTTCGAAGCGCTGCTCCTCGAAGTCTGTCAAGGGCATGACCTTGACGGCGCCGTCCAGCCCATAAGCCCCCATCACCTGCCCGACTCGGATCACGCGGTGACCTCGCCTCCGGGTCTCCGTCCGCGGCCGCCACCATGGTGCGGCGCCGTGAGCGGGCTGTTCGCCAGGTCGACGAACACGCGCTTGCGGTCGCGCAGCGACGCGACGCGCACCAGCGTCCTGATCGCCTCGATGTTGCGTCCCGCCTTGCCGATGAAGCGGCCGACATCCTCGTCCGCGAGCTTCACCTTGATGGCCACGGTGCCACCGCCGCGCTCGAACGCGTCGACCGTGACCTCTTCCGGCTTCTCGGCCAGGGACTTCGCCACGTACTCGACCAGGGCCTTGTAGTCGATGCTCGGGCCGGACTGGATGGGACGGTCCCGCCTGAATCCCCCGCCACTCCCACCGCGGTTGAAACCCCCGCGGCGAGGATCACGCCGAGGCGGCCGGCTTCTCTGTGCGTCGCTCAAGGATTCCCTCCCGCTTCAACAGGCTGCGAGCGGCCTCGCTGGGCTGCGCGCCCTGCTGGAGCCACTTCATCACTTTCTCCGCGTCGATCTTGACCTGCACCGGTTCGGTCATGGGGTCGTAGTACCCCAGGTGCTCGATGAACCGGCCGTCGCGCGGCGAGCGCGCGTCCGCCACCACCAGGCGGTAGAACGGGTGCTTCTTCGCCCCCATCCGCCTGAGCCTGATCTTTACCAACCTGCGCCTCCTTGTCCTTGAATCCGGGGAAGGCCGAACAACCTGCCTTTACGGTTGCCCGCGCCCATCTGCCTGGCCAGCTTCTGCATCATGTCGCGCGACTTGATCAGCCGGTTGACGTCCGCCGGCTGGACGCCGCTGCCGCGCGCGATCCGGCGCTTGCGCGCGCCGTCGAGCACCTCCGGGTGCGCCCGCTCGCGCGGCGTCATCGAGAGGATCATCGCCTCCATCCGGCGCATCTCCTTCTCGGGGTCGGAGCTCGCGACCTGCGCCTTGAGGGCTCCTCCGCCCGGCAGCATGTCGAGCATGCCCTCGAGCGAGCCCATGCCCCGCACCTGGCGGATCTGGGCCAGGAAGTCGTCGAAGCTGAGGGTGCCGGCGCGCATGCTCCTCTCGATCTGCGCCGCCCGGTCCTTGTCCAGCGACTGCTCCGCCTTCTCGATCAGCGACAGCACGTCGCCCATGCCCAGGATGCGCGACGCCATGCGCTCGGCGTGGAAGACCTCCAAATCGCGCGGCTTCTCGCCGGTGCCCGCGAAGCGGATGCGCTCGCCGGTCGCGACCCGCAGGGAGAGCGCGGCGCCGCCCCGCGCGTCGCCGTCGAGCTTGGTCAGGATCACGCCGTCGACGCCCACCGCCTTGCCGAACGCCTCGCCGACGTGCACCGCCTCCTGGCCCGTCATCGAGTCCGCGACGAGCAGGGTCTCCGAGACGCGCACCTTCGACTTGAGCCGTTTCAGCTCCTCCATCAGCTCGTCTTCGACGTGCAGCCGGCCGGCCGTGTCGAGGATCACCACGTCGCAGTTGACGCGGCGGGCCTCGGCGATCGCGGCCTCGGCGATCTGCTCGACGGCGCCCTGAGTGGTGTGGAAGGCGACGTTCTCGCGCTCGGCCAGCGTGCGCAGCTGGTCGACCGCGGCCGGCCGGCGGTAGTCGAGCGCCGCCACCAGCGGCCGGTGGCCGTCGCGCCGAGCGAGCAGCGCGAGCTTGATCGCGGTCGTGGTCTTGCCCGAGCCCTGCAGGCCCACGAGCATCACCACGGTGGGCGGCTCGGGCGAGTAGCGCAGGCCTTCGGAGTTACCGCCCAGCAGCTCGACGAGCTCCTCGTTCACGGCCTTGACCACCGTCTGCGGGGCGGTCAGGCCGGGCGATACCTCCACGCCGGTGAGCCGGGCGCGCACCCGCTCGACGAACTCCTTGACCACCTTGAAGTTGACGTCGGCCTCGAGCAGCGCGAGCCTCACCTCGCGCAGGCCGGCGTCCACGTCCTCGGGCCGGAGCACGCCCCGTCCGGTGATCTTCTTCAGCGCGGCGGCGAGCCGCTCGGACAGCGCTTCGAACATCTAGACCGTGAGCTCCAGGCGCGCCAGCTGCTTCCTCAGCGCTTCGATCTCGCGCCGCCGCCGCGCCGCCTCGGCGAGCAAACCCAGCCGCTGCTCATAGTCCTCGAGAGCGTGCGTGGAGCGGCGGACGATATCGTGCACCGCCGCGCGGGACGTGCCCTGGTGAGCGGCGATCTCGCCCAGCGACCAGTCGCTCTTCAGGTACAGGTCGACGACCTCCCGCTGATGCTCGGTGAGCAGGGCGCCGTAGCGCTCGTAGAGCGCCAGGACGCGGCCGCGGGCCTGGAGGCTGTCAAGGGGCATGCCTTGACAGGATACCAGGCGGATAGAATCGCCAGGTGCTGACGGCCTTCCTCCTGGTCAAGGCCAACCGGCAGGGCTTGGCCCACCTCGGGGCGGAGCTGGCGGACGTCGACGGGGTGGCCGAGGTCTACACCGTGACCGGCGAATGGGACTTCATCGCGATCGTACGGGTGCGCGAGCACGACGACCTGGCGAAGGTCGTGACGCAGCACCTGACCCGGCTCGACGATATCGAGCGCACGCAGACCATGGTCGCCTTCCAGCAGTTCTCGAACCACGACCTCGAGGCAATCTTCGGCCTCGGGCTCGAGGAACGGCCGGGCTGAGCCATCTGCCGGTCGCGCTCCGCGCCGCGCGCGCCGGCGCGGCGGTGCTGCTGGAGTCGGGCCTGCCCCAGCCCGGCGGGCCCGTCGAGCTGAAGGGCGCGGGCGACTACGTCACCGCGACCGACCGGCGCTCCGAAGCGGCGATCTTGGAGGTCCTGCACCGCGAGACTCCCGGCGTCGCGATCCTGGCCGAGGAGGAGGGCGGCCGGAGGGCCGGCACGATGTGGGCCGTCGACCCGCTGGACGGCACGACCAACTTCACGCGCGGGTTTCCGGTCGTCGGCATCTCGGTCGCGCTGATCGACGGCGGCCGCCCGGTGGCGGGCGTCGTGCTCGCCCCCTACCTCGGGCTGGAGTTCTTCGCCGCGGAGGGCGAGGGCGCCTTTCGCAACGGCGACCGCCTGCCCCGGCATCGCTCGCTCGACCCAGGCCGCGCCATCGTCGCGACGGGATTCCCGTTCCGGCAGAAGGTGCGGCTGGAACGCTACCTGCCCGTGATGCACGGCGCGCTGCGCCGCTTCGAGGACCTGCGCCGGGCGGGCGCGGCGGCGCTCGACCTGGCCTGGACGGCGGCGAGCGTGTTCGACGGATATTTCGAGCTGGGCCTGCACACCTGGGACGTGGCGGCGGGCGCGCTGCTGGTGCGGGAGGTCGGGGGCCGCGTGACCGACTGGTCGGGCGGCGACGGCTGGCTCGTCAGCGGCGACGTCCTGGCCGCGGCTCCGGCGGTGCACGAGGCGCTGCTAGAGCTGGCCCAGCACCCGCCTCACCGGTAGCTCCACCAGCGAGCGCCACTGCTGGCGCAGAGCGATCCCGGCGGGCGCGCGGCCCGCGTGCCGCACCCGCTCGGCGACCGTGGCGCCGGTCTGGACCGCGGTCTTGAAGTCGCCCTCGTAGCGCGTCACGGCCGACGCGATATCGTGCGCGCCGAAGTGGCAGTCGCTGCCGCCCACGGCCGCCCCCAGCCGCTCCCTGTTGCGCGCGTAGAACTCGTCGAGCATCCGCCGGCGCCTCGAACCGATGGGGACGGTGAACGCCAGCTCGATCCCGTCGACGGGGTGGACCTCGAGCAGCCGGCGCAGCATGCCGGGCTGGATCGACGCGAAGTACGTCGGCATGAAGGGGTGCGGAAGGATGGCCAGACCGCCCTGGTCGTGGATCGCGGCCACCGTGTCCTCCAGCGCCATGCCCTGGCGCACCGGCCGCTCCAGGAACCAGCCCATGACGTGCGTCTGCGCCGGCCATCGGGTCGTGATCTCCTGGCCCGCCACCACGCCCAGGCCGGCCTCCAGGCCCCGCGCCTGCGTCTCTTTGACCGAGGCCATCGTGTCGTGGTCGGTGACGGCGATCAGGTCGAGCTTCGCCCTCACCGCCGCCTCGACCAGCTGCGCGGGGGTCACCATGCCGTCCGAGGAGAGCGTGTGGCAGTGCGGGTCGGCGACCAGGCTCACGCCTCGAAGATCGCACGAACGAAGGCCGGCGGGTCGAAGGGGACGAGGTCCGCGACACCCTCCCCCACCCCCGCCAGCTTCGCGGGGACGCCGAGCTCCGCCTCGATCGAGATCACGGCGCCGCCCTTCGCGCTGCTGTCGAGCTTGCTCAGGACCAGGCCGGTCACGGCCACGGCCCGATTGAACTCGCGGGCCTGCACCAGGCTGGTGAGGCCGAGCACCGCGTCGAGCACGAGCAGCGACTCGTACGGCATTCCCTCGAGCGCCTTGGCGGTCACGCGGCCGACCTTGGCCAGCTCCTCCAGCAGGTTGCGCTGGGTCTGCAGCCGTCCGGCCGTGTCGGCGATCACCACGTCGCAGCGCCGCCGCCGCGCGGCCTGGATGCCGTCGAACACGACCGAGGCGGGATCGGCCCCGCTCGCGCCGGCGAAGTGCGGCACTCCGGCGCGCTCCGCCCACGCCACCATCTGCTCGACGCCGGCCGCGCGGTAGGTGTCGGCGGCGACGATCAGCGGGGTCCGGCCCGCCTCATGCAGCCGCTGCGCGAGCTTGCCCGCGGTCGTGGTCTTGCCCGCGCCGTTGACGCCGTACAGCAGGATGCAGCCCGGCGAACCGTCGAGGATCAGCTCCCGGGACTGCTTCGACATCACGGCCGTCGCCGCCTCGACCAGCGCGGCCAGCGCCTCCTCGCGAGTGCGCGGCGCGCGGCTCCGCACGCCCTCGCCGAGGCGCGCGGCCATGGCCGGTCCGAGGTCCGCGGCGATGAGCAGCTCCTCGAGCTCCTCGTAGAAGCTCGGCGCCAGCGGCGGGCTGAGCGAGCGGATCCCGGCGGCGATCAGCCCGCGAGTGCGCCCGCCGACCCGGCTCCAGAGACTCGGTTTTTCGCTCAGCCGACGGCGTGGATGGTGCCGCCCCGCGCCGCGGGCTGCCGCACCTCGTCGAGCCGGACCGAGACGAGATGGGACGACCCGCTCTCGTCGAGGTGGATGCCGTACAGCGTGGACGCGTACGACATGGTCACGTGGTTGTGCGTGATCACCAGGAACTGCCGCCGGCCGCCGAGCTGGGCCAGCATCTGGCCGAACCGGTCGACGTTGGCGTCGTCGAGCGCGGCGTCGACCTCGTCCAGGATGGTGAACGGGCTGGGGTTGACCTCGTCGAGCGCCAGCACGAGGGCCAGGGCCGCCAGCGACCGCTCGCCGGACGAGAGCAGCGTGACGTTCTGGAGCCGCTTGCGCGGCGGCTGGACCAGGATCTCGACGCCCGAGCGCGGACCGTCGTCCCCGTCCGCATGGCGCAGCGTGGCGCGGCCCCCGGGGTTGAGCCGGCCGAAGTATTCGTTGAAGTTCGCCGCCACGGCGCCGAACACGGCCTCGTAGCGCGTGTCCTCCTCTTCCCGCAGCTTGCCGATCAGCGACTCGAGGTCGGCGCGCGCGGCCGCGATGTCCTCGAGCTGCTCCGCCAGCTGCGCGTAGCGCTCCTCAAGCTCGCGGCATTCCGTCTCGGCGAGCGCGTTGGTCGGTCCGATCTCCTCCAGCCGACGCTCGAGCGCGCGCATCTCCCGCTCGCGCCCCTTGCCCCCCGGGATCTCCTCCGGCGCCACGCCGTCCGGCATGCGGGAGCGGATCTCCTCCATCCGGGCCTGCAGCAGCTCGGCCTCCCGCGTGATCAGCTCGAGGTTGCCCTCGAGCGTGCCGACCTTCAGGCGGGCGTCGATCCGGCCCTCCTCCAGGGCCACGAGCCGGCGCGCCGTCTCGGCCATCCCGGCCTCGTCCTCCGGCGCGTCGTGCTCGGCCGCGGCCAGCGAGGCACGCGCGGCCTCGGCGGCCTCGCGGAGGGCGGGAAGGCCTTCGAGGGCGGTGTCGACGGCGCGCCGGGCCTCGGCCAGCTGCGCGCCCCTCTCCTCCACCGCCGCGTTCAGCCGGGTGACGTCCTCCTCGACCAGCGCGTTCTGGCGGCGCAGGGAGTCGATGCGATCGTGCCAGCGCCGGCGGTCGAGCTCCCGCTGCTGCCGGACGGCGCGCAGCTCGGCTGCCTCGCGGGACATGGCTTCGAGGGCGCGCCCCAGCTCGAGCGCCTGGACCTCGGCCTCGGCGGCCTCCTGCTCCAGCCGCGTGAGCTCGGCGGCGGCTCGCCCCTCGGATTCGCGCGTGGCCTCCAGCGTGCGCGCCACCTCCTCGGTGCGCGGCGCGGCCGCGGCCCGCAGGCGCAGCGCCTCGAGCGCCCGCTGGGCGTCGCGCAGGCCGGCCCGCGCCGGCTCGAGGGCGGCGGCCTTCGGCTCCAGCCGGCCGATCTCACGCCGCAGCAGGGCCCGGCGTGCGTCGAGCGCGATACGCGGGTCGGCGCCACCGCGGACCAGGCCTGGCTCGAGGTACACGCCCTCGGCGACCACGGCGCGGCCGAGCAGGCGGCGCGCGATGGGCTCGAACCCGGCCCTGACCTCGACGTGGAAGTAGAGCGAGCCCGGCTCGGGCTCGGGCCCGGGGACCGGAAACAGGGCGGTGAGCTGCTGCTCGGACTCGGCGACGGCCCGCCGGGCGGAGGGCTCGTCGCCGGCGACCACGGCGTCGGCCAGCGGACCCAGCGCCACCGAGAGCGCCTCCTCGTAGCCCGCCTCCGGCGTCAGGACCTCGCTGAGGCGCGTGCCGCGCGCGGAGGGCGGGCGCAGCGCGTCGATCCCCTGCAGCTCGGCGCGGAAGCGGGCCAGCTCGCCCGCCGCGTCCTGGGCGCCCTTCGCCTCGGCCTCGGCCGCCTGGACCGCCTGCTCCGCCCGCTCGACGCCGGCCAGAGCCTCGGCGGCGTCGGCCGAGCGCGCGGCCTGCTCCTCGAGGAACTCGCGGCGCGTCCGCAGGCCGGCCAGGGACGAGGCGGCGACGGCGGCGGCGCGGCGCGCCCGCTCGGCGTTCTGGCGCGCGTCCCGGGCGGGGATGGGATCGGGCTCGGGCACCGGGGGCTGCTCCTCGCCGGCGGGCGCTGTGATGGAGCGCTCCGCCTCCGCCAGCTCGCCGGACAGCTGGGTGCGGAGCGCGGCCGCGGCCTCGAGCAGGGCCCGGCTCTCCTCCTCGGACCGGCGAGCGCTCTCCGCGACGGCGCGGCGGCTCTCGACCCTCTCCTCGGCCATCTGCAGGCGGTGCTCGGCCTCCGAGACCTGGAGCCGGACCTGGCCCAACGTGCGCTGGCGGGCAAGCCTGCGGTCCTGCGCAGCCTGCATCTCCGCGCGTGCTACCTGGAAGGCGTCCTCGGCGATGCGCGACTGCTCGCGCGCCTCCACCAGGCGGCGCTCCAGCGAGACCAGCTGCGAGCTCGCGCGCCGGTGCGCGTCGCGGGCCTCGCGCCATTCCTCCCACACGATGCTGCCCTTGAGCAGCTCGAGCCTGGCCTGGGCCTCCGCAGCCTCGCGGGCCGCCGCGGCCTGGGCGCGCAGGACCTCGAGCCGGGGGCCGAGCTCCTGCCTGATGTCCTCCAGCCGCAGCAGGTTGGCCGCCAGCTCCTGCAGCCGCTGCAGGGCCTCGTGCCGGCGCTGCTTGACGCCGCGCACCTGCGCCGCCTCCTCGAGCAGCTGCCTCCGCTCGGCGGGGCTGCAGACCACGATGTGCTCGATATCGTGCTGGCCGATGATCGCGTAGGAATCCACCGTGAGCCCGGTCGAGCTCAGGAGGTGGAGCAGGTCGCGCCTGCGGACGCGGGTCTCGTTGAGGAAGTAATCGCTGTCGCCGTCACGCTCGATGCGGCGCTTGATCGCCACCTCGTGGTAGTCGACGGGCAGGCGGCCCTGCGTGTTGTCGAAGACCATCGTGACCTCGGCGAAGGAGGCGCGTGAGCGCCGCTCGCCGCCGGCGTAGATGACCTCCTCCATCTTCTTGCCGCGGAGGTCTCGGGCCTGGCCGCTCCCGAGCACCCATTTGATGGAGTCGACGATGTTCGTCTTCCCCGAGCCGTTGGGGCCGACGATGGCGGTCACCCCGCCGTCGAAGAGGATCTCAGTCTGCCGGGCAAAGGTTTTGAAGCCCAGCAATTGCAGGGACTTGAGGAACAAGACTGTGCGGGGAGGGTAGCAGATGTTGGGGGTGCCTGACCCCCGGCCGCTACTCCAGGGGTTCGCCGAACTGGCGGCTGCGCGGCGCGGGCTGGGCGGAGTGCATGGTCGGCTCGGGCTCACGCTCGGAGTCGGAGCGGTGCGCGGCGGGCTCGGGCGCCCGCTCGGGCTCGGGCTCCGGAGCGGGCTCGGCCTCACGCTCGGGGGCGTGCGACGCCGGTAGCGGCACCACCTCGGCGGGCTCCGTCTGCCGCGCCGCCTCGGGCTCACGCTTCTTGCGCGGGGCGCGGCGGGCCCGCGGCTGCTTGGCCGGCTGCCCGGACGCGGGCCTCGACACGGCGAGGGAGGCGGAGCCGGTAAGGCTCTCCAGCGCGGCCCGCGCCGCGTCCTGCTCGGCCTCCTGCTTGCTCGCGCCGTGTCCCGTGCCGAGCGGCTCGGACGCCGCGAACACTACGGACGTGTACTCGCGGTGGTTGCCCACGCGCGCGCCCTCGCTGTCGTAGACCGGCGTCGCGCCGAAGCGCTCCTGCGCCACCTGCTGCAGCCGGCCCTTGAAGTTCTCGTCGCGTGCGGGCGCGGGCAGGGCGCGGTAGAGGTTGAGGTAGTAGTGGTACGCCGCGTCATAGCCGGCGTCGAGGAACACCGCGCCGAGCACGGCCTCGAACGCGTTGGCCAGCAGGGACTTGAGGCCCCGGCCTCCGCCTTTCGCGATGCCCTTGCCGAGGTAGAGGTAGGCGCCCAGGCCGAGCTGCTCGGCCAGCTGCGCCAGCGTGTTGGTGTTGACCATGGCGGAGCGGGTCTGGGTCAGCTCGCCCTCGGTCGCGCCGGGGTGGTGCTTGTAGAGGTACTCGGCCGCGATCAGCTGGAGCACGGCGTCGCCGAGGTACTCGAGCCGCTCGTTGTCGCGCGGCGACACCGAAGGGCTCTCGTTGGCGAACGAGCTGTGGGTCACGGCCTCGAGCAGCAGCCCGGGGTCGCGGAAGTGGATCCCGATCTTGCGCTGCAGCAGCTGAAGCGATTCGGCGAGCGGCGTCCCGCTGCTGCGGGGGTCGGCGGGCTGTGCTATGAGCCGGCCTTCTCCTGGATGTACTCCCAGGCCTGACCCACGGTCGTGATCTTCTCCGCGTCATCGTCCGGGATCTCGAGCCCGGTGTTCTCCTCGAACGCGTAGATCAGCTCGACCAGGTCGAGCGAGTCGGCGTTGAGGTCCTCCTGGAACGACGCGTCCATCGTGACCTGCTCCGGCTCGCAGCCGAGCCGCTCGACGATGATGTTCTTGAAGTCCTCGAAGCTCAGCTTTTGAGTTTCCATACGCGGCTTACTGTACACGACACGAGCAGGCGCGCAGGCCGGGCGCTAGCCGGGAACGGCGACCTCCGCCACGGCCTGCGGCGTTCCCACCGCGACCGAGCTCCGCCCCGGCGCGAGGTCTCGCATCATCCCCGTCAGCGCGCGCCTCGGCCCGACCTCGATGAAGTGATCGCAGCCCAGCTCGACCAGCGACGCGATGCAGGCCGACCAGCGGACGGGCGACCGCAGCTGCATCTCCATCACGTGCGGGATGCGGTCTCCGCCCTGGTGCGGCCGGCCCGTGAGATTGGCCATCACCGGGACGCGCGGCGCGCGCCACTCGATCCGGTCGAGCGCGGCCCGAAGCCGCTCCGCGGCCGGCGCCATCAGGGGGGTGTGGAACGCGGCGCTGACGTTGAGCGGGACCACGCGCTTCGCGCCCGCGGCCTGGAGCTTCGCCGTCGCGGCCTCGAGCCCGGCCAGGGTGCCTGCGATCACGGTCTGGGCCGGCGTGTTGTAGTTCGCGGCCCACACGTCGCCCAGGCCTTGCAGCGCCTCGTCCACCGTCGTGGCGGGCAGGCCGAGCACCGCGGACATGGACGTGGTGCCGGCGGGGGCCGCCTCGGCCATCGCCCGGCCGCGCTCGACCACCGCCCTGACCACCTGCGCGGGACCGATCGCCCCGCCCGCCGCCAGGGCCGCGTATTCCCCGACCGAGTGGCCGGCGGCCGCCGCGGCTTCGATGCCGCGCCGGCGCAGCAGGAGCGTGAGGGCGATGCCGGCGAAGCACAGCGCGGGCTGGGCGTTCTGGGTGAGGCGCAGCTCGTCCTCACCGGCCTGCGTGAGCAGGTGCCGGAGGTCGACGCCGGCCGCGGACGCGCACTCGTCGCAGAGCGCGCCGACCTCTTCGTCCTGGAGCAGGCCGGCCCCCATTCCGGGCTCCTGCGAGCCCTGTCCGGGATAGAGGAACGCGACCGTGGCCGCGGTGCGCTACTCCTTGACTTTCAGGACTTCGCGGCCGGAGCCGGGGCCGTAGTGGCCGCAGTTCGGGCAGACCGCGTGCGGGCGCCTCGGCCGCTTGCAGTTCGGGCAGGGCTGGATCTGGACCAGCGCGAGCGCGAGGTGGGAGCGGCGGCGGCCCTTCTTCGACTTGGAGAGCTTGACCTTCGGAAGTGCCATGGAACCCGGGAATTCTACGGGAACGCCGGAGCCCGGCGTGCGCTAGCTCGTGGCCTCCTCGTCCCCGGGCTCCTCCGGGACCGGCTGGTTCGCCTGCAGCGCCTCCACCCCGCGCCGCACGGTGGTCAGCGTGCGCGAGAGGTGGCCGTCCAGCTGCTTCAGCTGCTCGAGGGCGTAGGCCTCGGCCTCGCGGACGATCTGGTCGGAGCGCGACTGCGCCTCCTTGATCACCTGCGCGGCGTGGCGCTCGGCGCGGCGCAGGATCTCGTGCTCCGAAGCCGCCTCCTCGGCCCGCTCGTTGGCCCGCGACATCGTGCGGGCGGCCTCCGCGTGCGCCTCGGACATGATCCGCTGCTGCTCGGACACGGTCCAGTTGGCCTGCTTGATCTCGTCGGGGAGGTTGAAGCGGATCTGGTCGATCAGCTCCATCAGCTCGTCCTCGTTGAGCATGATCTGCGTCGACAGAGGAACGTGGCGCGCGTTCTGGATCAGATACTCGAACCGATCGAGCAGCTCGTCGACCTTTATCTGAACTTCTCCTTCAGCGCTCTCGCCACCGGCGGCGGGACGAGGTCGGAGACCTTGCCGCCGTAGCTCGCGATGTCCTTCAAGATACTTGACGACACGAAGATGTGGGCGAAGCCCGACATGAGGAAGACCGTGTGGATGTCGGGCGCGAGCTTGCGGTTCATCAAGGCCTGCTGCAGCTCCGCGTCGAAGTCGGAGTAGGCCCGGAGCCCCTTCACCAGCGTGCGCGCCCCGCGCGAGCGCGCGAACTCCACCGTCAGGCCGGTGAAGCTGGTCACCTCCGCGCGGTCGCGGCCGTTGAGCGATGCGCGGATCAGGTGGATGCGCTCCTCGACGGTGAACAGCGGCTGGCGCTTCTCGGGGTTGGCCGCCACCGCGACGACGAGCCGGTCGAAGATGCCGAGCGCCCGGTCGACCACGTCCAGATGTCCGTTCGTGAACGGGTCGAAGCTTCCCGGGTAGACGGCGATCTTGGAGTTCGGGACCTGGTTGGAGGTCTTCGTGCTCACGCGGTCCTGAGCACGGTCACGACCGTGTCCCCGTAGCGCCGCTCGCGGTCGACGCGCAGGCGTTCGAGCACGGGGAGCGGATGGCGGCGGGAATGCTCGGCGATGACGGTCGCCGTGTCGCCCGCGCCGCGGTCGAGCGCGTGCAGCGAGCGGTCGAGCACCACGTCGCCGTACGGCGGGTCGAGGAAGACGACGTCGGCGGACCGGACCGCGGCGCTCGAGGTCTCGAGCCAGCGAACGACGTCACCGCGGACGACTTGCGCGCGTGCCTTGAAGCCGAGGGCGTCCAAGTTCTGGCGCAGGATAGCAAGACCGCGCGGCTCCCGGTCCACGAACGTCACGGCCGCGGCGCCGCGTGACAGGGCCTCGATGCCGAGCGCGCCGGACCCCGCGAACAGGTCGAGCACGCGAGCGCCTTCGATCAGCGGCGCGACCATGTTGAAGATCGCCTGCTTGACCATGCCCTGCGTCGGCCGGATGTTCTTCGGCGCTTTGAGCCGCCGGCCGCGCGCCTCTCCTCCGCTGACCCTGAGATTCGGCATCAGGCCCGGACGACGATCCGGCCGTCGTCGCGCATGACGCCGATGCGGTCCCCCAGGTCGAATGAGTCGGCGCGCTCGCGCGGCACGGCGACCAGGAGGCCGCCACTGGTCTGCGCGTCGCACAGCATCAGCTGCTCGGTCTCGCCGAGCCCACCCCACTCCACGCGGTCCCGAAAGGCGGCGTGGTTGCGGCGGCTGCCGTCGGGGAACAGGTCCCGCTCGGCCAGGTTGCCGGCGCCCCGCATGAAAGGCACGGATTCGAAGTCGATGTCCGCGCCGCCCCGCAGGTTCGCGAGGTGGCCGATCAGGCCGTAGCCGGTGACGTCCGTGGCCGCGGTCGCGCCGGCCTCGACCATGCGCTCCGACGCCTCCCGGTTGAGCGTCGACATGACCGCGATCGCCTCGGCCTCGAGCGCCGGGGGGCAGAGGCCCCGCTTGATCGCGGTGGTGACGAGGCCCGTGCCGAGGGGCTTGGTGAGGAAGATCACGTCGCCGCGCGACGCGCCGGTGTGCGACACGATGCGGTCGGGGTGCACCTCGCCGACCACGGAGTAGCCGAACTTGGGCTCGGGGTCGTCGACCGAGTGCCCGCCCACCACCGGCACGCCGGCCTCGGCGAGCTTGGCCGCGCCGCCGGCGACGATCTGCTCGAGCAGGCCGGTGGAGAGCTTGGCGCGCGGGAAGGCCGTGAGGCCGAGCGCGAAGAGCGGGCGGCCGCCAACCGCGTAGACGTCGCTCAGCGAGTTGGCCGCGGCGATCGCACCGTACGCGTACGGGTCGTCGACGATGGGCGTGAAGAAGTCGACCGTCGCGATGAGCGCGCGGTCGGGCGCGATCCGGTAGACCGCCGCGTCGTCACGCTCGGTCGTGCCAAGCAGCACGTTCGGATCGTCGATCGGGGGCAGCGCCCCGAGTACCTGCCCTAGCTCCACCGGGCTGAGCTTGCAGGCTCAACCCGCGCCGTGGCTGTACTCCGTCAAGCGCAGCGGCGTGACTTCCATGCGTGATAAGTATCGGGCGTGCCCGACGGCCGATCCGGTTTGGTGTTCGCCGCCATCGCGCCTCACGGCGGGCTGGCGATCGCCGAGGCGTGCGCCCCGGACGAGCGTGAGCTCGCGGCCGCCACGCGCGCGGGGATGGAGGAGCTGGGCCGCCTGTTCAAGGCCGCGCGGCCCGACGTCGCGGTGGTCGCGACGCCGCACAACGTGCACATCTCGAACGCGCTCGGCGTCATCGTGGCCGGTCGCGTCGCGGGCCGGCTCGACGGAACGGCCCCGCCCATCGCGCTGGACGTGCCGTCGGAGATGGACGTGGCATGGACGGTGCTGGAGGCCATCACGGCGGCCGGCGTGCCGGCGGCGGGCGTGAGCTTCGGCGCCAACGATCCCGCCTCCGCCGTGGCGCCGATGGACTGGGGCGTGCTCATCCCCTTGTGGTTCATGGGCGGGCGGCACGACCCTCCGGTGCCGGTGGTGGTGGTGACGCCGGCGCGTGACCTCGCGGCCTCGGACCACGTGACCGCCGGGGCGGCGATCGCGGCGGCGGCCGCCGCGTCGGGGCGCAGGATCGCCTTCATCGCGAGCGCGGACCACGGCCACGCGCATCAGGCCGAGGGGCCGTACGGCTTCGATCCCGCGGCCGCGGAGTACGACGCCCTGGTCTGCGAGCTGGTGCGCGAGAACCGCCTGGACGAGCTCGCGGGGATCGATCCCGAGCTCGTGGAGTCGGCCCGGGCGGACAGCTGGTGGCAGATGCTGATCCTGCACGGGGCGACCGCCGGCTGGCGCGGACGGCTGATCTCGTACGAGGCTCCGACCTACTTCGGGATGCTGACCGCGGCCTACCTTCCGCCGGCCTGAACCTTCAGCTGATCGAGGCCTGGTCCAACCGGCGCGCCAGGCGCTCCCGGAGCGCGGAGTGCCGCTCCAGCGCCGGGTCGTCCCCGACCAGGCGAAGCGCCTCCTCGCGCGCCTCGTCGAGCAGGGTCGGATCGCGCAGCGACTCCATCGCGGAGTCGGTGAGGCCGTGCTGGCGCGAGCCCAGCAGCTGGCCCATGCCGCGGCGCCGCATGTCCTCGAGCGCGAGCTCGAACCCGTCGTGGGTGCGCGCCATGAGCGAGAGGCGGTCGAGCGCGGTGTCGGAGGCCTCGTCGGCGAGGAGCAGGCAGTGGCTCTTCGCCGCGCCCCGGCCGACGCGGCCGCGGAACTGGTGCAGCTGCGCCAGCCCGAAGCGATCGGCGCCTTCGATCAGCATCACCGTCGCGTTCGGCACGTCGACCCCGACCTCGACCACGGCCGTGGCCACCAGGACGTCGATCTCGCCGGCGGCGAACCGCTGCATGGTCTCGTCCTTCTCCTTGTGCCGACCGTGGACCAGGCCCATGCGCAGCTCGGGGAAGACGTCCGTCTTCAAGCGCTCGAACTCGGCCGTCGCCGAGCGCGCGACCACCGTCTCCGAGTCCTCGATCAGCGGGCAGATGACAAAGGCCTGATGGCCCGCCGCCACCTCGCGCCGCACCAGCTCATGCGCGCGGGCGCGGTGGTCGGGGTCGATCACCTCGGTCTCCACCGGGGTGCGTCCGGGCGGCAGCTCGTCGAGGACGGACACCTGCATCTCGCCGTACTGGGCGAGGGCGAGCGTGCGCGGGATGGGCGTGGCGGTCATCGCCAGGAAGTGCGGGCGGCCCTGGCCCTTGGCCCGCAGCACCTCGCGCTGTCGCGTGCCGAACCGGTGTTGCTCGTCGACGATGGCCAGGCCGAGGTTGGCGAACTGGACGTCGTCCTCGATCAGCGCGTGCGTGCCGACCACCAACGCGCAGTGCCCTGAGGCCGCGGCCGTCCGCACGCGCCGCCGCTCGGGCGTGCTCTGGCCGCTCACCAGCAGCTCGACCTTGAGGTCGGGGAAGCTGCCTTCGAGATAGGCGCGGAAGCGCTGGAGGTGCTGGCGCGCGAGGATCTCGGTCGGGGCCATGACGACGGACTGCATGCCCGCGGCGTGGGCCATCGCGGCACACGCGGCCGCGACCGCGGTCTTGCCCGAGCCCACGTCGCCGTTGAGGAGGCGGTTCATGGGCATGGTCCCGTCCATGTCGCGGAACGCGTCCCACATCGCCCTGCGCTGGGCGCGCGTCAGCTCGAAGCCGACGCCGGACTTGAAGCGCTCGATCACCTCCTGCCGGTAGGGGATCGGGATCGCGGGCTCGGTGGCGATCTTCGCCCGCATCAGGGCGAACGCCGCCTGCAGCTCGAACAGCTCGGCGAACGCCATGCGCTGGCGCGCGCGGCGATAGTCGTCCACGCTCTCCGGCGCGTGGCCCTTGCGGACGGCGTCCGCCACCCCGAGGAGGTGCTGGCGCTCGCGCACGTCGGGAGGGATCGAGTCCTCGATCTGATCGGCGAGCGGGAGGGCGCTTTCGATCCACTGGGCGATCTTCTTGTTGGTCAGGCCGGCGACCAGGTGATACTTCGGCATGAGGCCGCCGACGCGGCTCGGGGAGCCGTCCTCGTCGTCGAGCCGCTCGTAGTGCGGGTTGCTCATCTCGAGCACCCCGTAGCGGCCGCGCTTGACCTGCCCGGCGATCGCCACGCGGTCGCCCCGGTGCAGGTTCCGCGCCACGTATGGCTGGTTGAACCAGACCAGGCGCAGCTCCGCGCCCGACCCGTCCTCGATGGTGGCCTCGGTGAGCGACATCTTGCGGAAGCGCGTGATCTTCGCGCCCACCGAGTCGACGGTGCCGACCACGGTGGCCTGCATGCCGTCGCGCAGGCTCTTGATCTCGGTGGGCGATCCGTACGACTCCCACGCGTAGGGCAGCATCAGCAGCAGGTCGCGCACCGTCTCGACGCCGAGCATGGACAGGCGCTTGGCGTTGGCCGGCCCGACCTTGGGCACGTGCTCGACCGAGGCGTCGAGCGTCCGCGGCAGCAGCAGGAGACCCGCCATTTCCCCTATCTTCGGAAATTCAGCATGCAATTGCCGCCCGAACCTCGGCGGCGCGCGCGCCGTTCGCTCGTCGCGGTCGGAGTGGGCTCGGCCATCCTGATCTGCGCCGTGGGGTACGCGGCGGCCGGCTTTGCGTACGCGCAGCTCCGGATCGCCGGCGCCGATCGAGCCCTGAACGCCGCGGTGTCGCACGAGAACACGCTCAACACCTCGTTCCACGAGATCGACACGCAGTTCACGGGGCTGCGCACCGGAACGGGGTT
This sequence comes from uncultured Actinomycetes bacterium, assembly GCA_964559855.1. Lineage (GTDB taxonomy): Bacteria > Chloroflexota > Dormibacteria > Dormibacterales > Dormibacteraceae > 40CM-4-65-16. The sequence goes on from CAZLJC010000017.1 coordinate 36,049, forward strand.
CAACCCGACGGCCTCCCGCGCCCTGATCGACAGGTTCATCGCCGGCGCGCAGGCCGCGGGCCGCACGGTGGACCAGGACGACGCCTCCCTGGCGGCGGCCGGGAACGGCCTGGAGGGACCGGCGTGGCTCACCGTGCCCGAGCGCGGGCGGCTCGATCGCGAGGCGGCGCGGGTGGCGCACGCGCGGGTCGCGCTGGGCGACGCCAGGGTCATCGCCGCAGGGCACGTGATGGATGGACGGTACTTCGGCGCGTTCATGGACGCGCTCGTCGAGCTCGATGCGTTCAACGCGCAGACCGCGTCCGGCGACTACACGGGCGCGAGCGCGACGCTGACCAAGATGAAGTCGAAGCTGGATGCGGCGCTGCAGCTCGCCACAGCGCCGGGCCTGCCGCCGGAGATCCACAACCTGACCGCGGACTTCGAGACCCTGACCGCCGACTACGCAAAGCTGCTGGCGGCCACGCAGTCGGGCGACGGCTCCGGCGCGATCGCGCTCGACCAGACGATTCAGACCGACGCGAGCCGGATCAGCGCGTACAACTTCGACGCCATCTTCGGGAAGATCGATGCCTACTACAAGCCGCTGGTCGACGGCTTCAACACGGAGCTGGCCGCGGCGACGGCGTAGGCGCCGGTTGGTTAAATGAGCGACGTGCGGCCACGGCTGTACCCCGAAGGCTCCGCCGCCAGGCGGATCAACCGCGAGAACGTGCTTTTCCTCGGAGGGGGGCGCGCATTGCTGATGCAGCTGGCCCATCCCAGCGTCGCGGCGGCGGTGGACGAGCACTCGGACTTCCGCATCCGGCCGCTGACGCGGCTGCGGAGGACGGTGCGGCTGACCATGGCCATCGTGTTCGGCGACCGGGAGACCGCGCTGGCGGCGGCACGGACCGTGAACCGGGTCCACGGGCGGGTGCGGGGAAGCGGCTACCGCGCGCTCGACCCCGAGCTGCTGCTGTGGGTGCACGCCACGCTGGTCGACTCCGCGCTCGTCACGTACGAGGCGTTCGTCAAGCGCCTCGGTCCGGCCGAGCGCGACGAGTTCTACCAGGAGATGAAGCTGGTGGGGGAGCTGCTGGGCATCCCCCGCGCCCTGTTTCCCGAGACGGTGGCCGACTTCGAGGGCTACATCGCGCGCCAGATCGCGGAGGGCACCGTGCGCGTCGGGCCGGTGGCGCGGGACCTGGCGGGGCTGGTCGTGCGCCCGCGGGTGCTGAGGCTGCCGCGCCGGCTGTTCGTGCCGCTGGAGGTCGTGACCGCGGGCCTGCTGCCCGACGCGCTGCGGGAGCAGTACGGGCTGCCGTGGGGCCGCGCCCGGCGCGCGGCGTTCCGGCTGGCCGTGCGCTCGGTTCCGCGCGTGGTCGCGCTGACGCCGCCGATCGTTCGCGTGTGGCCGCTGCCCGGCCGCAACGTGCGGCTGACGGGCGGCCATTCGGTCAGCGCTTGAGGTAGACGATCCCGAGGGCCTTCGGCCCGGTGTGCGTGCCCAGGACCGAGCCGATCTCGCCCAGCGACACCTCGCAGCCGGGCAGGCGGTCGCGCAGCTCGCCGGCGATGCGCTCGGCCTCGTCCGGCGCCTGGGCGTGCATCACGGCGAGGTGCTCCACGGGCAGGTCCGCGGTGAAGTGCTCGACCATGCGCGGGATGGCGCGCGAGCGCGTGCGCACGCGGTCGACGGGCTTGATCTCGCGATCGGCGACGAGCAGGATCGGCTTGAGGTCGAGCATGGTGCCGATCACGGCTGAGGCCCGGCCGAGCCTGCCCCCCATCTCCAGGTAGCGCAGGGTGTCGAGCAGCGCCAGCACGCGAGCGCCGGGGATGCGCCGCCTGACGGCCGCGGTCGCCTCCTCGAGCGTGGCGCACTCCGCCGCCACGCGGCACAGGAAGGCGATCGGCATCGACACCGTCTCGCTGTCGATCACCTCCACGGGGAAGCCCTCGACCGAGGACGCGCCGACGCGCGCCGCCTCGGCGGTGCCGGAGAGCTGGGCGCCGATGTGGATGCTGATGCAGCCGTCGTGGTCGCGCGCGAGGCGGGTGTACGCCTCGGCGAACTCCCCGGGCGAGGGCGCCGAGGTCGTCGGCAGCTGCGTGGCCGACGCCAGGCGCGTGTAGAACCGCTCGTTCGTCAGGTCGACGCCGTCGCGGAACGTCTCCTTGCCGAACAGGACCTTGAGCGGCACGACGTCGATGCCGTAGCGCTCGCCCCACTCGGGAGGCAGGTCGGCGGTCGAGTCGGTGACGACCGCGAAGCTGCGTTTCAAGCCGGCCCTTATTCGACCGACAGGATGAAGGGGTAGTGCTGCTGCCCGCCCTGCTGGACCTCGACCTCGAGGCCTGGATACGTCGTGCGGATCTCTCGCTCGAGCGCGGCGAGCTCGTCGTCGGTGGCCTGCTGGCCGCGGTAGACCGTCACCAGCTCGTAGGAGTCCGGGCCCAGCCTGCTCAGGGCCTGCTTCACCACGCCGGCGTAGTCGGCGCCGGCGAACTCGAGCTTGTCGTTGATCAGACCGATCACGTCGCCCTTCTTGACGCGGACGCCGTTGGAACGGGTATCGCGCACGGCGTGCGTCACCTCGATGGTCTGCACCCGGTCGGCCTCTGCCTTCATCGCGCGCACGTTCTCGGCCGCGGGCTGGTCGGCCTTGAAGGAGACCACCGCGGATACGCCCTGCGGGACGCTGTGCGTCTCGACCACGTGCACGGTCTTGTCCGTCAGGCCGATGACCTGCCTGGCCGCCGCGACGACGTTGCCGTTGTTGGGCAGGAGGATCACCTCGCCGTAGGGCAGCGAGTCGATGGCGGTGAGCATGTCCTGCGTGCTGGGGTTCATGGTCTGGCCGCCCTCGACGATCGCGTCGACACCAAGCCCGCGAAAGATCTCGACCAGCCCCGGGCCCGCGACCACGGCGACGAGCCCGACGCCGTTCGGCTTGGGCGCGGGAGTGGCGGCCGCCTCCGACTCGATGATCCGGCGGTGCTGCGTCGACATATCGCCGACGTTGAGCTTGAGCAGCCGGCCGTAGCCGCCGGCGAGGTTGATCACGCTCGTCGGGTCGTCGGTGTGCACGTGGACCTTGACGAGCTCCGGCTCTCCGACGACCAGCACCGAGTTGCCCATCGACTCGATCTGGTTCCGGATCAGGTCCGGGTCGAGGTTGGTGCCTTCGATGAGGAACTCGGTGCAGTAGCCCCAGCCGCCCTCCGGCAGGGACACGGCGACCTGCGAGGCGGGAAGCGCGGCGCGCCTGGGCTCGGCGATGGGGACGTCGGAGTCCTCCACCGACTTGAGCATGCCTTCGAGGATCAGCTGCAGCCCGTAGCCGCCCGCGTCGACCACCCCGGCGTCGCGCAGGATGGCGAGCTGGGTCGGGGTCTTGAGCACGGCGCCTCGGGCCCCGGCCGCCGCGGCCGCGATGACCCGGGGCGCGGTGGCGTCAGGCGCCGCAGCGGCAGCAGCCGCCGCCCGGCCCGCCTCGCGGGCGACCGTGAGGATCGTGCCCTCGGTGGGCTTGTTGACCGCGCGGTAGGCGGCGTTGGCCGCTTCCTCGAAAGCGCCCGCCAGCTCGGCCGGGGTCAGCGCGCCCTTGCCTTCGACGGCGCGGGCGAAGCCGCGGAAGATCTGGGAGAGGATCACGCCGGAGTTGCCGCGGGCGCCCATCAGGCTGCCGTGCGACGCGAGCCGGGCGATCTTGCTGACGTCGGCGGCGTTCGACTCCTTGACGTCCTCGACCGCGGACTGGAGGGTGAGGAGCATGTTGGTGCCGGTGTCTCCGTCGGGGACCGGGAAGACGTTGAGCCGGTTGACCTCCTCGTGGTTGGCGGAGAGCCAGCTCAAGCTGCCCAGCAGGGCGCGCTTGAAGGTGGGACCGTCGACTCCCGTCACCTTCGCCTGGACCACCTATCCGCGCTCTTCGCGCACGCCCTGGACGTTGACGTTGACCTTGAACACGGGGACGTTGACCGAGCGCTCGACCTCGAATTTGACCGTCTCCTGGAGGTTGTGCGCCACCTCGGAGATCCGCACGCCGTACTGCACGATCACGTAGACGTCGATCACCAGGCCGTCCTCCACCGCCACGACGTCGACGCCCTTGTCGACGTGCTCGCGGCGCAGCAGCTCGGCGAAGCCGTCGCGCAGGCCGCGGGCGGCCATGCCGCTGATCCCGTAGCAGCGCAGCGCGGCGTGGCCGGCGATCGCGGCGACCGCGGTCGGGAAAACCTCGATCCGGCCCCACTGCCGGGCCTGGACGAGGGCGGTCGTCGTCTTGGAAGCCATATGAGGGTGCATGGTACAATTCGCGTGCATTCCGCCGAGCTCGGCGGGATCTCGGGCGCCCAATTTCCAGGCAGGTGATCAACTCATGGCCAAGCGATGCGAGATCTGCGGCAAGGAGCCGCAATACGGACACCACGTCAGTCACGCCAAGAACCGGGTCAACCGGAGGTTCATGCCCAACCTCCAGATGGGCCGCGTGACCGTGTCCGGGCGCACGTTTCGCGCGCGGGTCTGCACCCGCTGCCTGAGGACCTACACCTAGGCTTCAGCCTTCGGCCTTGGCTCGGTCGGCTCCGGCTCCGAAGTCCATTCCGTGGAAATCGCCCAGCCTGGTGAGGTTTCGGCCCAGCGCCTCCCACACCCGCTCCTGCGCGTCGACCGCGGGCTCGACGGTGGTCTGGTCGTCGATGGGAGCCGCCAGCTCAGGGTGCTCGACCATCTCGGCGAAGAGCAGCGTCCACGCCCTCGGCACGACCTCGCGGACGGCGTAGCCCCCGCCACCAAGCGCCAGCCAGCGGCCTTCGCACAGCTCGTGAGCCAGCTCGTGGAAGGCGCGTCCGACGCGAGGCCAGATCCGCGTGGTGCACCACAGGTGGGCGAGCGGGTCGAGCAGGTGGGTATCGCAGCCGTCCTGCGTAACGAGGATCGTCGGCTTGAACCTGCGGAGCAGCGGCGGGACGACGCTTTCGAATCCCCGGAGCCATGGCTCGTCCCACGTGAAGGGCATGTAGGGCAGGTTCGCCGCGAAGCCCTTGCCGCGGCCGACGCCCACGTCCTGCGGGAAGCCGGTCCCCGGAAAGAGCCAGCGGCCGCTCTCGTGGAGGCTGATGGTCAGCACGTCGGGGTCGCTCTGGAAGATCCCCTCCACCCCATCGCCGTGATGCACGTCGACGTCGACGTACGCGACGCGGTGGCCCTGGCGCTTCAGCCACTCGCACGCGATGGCGGCGTCGTTGTAGGTGCAGAAGCCGGATGCTCGCTCGCGATGGGCGTGGTGCAGCCCGCCGGAGGGGCTGAAGGCGTGGGCCGCAATTCCGGCCTCCACGGCCTGCGCGGCGACCAGCGTGGCCCCCGCGACCAGTGCCGCGCCCTCGTGCAGCGCGTCGGAGATCGGGTTGTCGGCGGAGGCGAAACCGGCGGCGTCGATCTCGTCTGGTGAAACGTGGCGCCGCTGCTGCGGGTCGCTGAGCCGGCGCACGAGGTCGACGTACTCGGGCGCGTGCACGAGCTCGAGCTCGGGGATGGTCGCGGACCTGGGCGGGAGCAACCCGGCGTATTCGATGAGTCCGGTCTCGCGGATGAGCTCGACTGCGAGCTTCACCCGGACCGGCTGGAGCGGGTGCTCGTCGGAGAGAAGATGCTTCATCAGCGCCTCGCCGTAGACGAGGGCGACCGGTCCCGGCACGGCCTCTAACCTACCCGTTTGCATGAGCGGGCAAGGCGCGATCTTCGAATCGGTGCCGAACTTCTCGGAGGGACGGCGCGAGCAGACGGTGCGGGCGATCGCCGCAGCGGCGGAAGGGGCGCTTGCGCACGTGCTCGACGTGCACCTCGACGCCGACCATCACCGCTCGGTGATCTCGCTGGCGGGCGTGCGCTCGCACGTGGTGGACGGGTTGGTGGCGGCGGTGGCGGAGGCGCGTGAGCGGATCGACCTGGGGCCGCACGCGGGGGTGCATCCGCGCATCGGCGCGGCGGACGTGGTGCCGGTCGTACCGCTGGGTGGGGCGACCCTCGATGAGGCCTCGGCTGTGGCGCGCGAGGTGGGCTCGCGGATCTGGGAGGAGCTGCGGGTCCCGGTCTATTTCTACGGGCACGGCTCGCCGCGGACGCTCGCGGACATTCGCGCGGGGCGTGCGCGGCCGGACCTGGGCGGGCCGGCGCCCCACCCCACGGCCGGGGCGGTGTGCGTGGGCGCGCGGCACCTGCTGGTCGCGTTCAACGTGATCCTGCCTGGGTTTGAGCTCGCCGCGGCGCGCGTGCTGGCGCGGTCGCTGCGCGAGTCGGCGGGTGGGTTGCGCGGCGTGCAGGCCCTCGCGTTTCAGCTGGGAGACGGCCGGGTGCAGCTGTCGATGAACCTGTTCCGGATCGACGAGGCACGGCCGCGCGACGTGGTGGAGGAGCTGGAGCGGCGCGGGGTGGCCGTCGGCCGGCAGGAGCTGGTGGGGCTGTGCCCGGCGCGGGCGGCGGGACCTGAGTCTTCCGGTGCACTCCTCGAGGGGCGGCTGGCGGCGGCGGCGGCGCGCTCGGGGGCACGGGCTGGGGCTGCGCCGGCTGGGGCTGCGCCGGCGGGGCTTGCGCCGGACGCTCGGCTGGAGGAGGAGGCGGCCTTTTTCGCGGGGCTCGCGGCGGACGTGGATTCGCTGGTGGCGGGGGCTGAGCGGGCGGCGGCGCTCGGTGGTGTGCTGCGCGCCGCGGGGGTGGACGACACGGAGCTGGAGGCGATGGTGGCGGTGGCCGCGGAGGGTCTTTCTTCGGCGGCGGCGGCGGCGGCTGAGGCCGGCGGGCCCTAGACCGGCGCGACCAGCTCGAAGAGGCCGGGCCGCTCGGCTCGCGCAGCCTCGATGAGGTCTGGTCCGGCGACGGTGCTGGCCACCGACCTCCCCGCGCCGAGATACGTGCCGGCCACGCGGCGGAGGTCGTCGGCGGTCACCTCCAGCAGGCGCTGCTTGTAGCGCTCGCGCAGCTCGCGCGTGAAGCCGGTCGCGCGGTTGGTCGCCTCGCGGCGGCCCTTGATGTCGGGCGACTCGAGCGGGTCGACGTCCCCGCATGCGCCGAGGATCGCCTCCTTGAGCTGCTCGGGGTCGATCGGCGACTCGGTGACCCATCTGACCGCCTGGTCGAACACTTCGTAGGTGCGCACGATGTTGGGGTCGCGATAGGAACCGAAGTAGAAGACGCCGCTGGCGACGCCGGCCTGTGCGTAGCCGCCATAGGCTCCCCCCTTCTCGCGCAGCTCGCGATGGAGGAACGTGTCGCGCAGGTAGTTGGACAGCACGAGCAGCGCGGGCGCGTCGGGGTGCGTGAAGCGCACGGTCTTGAAGATCCGCACGTTGAAGGCGACGGGAACGGGCGCGGTTCGTGCCTCTGGGATGGGCTCGAGCGCGGCGGCGGGCGCGGTGGCTCCATTGCTGGGCCGGTCCGGGAGGGCCGCGACGAATCCTGCCAGGCGCGCGGTCAGCTCATCGATCATGGCCTCCTCGCACGTGACGATGATGCGCAGCCGGCCGCCCATGAAGAGGCGCGCGCGGATCTCGTCGAGGGTGTTGATCACGCTGCTCAGCTCCTCTTCTTCGAGCTTGGCGAGGCGGCGCATCGTGTGCAGCATCTCGATGCCCTGAAGGCGGTCGTTGACGGCGCCCTCGGAGTTGAGCTTCGAGTGCGCGCGCAGCACGGCGAAGGAGAAGCCGAGGCCGGCGATGGACGATTCGAGGCGCGTGGCGATCTCGGCAATGATCTCTTTGAGGCGCTTGGGCTCGATCTCGAGGCGCGCGACGAGGTCGGTCAGGAGGTCGACGAACGGCCGCGCGTCGCGGTCGAGGGCGCGGCCGGAGAACACGAAGGACTGAAGGTAGTCGTCGTTCATCGCGACCGACTGCACCTGCGGCGCGGCACCGACTCCACCCGTCGTGGCCGCGATTCGCACGGCGATCTCCACGTAGTCGTGCCCGGCCGCTCCGCTCTGCGTGAGCACGCGGCTGAACAGTGGAAGCAGATCCTTCTGCTCCTGCGTCAGCGCGGCGAAATCGCACCGGATGTCGAGGTAGGTGATGCCGTTGGTCGGTTGAGGGTAGAACTCGATGGTCGCGCGGTCGAGGGCCGCGTCGCGGCTGGGGACGTCCTCGAAACGCATCGGGATGTCGCTGAGCTGGAGTGTCGGCAGGAGCGACAGGTCCTGCTTCGCCTCCTGGTCGGCCTTCAGGCGGAGCGCGTCCTGGACGATCCTGCGCCTGGCGGCGTCGTCCAGATGCGCCTCGGCGTCGGCCAGGCGCGCGAGCTCCGCGGTGCGGCGCCGCTCATCGAGACCCTGGTCGGGGACCGCGACCAGCAGGGCGCGATGCTGGTTGTCGAGCAGCTCGGCGCGGATGAGGTTTTCGAAGAAGCGTCCTTCAGCGCGGGCCTTCTGCAGCTCCTCCAGGTCGGCGTCGAAATCGAGCGCGCGCATGGGGTCGCCGCCGTGGAGATACGCGGGCATGAGCGTGAACAGCACGCGCAGCGCGTACGGGAACCCGGCGTTGGAGCGCTCGCGCTTTTCGAACTCGAGGTGATGGATCGCCGCGTCGACCTGCGACTGGTCGACGCCCTCATCCGCGACTCGGGCGAGGGTTTCGAGCACGACTTTCTCCACGCTCTGCGCGTCGGCTGCTTCGATGCCTTTGAGGCCGGCGCCGAACACGGTCTCGCGAAAGTCGTCCTGCAGCCCGCTGCCATCGGCGAGCGCGCTGCCGATTCCAGAATCGATCAACGCCTTGCGGAGTGGCGCGCCCGCGTTGCCGAGCAGGACCTCGGAGAGGACGCGCATCGCGAGGAGCTTGAAAGACGTGAAGGCGGGGACGGTGACCCATCCCACCAGGGCCTGGGAGCGGCGCGCCTGGTCTTCGGCGGCAGTGATCGGATACGGTTCGACCGCCTGGCGCGGCTGCGTGAGGCGCTTGACGTCGGGAATCGAATGATCGGCGTGGATGCGCTGGAAATGACTCAACGCGTTGCGCTCGATGACGCCGAGGGTCTCCTCGAGAGACTGATTGCCGTACGTGTAGAAGTACGCGTTGCTGGGGTGATAGTGGCGAGCGTGGAATTCCTTCAACGCCTGCCACGTGAGGTCGGGAATGTGCTGCGGATCGCCGCCTGAGATGTGCTCGTAAGTGAGGCCCTCGAACAGCGTGCGGCCGAGGGCGCGGTGGATCGCTTCGCCGGGATTGGCGAGCGCGCCCTTCATCTCGTTGAACACCACGCCCTTGTAGCGAAGGCCGCTGTTGGGATCCGCCGCATCCTCGAACTCGAAGCGGATTCCCTCCTGCTTGAACGCATCCTCTGCCAGCTTCGGAAAGAAGGTCGCGTCGAGGTAGACGTCGAGCAGGTTGCGGTAGTCCTTGGCGTTGCGGGTGCTGAAGAGATACACGGTCGAGTCGGCGCTCGTGAAGGCGTTCATGAATGTCGCGAGCGAGCGGCGCGTCATGCTGAAGAACGGATCGCGCACGGGATAGCGCTGCGATCCGGCGAGCACGACGTGCTCGAGGATGTGCGCGACGCCGGTGTCGTCTGTTGGAACGGTCGGAAAGAACACCGCGAAACCGTTGTTGTCGTCGGCGCACTCGATGTGGATGTGGCGGGCCCCTGTGGACTCGTGCTCGAGCTCGATGTACGCGCCTTCGAGCCGGTCGAGAGGCTCTTTTCGCTTGATCCTGTAGCCACCGATCGTTTCGATCGAGGCGGTGTCAGTGGTCGCCATGCAGATGATTGAGTCTACTGGCCACTACGATGTCATCGTGTTCAGCGAGGCGGAGCTGGAGTTCCTGCGCTCTCAGCGCATCGGGCGGTTCGCCACGGTGGGACCGAGTGGGTGGCCGCACGTCGTGCCTGTGATGTATGCGGTCAACGACGATGGGTCGCTGGACTTCGACGTCGATGGGATCAAGCTCCGGAATTTGAGCGGGGAACCGCGCACCGCGATGGTCGTCGACACCATGGGGCCGCGGCGGGGAATCTCGATCCAGGGTCGCGCGGAGCTGATCGCGCCGGACCGCGCGCGGCTCGTGCCCGTGCGCAAGTTTTCCTGGGGTTTGTGAGCCGGCGGGTCACGCTCGTTGTCCTGTCGGTATGCGCGCTGTGCGCGGTGTGCCCGGTCGGATGTATGGGTGGTTCTGGGTCGGCGACTTCTTCCTTCACGCCCCCTACGCCCCGCACACTTCCGCCCGTTTCATCGGATTGGGTCGAGTACCACCGCGATGCGTCACGGGCAGGCGTTGGACCCGCCGAACCGGCGTTGGGCAACCCTGTGGTGGCGTGGAAGGCGCCGGTGGACGGAGAGGTCTACGCGTCGCCCCTTGTCGTGTCCGGTCACGTCTTCGTCGCCACGGAGAACAACAGCGTGTACGCGCTCGACGTGTTCACCGGCTCGGTGATCTGGCAGAAGCATCTCGCCGACGCGGTGCAGGCGTCGTCACTTCCATGCGGTGACATAGGGCCGGTTACGGGCATCACCGGAACGCCGGCGATCGATCCCGCGAGTGGGCGCCTGTATGTGGTCGCATTTGTGCGGGGCCTTCACCACGTTCTCTACGCGATGAGCCTGGTTGACGGGTCGGTGCTCTTCAGCCAGAACATCGACCCGGTCGGATCGAACCCCGAGGTGCAGCAGCAGCGGGGGGCTCTCGCGATCGGGTCGGGGCACGTGTACATACCGCTTGGCGGATTGTTCGGCGACTGCGGGACGTATCACGGGTACGTCGTCAGTGCGCCGCTCGGCGGGGGCCAGGCATTCGCGTATCGGACGCCAGGATCGCGCGAGGCTGGCATCTGGAGCGCGATGGGCGTGACGATCGATCCCTCGTCGGGTCACCTGTACTTCGTGACCGGAAACGGCGAGCCGACCAGTTCATTCGATCACAGCGACTCGGTGATCGAGATGGCGCCTGACCTCTCTGTGCGCTCCTACTTCGCGCCGTCGAACTGGATGGAGTTGAGCGCGTCGGACACCGACCTCGGCGCGCTGGGCGCCACAGTGCTGCCGCAGGCCGGCCTGGTGGTTGCGGTCGGCAAGAACGGCGTGGCGTACGTCACGCGCGCAGGGGCGTTGGGCGGGATCGGCGGCGAGCTGGTGCAGCGCCAGGTCTGCGAGGGGGCGTTCGGGGGTTCGGCCTGGAGCGGGGGCGGCAGCGGTGGCTCTGAGCCCGCGCTTGTGTACGTCCCGTGCACTGATGGGCTTTACGCGCTGGCGGTAACGGCCTCTTCGGTGTCGGTCGTGTGGACGAATCACACGGCGAGGTCCGCGTCTCCGATCGTGAGCGCCGGGGTCGTGTGGGCGATCGATTCGTCATCGGCGACGCTTTACGCACTCGACCCCGGAAGCGGCTCGGTCCGGTGGTCCACGGGATTGGGGACGACAGTCCACTTCAGCACGCCGGCCGCCACGGACGGTTTTGTGGTCGCGCCCGCGGGTCAGTCGGTTGTAGCGGTGTCGGTCGTCAGCTAGAGGGCTTCAGCCCTGGATCCCCCGCAGCAAGTTCGCCATTTCGATCGCCGCAAGGGCAGCCGCCGCCCCAGTGTTGTTCTTAGGACCTGAACGGGCGAGCGCCTGGTCCTCGTTTTCGGCGGCCACGACGCCATAGGTGATGGGAACTCCTGTGTCGAGCTGGACCTGCATCAGTCCCGCGGCAACCTGGGACGCAGTGGCCTCGAAATGGAGGGTCTCGTCGCGAATCACCGCTGCGAGGCAGGCGATGGCGTCGTGCTCGCCCTTTTCGGCCAGAGCGAGCGCCGTGACCGGCAGCTCAAGCGCGCCGGGAACCCAGAAAACGCTCGGCTCTTGCGCGTGGTGGTGCTCGAGCGCTTCAAGAGCGCCCCGCAACAGGCGGCGAGTCACGTTCTCGTGATAGCGGGAAACGACGACGGCGAGACGCAGTTCGCTGCCGTCGAGGTCACGCTCCAGGGGGTGCGTGTCAGCGGTCATTGCACAACCGAATTAGGTCTACGAGATTCTCCTTCTGCCTTCAGCATTGCTGCTACTGGATCCTATTTTCCGTTTTTTCACCGTCGTCGCCCACCTTCAGTGAGCTGAAGAGTGAGTTATAGGTGAACAAGCCCTCGGGCTATTAGTACCGGTCAGCTCAAAGGATTGCTCCTCTTACACCTCCGGCCTATCAACCTGCTGGTCTAGCAGGGCCCTTACCTGGTTACCCAGTGGGAGACCTTATCTTGGAGTTGGCTTCGCACTTAGATGCTTTCAGCGCTTATCCAAACCGGCCATGGCTACCCGGCGCTGCCACTGGCGTGACAACCGGTACACTAGCGGGCCGTTCAACCCGGTCCTCTCGTACTAGGGTCAACCCTCCTCAAGTCTCCTGCGCC
>CAZLJC010000018.1:0-48170 GCA_964559855.1 uncultured Actinomycetes bacterium
TTCATTCTTGGCGCCCTACCGTCCTGGCTCACCCCGCTAGATTCCGAAGAGCCGTATAAGCCCCGAGGCGGTGGCTGGGCTTGGTGGATGCTTTTCGAACTTTCACCGCCACGGTCCCTTCGGAGCTGAGAACTGCCGGTGCTTGAGCTTGCTTACAGACCCGGACCTACAGACCCGGACAGGCTGGGGGGCTGTAAATCAAGCACAAGGGTTTACCGCTTTGATTTCGGGCGGGCTTAGTCCACAATCGTACGTGGGTGCTCTGGTACAACCTCAGCCTGATCTGCTTTGTGGTCGGGCTGGCGCTGACGGTCGCTTGCTCGCCGTTCGAGAGGGCCTGGCATCGGGTCCGCGCTGTGGCCGTGCTGGCTTTCAAGATCGCGCCCGTACCTGTAGGGACGTGGCTTCTGATCAGCTACGCAGCCCGAACCACCACTGGGTTCCTGAGCGGTGCGTCGAGTCACGCGGTCGAGGGCACCGCCCTCGCGAGCACCGTTCTGGTAGCAGCCCAGAGAAGTCTGGTGCTGATGGCTACTGCAAGTCTTCTCGGCACGTCCTTCGGCCTCGGCCTTGCATACGCACTTATCGCCCGGTGGGTGGGAGTGCGCAAGCTCGGAGGCGTGGCATTGGTCGCGACCGTCGTCTGGGTTGTACCAACCTTTCTCGTGGCTGCGTTGGTCCAGGAGCTTCAAGCGCAGATTTACGGCGCCAGTGGCATCGGAGTAAGCGGTGGGTATGGCACCGCCAGCCTCCTTGCTGGCGCGTGGGCCGGGCTGGTCCTGGCGATCCGGCCGGCAGTCTACGTGTTCAGGCAGGCTCGAATAGTCCTTGACGAGGAGGCTCAAGCTGACCACGTGCGGGTCGCCGCCGCGAAGGGTTTGTCATGGCGCCAGATCGTTAATCGTCACATCTTCCGCCCAGTCGCACCCACGCTCACGTCGAATTGGATGACAGCCTTCCGGATCATGATCGGCTCGCTGCCTCTCGTGGAGTTCTTCTTCGCTTATCCAGGGCTGGGAATGCAGTTAGTGCTTGCCCTCGGGATCGCGTATCCGGATCAGCCGGGACAGTTTCAGCCCGACCTTGCAATTGGTCTGATCGTGGCGATGGCTGCGATTTTGATGACACTCGAGATCGCTGGACGAGCGGTTCAGCAAATGCTAGATCCGCGCCTCCGAGAGCTCAGGACTGAGATGGCATGATCGGCGGTCGCAATCGATTGCTATTTGCTCTTCTTTCGGTCGGTTTTCTGGGCTTCCTTGGCGCGCTCCTCATTTATGGCCTCGTGACGCCGGGCCAGTGGTTCACTGGTGTCTACGCAGGCGGTTGGGTCGGCCAGGGAGCGAACCGTCACATCGTTCTTCCGCCATTTGGACCGCTGACCCAGGTCGACGTCTACACGATCAATGTCAAGCCCGCAGGAAGCCATTTCTACCTGCTTGGATCTGATCCTGGTGGACGGGACCTGCTCGGATTGGTAGCCCACGGGGCGGTGCCTTCGCTGGAGTTGGTCGCCACGGTTGTAGCCGCTCGTCTGTTTGTAGGAGCGATAGCCGGACTTGCGATGGGCTTTGGTTCGAACTTTGCCGCCCGAGTGGCCGACAGCGTCGGGAGTTGGATCATTGGGTTCCCGTACCTCGCTTTGGCCATCGTCATGATTCAGTCGCTGGAGCCAAACGGAAAGCTCATCGCGTTTGTGGTCGGTATGTCGGTCGTCGGCTGGCGCGACGTGGCTCAACAGGTCGCGGAACGGATCGAGCATGTGCGGAGCCAGTCCTTCGCCGAAGCCGCCACGGCGCTGGGTACAGGCCGGCTGGCGTTCTTCCGGCTCCACGTCATTCCGTTCCTGCGTCCGATGCTGACGGTGGAAGTTCCATTCCAGGCCAGCGCCGCTCTCGTCCTGTTGGCCGAGCTTGGCTACCTTCAGATCTTCATTGGTCCGGTCATCCGCCTGACCCAGCAAAACGAAAACACCCTTCCGTTGCTAGTCAATCCCGAGCTTGGTCAGATGCTTGCCAACACGCGGCGTTACCTCCTCTACCATGAAATGGCGCCGGTTTTGGTGCCTGCATTTGCCGTCGCCGCCTTGGCACTCGGGTTCGAACTGCTCGGTACCTCGATGCGCGGCCGCTGGAGGTTTGCCCGATAATGCCAAGGCTCGCCTTGGTCTTCTTCGGTGTCGTGGCCCTGATGTTTTGCTTCCAAGGCTCTGCGACGTCGAGTGAGGGCACCGGCTCCTGGCGTCTTTTCAAGCATGGAGACGCACGTAGATACGGCGAGGTCCTTTTACCCCTTCGGGACGGTCGCCTACTGGTAACAAGCGGGGGCGACATTGGTAGCCGCACGCTCGTTGCCATGACTGAGATCTTCGATCCCCGCTCGGGCAATTGGACGAAGGCGGCTGATATTCCAGTGCCAGGGACCCAGCAGTCGGCAGCCCAACTTTCGGACGGATCGGTCCTGATCGCAGGTGGAACTGGAGCCCCGCGTGACTTTCGAAGCGCCCCACCAGTATTGGCCGATACCGAGCTTTTTTCGCCTTCCACGCTGACCTGGATCACGGTGGGAAAGCTCAGTCATGCCCGATCAGCCGCCGCGATGGTTGCGCTCGTAAACGGCGGGGCGATGATCCTTGGAGGCAGCGGGGCGTCAACCGAGCCGTCCGTCGAGGTCTTCGATCTCGCCACGAAGGCGTGGAAGCCAGCAGCAAATCTAATTACAGCTCGCAGCTCGGCACGGGCTGTTGTGATTCGCGACGACACGATTCTCGTCATGGGCGGGTACGGACCGATCCCTCCTGAGGAGGTAGCCATCCTTCAACCTCTCTATGAGGAGACTGGGAGATCGGTCAACCAGGGTCCGATCTTGACCAGTGAGCTCTATGACCCGGCCAGCGGACAGTGGCGGAGTTACGGAATGATCTTTCCCAAACAACTTGGACAGATGATTGTGACATCCGCTTTCCAACTTCCCGATGGGCGCGTTGTCGGCTTGGTGACCGGCCTGCTCGCGGCGGCCGGCTTCGGGCTCCAATCTGATGTGCCAAACACCATCTACCCGTTCGTGCTTGATCCCTCAACCGCTGCGGTTGTGGTTGGACCCGCGGGCCCGCAAGGTAGCCCCCTGGCAGCTAACGGAGTCCTACCTGACGGCCGGCTGGTGTTAACAACAGTCCAGCGAACGCTGTTCTACGACCCGTCTCGAGCTTCATGGTCCGTTGCGACTGCATCACCGCTGACGTCTGGCTTGCCGAATAGTGGCACCGCGGTACTTGCGTCCGGATTGGTTCTTGTGACGTCAGCGGACCAATGGGCTGTACTCGATCCAAACGGGAGTCCGAGTCATGGCTCAACTGCACTTACCTTGAATTCGCCGATTCTCAGCTGGTGGCTCACGATTACTGCGATCGGGCTGGCTCTGATTGTCGCGATGCAATTTGTGGCTAGCCGCACAGGCAGTTGGCGATCCGCTCGGACCCATCACTGAACGAAACGGCCGCCGCTCGGACATCACTCCTCAACGGTCACCTGGAGGTCACAACCGAGACCCTGAAGGGCACCATGGGAAGGCGCGGTTACATCAGTCTCGATTCCCCTTGTTCTCGGTGCTGCCCTCCCAGAGTCCGAGCGGGTGCTTGTGGCCGTCGGCGTCCACTCCCAGGGCCGCCACGATCGTGTGCTCGGCGGTGTCGATCCCGTCGATGAAGATCGCCAGGAGGTCCAGCTCACTGAGGTCGCGCGCCATCAGCTCGTTGAGCTTGCGGGTGGTGCCGGTCACGAACCGGCGCGAGATCGTCGACCGTGTGGTGCCCTTCGGCTCCACCCCCACCGGCTCCAGTCCCGCTCCATGCTCGGTGAAGGCGGCCAGCCCGATCGTGACTCGATCAGGCAGCGGGATCGGCGGCTTCGGTTCGGCGACGTGAATGACGCTGGGGCGCGGTATGGTTGCCACGGGCGGTTCCTCCTCGGTTTGATCGCCCCCTTCCGTTACCACACGGCACGGCGGGGTGGAGGACCGCTCTTCAATTTCTACGACCTACGGGACAACCTCCGACTGGTTCGTCTCGAACGCATATGCCCCCACGATTGGACGGAGGATTACGCGTCGGCCGTCATCCCTGATTGATGTAGCGGCTAACGGTTTGCGGGCTCCAGTTCGATGGACCTTGCACGTAACTCGTTGGGCTGGAACCATCATCAGCCTGCCGGCTGCAACCGACGTTGTAGATGAACTCGCCCGTTATCTCTGTACTTCGATACCAGTAACTCTGAGGGTTCGACCACTCTCCTGCATAGGTGCCACAAACCCAGACCCGCACATACGGGTCGACCAAAACCGCGCCAGCTCCCAAGTCCTGCGATCCTGTCGAAACGGTCATCTCGTAGTGCCTGATTGTGTTAGGCCAGCCGTTATTCGTGTAGGTATCGAGTTCCCAGTACCATCTGATGTAGCAGTTGCATCCGCCTTCATAGATATCGGCATAAGTCGAGTTGGAGTGCTCTAGAGTGCAAGATGAGTAGCCGGATGGGCACGACGCCAACACTCGGCCTGCCGGACTAACACCTACGGCAACGAACAAACCTGACGCCACAAACGCCACAACAATCAGCCTTGTGCCCAACGACCGAACCATCATGCGAACCTCCTTCAGTCTCGACTGCGTTTGGCTGAAGGCGCGATGAAGATAGGTGAGCACCTCTAGTGGTTCTGTTCTTTGTTTGCCTCGACAATTGCTTTAGTTGTCCTCTGCGCCTTAGTCGTAAAGAGGGAACCACTCGCCTGAAGATCGCAAAAGTCCACGGATCTTCTGACGAAAGAACTGCTGACGGCGGTCGTGACGTCAGTTAGATTGCTGACACCGGGAACGGCTGATACCTAGGGTGAGTGGGGGAGCGTCAGGACAGTTGTTCTCGCGAGGTGGAGTTCAATGCGTGGATTGGATGCTGATGACAGGGAATCCACTTGAAGCCTGTGAAGCGGAACGTGCAACAGCAAAACAAGGACAGGCCTTGCCGCGCAAGGAAACTCGATCGCGTGGTGTGTTTGATAACCCGCAGCGCAAAGGTCGGCGACGGAATTGGCCGCAGTCCAACACAAGGCTGTGCTGCGGCATGCAGGCCTTCGTGCCACAGGCCGTGATCCGCTCGAGCACCGCACGTCGCGCTCGGCTGATCGTCCATTCATCGGAGAATGTCCAGGAGTTGGTGGAAGACTCGAAGGGCAAAATTCACCAATCAGACGCGGCCGGCTCGCAGACGGTTGAACTCGTCGGCCCGCGCCGCTTCGCGCTACGCTTTGGGTGTGGTCGGGCGACGGTCGGTCATCGGTGCGGTGGCGCTCATCGGGCTTGGCATCGCGGGCGCGACGAGCGCCCATGCGTCCGACGGGAGAACTGTCATAAACGTGGGCGGCTGGGTACCGGACGGCGCCGGGTCTGGCTCGTTCTGGGATAGCACATACGTCGATCTTCCCGGACTCTCGTTGACGGCAATCCACTGCCACGGCCGCATGACTTACGAGCTGCAACTCGGAGCCACGGGCCCGACGCGAGGTAACCCGTGCTACGCCGGGATGGGGATGTATTCAGGTGCCTCCGAGGAGCTCGACACGTACGTCCTGCTGCCCGGCGGCGACAAGGCCGTCTACCGGAGGAGTGTCGACGGTAGTCCCTGGAGTTACTGTGTCGGTCCGCTGCTCCGGCCATCGGTACCGCTCACGACTCCGCCGAAGCCCTGCTGATCTCGATCCCCATTTCGCCCCGGCAGAGATCCCGTCGCACGAACGGCGTTGCCCACAACGCCTGTATTGCACAAGCGTGCTAGAAACCCCGGTGCCGATCCAAACACGGTGGAGATCAATGAGGTTGGAGAATCGCCCGACCGGATGCGTTCGAGCGAGCTTGCAGTCTTATCGCCATCAAACCGGACTTGATCGACGAGGGGATTTGATTCTGGTCTGGCATGGCTTCCGTACGAGGACCGCTTCTGGATCGCTTGCTCGTCCGAATGTCCCTGCCCGTTATCAGCTCCGTCGCACGCGGTGTTGTCGCGATCAATGATCGTAGACAGCGGCCTACCGCACCCCGCGCAGGAGCAGTTCGTTCAGCTCGTCAGCCCCGATGCCCACGACGGTGATCGCCCAGATTTGCTCATCAGATAAACCCGCGCGGTGCAGTCCTGCCACCTCATCGCGATTGAGCTTCCGGGTGGGAAATGCCGGCCGCGGTTCCTGTGCTCGGAAACGACGCCAAAGGGTTTTTCGCGTGACTGTCCTCCGATGAAAGACTGAACCCTCCGCCTGCAGCTGCCCCCGCAGCTCATCGACAAGTCGTTGGGCGCGCCGCGGCGCCCAGTGCCGCGCCGCCCGAAAGACGGCATTCGCGATGCGCCGCTTACGGACGAGCCTCCTCGCCTGACGCTCAGAGACACCAAGTGTTCGCGCCACTTGCTTCGCACGAAAGCCCATCGAAGCAAGTCCTTGCCCGAGAAGAAGTCGATACAAAGCGCGGTGCATGTCAGGGTCGGCCTTCAGAACCTGCAGGAAGGGAGCGATCAGCTGGTAATGCTTCGGTATCTCGTCCAGGCGATGAATAGTGGACCAGTGCTTGATCAACCCCTGCTCCCAGCGGCGCTCGACTTCGGCATTGTGGGGCTCGTCTCGCAAGCGTTTTCGCTCGAGCTCCTCGCCTAGCCGTCGACGCGATCTCCGCCACGCCTGCTCGAGGTCCTTGGGTGTCGGTGCGCGCGTCACGCGCGCCTTGCGCTCGAGCAACTGCTGCAACGAACCTGCCTTGATCAGGTAGGCGCCGTGCGGTCCGCGGTACGCCCGTAGTTGTCCGCCGCGGATGCGCATCCTCAGCGTCTCGATGTGACAGCCGAGTTGCCTGGCGGCCGCGTCCAGTCTGACGAGCCCGCGACCAACAGCCTGCTGATCATCAGCTTCAAGGTTTGCGGTCATGGAGTTGCACAAATATTAGAAGTGGTTTCGCGCGATGCTGGCCACTTCGGTCCAGCACCGCCTCCGAAGCTCCGCCCATTTGCAGATTGAATAGCCTCTCGGAACACGCGGCCGGCGTCCGCTTCGCAACAAGCGATGCGGAAAGCAGCGGTCGGCCGAAGGCGATTTTCGATCAGCCCTTTCCCGGGCCGATGACTTCTGGCCCGGACATTCCTCACCCCAGGAGGTATCCATGCGCTCAGCCCGCCGTCGTCTGCTGTCCCCCGTGTTGGCGTTAGGACTTGGTTCCGCGTCGCCGTCACCCGTAACGACCGACTCCGCAGCCCTCGGTCAGCAACAACTCGTTTATTTTCAGCAGCTCGGTACGTCGTTCACGCTGGCCGTCCAACGCGCGGTCATGTTCACGATCCACGCGTTGCTCGTCTTAGCGATTGTCGTTCTCGCCGCCGCAATGGTCTGGCTGGTTGTGCAGATTGCCGGTCCGCGACTCCAGCGTCGGCTGCGCTCGCAGCCCACGCGCTGTGTCCGCATCCTGCCGCCTGCTGGTGCTCACTTTCAGCCGGAATCGTGGCTGGCGTGTTATCGGGCGCTGTATGCGATCGCTAGGCCGTGGTGGAAGAGCTGGCTCGTTGGCCAGCCTGCGCTTGTTTTCGAGTACCGCGCCAGCGCCGGTCGGGTAAGCAGTTGGTGCTACTTCCCCACTGACGCTGGTCGCACCGTCGGCAATGCCCTCTCTGCAGCTGTGCCAGGTGTTGAGCTGCGCTCGGAGGAGGTCGTTGAGCCGCCGCTGATGCCGGCGGCTCGCGCACGCCTGCGCCAATGGCGCGAGCCACTCTATTCGCTGGGGGCACCACGGCACGACGTGCTCGCCTCAGCTGTCGAGGCCCTTGAAGAGAGCTCTGAGGGTTTGCTGCAGGTCAGCATCGCACCCGACACTGGCTGGGAGCGACGGGCCCTGCGTCGGCTGAATCATGCCGCGGACGACCGACCGTCGACACCGTTGGCGCTGAGGATCCTGCTCAAGCTCCTGATCCTGCCTTTGGATCTCTTCTTCGAGATCTTCTGGAGCTCGCCGACGCGAACCTCCTATGAGCCGCCGCCGCCACCGCGACCGAGACCGATCAGGCGACGGCTGCCTGAAGACAAGGCCTATCAGGCCTGCTGGCGGGCGGACGTGCGCATCTGTTGTTGGGCTGAGCAGAGATCCTTCGCGCCCCAGAGTGTGCGCGCGATCACTGCCGCCTTCCAGGCACTTGACGGTGAGAACCGTTTGCGCCACAAGCGGGTTTGGTGGCGTCGTTCGTTCGACGACTCGATTCGAAAGCGTCTGGGTCCTTTGCCCGGAATGCTCGTGCTCTCCTCATCGGAGCTCGCGAATATCTGCCATCTACCCCTTGGCGGCGTGGCGATGGATTTGGCTCAGGTCCGCGTCGCGCCTGTGCACTCGCTGGCCAGCGGCGGGACTGTTCTTGCCCGGCTGGAGGATGACAAGGGAACGCCGATCCGAATCGCCCAGTCCGATCGCCGCCAGCACCTGTGGGCGGTGGGTCCGACCGGTAGTGGCAAAAGCACCCTGCTCCTCAACCTCGCCCTGCAGGACATCGAAGCCGGAGTGGGCGTTGGCGTCGTTGATCCCAAGGGAGATCTGGTCCGAGATCTTCTCGAGCGCATTCCGCCCATGCACCAGGATCGGGTCGTTCTCTTCGACCCAGCCCAGCGCGAGCGCCCGATCGGTCTCAATGTCCTCGACTGCGACCGAGAAGACGAGCGCGAGCTGGTCACCGACTCGGTGGTCAGCATCTTTCGCAAGACCTACGAACGCTTCTGGGGTCCAAGAACGGACGACATCTTGCGTGCGGCCGTCCTAACGCTTCTCCGCCGCCCCGGCACCACCTTGTGCGAGGTACCGATCCTGCTGCTCAACCGCGAGGTCCGTGCGCGCCTGACCAGACACCTCGACGACCCGATCGGACTTCGACCCTTCTGGCAGGAATACGAGAGCTTTACAGACGGTCAGCGCGGCCAGATGGCGGGACCTGTCCTCAACAAACTGCGGAGCTTCCTGGTGCGTCCGACCATTCGCAACGTCCTCGGCCAGAGCCTGTCGACAGTCGACTTGGCCCAACTGATGGACCGAGGCCGCATCCTGCTCGTCAACCTCAGCAAGGGCGCACTGGGCGAGGAGTCAAGCCAGCTTCTCGGCTCGTTCATTGTCGCTCGGCTCTGGCAGACAGTGCTCCGACGTGCGTCGAGACCCGAGAGCTGGCGGCCAGACTTCAATCTCTACCTGGACGAATTCCAGAACTACCTCCACCTGCCGCAGTCCCTGGACGACGTCCTCGCCGAATCTCGCGCTTACCGGCTGAACCTCACGCTCGCCAACCAACACCTGAGCCAGCTGCGCGAGGCGACCCGCCAGGCAGTGATTGCCAATGCGCGCAGCAAGGTCGCATTCCAGCTGAGCCAGGACGACGCCCGACAGCTCGCCCACGAATTTGCTCCGCTCTCAGAAACCCATCTGCAATCGCTTGGGCCTCGCCAGGTCGCGATCCGACTCTGCGTGTCCAGTCACGAGGAGCCGCCGTTCACGGCCATCACCTTGCCAGCGCCACCCAGCCTTGGCGCGGACAACGCCACCAATCTCGCGGCACAAAGCCTGGCGCGATACGGCAGGCCACGCCTCCAGGTCGAGGAGGAGATTCAGCGCCGGCTGATCGACGTCGGCTTCCGCGCCGACTTCAAGGACATCGCGTGAGAGCGACAGAGCGCCCTTCACGGGCCTCATCACGCCATGAGTTCGAGCATCCTTCACGCGACCCTTCACGCCGTGGCGTGAACCCCTCTACCAATTTAAAACGGCCCGATTTCGCCCCGGGACTGTCTTCTCTCAGAAGCACCCCACTGTTCAGAGTCCTCGAGCTTCATCGAGAAGAAGCCAACCGCTCAAAGCCCGATGTGGAGCTAACTCTCCGAGATCTGGCCATCCTTCAAGAGCTTGACTCGCACCGCTACCTGGACCGTGACCAGATCCAGGCAATGTTCTTCCCCGGACCGAGAAACTGCCAGTACCGGCTGCAGTGGCTGCTCGAGCAAGGCCTACTCACCCGCTGGCGCGCTGCCACTCGTCCTGGTCGGGTCTGCCGCGCCTCCATCTACATGCTGGCTCGGCGGGGTGCGGTTCGTCTCGCCGAATGGCGCGACCAGCATCCAGAACCCCTTATCAAGCGCGCCGAGCATGCACTGCAGCGGCGCTTCCATTTGATCCACCAGCTGGAGGCCAATCAGTTCTTTGTCAGCCTGGTCGCCGCCACCCATCCGGATGGGTGGGGTCGCCTTCTCGCTCCCAATCGCGAGGTGCTGATTCACGTCGAGTGGGATCGGGGCACGGAGCAGCCCCGGCGCCTTCGGGCCAAGCTCCAGGCTTACGTTCGCTACTTCGTGGATCGGCCCCATGCCTCCGCCAACCAGATTCTGTTGGTGGCGCCGACCCGCGCGCGGGAGGAGCAGCTTGAAGGCCTTCTCAGCGCTATCGGGCAGCAGGATCGGGAGTGCTGCCGATTCTGGAGCACGACCGCTGACCTGCTGGGGGCAAGCGGACCACTTGGTCCGATCTGGTCCGATGGCGTTTCAAAGGCCAGACAAGCACTCACTTCAATGCCCGGCCTGGTTCGGACCTATCGCCGAGTCGAGGACAGCATCGGCAAGCCTGCTTGGTGGTTGCGGCGTCCGGCCGGAGGAGCGGGTGCGTGAGCTCTCAACTCCGGCGGCTGGATGCCCTTCGTAATGACAAGGGGCCGGAGTCCGGCCCCCGCCACCAGGAGGGGTCCGATTCGGACCCCTCCCGAAGCGCACAGGGGTCGAGCGCTCGACCCCTCCCCTGGACATCAAGTCCCGATCGCGAGGTGTTGGTGGACGAGGCAGTTCGGGTCTTTGGCCAGCTCTATGGCCATGCAGTCGCAAGGGAGGAAGCCCACCAGGCAATGGATCGCCTTGTCGCCCTCTTCGAACTGCTCGCGGCCTGGGATCGAGAGAAACAGGCTTTGAGCCACGCGAATGGAAAGCGCGCCGCTTGATGCGTACCGCAATTTGCGGTACGCTAGTAGCGGGATGTCTAACCCTTTCGAGTTCTCCGACCCAGTAACTGGCGACAGCTTCGCCGATCGCCAGGCCGAGGTGAAGGCGCTCACGGCTCGGATGCTCTCCGGCCAGAACGTAATCGTCATCTCGCCACGCCGATACGGCAAGACCTCGTTGATCCTCAACGCTCAAGCTGCGGTGCGCAAGCGTGGCGGCCGTACCGGTATCGCCACCCTCTTCTGGTGCCAAAGCCGGCAAGACGTGGCCGAAGAGCTCGCCAATGCAGTCGTGCGCGGTCCCTTGGGATGGCTGCGCACTCGCGCTGAAGAGCTCCGTCGAGTCCTCGCTCGACTGCCTGGCGCCACGCTATCTCTCGAGAAGGACGGCTATCGGGTCGGGCTCTCTCCCCTGAAGCCACAGAGCGACTGGACCGCCGAGATCCGTCATGTCATGGAGCTGCTTCAGGACGCGCAGTCGAAGCGTCACCCGGTGAGCCTGGTGATCGACGAATTCCAGAAGGCGGTCGAGATCGATCCCGGCCTGCCCATGCTTTTCAAAAGCCTCACGGATTTGGAGCTGCGCGGCGTCAGCCTGGTGCTTTCCGGATCGCGTCGGCACGTGATGCATGACCTGCACTCTGGGCCAGGCGCACCACTGCTTGGTGTGGGCGAACTGATGACGCTCGACCTTGTCCCGGAAGCGGACATGATCGCCTTCATCCGGTCTCGAGCCGAGATGGAGGGCAAGCGCGTGTCGACCGAGGCTGCGCAGATGTTGTTCAAGCGCGCCCGCGGCGTGCCGGCTTACGTTCAACGGCTCGCCTTCGAGGCGTTCGAGGCAGCCGAAGGGCGGGAGATTGATGAGGTCGCAGCAGAGCTGGCGGTGGAAACCGTTCTCAAGCGAGAGCGTCAATATTTCGAGGTCATGTACGAGGACCTGGCACCGAATCAGCGCAACCTGATCCGCGCGCTGGCTGCGCAGCCAGCCAAGAGCCCAACCTCTCGAGACTTTCTCGATCGGGCCGCACTGCGCGCAGACTCCAGCTCCCAGCGTGCGCTGTCTGCACTGGAAAGCGCCGAGAAAGTGGAGCTCGGCCCGGACGGGTGGCAGGTCTCAGATCCGCTCTTCGCGTTGTGGCTGGCGCGGGCAAGCGAATCGCCTTCAGCGACGCCGGCGCCCACGCTAAGGCGGGGTCGACGTGGATCACGTTCCAGCCAGGGAGGACCTAAGTGAAGTCCATCCACGGATCAGATCTCGGCCAGGCTGTGGTGTACGCCCGTGTCTCATCCAAAGAGCAAGAACGCGAGGGCTACTCAATTCCAGCCCAGCTCAAGCTCCTGCGCGAGTATGCCCTTCAGCACGACCTCCAGATCGCGCGCGAGTTCGTTGACATCGAGACCGCCAAACAGGCAGGCCGCGCCAACTTCAGTGAGATGCTCAAGTTCCTGCGCCGAAACCGCTCATGCCGAGCGCTGCTCGTCGAGAAGACCGATCGCCTCTATCGCAACCTCAAGGACTGGGTATCCATCGACGAACTGGAGATGGAGATCCACTTCGTGAAGGAGAGCGTCGTCTTATCGCACAGCTCACGCTCGGCCGAGAAGTTCATGCACGGCATCAAGGTCTTGATGGCCAAGAACTACATCGACAACCTAGGGGAGGAAGCATCCAAGGGCCTGCGCGAAAAGGCAGAGCAAGGCATGTGGCCTTCCTTTGCGCCACTCGGTTACCAAAATGTCGCGCTTCCGCAGGGCCACCGCGGGATCGAGCCGGACCCAGAGCGGGCGCCGTTGATCGCGCAGCTATTCAATTGGTATGCCACTGGCGAGTACTCGCTCAAGGAAGTCGCTAAGAAAGTTCGAGAAGCGGGTCTTCGGTATCGCAACAGCGGTGATCTGATCCCGACCTCGAGCGTGCACAAGATGCTGCGCAATCGGATTTATACAGGGGAATTCTCCTGGAATGGGAGGCTCTACCACGGCGCCTACCAACCGCTGATCTCCAAAGAGCTCTTTGAGCGGGTGCAGTGCGTGCTCGATGATCGGGGAGCGCGCCGGCCCAAGCTGCGGCGGCATCGATTCGCCTTCTCCGGCCTCCTCCGTTGCGGCCATTGTGGCTGCTCGATGACCGGCGAAGTCCACAAAGGCCGCTACATCTACTACCGGTGCACCGGCTATAAAGGCCGATGCCCCGAGAAGTACGTCCGCGAGGAGTCGCTCGTCGACCAGTTCGCCGATGCGCTCCAGGAGCTGCACCTGAACGACGACGTGATGGAGTTCCTAACGAAGGCGTTGCAGCAGAGCCATCAGGACGAGAAACGCTTCCATGAGGAGGCACTCACCCGCCTTTCGGCTGAGCACGCACTGTTCCAGAACCGGCTGGACCAGATGTATGTGGACAAGCTGGACGGCAAGATCGGCGAGTCCTTTTACGAGCGAAAGGCGAGCGAGTGGCGGGCCGAACAAGACCGGATCATGGAGGCGATTCAGCGGCACCGCTCGGCCGACCGCAGCTACCTCGACACCGGCATCAACCTACTCAGGCTGGCGAGCGGCGCCCACGACCAGTTCGTCAGTCAGGGAAGTGAAGAGAAGCGCAAGCTGCTGCAGCTGATTGTTTCGAACTCTTCCTGGAAACACGGCCGGCTCACATTCCAGCTCCACATGCCTTTCGATTTGATCTTGAAAGAGACCGCGAGGGCGCGCGAGGCCGACGCCGAAGACCTAGCCAGAGGGCTAAAGAAGCCCGCTTTCGATAACTGGCTGGGGAGGAAGGATTCGAACCTTCAACCTTCTGATCCAGAGTCAGCTGCGCTACCGTTGCGCCACTCCCCAAAGACCCGAGCAGACTCGAGCGGCGTCCCATTCTAAGGAGGCGCCGGACCCCGGCTATTCCTTCGTGATGACGACTTCGGGCTTGTCCTGGGCGCGTTCCGACCGGACGGTCATGCGAATCGAGACCGCGCCGGACGAGCCGCGCATCAGCCGGCCGTACGCCTCCTCCATCAGGGTCTTGGCGCGATACAGGTTCACCGCCCAGCCCACGCCGAACACGCGGTCGCTGAACAGCTGCTCGGAGCTGGGATTCCAGTACGCGTCGCGGATCCGCTTCCAGGTTGGAGGGCGGAAGTCGTACGGCACCACGCCTCCGACCTTCCCGTGCCACGTGCGATCGGGCGCCGGCTTGGCCAGCTCGGTCGCCACGGCGGCGGCGACGAGGGCGAAGCTGGCGAATCGAACCAGGCGGCGGAAGCGGCGTACAGTTCCCATACTTCAGTTGAGCGTAGTACCAGAGTAACCTTGCTCGTTCTCAATACGTTTTGCAGGCGGGGTAGATGGCCGACAGGCTGAATTCGACTACGCGGTGGCTGCGGTGGCTCACGCCTGGTCTACAGATCAAGCGCTGGCTGATCCTGCTCATGCTGTCCGAGCTCGTCCTCGTGCTCGGCGTGGCGTACGCCCTGAAGGAGGTCTATCAGACCGCCCACCTGCCCTCGAGCTTCTACTACCTGACCCTGCAGTTCCTCCCCTACTGGGCCCGCGCGGTCATCTTCAGCATCTTCGGCGTGGGCCTGCTGGTGGTCAGCTACCTGAAGCTGACGCAGTCCGTGCTCGGCCCCTTCCTCCCCGGCAACTCGACCACGAGCGTCGTCGAGATGATCCACGCCTTCCGTCTCCGCGGTCGCGGGCCGCGCATCGTGGCCATCGGCGGTGGCACCGGCCTCAGCTCGCTGCTGCGGGGTCTCAAGACGTACACGTCGAACCTGTCGGCCATCGTCACGGTGGCGGACGACGGCGGATCGTCGGGCCGCCTGCGTGACGAGTACCGGATCCTGCCTCCCGGTGATTTCCGCCAGTGCCTGATCGCGCTGGCCGACGCCGAGCCGCTGATGAAGCAGCTCTTCGACCATCGTTTCAAGGAGGGCTCGCTCGACGGCCACGCGTTCGGCAACCTCTTCATCATGGCCATGGCCGACGTCACGGGGAACTTCGAGCAGGCGCTGCGTGAGTCTGGCAAGGTGCTGGCCGTCAAGGGCACGCTGCTGCCGTCGACGCTGCAGGACGTGACGCTCGTGGCCTCCATCAACGGAGGAATGGTGGAAGGCGAGTCGCAGATCCCCAAGCAGAACGAGCCGATCAACCACGTCTTCCTCAAGCCCGATGGCGTGCAGGTCAACCCGGAGGCGGCGCAGGCCATCCTCAACGCCGAGCTCATCCTGGTCGGTCCGGGGTCGCTCTACACCTCGATCCTCCCGAACCTGCTCGTCGAAGGCATGGTCGAGGCGATCAAGGCGTCGCCCGCACTGAAGGTCTACATCTGCAATCTCGCGTCCCAGTCGGGGGAGACCGAGGGCTATGGCGTGGACGACTACCTGCGCGTCATCCGCGAGCACGTCGGGGCGAACCTGTTCGACTTCGTGATCGTCAACTCCAACATTTCACACCTGCCGACCGGCGGGCAGACGCAGGTCATCTTCCGCACCGCCGACAGCCAGCATCACCCAGAGGTCCGATTCATCGCGACCGACGTCGTCAACGCGCGCGTCCCCTCGCACCACGATTCGGACAAGCTCGCCCGCGCGATCATGCGGAAGGTGTGGCAGGCCTAGGTCTCCCGACGCGCGCCTGGCGCCAGCGCACGAACCCTTCGACCAGCAGCGCCGCGACCGCCACATAGACGAAGCCGTCCAGCGCGTCGACCACGTAGTGCTCCCCGAGGTACACGATCGAGGTCAGGACCGCGAGCGTCCACGCCACCAGCCCGAGCGCCAGCCAGCGATAGCGCCTCCACGAATACACCGCGGCAAGCGCCGGAAACGCGGCATGCAGGGAGGGGAACGCGGCGAACTGATTCGGGTTCAGGTGTGTGTACAGGGGCGACACGAAGTAGTTCGAGCCCCACAGCTTGGCGACGGTCTCGTTGAGGATCTTGTGCACCGCCTGGTCCGGCGGCGCGACCCCCGCCTTGAACTGGTACCACGGCGGCGCTGACGGCCAGAACAGGTACGTGAGGAAGGCGAGGAACGCCATCAGGAGGAGCGCCGCGATGTAGCGGTGATAGTGGTCGCGGCTGCGCAGCCAGAAGACGAAGCCGACCAGGATCGGCAGCGGGAAGTGCATGAAGTAGAAGAACATCGCGAGCACGTCCTGAGGGCTCACGCTGTCCACGCGATAGAAGCTGTGCTGCAGCGTCAGCGTGGGCAGCGTTCCGCCGAACACCGCCCGCTCCAGCCCCGAGAGATCGTGGGGAGCGAAGCCGGTCTTCGACGCGAATCCGCGCATCGCCTCATAGGCGAAGAAGAGCAGCAGGAACGGCGTCCAGTCGGCGATGAACGTGAGGCCGCGACCCAGCGCCACGGCGATGACCAGAAGCGCGAGCACGACCCATTCCGGCTCGATCGAGACGCCGCGCCACAGCATCACCCCGAAGATGATCGACAGGTAGACGAGGCTGCCGATCAGCAGCGCCGGCGAGCGACGCACTCGCGGCGCCGCAGGTTCAGACGGTTCGGACAACCGCGATCGCGCCGATCTCGACCGTGACCGACGAGGGCAGCGCGTTGGTGCCGAGGGCGAGGCGCGTGTGCCGGCCGGCGTCGCCAAAAACCTCGAGGAACAGCTCGGACGCGCCGTTGATCACCTTAGGCTGGTCGCCGAACCCGTCAGCCGAGAGCACATAACCCAGCACCTGCGTCAGCTCGATCACGTTGTCGAGCCCGACCGCCGCCTCGATCTGCGCGAGCACCGCCAGGCCGGTCAGGCGCGCCCGCCGGTTCGCCTCCTCGAGCGAGACCTCGTCGGGACATCGCCCGGTCAGCAGCTGCTCCCCGTCGCGTGAGATCTGCCCCGCCACGTATAGAAGCGAGCGCCCGTCACCGCTCGCGACGAGCCGCGTCTGCACGTACGCGGCGGCCGGCGCGGGCGCGGAAGGCAGCGTGATCCCCAGCTCGCGGAGCCGTTCGTGAGGCGTGGCCACTCACCGGGAGTGTAAGCGAGAGCGACGAGGTCACCTGCGGCGGCCGTGGAGGTGCGCCGCGATGGCGGTGAGGATCACGGCGATCGCTCCGAGGCCGAGGGCGAGGTACGGGAGCTCCGGGTTGTCCAGAAGCCCGCTGAGCGGGGACTGATGCGCTCCGGCGCCGCGCGCGACGCTGGCCGTCGCGGTGGGCGAGGCCGGCGGCTGCTGCGGCGTGCCGCCGGTGTCGTGGAATGCCCACAGGACGGGCGTGTGGTCGGAGCCTCGGAACGTGGCGACGTACAGGGTCGGGTGATCGTCGCTGGAAACGGCGAGGGCGGTGACGGACGGATCCGGCGGCTGCAGGGACGTGAACGACTGGCCGGAGTCGTCCGTCCGCCACAGCCCGCCGGCCGCCCCTCCCCCATCGCTCCCCGCGTAGTACCGGTCGAAGTGATCGGCGATGAACGCGACCTGCGTGAAGTCCGTCGAAGGAAGAAGTGCGCCGCCGCTCAGCGGGTTGAAGGTCTGGCCGTCGTCGGCCGAAGCGAACAGGCCGGTGTTGGTGCCCACGATCAGCGGCCGCACGTTGCCCGTCGGCGGCAGCGGACCGGCGGCGATCTTGACCGCGAACGTGCCGCTGACCGGCGGAGTGGTCGAGGTCCACGTGACGCCTCCGTCGGCGCTCTGAAACAGGGTCAGCGGAGCGCCCGAGGGCTGCGCGTCCGTGCCCGCGACCAGGCGCACCGGTTCGTGGATCGCGAGCACAGCCAGGGCGCTGATCCTGTGCCCGCCGAGGGTCGAGCGCCGCCACGTCACGCCGTCGGCACTGAGGTAGACGCCGTCATCGGTGCCGGCGGCGATCAGGGTCAGAGCGAAGGCGAACACGCGGACGGTGCGACCCTCCAGGCCCGCGGCGCCGCTCCACGTTGCGCCGCCGTCCTTGCTGACCAGCGCGCCGCCGCCGTGCGTGCCGGCGAGCACCTGACCGGCAGCATTGGGATTGAAAGCGATCGCGGTGACGGCCGCGTGACCCGCCTGCACAACCGACCAGTTGACGCCGCCGTTGGTGCTGCGCAGCAGGGTGCCGTCCGACGTTCCGGCGAGCACCGACTGGTTGTTCTGCGGATCCACCGCCAGCGCGAACAGCGCGGTGTGGCCCTGATGCGGAAGCGGGCTCAACTCCACCCACGTCGAATCGGGAAGTGGCGCCGCATACACGACCACGGATGCGATCGCGGACACGAACAGCGCGAGCATCGTCGCGCCAAGAGACCGGGCAGCAAGCGACACGCGACTGCCGATTATCACCGATAGGCGCGGCCCGTCAGGGCTCTTTGCCTACAATCCGAAGGTGCTCGCCAGAGCGGGGGCCTGGCTGGACCGCGTCGCGTTCAAGCCCGCCTCCCTACCCGACGATCTGATCACAGGCATAGCGCTGTGCCCGCCTGTGATCGCAGGCCTGATCCTGTTTCACGCGCCCGCCTTCGAGATGCTCGGCGTCGCGCTGGTGGCGGGGCTGGCCGGCGTGCTCGTCGCGCAGTGGCTGTGGCGGCATCACCTGCCGCACCCCGGCGCGGGCCCGTTGATCGCCGCCGTGTTCGGAGTGGCGCTGATCGGTGCGGGCGCCGGGCTGGTGGTGACCGCCGAGATCGCAGTGCTCGCCGTTGGGCTCGAGGTCCTGCGGGGCCGCTACATCCCGGTGGTGCGGGCGCAGGCCGGGTTGATCGCGTACGCGATCATCGCGCTCGCGACGCGAGGCGCTCCTTCCGCGTATGTGAATCCCGCGAGCGGGCGTACGTTCGGGGATCCCATCTCGACCTGGTATCACTTCTTCAGCCCCGCCGCCGCTCCGATCGACCCCGTGCGGCTGTATGTCGGCAACGTGCCCGGTCCCGTATTCGCCACCTCGCTGCTTGCGATCGCGATCGGGGTGGCGTGGCTGGCCTACGCGCGACGCGTGAGCTTCGCGGTCCTCGTGTCATTCGTGATCGGCGCGTTGCTCGCCGTCGACATGTTCCATTGGGACCTCGTCTTCCAGCTCGACAGCGGACCTACGTGGTTCGTCGCCGGCCTGCTGCTGGCCGACCGGCGCATGCTGCCGGACTCGTGGGCGATCCGGCCGCTGCTCGGATTCGCCGCGGGGCTGTTCGCGATCGGCCTGCGCCGCAACGGATACGGCATCGAGGCGGCGTTCTTCGCCGTGGCCACGGTGCAGGCGGTGATGGCGGTGCTGGTCGCAGTCCTCTGGTCGATCTCGGTGACGCTGGAGCGCTGGAAGCGCGACCGCAGGCTGCGCCAGCGCGAGGCCAACCTGCGCGTGGTCAAGACCGAGGCGACGAGCTAAAGCTCACTCAGCCCGATCCGGCGCGCGCCACGAGCAAGGGCGCGTCTTGCGCCAGACGAGCCTCTGGACGGCGTTATTCGGCGCGCTTTGCGCCAAATGCGTCATCAGCTGGGCCGAGGTCGACGCCGGCGCTCTCCACCCCGGCCGCCTGCGCGATCTCGGTGGCACGTTCCCCGATCGCCCGGGTGACCCATCCGGCCAGTCTCTTGAACGGAACGACGTCGAAGCGCAGCGTCTTGCCGATCCGCGTGCCCGTCCACGTGCCTTCCACGCGGCCGTCGACGAGGACCACGGCCGAGATCCACCCCGCCTTGCGGCTGACCTTCGCGGCGTGCTGGGGCTCGAAGAGGTGCCCGCGGCTGCTGTGGCCCATCAGGTAGGGGTCGAACGGCGGGAGAAGGACGACGCTGCGCTCCAGCGGTGGATCGCCGAGGCTGTCGACGTCCGAGCGCAGGACGTCGGCGCGCAGGCCCTCGATCGAGACGCTCGCCAGCTCGCCCGCCAGGCCGGCCCACGCGGCCTGCCCGACCCCCGGCCAGTTGCCCCACCAGCGGGCGAAGTCGGCCTTCGTGGCGGGGCCGAACGCGCGGAGGTAGCGGCGGGCGATCTCGGCGATGGCCGTTTCGGGATCGAGGTCGCTCCAGCCCCCCAGCCAGTGCCGCGGATTGAGGAACGTCACGCTCTGCCCGCGGCTGGGGCCGAAGCACAGCAGGCCCCTGCGCGCCACGGGCTTGAGCAGGCTGCCCCAACCCGATCTCAACATTTCCCGAACCTGTGCCGGCTGGTTGGGGCCGACGCGCTCGAGCACCTCCTCGCGCGTCATCGGTGTTCCGTTCATCGCCGCTCCGATGTCGTCGCACAGCCGTATGAGCTGCGGCTCGCTCATCCCGACGTAGCTCAGCCAGGAGCTGCGGACCTTGCTCCAGCGGCCCTGCATGGCCGCGGTGTACAGCGGCAGGTCCTCCGCCGGAACCAGGTGCAGCGTGCCGCGCATGAGCCATGTCTTGACCAGCGTGCGGCGCTCCCACAGCGCCTGGCGCACGGCGGCCGTCCCGCCGCCCGTGCGGACCGCGA
This sequence comes from uncultured Actinomycetes bacterium, assembly GCA_964559855.1. Lineage (GTDB taxonomy): Bacteria > Chloroflexota > Dormibacteria > Dormibacterales > Dormibacteraceae > 40CM-4-65-16. The sequence continues at coordinate 20,411 of CAZLJC010000018.1, forward strand.
TCTGCAGCTCCGCGGCCGACATCACCTGCGCCTGGGCGCCGCCGATGTCGCGCACCGTGGTGACCAGGCCCGCCCCGCGCTCGGTTGTGGCGAGGTGGTGCCTGCGCAGCCGGAAAGCGTGGACCTGCGGCCACGTGACCTCGGCGACGACGGGCGACGACGCTGCTGCCTTCACCGCCAGGGCTTCAGGCGAAGAGCTGGCGGCCCCGGGTGACGAACTGGTCGCGCCGCGGGCCGGTGCCGACCAGCTCGATCGGCACGCCGATCAGCTCGCCCACCCGCTCGACGTAGTCGCGGCAGCGCTGGGGCAGATCGTCCCAGCACTTGGCGGCGCCGATCTCCTTCTCCCAGCCCGGCATCTCCTCGTAGACCGGCGTGCAGTGCTTGTAGTGCGAGATGTTGGCCAGCGGATGGTCGTGCCGCGCCCCGCGGAACTCGTAGGCGGTGCAGACTTTCAACAGGGGCTGGTCGTCCAGGATGTCCAGCCGCATCAAGGCGGCGCAGCCCACGCCGTTGACCCGGACCGCGTAACGGCCGACCGCGGCGTCGAACCAGCCGATGCGCCGCGGCCGCCCGGTGACCGTGCCGAACTCGTGGCCGCGTTCGCGGATCTGGTCGCCCACCTCGTCCAGCAGCTCGGACGGAAACGGCCCGTAACCCACACGGGAGGTGTAGGCCTTGAAGACGCCGAGCGTCAGGTCCACCTTCGTGGGAGGGACGCCGCTCCCGGTCAGCGCGCCGCCCGCGGTCGGGTTCGAGCTCGTGACGTAGGGATAGGTGCCGAAGTCGAGGTCGAGCATCGTCGCCTGCGCGCCCTCGAGCAGGATGTTCGCGTTGCGATCGAGCATGTCCTGAACGATGGGGAACGTGTCCTTGATGTACGGATCCAGGTCTCGGGCGTAGCCGGCGTACTCCTCGAGCATGCTCGACCAGTCGTACGCCTCCCGGTCGTAGAGCCGGGTGAGGATCGGGTTCTTGACCTGGTCGACGACGAAGGCGAGCTTCTTGCGCATGAACGCTTCCTTCTGCAGGTCGCCGATGCGAAAGCCGATGCGCCGGACCTTGTCCGAGTACGCGGGACCGATGCCGCGCCACGTCGTTCCGAGACGGTCGTCGCCCCGCGCCTCCTCCTCGAGCTGATCGAACAGCGGGTGGTAGCGCATGACCATGTGCGCGCGCTCGCTGACCACGAGATTGGACGGCTCGATGCCGCGCTCGCGCAGCTGGCTGATCTCCTTGAGCAGGACCGTCGGGTCGACGACCACCCCGTTGCCGATCACGCAGACGCATTTCGGATACAGGATCCCGGAGGGGATGAGCTGGAACTTGAACTCCCCGTGCTCGGTGATGACGGTGTGGCCGGCGTTGTTGCCGCCCTGCGAGCGGACGACCATGTCCGCTTTCGAGGCCAGGTAGTCGATCACCTTGCCCTTGCCTTCGTCGCCCCACTGCCCCCCGACCAGGATGATGACCACGGGTTTGTTTTACTCGGTCGCGGGGTCCGGGCGCCGGGTGTCGAGGTTGTAGAAGCGGGTGTGGTCGCGGCGGAACTTGAGCTCGATCGTCCCCGTGGGACCGTTGCGGTGCTTGGCCACGATGACCTCGGCGATGCCGGGCTTCTCGTCGGACTTGTAGTACTCGGGCCGGAAGAGGAAGGTGACGAGGTCCGCGTCCTGCTCGATGGAGCCGCTCTCGCGAAGGTCGCTGAGGATCGGGCGCTTGTCAGGTCGCTGCTCGGGCGCGCGGCTGAGCTGCGAGATTGCGATGACCGGGACCCGCAGCTCGCGGGCCAGCCCCTTGAGCGCGCGGGAGATGGCCGAGACCTCCTGCACGCGGTTGTCATCGCCGCGCGAGCGGCCGTGCATCAGCTGGAGGTAGTCGATGAGGATCATGTCGATGTTGTGCCGCATCTTCGCCTGCCGCGCTTTCAGCTGCAGCGTGAGCTCGTCCATCACCGGCGTGTCGTCGATGAAGATCGACGCCTCACCCAGCGGACCCAGGGCGTTCGAAACCCGGTCGAACTCGGCCTCGGTCAGGAGTCCCCGGTGCATGCGCTGCGCATCGATCTGGGCCTGCTCGGTCAGGAGCCGCTCGGTCAGCTGCTCCTTCGACATCTCGAGGCTGAAGATCGCGACCGACTTCCGAGCCTCGAGCGCCCCATGCAGGGCCACGTTCAGCACAAATGACGTGTTGTGAACAAGGATGTCCTGCGCGACGAAGTTGCTCGTTTCCGGGACTGTCAGGTCGTAGACCTGGTGCTCCCCGCTCGGCTCGATCGACACGATCTCGTCCCAGTAGATCTGGTCGCTCGCCAGCTGAGACAGGCGCCGATCGCGAAGCACATCGGCATAGTTCGCCAGCCGCCCCGGCGGCAACCCTCGCGATACGTGCGGATTGAAGCCGCGCTCCCCCGCTCCCGTTTCGCCCGCGAGGAGCGCCAGTCGACTCAGGGTCAGGCCGCGCGCTTCAGACGCGGCTCGAATCTCTTTCCAGACCGATTTCGGCAGCATCCCGACGTTGCTCTTGCGCGGCTGTGAAAATCGTTTGAATCGCCGAGACTTCTCGCCTGTCCAGCCGATCTCCTGCTGGTATCGCTCGACGGACGCCGGCTCGGTGATCTCCACGCGCCAGCAGCGGTCTTTCTTCTTCCAGAGCTTCGCAACGATCCCGAATCGGACCAGCGCGTGGTGCACGTCCTGCGCGAGCCCCTCCGACGCGACGGCGAACTCGATCCGCGGGTATCCGCCCATCGAATAGATCGTCCCGTCGCAGCTCATCAAGACCTTGAGGAAATCACGCAACCGGTCGCGATCCCATCCCCAGGCCTGCGCCGGAAATCGCTTCGTGTCTGCTCGCCTGCCGAGCAGGTTCAACTCGCGCAGCCATTCCTTGAGAGCGTTTGTCCGCCCGCGTTCGGCAGACGGGAAGTAGGTGATGTCGTGGCGCCTCACGTGAAGAGCCGCGAATTCATGAGCGATCAGTGAGTGGAAGTCATCGACCAGCTCGGGATCCGTGTTGGTGAAGCCGGGAGTCCCGCTCCCGAGCGTGCCTTCGGCTATGAAATAGGCGAGAAGGCGGACGCGGCCCATCGACAGCGACGCGTCCGACCCGAAGCAATCGATGCGTCGAGGGACGGCAATCTTCTCGCCGGCGACGATATCGTGCAGCGGCTGCCAGCCCCGGACGGTCAGGAACGGATGATGTCCGGTGACCTCGACCGAGCGGCCCGTTCGGGTCGTGACCTTGAAGCACGGTTTGACACCGCTGTCGACCCAGGCCGCGATGTCATGCGGCCTGATCCGGCCGTCCCCTGTCAACCCATGGATCTTCGAGACCTGAAGCTTGACCGCCTCCTCGATGGTGATCCGCTCGCCGGTCTCGAAGTTGATGACGAGACTGTCGTGCTTGATGCACTTGCCCATCGCAGGCCTCCCCGCGACGATGATCAGGTCGCTCTCCTTGAACCCACCGGTCATCCGGTCCAGGTCGTGGAAGCCGGACGGAATCCCGACCACGCCCTGCCCCGACTCCATGAGCACCGAGATGCGCTCCATCGCCGGACCGAGCAGGTCGTAGAGCTTGGCCAGCTCGCGCTGGTCGCGGTCGTCGGCCACACCGAACACGAGCGACTGGGCCTGGTTGACCGCGTCGTCGGGCTCGACCGAGTCGTCGTAGCCCAGCCCCGCGATGGTGCCGCCCGCCGAGATCAGCTTCCGCTTGTAGGCCTTCTCCTTGACGATCCGGCCGTAGAACTCGATGTTGGCCGCGGTCGGGACCGAGCCCTGCATCGAGGCCAGCTGCGTCCGGCCGCCGACCCGGTCGAGCAGGCCCATGGTCTGGAGCTGCGCGGCCAGGGTGACGTTGTCGATCGGCTCCCCGGCGGCGAACAGGTCGAGCGCCGCCCGGTAGATCTGGCCGTTGTTCTCGCGGTAGAAGTCCTCCGGGCGGAGGAACTGGAGCACCTTGGCGATCGAGAGCGGCTCGAGGAGGATCGACCCGAGGACCGACATCTCCGCGTCGAGATCGTGCGGTGGCACCCGCCCCGCGGCGAGTGAGAGCGTGGTCGCCATCAGCCGGCGGTCAGCGGTCCTGCGTGACGATCACGTTCACGTGGGCGCTCACGTCCCGGTGCAGCTTCAGCGACACCTGGTGCTCGCCCAGTGATCGGATGGGCTCCTTCAGGTCGATCTTGTGGCGGTCGATCTCGACGCGGTGCTGCGCCTTGAGCGCGGACGCGACGTCCTGGTTGGTGATCGAGCCGAAAGCCTTGTCCTCCGCGCCGACCTTCAGCCGGACCACCACGGTCTTGTTGTCGATCTCGTCGGCGATCGCCTGGGCGTCGTTCCGGTCCTTGGCCTCGCGCTTCTCGGCGGCCTCGCGCAGCCGCCGGGCCTCGCCCTCCGCGCCCTGGCCGGCCAGGATGGCGAGCTTGCGGGGCAGCAGGTAGTTCCGGCCGTAGCCGTCGGCGACCTCTTTCACGTCGCCGGCGCGACCTATGTTCTCGACGTCCTTCATCAGCAAGACCCGCACTTCACACGACCTCCGAAATGGATTCAAACTCGTCGCGGCGGCGGACTCGCGAACGGATTCGATCGATCAGGCGCCAGAAACCGTGGCGCGCGGCTGTCATCGCGTCCCGCACGTCGCGGTCCCAGACACTCGACTTCGACTCCAGCGCGGCCCGGTGCTCGCGCCGAATCTCCTCCGGACAGGCTTCGATGAACGTTTCGACGGCCAGGATGCCCAGGGCGACCATGTCGAGCTCGCCCACGACGGGGATCCAGGCCGGGAGGTCGAGGGGGCTGACGATGATCCCGAGGGCGCCGGCGAGGACGGCTTTCGGCGCGGCCGGAATCCGCTCGTCGCGCAGCAGGCAATAGGCCAGCTTGCCGTGTCTCGGCACATCGATCAAAAGCTCCTTTGCCCGCGAAAAAACCGTCGGCATAGGGTGGGCCGCCAAAGCTTAGCCGGTTTCCGGCGCCCCGCGAAACCCGATTAACAGGCGCCAGGCGACCGGCTGACGGCGACCGATGGGCGGCAGGCAACCGAAGGTCGCTGCGCCGCACCGGACTTTTGAGCCGGGCCGCGTTAGCCTTCCGCCGTGGCCGCCGCCGCCGCCGTCGGGACGCGAGGGGAAGCCGGGTTCGGCAACCTCCGCCACGCCGCGCTCAGCGCCTTCTGGTTCGGCAGCAACTTCCTCTGGATCCCGCTGACGACTGTGCTGCTGCAGAGCCAGATCGACTCGGTCGTGCCGAAAGGCGCCCAGAACTCGGCCATCGGCCTGGCCCTCGGCGCGGGCGGAATCCTGGCCATGACGGTTCCCCCGCTGGTCGGCGCGTGGTCCGATCGCCTGAGCACCCGCTTCGGCCGGCGCCGGCCCATCATGGTCGCGGGCTCGCTCCTCACCCTGCCGGGCCTGGGCGTCCTGGTCGTGGCCGGCAACTATCCCGAGGTCCTGATCGGGTACGTCATCGTCCAGTTCTTCTTCAACGCGGCCGGGGCCGCCTACGCCGGCATCATCCCGGACGTCGTGCCGGCCGGCGAGGTCGGCAAGGCGAGCGGGTTTCTCGCCACCATGACGCAGCTCGGGATCGGCGCGGGGCTCGGGGTCACGTCGTTGATGGGCGGCGGCCGGGCGATCTACCTCGTGATGGGGCTGGTCGCGCTGGCCACCCTGGTGCCCACGGTCTGGGCCGCCCGCAGCGAGGGTATGACGCCCGTCGCTCCGCACCCCAGGCGCCCCCTCGGCGAGGCGCTGGGCGAGTTCTTCCGGCCCCTCCACGAAGGGGACTTCGCGTGGGTCGTGTTCACCCGCTTCATGATCTCGTCGGGCATCACGGCGGTGCTCTACTTCCTCGTCAACTTCTTCCGCGACGTGGTGCTGGCGCCCGGCAGCGATGCCGCCACCTTCACGGACAACTGGCTCTTGATCGTGGTCGTGACCGCGCTGCCGTTCGGGTTCTTCGGCGGGATGCTCTCCGACCGCCTGCACCGGCGCAAGGTCTTCGTCTACCTCGCCGGCGCCGCCCAGGCGTTCGTCGCGGTCGTGTTCATCGCGTTCTACCCGCACGCCGTGCCCCTGGTCGTGGCCCTGGGCGTGGCCTACGGAGTCGGGTACGGCCTCTACTTCGCGGTCGACTGGGCGCTCGCCTGCGATACGCTGCCCGACCCGAAGGCCTCGGCCAAGGACATGGGGCTGTTCCACATCGCCCTGACGCTGCCCCAGGCGATCATCCCGTTCTTCGGCGGGCCCCTAATCGACCGGTTGAACGGCGCTCACGGGAACGGGGGCTACCGCATCGTGTTCTCGAGCGCCGTGGTCTTCCTCTTCCTGGGGACGGTGCTGGTCAGCCGGATCAAGGTCGTGCGCTGACCGGCGCACCGCCACCAGCGCCGCCGCCCAGAGGCAGACGACCCCCAGGACCCCGAGCTCGGCAAGCCCCCGCAGCACGGCCACGTTCGAATAGCCGGTGACCAGGAGCTCCTGCATCAGCTTGTGCGCCGGGCCGATGCACGTCCAGCTCGCGGCGACCAGGGCCGGCACCTGCCAGTCCCGGCGGCGCAGCGACCAGTCGACGAGCACGAACATCGGGAGCAGCAGCAGCACCAGGTGCGTGCCCCACGAATAGGTCGCGACCAGTGGCGTGACCCCGACCACCGCCGCGGCCTCCAGGGCCCGGCCGCCGCGCGACCGGGCGGGGGCGCGCAGGACGTAGAAGGTGAGGGCCAGGGCGACCACCGCGACGGCCGCCGTCAGCAGCCGCGCGCCCGGCGGGCTGCCCCGCACCACGAAGAACGTGTTCGGATCGAACAGCCTCGCGAACGTGCCGCCCGGCGAATGGTTCTCGAACAGACCCGTTCCCTGGCTGACCGCCGGGAGGACGTGCAGAAGGTACTCGAAGAGGTAGCGGGGGGCGCCGGCCAGCCACAACGCCAGCCCGGCCGCGCCGGCCGCCCAGAGCATCTTCCAGCGCCTTCCCCACAGCACCAGCAGCACGACCGGGCCCTGGATCAGCTTCACCGCGATCGCCGCGCCGAGCGCCGCGCCACCCCACCACCGATCCTCGACCCAGGCCCAGAACCACACGCCGGAGAGGGCCAGCAGGACGAGGTTGACCTGCCCCTCGGAGATGTTCGCGGCCACCGGCTCGAAGCCGAGCGCGAGGGTGCAGAGCAGCGCCGCAAACTGCCAGTCGCGCACGCGCAGGGCGCGCAGGGCGAGCCACAGGAACGCGATCAGGCAGGCGTTCAGGCACAGGACCGCGCCGACCGTGATGGCGTGGCGGTCCACGCCCACGAGCGGCTGCAGCATCCAGGCCAGCACCGGAGGCATGACGTACTGCGGCCCGGTGGGCTCGAGGCAGCCCATGGTGGCGCACAGGTCGTACGGGTCGAGCCCGGCCGCGATCCGCCCGGCCGCGCGCATGTAGCTCTCCTGGAAGTCGCCGAGGTAGCCGCCGAGGAAGACGGGCTGCAGGACGGCCTGCCAGAGATACTCGGCGGCTATGGGCACGCCCGCGAGCGCGAGCAGCAGGGAGCGGAATCCGCGGTTCTGAAGCGCCGGGCGCCGCTGCATCGCGCGGGAATTATCCGGGCCGAGACGCGAAAAGAGGCGGCGCCTGCAGCGGACACCGCCTCGACCGGGGCTCCACCGGGTGACACGCGTATCGGTTTCTGCGCCGCTTTACGGCCGTTGCCTGCTTGTGGAGGCCAACCTTTGCGTGGACTGACAGCGAGTCCCGGACGGAAAACGAACTGTCTCCAACTTCCTCTGGAGCGCCGCCCCTGTCAAGAGGTTTCTTTTTCGGACCCGTACAGGCGTAGTACGGGCCTATTGAAGGCGCTCGTAGGGGAGCGCCGCCGCGAAGGGCTCGTAGAGCAGCAGCACCTTCTCGACCGGGATCACGTCGCGCATGAAGATGGCGCCCGCCGCGACGCCGGCGAAGCCCACGATCCCCAGCCCGTCGTGGGGCGCGGCCTGCTCGGCCCCGTCCTGCATGGCGCGGAAGGACTGGGTGCGCCCCGCCTGGTTGGCGCTGGTGATGGCCAGCTTCCACGCCGCGCTGTAGCCCGCGGCGGGATCCAGCGCCGCCGGGCCCGCCACGACGGGCGCGCCGGGGGCGGCGGCGGGGGCCGCCTTCGGCCGCTCGCTCAGGGCCCGCGCCACCGCGGCCACCTCGGCCTCGACGTCACCCTTGAGCGAGGGCAGGAACCGGAGGAACGCCGCGATCTGCTGGTCGATCGGGGCCGGCGGCCGGGCGCCCGGGGCCGGAAGCAGGGTGGCGAACGGCCGGTAGATCGCCTCGAACTGCTCCGGGCTCATGTTCTCGCGGACCAGGATCCCGAGGGCCACGATCTGCGCCGACTCGAGCGCCGCCGCGGCGGCCGCCTGGTCGGCGCCCAGCGAGCGGTCGATCGCGGTCCTGGTCTGGGCCACGCGGAAGCCGGAGGTGAAGGCGTTGACCATGGCCTGGTCGGCGCCGGAGAGCAGCCCCTCGAGCACCTCTTCGGCCGCCGCGTTCGAGGGCCGCTGCCGGGCCAGGATGCGCGCGGTGGCGATCCACTCCCACTGCGGGGGTCCGAAGATCTTGGCCGCGGCGGTCAGGAACTGACCGGCTTCGGATGCGCTCAGCGGACGCGAACCTGCTCCGGAAGCAGGCCTTTGGCGCGCAGCTTGTCGATGGGGTGGTACGCGTCGACGATGCGCATCGTGCCCGACGCGGAGCGAAGGACCATCGACTGCGTGTAGGCGTAGACGTCCTCGTAGCGCACGCCTTTGAGCAGCTCGCCCGAGGTGATCCCCGTGGCCGCGAAGAACACGTCGTGGCCCGAGCAGAGGTCGTCGATGCAGAGCACGCGGTCCGTCTTGTGCCCTTCGCTCGTGGCGAGCTCGCGGTCCTTGTCGTTGCGGAAGTAGAGCTTGGCCTGCATATCGCCGCCCATCGTCTTGATGGCGCAGGCGGCCAGGACGCCTTCCGTGGCCCCGCCCGAGCCCATCATGCAGTGGATGCCGAAGCGCGTCTCGAGCGCCGCCTCCAGCGCGCCGGCCACGTCGCCGGCGGAGATCAGCTTGATCCTGGCGCCGGTCTCGCGGATCTGGGAGATGATGTCCCTGTTCCGGTCGCGGTCCAGGACGACCACCGTGAGCTCCTGGACAGGAAGGCCCTCGGCCTTGGCGATGCGCCGGAGGTTCCACTCCACGGGCATCTCGAGGTCGATCACGCCCCTGGCGCGGCGGCCGACGACGAGCTTCAGCATGTACGGCACGTGGGTCGTGAACATCGACCCCCGTTCGGCCAGGGCGACGACCGAGATGGCGCCCGGAAGGCCGGAGGCGGTCAGGCTCGTGCCCTCGATCGGGTCGACCGCCACGTCGACCTCGGGCTGGAGGCCGTTTCCGATCTCCTCGCCGAAATAGAGCATCGGCGCCTCGTCCTTCTCGCCCTCGCCGATCACGACGGTCCCCTTCATGTCGACAGTGGCGAGCGCCTCGCGGATGGCCTCGACGGCGCGTCCGTCGGCCGCCTCCTTGTTGCCCCGGCCCTGCAGCGGCGCGGCGGCCAGCGCGCCGGCCTCGGTCACGCGCAGCAGCTCGAGGGCGAGGTTTCGATTGATGGCGGGCTCTTCGATCATGGCGGCAAAGCGCAGCGTAACCGAACTAACTGAGTGGTTAACCCAGGCCGCGGCGCCGGATCGGAAGCTTGTCCGCCTCCACCCACAGCTCCTGCTTGCGAGCCAGCTTGCGGTCGCCCGAGCGGTCGACGTAGACGCACGTCCGCTCCAGCACCGCGGTGATCCGGACGCGCTCGCCGTCGAGGGTGGCGTCGAAGGCGTCGATCAGCAGCTCGTCCTCTTCGAGGTCGACCTCGCTCAGCCGGCGGGCTCCGCCCGGCCGCGGCCGGGTCGAGAGCTCGAGCTGCGGGCGCGGGCCCTGGGGCGGGCTCGGCTTGATGGTCAGGCGCGAAGAGGAAGAGCCCGCCAGGCGGATGGACGGGCGCGAGGGCGGCGCCGGCCTGCTCTCCTGGCCCCGCGCCGGCTTGGTCGGGCGGGCCGCCCGCTGGGGAAGCGGTTTGGGCGCTCCGCCCTGCTTGTCCGGCGGGATCGGCCGCGGGCGCGGAGCGGGCGAGGCGGCCTTGCTCGGGGCCTGCCTCGCCGGCCGCTGCGGCTTTCGGGCCGCCGATCGGGACGGTTTCTTAGAAGAACTCACCCCACAATTTTCTGACCCTTCCGACCGGATCGGGGATCGGCTTCAAAGGTACGACCACCGCCGGCTGGTGCGGGGGCGCTCCGCGCTCGGGGGGCACGTCGGGCACCCCCTCGGGGTGGACGTGGATGGCGCCATAGTGGACGCCGCCCTCCTGGACCACCAGGGCGCCGACCGTGGCGTCGCCCTCCAGACGGCCGGTGCTCGTGATCTTGAGCCGGCTCGTCGCCACGACGTTGCCCCGGACCTCGCCGGCGATGGTGACCCGTGCGCCGTGGATATCGGCCTCGACGTGCGCCTCCGCCCCGATCAGGAGGTCGCCTTCGCTCTCGATCTGCCCGCTGAAGTGGCCGAGGACCTGCCCGCCGCCTCTCAGCTGGAGCCTTCCCGAGAGCGCGTCGTCCGGCGCCAGGACCGTCGCCCTGGAGTCGAGGACCAGCGCCTCGGCGCCGCCGTTCGTCTTCGAACCGTTGGTTTCCAGCACCGTCTCCGACATGTCGAACCTCCCCAGCCGCCGTCCCCTCTGAATCCCCCGAGCACCGGCCTGTCACGGCCTTCGGTTTGTCGAGTGGCGGCCCCCTTCTGCGCAGCATAGACGCAGCCCGGCCGCGCCGCTACAGGTCTTTGCGCCCGGCCAGGTAGGACAGCACGGCGTCGCGGTCGGCCGGCAGCTCCCCGTCGAGCACGAGCTCCTCGAGCCGGCGCTTGATCCGCCCCACCTCGGGACCGGGGCCGATGCCCCGCACCCGCATGACGTCCTCGCCCGTGACCACCGGCTCGAGGCGCGACGGGCTCTCCGCCATCACGGCGGTGAGCCGCTGCTGCAGCTCGTCGAGCTTTGCGGCGTGCGGGTAGGCCGAGGCCCCGATGTCCGCCCGGGCCAGCAGCATGAGCCGCTCGAGGAGCGGTCCCGCGTCGCGCGCCAGCCGGCGGACCGCCCCGTCCGTCCACTCTGAGGAGTAGTAGACCGGCCGCAGGTGCAGCCGCACCAGGCCCGCCACCACCTCGATCTCGTGCTGCGCGAACCGCAGCCGCTCCATCGCCTCGCGGGCGATGCCGGCGCCGACGTCCTCGTGCCCCACGAACGTGCCGTCGCCGCGGGCCGTCGCGGGCTTGCCCGTGTCGTGGAAGAGGGCGGCCAGCCGGAGCGGCAGGTCGGAGGGCGTGCCCTCGACGGTCAGCAGCGTGTGGCCGTAGACGTCGTGCGTGTGATAGCCGCCCTGCTCCACGCCCTTGCAGGCCACGAGCTCGGGCAGGATCACGTCGAGCAGGCCGCCCGCGTCGAGCAGCTCCAGCCCGTAGCGCGGGCGAGGCGAGGCCAGGATCTTGCGCAGCTCGTCCGTGATCCGCTCCACGGAGATCACCGGCGGAGCCAGCCGCGAGCGCATCTCGCGCATGGCGGGGATGAGCGCCGGGTCGAGGTGGAAGTCGAGGTCGGCGGCGAAGCGCACGGCGCGCAGCATGCGGAGGGGATCGTCCGAGAACGTCCGCAGCGGGTCCGCCGGGGTGCGGATCAGCCGCCCCTCCAGGTCGGCCCGGCCTCCCAGCCGGTCCTCGATCCGGCCCTCGAAGTCCATCAGCAGCGTGTTGATCGTGAAGTCGCGCCGGCGCAGGTCCTCATCCAGCGTCGCGGGGCGGACGTCGGGCTTGCGCGATTCGGGCGCGTAGGACTCCGAACGCGCGGTGACGAACTCCACGAAACGGCCCGGAAGGGTCACCTGGGCGGTGCCGAAGCGCTCGAATGTCACGGGCGGCCGGGCGCCCGCCAGCTCGGCAAACCTGCGGGCGAGGGCCAGGGCGTCGCCCCGCTCGACGACGACGTCCGGGTTGGCGTGCGGCCGGCCAAGCAGCCGGTCGCGAACGTAGCCGCCGACGATCCAGCCGGGGGAACCGAGGTCGGCGGCCGCCGATCTCAGGAGCCGCAGCAGCCGCGGCTCGTCGACGGCGCTCGCGCCTACTGGTTGATCCGGGCCCATTCCACCGCTCCGACCTGCCCCGCGCGGTCACCGAGTCGGGCGCGGCGCAGGCGAGGCCGGCGGGCGGGCTTGATGAAGGGCGAGGAGCGCAGCGTCTCCAGGATCGTGGGCTGCACCAGGTGCCACGAGCGGGAGACCCCGCCGCCGATCACGAAGATCTCCGGGTCGAGGACGTTGGTCAGGTTGATCAGGGCGATGCCCATGTAGCGGGCCGCCCGCTCGACCACCGCCCGCGCATGGCGGTTGCCCCTCGCCGCCTCCGCGAACAGCTCGGCGGCCGCGTGGCCGGTCTCGCGGGCCAGGTTGGCGCCGCCGATGAAGGCTTCGAGGCAGCCGCGCTGGCCGCAACGGTCGAGCGGTCCGTTGGGATCGATGATCATGTGGCCGACCTCGCCCGCGGTGCCGTGCGCTCCCCGGTGCAGCTTGCCGTCCACGATCAGGCCTCCTCCCACGCCGGTCGACCATGTGATGTAGACCATGTTCCGAGTTCCATGGCCCGCGCCGCGGTGGAACTCGCCCAGGCCGGCCATGTCCGCGTCGTTCGCGAGCAGGACCTTGGCGCCGGTCGCGCGGCTCATCATCGCCTCGAACGGGACGTTGCGCCACGGAAGGTTGGGCGGGTTGACGAGGACGCCTCGCTTCAGGTCGATCGGGCCGGGCGCGGCGATGGTGATGCAGCGCACCTTCTCCCGCCCCCGGTGGCGGTCGATCTCCGTCGCGGCCCACTCGACCAGGGCTTCAGGCGTGGGCACGAGGTGCGTCTTGGTCTTGATGCTCGCGACCAGGTTTCCGTCCGAGCGGGCCAGCGCGACACGCACCTGCGTACCGCCGAGGTCGATTCCCGCGAGCATCTGCCGGACTAGGTTAATCGGGCGGGGTCAGGAGGCGAGGAGCTGGCCGCGCAGGGCGGAGAGGATCTCGATCGGCGCGCGGGCCCGGTTGAACGTATAGAAGTGCAGACCGGGGACGCCCGCCTCGAGCAGCTCCGCGCACTGCGCGATGCAGTGCCGCACGCCCAGCTCGCGAATCGCGTCGTCGTCCGGCGCGGCGTCGATCGCCTGCTGCAGCTCGGCGGGGACCGTGGCGCCCGACATGGACGTCATCACGCGCAGGGAGCGGCGGCTCGGCACCGGCATCAGGCCGGGCACGATCGGGACGTCGATTCCAGCCTCGCGGGCCCGGCGCACCAGGTCGAAGTAAAAGCGGTTGTCGAAGAAGAGCTGGGTGATCAGGAAGTCGGCGCCGGTCTCGACCTTCAGCTTCATGTACCTCAGCTCATGGTCGAGGTCCGGGCTTTCGGGATGCCTCTCCGCGCTGCATGCCGCCCCGATGCCGAAGCGGTAGCCGCCACCGCGGATCAGGCCGATCAGGTCGCTTGCATGCGCGAGCTGCGGATCGACCGGCACGAAAGGCTGCCCCGCGGCCGGCGGGTCGCCGCGCAGTGCCAGCACGTTCCCCACCCCTTCGCGCTCCATCCAGTTGAGCAGGCGGCGGGTCTGTCCGGCGTCGTTCGCGCAGGTCAGGTGCGCCATGGCTTCGATGTGGTACTTGCGCTTGATCCTCGTGACCAGCTCGAGGGTCCTGTCTCCGGTGCGCACGCGGTACGTGACTGAAACCCAGTCCGGCGGATGGCCCGCGAGCGCGGCGATGGTCTCCTCGAGCACGCCCACCTCGTTCTCCTCGCGTGGCGCCATGAACTCGAACGAGATCGTGGGCCGGCCCCGGCGGAGCAGATCGGCGATGCGCATCGAACTCGGAAGCCTACCGCAGGACGCGCGCGTCGCCGACGCGACGGGTGACGCGCTGGGCGTCCAGATGCTCGAGGAGGGCGAGCACCGGGCGCCGGCTCGCCCCCATCCGGTCGCGGAGCTGGGCCACGGTCACGGACCCGGACGTGGCGACGATCTCCTTGACCAGCGCGACCGCGGCATCGAAGGCGGCGCGGCCGAAGGCGACGTCGTCGCTCAGGCGCACGAGGTCGCCGCGCTGGGCCAGCGCGCGCACCATCTCGGCGGTTGCGCCCGTGCGCTCCATGGCCTCGGGCAGCGACGGAGGCGTGAAGCGCTGTTCCTCGAGCAGCGCGACGAGCGAGGCGGCGGCGCCCTGGCGCTCCAGCGCGACCTCGTGGCCGGGCGCGGCCAGGGAGCCGTTCCGCTCGACCGCGCGGCCCTCCTCGACCAGGCCCGCGACCAGCGGCCCGAACGACGCGGCGGGAAGCGCGAGCCGGCTGCGCAGCTCTTCGCGCGGCATGCCTTCGCGCAGCGGATGCGCGGCGTGATACTGCTCCAGCTCCTCGGCCGCGCGCCCGGACACCGAGCGCCAGGTGTCGTCGCTGAAGATCCAGTCGCCCACGCGCCGCGCCTGGAGGCGGTCGATGTCGGTGTCCCGCGCCGTGCTCGCCTTGAGGAGGGCGCTCACGGCGACGCCTCGCGGGTACTTGCGCAGCTCCTCCTGCAGGACGTTGCCCGCGGCGCGGCGCACGAGGGAATCGCGCACGGCGGAGTCATGGCGCGGGTGCTTGCGCGGCGCGACGTCGACGAAGGTCCCCCCCGCGATGGTCGCGGGCGGGCTCGGCACGCGCAGCACGAATCGGTCCTGGGCCGCGACCGCGAGCGGGCGTTCCAGGTAGAGCTGCGCCCATCCCTCGCCCCCCGGGGCGATCTCGTCCTGGCCGAGCATGATCACGCGGCAAGCCGCCTCGGCCGTCCCGGTGTGCAGCAGGAGCTCCGCCCCGTGGCGCAGGGCAGCGGGCGCGGAGGCCAGGACGCGGAGCTTCACGTCGGCCCGGCGCACCGCCTGGAGGGCACCCGGCGTCGCCAGGACGTCGCCGCGCGCGACCTCGGTCTTCTCGATTCCGCCGAGGTTGGCGGCGACGCGGCTGCCCGGTCCCGCCTCCTCCACCGCGTGGCCGTGCCGCTGCAGCCCGCGGATGCGCGCCCGGCGGCCCGCCGGTGCGACCTCGACCTCGTCGCCGGCGCGCAGCCTGCCGTCGACCAGCGTGCCGGTGACCACGGTGCCGAAGCCGGACATGGTGAAGGCGCGGTCGATGGGCAGCCGCGGGCGGCCGGCGTCGGGGCGGGGTTCAGCGCCTGCGAGGAGCGCCTCGACCGCGCGCGCCAGCTCGGGCAGCCCGTCGCCGGTCAGGGCCGAGACGGGGACGATGGCGGCGCCTTGGAGCACGGTCCCCTTCAACGCCTGCGTCACCTCCTCGGTGACCAGGTGCCGCCATTCGTCGTCGACGAGGTCGTTCTTCGTCAGCACGACCAGACCGCGAGGCACGTCGAGGAGGTCGATCACCTCCAGGTGCTCGCGCGTCTGCGGCATCACGCCCTCGTCCGCCGCGACCACCAGCAGCACCGCATCGAGCCCGTGCGCGCCGGCCAGCATGTTGCGCATGAACCGGGCGTGGCCGGGGACGTCCACGATGCCGACCTCCATTCCGCCCGGCAGCGTCATGTGGGCGAAACCCAGGTCGATGGTCATGCCCCGCCGCTTCTCCTCGGCCAGGCGGTCGGGGTCGATGCCGGTCAGCGCCGTGATGAGCGTCGACTTGCCGTGATCGATGTGGCCGGCGGTGCCGACTACGAAGCTCACTCAGCCGCGACCCTGGCCGGCGCTCCTGGCGGCCGCTTCCACCGCGTCGATCAGAGTCTCGTCCTCGCCGCTCAGGACGGTGCGAGGGTCGAGGCAGCACTCGTCCTTCTCTATGCGGGCGATCACAGGCGGCTCGCCCCGCCGCAGCGCCGCGGCCAGGCGCGACGCGGGGCCCCTGAGCGCCACCAGCACGGTGGGCAGCGAATGGCCGGGCACCGAGCCGCCCCCGACGGTCGACTCGCCCTCCACCAGCCGCGACTCGACGCCGCGGTCGGCGAGCTTCACCACCCAGAAGGCCGCGCGGCGGCGCAGCTCGTCCGCCGGGGCGTGCAGCATGTGCTCGACCGGGATGGCGTCCAGGCGGCCGAGCAGGCGCTGCCGCAGCGTCGCCTCGAGCGCTGCCAGCGTCAGCTTGTCGATGCGCACCGCGCGGGCCAGGGGATGGCGCGCCATCTTCTTCACCGCGGCCGCCCCGGCCGGGCCGCGGCCGAGCACGATCCCGGCCTGCGGTCCGCCCAGCAGCTTGTCTCCCGAGAACGTGACCACGTCGGCGTGCTCGAGCGATTCGGTCACGGTGGGCTCGTCAGCGACCGGCTCGGCCGCTCCGCTCCCCAGGTCGTCGATCAACAGGACGTCGTGGTCCGCGGCCACCCTGGAGAGCTCCGCGATCGATGCGGACTCCGTGAATCCGGTGACCCGGAAGTTCGAGGTGTGCACGCGCAGCAGCGCGGCCGTGCGCGTGGAGACCGCGTCGGCGAAGTCCTGCGCCCGCGTGCGGTTGGTCGTCCCCACCTCGACCATGCGCGCGCCGGAGAGCCGCATCACGTCCGGCATGCGAAACGAGCCGCCGATCTCGACCAGCTGGCCGCGGGAGACGATGACCTCCCTGCCCTTGCAGAGCGCGGTCAGGGCGAGCAGCACGGCGGCGGCGTTGTTGTTGACCGCCAGGGCGGCCTCCCCCCCGTACACCGAGATGAGCAGGCCGGCGACCAGGCCGGCGCGCTCGCCGCGGCGTCCCGTGTCCAGGTCGAGCTCGAGGTTGCTGTATCCCGCCGCGACGGCCAGCGCATCCATCGCGGCGCGCGACAGCGGCGCCCGGCCGAGGTTGGTGTGCAGGATCACTCCGGTCGCATTGATGACGCGGCGCAGGCGCGGAGCCGCGAGGGCGCGCAGCCTGGCCTCGACCTCAAGCTCCCTCTTCCCGGCGGGCGAGCCGTCCGCCCTTTCGGCCGCGATCTGCTCCCGAAGCGCGGCCACGACGCGAGGCCGCCCGAACTCGGCGACGAGCCCCGCGTACTCGGGCTCGTTGACGAGCGTGCCTACAGCCGGCAGGGCGTCAGGCCGACGAACCCCGGGATCGCGTAACCGCCGCATGTGCCCATTGAGATTAGGCTCGCCGGCTCGTAGAACGGCGTCATGACCAGCGAGAGCAGGCTCGCGCCCTGGAAGAGCTGGAAGAGGAAGAGCACGACGACGCAGCCGATCCAGATCTGCTGCCGCCTCGCGTCCACGTCGTAGAAGAAGCGCGGGTTGCGCCGGCGGAAGATCGCCTCGACGACGTTCCAGCCGTCGAGGCCGGGGACCGGCAGCAGCTGGAACGCGAACAGCGAGAGATTGAGGAAGACGATCACGTAGACCACGGCTGCGACCAGGTTGGGCGTGAGCTCGATTGCGGGCTCGAGCCCGGCCGCGCGGAGCACGCGGAGGATGATGCCGAACACGATCGCGGCCGCGAGGTTGGCCGCCGGGCCGCCGAGCTCGTACAGGATCTTCTGCCGGGTCGTGTTGATGCGGTTCGACTGCACCGGCACACGGCGACCCCATCCGACCAGCGCGACGAACACCGCGATCACGCCCAGCGGCTCGATGTACCGCCGCGGGTCGAGCGAGAAGTAGCCGAAGTAGCGCACCGAGCGGTCGCCGAGGAAGTAGGCGACCGCGGCGTGGCCCATCTCGTGGACCGGGATGGCGATCAGGAGCGCCGGAACGAGCAGCAGCGCGCCGAGGACGAGGTAGATGAGGCTCACGTGCTGACCGGCTACTCGATCGGGATCTTACGGTCGCGCGCCGTCCGCCGCCGGGGAGCGCTGGTCGCCCGCCTCGCCCGCCTCGCCCGCCCGCGCGGGGATTCGAGCGGGGCGACGCGGTTCTCGTAGATCAGCATCAGCGCCGTGATCAGCTCCCGCTGGGCGTTCAGCAGGTGGACCTGGGCCGACGGGGGAACCATATCCGAGACGATGTGCCCGACCCTCGAGCCCAGCTCGTTGACCAGCTCGATCATTCGCTCGCCGTCGCGGCTCATCTTCCAGCCTCCTTTGCCGGCGCCTTGACGGGCCGGCGCTGCGTGAAGCGCACGTGCAGCTCGCCATTCTCGATCGCCGCGCCCGCCGTGTCGCGCCGGGCGAGCACACGAGGAAGTGTGATCTCTCGGCGGTAGTTGCCGACGGTCACGTAGAGATCGCCGTTGTGCCGGCTGAGGTCGACCGCGGAGCGGTCCACGAAAGGAACCTTCAAGGCCAGGACGTAATCGTCGCCCTCCTTGTCGATCCGCTGCGGGTTGGTGGTCGCGAAGCGGGCGGCCGGGTCCTGCTCGCCGTACACGGCGCCGGCCATGCGGCCGAGCATCTCGAGGCCCACCACCTCGCGGTCGAAAAGGGGCACGTTGAAGATGGGGACGCCGGCGAAGGACTGCTCGACCTCCCGCCGGTACCGCTCGTGGATCCGCTGCCAGCTCTGGAACAGCTCGTCGTTGAGGCGGCCTGGGAGCAGCCGGTTGACGACGATCGCGTCCGTCACGTAGCCGAAGAGGCTGAGGTAGGTGTACGCGCGCTTGGCCTCCTTCACGACCATCTTCTCGAGGTTGACCACGATGCGGACCGTGGTGATCTCGGGGTCGGTGAGGACCTTGCGCATGCCGTCCAGGTCGAGCAGCAGGTCCTTGAGCGAGGCGTAGACCTCGTCCGAGGGCAGCGGGAGGCCCATCATCGGCTGCAGCACCGGGCGCGCGACGCGCATCGCCCGCCGCGACCAGGGGTAGATCTTGTCGAGCCACCATCTCGCGGCGTCCGGGAAGGTCAGCAGCTGCAGCGTCTCGCCCGTCGGCGCGCAGTCGACCACGAGGACGTCGTGCTGCGCCCGCTGCGCGTAGTGCTTGATCCACATCAGCGACGCGACCTCGTCCATGCCGGGCGGGTTGGCGACCTCGTCGGCCAGCACCTCGTCGAGGCCCTGAGTCGACAGCACCTCGGCCGCGTACTCGTGCAGCCTGCCCCAGTGCCGCTGCATCTCGTGCAGGGAGGAAACCTCGTGCGCCCACAGGTTGTCCGCGACCTGCACCGCGTCGCTTCCCAGCTCCAGGTCGAAGGAGTCGCCGAGCGAGTGTGCAGGGTC
This sequence comes from uncultured Actinomycetes bacterium, assembly GCA_964559855.1. Taxonomy (GTDB): domain Bacteria; phylum Chloroflexota; class Dormibacteria; order Dormibacterales; family Dormibacteraceae; genus 40CM-4-65-16. The sequence continues at coordinate 39,575 of CAZLJC010000018.1, forward strand.
GGTGCTCATCACGACGGTCCGGTAACCGGCGGCCGCGCATCGCACAGCGGTCGCGGCGGCCACCGATGTCTTGCCGACGCCGCCCTTCCCCGTGAAGAGGATGACTCGCAAACTGACCTTCCCCGGGGGGAAGTCTACGTGGACGGGGTGGGCGGGTCCCCGGCCGCGATGTGCGCGGTGAGCTGCGCTTCGAGGTGCCGGATGATCTGCAGCGCCAGCTCCGTGTTCTTCTCCGTGAGCTCGGTGTTGTGCTGGATCGCCTTCAGGATCTGCACGTTCTGGTGGTCCGCCTTGTCGGCCTCGCTGGCCGCGTGCTCGAGCGTCAGCCGGTCCTTCTGCGCCTGGCGGTTGCCGGCCAGCAGCAGCACGGGCCCGGTGTAGGCGGCCTGGACGCTGAAGAGGAGGTTCAGGAGGATGAACGGGTAGGGATCCCAGTGGTTGCTCTCTTTGGCGATGATCGTGAGCACGATGTTGCCGATCACCCAGCAGAGGACCAGGAACGTCTGCACGATCAGGAACGTCCAGGACCCGATGCCGGCCGCCGCCTTGTCGGCGATCCGCTCGCCGAGCGTCGCCTCCTCGTGATGGACGACGTTCACCGGGTGTTGGTGGTCGGTGCGGGCGAGCTTGCGGCGGTGGAGCGTCTCCTTGAGTGCCCCGTGCCCGGTATCGCTGGTACGGACCGTCATAGCGAGCCGAAACTCTAGGGTTTCGGCCCCGCCGTGTCTACGAAATTACTTGACGATCAGCGGGACGGCGAACGATCCGGCCGCGAGCAGCACGATCATCGCGACCCCGACGAAAGCGAGCCGGACCAGGTCCTTGGTGAAGTACGGCACGCGGTCGAGCGGGATCGAGGGGTCCGCGGACTCGACGATGAACCGGCCGCCGCGGCCCTTGACGATCTGGTTGCGACCGCCGAGAGAGAGCTCGACCGCGCGCACCAGCGCCTGGTCCCCGCCCACCCTGGCCTGCGATACGCCGCGCACCGGCGCCGCCGGGGTCACGACCGTCCCGGTCGCGCCCGGGGCCGGCGTGAGCGGGCCGGTGGAGCGCACGGGCTGGCGGTACCTGCTCTTGACCCGCTTCTTCGCCTTCCTGGCCATAGATCTGCAAGTCTAGAGGCCAACGGCACTCACGAGATCTGTAGGCGATTTCGGCGCGTGTGGCGCCAAACGCGCGCCATTCGCGCAGGATTTGGCTCGTTTGGCGCAAGACGCGTGCAATTCGTTGGACCGCGCTCACTCCCCGACGCAACCAGCGCCGACCACCTGCCGAGCTGGTCTATGGTGCTCGACGGATGCGCCCACGAGGAGCAGCGCCTGCCGCGACATCTCGTGCGCTGTTCAGGCTGGAGGCCAGGTGAGGATGGCCGGGTTTCGGGAAGAGGCGCAGGCAGGCGGAGGGGGAAGCCGGTTCTGGGTCGTGGGGTGCGACTCTGGGGAAGGGTCCGCCTGCCTGGCGTTGGGCCGTGGGACTCAACCTGCTGGGTCGTGGGCTACGATATGTTGTGTCCCGCGTGTAGTTATAGCCCCGAATATTGGCCTTGTCAATAGTGGAGGCCCAGAAAGCTGAGCGTCAACCGCTGCCCCAACTGTGGCGCCCCGCTGGCCTCGGACCACCTCCACTGCCCGCGCTGCGGAGCGCGCCGCATGTCGTCTCCCCAGGCGCCCCCCGGCGCCGGGGCGGGCACCCGCCGGCTGCCCTTCCTATTCGCCGCCGGGGCCGTGTTCTGGCTGATCGAGCTGACGCAGTTCGCGGCCGTGCTGGCCGCGCCCGCGGGCCGGGATCAGCTGGTGCAGGCCCTGGTCTCCGCCGGGGTCAAGCAGAACCTCGACACGATCCTGGTCACCGAGTGCGTGATCATCGTGCTGTTCGAGGCGGGCGCGGCAGCCCTGCACGCGGTCGCGTTCTACGGGCTGCGCCGCTTTCGCGCCTGGGGATGGGTCACGGCCGTGATCGCGGCGGTCGCCTGGTCGTTCGTCCTGCTCGGGATCCCGGTGCTGGTGTTCCTGCTGCGCCGGCCGGTGCGCCAGGCGTACGGGATCTCCTGACCGACGAGGAGCTTACCGGCCGATCCTGAAGAAGACCACGTCCCCGTCCTTGACCCTGTAGTCGCGGCCTTCGACCCGCAGCTTGCCGGCCGAGCGGAGGGCGTCCATGGACCCCGCCGCGACCAGCTCGTCGACCGACGTGACCTCGGCGCGGATGAAGTGCTTCTCGAAATCCGTGTGGATCTTCGACGCGGCCACGGGCGCCGGCGCGTCCTTCTCGCACGGCCAGGCGCGGACCTCCGGCTCGCCGGCGGTGAAGTACGTGATCAGGCCGCCCGCCTCCCACACCGCCCGGGCGATCCGGCCGAGGCCCGCCTCGTCGATGCCGTAGCTCGCGCGCATCTCCGCCTGCTCGGCGGGTTCGAGGTCGCCTAGCTCCGCTTCGAGCCGGGCCGACAGGGCGATGGACGGCGCGCCTTCGGCCTGGGCCAGCGCCTGCACCTTCGCCGCGGGCGCGCCGCCGGCCGGCAGCTGGTCCTCGGCCACGTTGGTGACGTACACGGACGGCTTCATCGTCACGGGGAAGATCGCGAGCAGCATCGCGCGCTGGTCCGGCTCGAGCTCGAGGGTGCGCAGCTGCTTGCCCGCGTCGAGGTGGGCCTTGGCCGCCTGCAGCGCGTCGGTCTCGGCCTGCGCGTCCTTCTTCCCCGCCCGTGCCTCCTTGGCGACCACCTCGAGCCGGCGCTCGACCGAGGCCAGGTCGGCGAGCACGAGGTCGAGGGCGAACTCCTCCAGCTCGCCCGCCGGGTCGGGGTCCGGGCCGAAGCCCCTGGCCACCTTGAGCAGCACGTCGGCCTGGCGCGCGAACGCCACGCGCTGCGCGCGGCTGCCGGGCGGCGTGTCCTCGACCCTGACCTGCGCCGGGGTGACCTTGGCCGGCCTGACCGCCTCGGCGAGGCGGCCCAGGCGCTCGTCGGGGATATCGACCATGCCCACGCCGTCGGCGCCGCGCCCGGCGGTCAGCGCGTTGAAGAGCGTGGTCTTGCCCGACCCCTGGGGGCCGACGATGGCGACGTTTACCGGCATGGCAGCTGTTAGACGGTGTCCAGGTCGAAGGCCTGGTGCAGGATGCGGGCGCCGCGCTCCGCCTGGTCGCGCGAGACGAGCGCGGTGATGCGGATCTCTGACGTGCTGATCATCTCGATGTTGATTCCCGCCTCCGCCAGCGCGCGGAACATGCGCGCCGCGATGCCGGGGGTGCCGAGCATGCCGGTGCCGACGATCGAGAGCTTCGCGATGCCCCCGGCCGAGGACACGCGCGTCGCGCCCACCGACTTCGCGGCGGCCTTGACGATCTTCTCCGCCGCCTTCAGGTCGGATTCGGCGACCGAGAACGTCAGGTCGGTGTGGCCCGAACGGCCGACGTTCTGCACTATGACGTCGACGGAGATCCCGCTCGCCGCGAGCGGCTCGAACACCGCAGCGGCCACGCCCGGCCGGTCGCGCACGCCGACCACGGTGATCTTCGCGACGTTGGTCTCCTGCGCGATCCCGCGCACGCGATGCCTGTCTTCCATCGGTACCTGAGCGACGATCATCGTACCCACGCTCGTGTTGAAGCTCGAGCGCACGTGGATGGGTACGCCGTACAGCTCGCCGATCTCGACGGCGCGCGGATGCATCACGCGGGCGCCCACGGCCGCGAGCTCGAGCATCTCGTCGTACTGGATGTGGCTGAGCTTGCGCGCCTTCTTCACGACGCGCGGATCGGCGGTGAAGATGCCGTCGACGTCGGTGTAGATCTCACAGGCGTCGGCGTGCAGCGCGGCGGCGAGCGCAACGGCGGTCGTGTCCGAGCCGCCGCGGCCGAGCGTGGTGATCTCCAGCTCCTCGGTCACGCCCTGGAAGCCCGCGACCACCGGCACCTGCTTGCGCTCGAGGGCCTCGAAGATGCGGTCCGGCTTGATGTCCTGGATGCGCGCGCGCGAGTGGTGCGCGCTGGTGCGCACTCCCGCCTGCATGCCCGACAGCGACACCGCCTCCACTCCCATGCCCTTCAGGCACATCGCGACCAGGGGAGCGGTGATCGTCTCGCCGTTGGCGACGAGCATGTCGAGCTCGCGCGCGGGCGGCTCCGGGTTGACGCTCTCCGCCAGGGCGATCAGCCGGTCGGTGGTGTGGCCCATGGCGGACACGACGGCGACGACCTGCTGCCCCTCTCGCACCGTATCCGCGATGCGCCGGCTGACGCGGCGGATCCGCGCGGCCGAACCGACCGAGGTCCCGCCGTACTTCTGCACGATCACAACGTGCGGAACATTCCCTTGTCGGTGATGCGCGTGACCAGCGCTCGGCCGCGCAGAGGGTGCGACTCCTCCATCGCCTTTGCGATGCGAGCCGCCTGCGAGGCGGCGCAGAACGCGAAGACGCTGGGCCCGGCGCCGCAGATCGCCGCTCCGTAGGCCCCGGCGGCCTCAGCGACGCGGATCACCTCCTCCACCCACGGATAGAGGTGGAGGCGGTGGGGCTGGTGGAGGCGATCGCGCAGCGCCTCCGCGAGCAGCGACGGACGCTTCGTGAGGATGGAGCGGACGAGCAGCGCGGTGCGCGCGGCGTTGAAGCTCGCGTCGCCCAGCGGCACCGAGTCGGGCAGCACCGCGCGCGCCTTCTCGGTCGGCAGCGGCTGGTGCGCGATGAAGAGCGCGAGGCCCCATCCGGGGTTGGGCAGCTTCTCGTCCACGTGATCCGAGACGATGCGGATCCCACCGGAGGCGGACGCAGCCACGTTGTCGAAGTGGCCCTCGTCCGAGCCCGCGTCGATGATATGGCTCTTCACGTCCCACGGGCTGCTCAACGCCGACGCGGCCAGCCGCGCGGCCGCGCTGCTTCCGAGCCCCACGCCGAGCGGGATCTCGCTGCGCACGCGTCCTTTCATGTTGAGCCGCGTGAACGGGTTCTCGTGGGCGTAAAGGTAGTCGGCGCCCTCGCCCTCGTAATCCCACGACGGCCGGTCGGCCTCGACCGCCTCGACCTCGAGCCACAGGTCGATCGCCATCGCCATGCAGTCGAAACCCGGACCGAGGTTGGCGATCGACGCCGGCGCTTTGACTCTCATGCTCCGAGGCTCCGTGCGTCGCTCACTACAGCTTCAAGACCTTAGCGAGTGTGCGCGCATCCCCGTCCAGCTCAACCGGCGGTTCGACGTTTTTCAGCGCCGCGTCCGGGTCTTTGAGGCCCGAACCGGTCAGGACGACCACGATCGTCGCGCTCTTGTCGATCCTTCCCTCGTTGACCAGCCGCACCAGAAGCGCGAGCGGGGCGGCTGACGCGGGCTCGGCGAAGAGCCCCTCCCGGCCGGCGAGCGTGGTCTGGGCCGACAGGATCTCGGTGTCCGTCACCGCGTCGATCAGGCCGCCGGACTCGTCACGGGCGGAGGTCGCGCCCTCCCAGGACGCGGGGTTGCCGATCCGGATGGCCGAGGCCACCGTGCGCGGATTCGCCACCGGGTGGCCCTGCACGATGGGCGCCGCGCCGTCCGCCTGCGCCCCCGCGAGCCGGGGAAGGCGGCGGGCGCGCCCCTGGGCCTGGTACTCGCGGAAGCCCTTCCAGTAGGCGGTGATGTTGCCCGCGTTGCCGACGGGCAGGAAGAGGTAGTCGGGCGCCTCGCCGAGCTCGTCGACGATCTCGAAGGCGGCCGTCTTCTGTCCCTCTATGCGGTGCGGGTTGACCGAGTTCATCAGCGCGACCGGATACCGGCTGGTGAGCTCGCGCACGGTGTCGAGGGCGTGGTCGAAGTTGCCCTTGAGCGCGATCACCTTGGCTCCGTACATGAGGGCCTGCGAGAGCTTGTTCATGGCGATCTCGGGCTTGGCGCCCTCCCCTCCGCCGGCGCCGGACGGCACGACGACGATGGCGCGGGCGCCGGTGCGTGCCGCATACGCGGCCATGGAGGCCGACGTGTTGCCCGTCGAGGCGCACACCAGGACGCGGCTTCCCGCCTCCAGCGCCTTGGCCACGGCGACCACCATTCCCCGGTCCTTGAAGGAACCCGTCGGGTTCAGGCCCTCGTACTTGAAGTAGAGGTCCTTCAGCCCGAGCGCCCTGGCGATGTTGCGGCTGCGGACGAGTGGCGTCGAGCCCTCGTTCAGGTCGACCTCCGGGGTCGCGAGGCCGATGGGCAGGTGCTCGCGATAGCGGGCGATCACCCCCATTCTGGCGCGTCCTCTAGTACGCGCGGAGGAACGACGACACCGCGCGCACGGGCGGCAGCGCGGCCATGCGTTCTCGCGCGGCGCGCAGGCTCGCGTCCAGCGCCGGGTGGGTGGTCACGACGAGCTCGGCCGTCTGGTCGTGCGACCACGCGTCCTTTTGAATGAAGCTCGAGATGCTCACGCCCTCTTCGGCGAAGACGTGTCCGATGGCGGCCACGACGCCGGGCTGGTCGTCGACCCGAATCCGGTAGTACGCGCGAGTCTTCACCTCGCCGATCGGCACGACCCCGATCCGGTCGTCGAAGCTGAACGACGGCCGGCTCTGCACGCCCCTGCGGATCGAGCGCGCGAGGTCGATCAGGTCGCGCACCACGGCGGAGGCCGTCGGCCTTCCGCCCGCGCCCTGCCCCACCAGCAGGACCTGGCCCACCAGGTCGCCCTCCACCCACACCGCGTTCTCGGCGCCTTCGACCCGGGCAAGGGGATGGTCGAGCGGCACCAGCGCGGGGTGCACGCGGGCCTCGACCCGGCCGGTGTGGCGCTGCGTGTGCGCGACGAGCTTGATCGCGTAGCCCAGCTCGCGCGCGTAGCGGAAATCGACCGGCTCGACGCCCTCGATGCCTTCGCGGTAGACGTCGTCGGGGCGGACCTTGATCTCGTATGCGATGGAGGCCAGGATGGTCAGCTTGTAGGTGGCGTCGTGGCCGCCGATATCGTCGGTCGGGTCGGCCTCGGCATAGCCCGCCTCCTGCGCCTCGCGCACCGCCTCCTCCATCGTGCTGCCGGACGCCATGCGGCCGAGCACGTAGTTGGTCGTCCCGTTGATCACCGCGGACACGCGCTCGATCCGGTTGGCCTGCAGGTCGGTGCGGAAGATGCTGATCAGCGGGATGCCGCCGCCGACCGCCGCCTCGAAGTAGAGGTCGACGTTGCGCTCGGCCGCCTGGTCGAGCAGCTCCGGCCCGTGCCTCGCCATCACGACCTTGTTCGCGGTGATCACGTGCTTGCCGGCCCCGATCGCGCGCTGGAGGTAGGAGTGCATGGGCTCGTCGCCGCCCGCCACCTCGATCACGACCTCGATCTCGGGATCGGCCAGGACCTGCTCGGGATCGGCGGTCAGGAGCTCGGCCGGCACCTCGTAAGGCCTTCGCTTGGCCGGGTCGCGCACGAGCACGCGCCGCAGGCACAGGTCGACCCCGGCCCGGCGCGAGAGCTGCGGCCCCCACGAGAGCATCCGCTCGGCGACCTGCGAGCCGACGGTGCCGAGTCCGATCAAGCCGACGTTCACGGGGCGCTGAGTCACAGGCGGCTATTCTCCCTTGAGTGGCACGGTTACCGGGCCGGGACGCACTGCGTTGGCGCTGATCCTGCGCGAGAGCGACGTGCAGGAGCTGATCGAGATGGACGACGTGATCGCCTCGGTCGAGCTCGCGATGCGCGAGCTGGGCGAGGGCCAGGCCCAGAACGAGCCACGGCGCCGGGCGTTCGCCCCGGGCGGGCTGCTCAACGTGATGTTCGCCTCCTTTCCCGGCGGTCGGTGCACGGGGCTCAAGGCATACACCGTGTCCGACGGCCGTGTCCGGTTCCTGGTGGTGATGTTCGGCCTGGACGGCTCGCTCCAGGCCCTGATCGAAGCCGACTTCATGGGGGCGTACCGCACCGGGGCCGCCACCGCGATCGCCGTGAGGGCGCTGAACATGCCGGCCTCGGCGAGCGTGGCGCTGATCGGCACCGGCTGGCAGGCGGCGACGCAGGCGCTCGCGCTGTCGCGGGTGCTCAAGATCAAGCAGCTGCGCGTCTACGGCCGCAACGAGGAGCGCCGCGCGGTCTTCGCCGCCGAGCAGGCGGACCAGCTTGGCGTAGAGGTGGTCGACGCGCCGACGGCCGAGGCGGCGGCGCGGGGCGCCGATATCGTGGTCACGGCGACTACCAGCAGCTCACCCGTGATCGAGGCGGCGTGGGTCGAGCCGGAGGCCATGGTCGTGGCGATGGGATCGAACTTCCAGCACCGGGCCGAGCTGCCGCCGGAGCTGATCGAGCGCGCCCGGACCGTCGTCGTGGACCAGCTCGCCGCGGCGCAGCTGGAGAGCGGCGATTTGATCCAGGCGCATGCCGCCGGCAAGTTCGACTGGAACGAGGCGATCGAGCTCGCGGACGTCGTGACCGGGAAGTGGGAGCGGCCGGAGCATCCGGGGATCACGATCTTCGAGTCGCACGGCCTGGCGCTGTGGGACCTGGCCGCCGGCTGCGCCGTGGTGGCCGCGGCGCGAGAGCGCGGTGGCTTCCAGGAGATCGAGCTGCTCTAGCGGGAACGGCTCACGACTCCATTCTGCAGGCAGTTTCGGGGCGTGATTTGGCTCGTTTGGCGCAAAACGCGTGGAATTCGCGCGG
>CAZLJC010000019.1:0-43474 GCA_964559855.1 uncultured Actinomycetes bacterium
CGGCAAGATGCCTGGGAACTGTATCGCGGGGCCGCCGGATTTCGGCCTGTTAAGGCCGTTAGTCGAGCGAGATCGCGTCGCGCAGCTTGTCGAAGAAGCCTTTCGACACCTTCTCGGGCTTTCCGGTCAGCCCGCCCACCTTGCGCAGCAGCGCCTTCTGTTCCGGGTTCAGGTCCTTGGGGATGACGATCTGCGCGACCACGTACTGGTCTCCGCGCCGTCCGCCGCGCACGTCGGGCATGCCCCGGCCCTGCAGCCGGAAGGACTGGCCGTGCTGCGTGCCGGCGGGGATCGCGATCTCCACCGTCCCCTCGAGCGTGGGGATCTCTATACGGTCCCCGAGCGCCGCCTGAACCATGTTGAGCCGCAGCTCGTACACGACGTCCTGCTCGTGACGCGCCAGCTGGGCGTGGGGCCGGACGCGCAGGACGATGTACAGGTCCCCGGGCGGCCCGCCGCGCACTCCAGCCTCGCCTTCGCCGGACAGCCGGATCTGCGATCCGGTGTCGACGCCGGCAGGGATCTTCACCGCGAGCCGCGCGGGCTGGTTGGTCCGCCCCTGTCCGCGACACTGCGAGCACGGGCTCTTGAGGATCCGGCCGGCGCCTCCGCACGTGGGGCAAACGACCGTGGTCACGACCTGGCCGAAGAACGACTGCGCGGCCCTCCGGATCTGCCCCGCGCCGCGGCAGCCGGGACACGTCTCGTCCGACGTGCCAGGTTCGGCTCCCGAGCCCGAGCACCTGTCGCAGACGGCCAGGCGGGGAACGTCGATCTGCTTCTCGACGCCGGTGAACGCCTCCTCGAAGCTGATGGTCAGGTCGTACCTGAGGTCGTCACCGCGGTTCGAGCGCTCGCGACGGGAGCGCCCGCCGCCGCCGAAGAACGTCTCGAAGATATCGCCGAACGGCATATCGGAGAAGTCGACGGAGGGGCCGGCCGACCCGGCCGCGTGGCCGAAGAGGTCGTAGCTCCGGCGGCGCTCCGGATCGGAGAGGACCGAGTAGGCCTCGCTCGCCTCCTTGAACCGCTCGTGGGCGGCCTCGTCACCGGGGTTCCGGTCCGGGTGCGAGTCCATCGCGATCTTGCGAAAGGCGCGCTTCAGCTCCTCAGCCGAACACTGCCGGTCCACGCCCAGGACCTCGTAGTAGTCGCGCTTGACCGCCACTCGTCGCAGCCGGCGGCCTGGCTAGCTCTCGTCCGCGCCGGAAGGAAGCACCGGCGGGCGCGAGACCCTGACGAGCGCGGGCCGCACCACCCGGTCGCGAATCCGGTAGCCGCGGCGCAGCTCCGATACCACCGTGTCTTCCGGGTGCTCAGCCGACTCCTCGTGGCCGACCGCCTCGTGCAGCTTCGGGTCGAACGGCGCACCCACCGAGTGGATGGGCTCGAGGCCGTGGGCGCCCAGCACCTCTTCGAGCTTCCGCACGCTGAGCTCGAGCCCTTTGAGCCAGGATTCGTCGACGCCGGCCGGAACGTGCTCGAGCGTGTTGTGCAGATCGTCGAGCACCGGCAGCACACGGCCGATCAGCTCAGCAGAGGCGTGCTGGATGGTTTCCACCTGCTCCTGGCGCGCCCGCTTCTTGTAGTTCTCGAAGTCCGCCGCCAGGCGGAGGTACTGGCTCCGGGCTTCGGCGGAGGCGGACTCCAGCTCGGCGATCCTCGATTCGAGGGCCGCGGTCCCCGAGTCCTGCCCTTCGCGGACCTCCGGGCCGTCCGGCCCGGACTGCTCGTGCGGATGCTTTCGGGTCGTCATCAGTCCTTTGATACCGCGCGCGCCGGGCCCATCAAACCCTCAGACGCCAAGCTCGGCCATCCGGTCGCTGGCCCGGCGGGCGACCGCCTGGAGCCGTGCGACCGTCTGGCTGTACGCCATGCGGGTGGGCCCGATCACACCGAGCACGCCCTTGAGCCGGTCGGTAGGTCCGTAGCTGGTCAGGACGACGGCGCAGTCGCGAAGCTGGCTCGACGAGTTCTCGGAGCCGATCACGATCTGGAGGTTCGACTCGCCGATGAGCTCCCGGAGCAGCTGGGTCAGGTACCGGGTCTGCTCGAGCACCTCGAGCACTTGGTGCAGTCGCGACGTCTCCGCGAACTCAGGCTGGCGCAGCAGGTTGCGCACGCCATCGTGCACCACCAGGCTTTCCCCGCCCTTCTCGTACAGGTCGAGGACGGCGATCACGCGGCCGAGCAGCTCCTTCTCGAGGCCGAGCGGCACGGCATCGTAGCGGCGCCGGGCCTCGTCGCTCGAGCGCCCGCCCAGGAGCGCGTTCATGCGCGCGGCGACGCGCGTGAGCTGCGCCTGGCTGACGTTCTGCGCCACGTTGATGACCTGCTGCCGGAGCAGGTTGCCCTCGAGCAGGATGATGAGCAGAACCTCCCGCGGCTCGAGCGAGACCAGGTCCATGTGCTTGATCCGCGCGAAGGCGCCCTGCGGCGCGCTGGCGACAGAGGCGTTCTGCGTCACGAACGCGACGGTCATGGCCACCCGCTCAACCATCCCCTGCACGTCGCCCGGCGCGTCCCGAAGCTCCTCATCGATGAAGGACCGCACCTTCTCCGGGATCGGCTCGAGGTCCATCAGGAAGTCGACGAAGTAGCGGTAGCCCGAATCGGTCGGCACGCGGCCCGCGGAGGTGTGCGGCTGCGCGAGATAGCCGAGGTCGGTCAGGTCGGCCAGCTCGCTGCGGATGGTCGCCGACGACAGGTTGACGAAATAGCGCGACTGCAGGGCCTGCGAGCCGACCGGCACGGCGCTGGTCGTGAACTCGTTGACCACCGCCCGGAGGATCGCTTGCTTCCTGTTCTCCATCTCTTCAGCACTCTCCTCGCGAGAGTGCCAACCAGACTACCGCAGCGGGAGCGGCCCCCGGTCCCTCTTCCCTAAAGGACGGCGAGAGCAATCTGGTTGTGCAGGTCCATGCCGCGCCGCGTCGGCACGAACCGGCCGCCGCTTCGCTCGACCAGCCCACCGGCCTCGAGGCCTTCGAGCTCGGCCTCGAAACCGGGCGTGGCGGGGGTGCCCTCGGCGGTGCGCAGCCCGAGCATCAGCGATTCAGCTGCCGCCTTGCGAGCGTCCAGCTCCTCACCGCCGGCCCTGGGCGACGGCACGGCGGCGATGTACTCACGCGGCCGAGCGACGTTCCACCACCGCCATGCGACCGCGCCGTCTCGCGCGTACGTGTGGGCGCCGGCGCCCGCGCCGTAAACGGGCCGGCAGCGCCAGTAGGCGTGGTTGTGCCTCGACTCGAATCCCGGCCGCGACCAGTTCGACACCTCGTACCGGCGGTAGCCCGCCGCCTCCAGAACCTCGGACGCCGCGTCGAGCTGGTCCCACGCCAGGTCGGTCTCCACCTCGGGCACGCGGCCCTCCGCGCGGCGCCGGTGGAGCAGCGTGCCTTCCTCGAACGACAGGCAGTACGTCGACACGTGGCTCGGGTCCAGGTCGACCGCCCGCCGAAGTGTCTCGAGCCACGTGTCCCGGGTCTGGTAAGGAACCGCGTAGATCAGGTCGATGCTGACGTTGGCCAGGCCGGCCTGACGTGCCAGCCCATACGCGCTCACGGCTTGCGCGGCGTCGGTCTTCCTCTCCAGGACCGCGAGCGCGCGCGGATCGAAGCCCTGGACCCCGAGGCTCAACCTGTTGACGCCGCCCTCCATCCACGCCGTGATCTTCGCCGCGTCCGTGCTGGCGGGGTTGGCCTCGAGGGTCACCTCCGCGCCGGCGGCGACATCGAACGTGGAACGAACGAACCCGAGAAGGCGCGCCATGAGCTCACCAGGCAGCAGGCTCGGCGTGCCCCCGCCGAGGTAGACGGTTTCGAGCTCCTGGAACGGGTACCGCTCGCGCGCGAGCGCCAGCTCACGCTCCAGCGCGTCGACGTAGTCCGGCATCAGGCCGTCCATCCCGGCATAGGCGTTGAAGTCGCAATAGCCGCACTTGTGCTTGCAGAAGGGCACGTGGACGTAGAGGTGGCGGAACGGGTCCATCAGCGCCTCGCGAGCCGGCTCACGTGCTGACCACCTCGGGCTTGAGGTCTGCCACCACTGCGGCGCTCAACTCCCTCAACCGCCGCGGGTCGATCTCGAACACCGCGTCGGGACGCCCGGCCGCCGCCCACACGACGGGATGGCCCAGCAGGTCGCGATCCATGTAAACGGGGACTTGCGTCGCGTGGCCGAACGGAGGCACGCCGCCGATCGCATAACCGGTGGCGGCGCGGGCCGCCTCGGCGTCCGCTTTGGTCACGGGACGGCCGACGATCTCGCCCAGGAGCCGTTCGTCGAGTCGATTGGCGCCGCTGACCAGAGCCACGACCGGCCGGCCGCCCGCGATGAACACGAGCGATTTGACGATCTGGCCCACGTCGCAGCCGACGGCGCGAGCCGCGTCCACCGCGGTCCGGGTGCCCTCGGGGAACCGCTTCACGGCCACGCCCAACCCGCTGCCCTCGAGCCACGACTCAAAACGGTCCACGGTCTAAAAGATAGGATTCGGTGCGATGCACGCGGCCGTAAAGCGAGTTGTTGTGACGGGCGCGGCCGGCTTCATCGGCTCGCATCTCTCCGACCGTCTCCTCGCCGACGGCCACGAGGTGGTCGGGATCGACTCCTTCAGCGACTACTACGACCGGGCCCTCAAAGAGCGCAACCTCGCGGACGCCCTGGCCCATCCGCGGTTCCGGCTCGAGGAGCTCGACCTCGTGGATGGCGACGTTCAGGCGGCCCTGGCGGGGGCGAGCGTCGTATTCCACCTCGCCGGCCAGCCCGGCGTGCGGCCGAGCTGGGGCAACGAGTTCGACCGCTACGTGCGCGACAACATCCTCGCCACGCAGCGTGTGCTCGAAGCGGTCAAGGCTGCCGGGGCCGACCGGCTCGTCTACGCCTCCAGCTCGTCGGTGTACGGAGATGCTGAAGTGTTCCCGACCAGGGAGACCACGATGCCGAAGCCGGTGTCGCCGTACGGCATGACAAAGCTTGCCGGCGAGCACCTGGCGATGGTCTACGTGCGCAACTTCGGCCTGCCGGTCGTATCGCTGCGGTACTTCACCGTGTACGGGCCGCGCCAGCGCCCGGACATGGGCTTCTCCCGCTTCATGAAAGCCCTGCTGGACGATTCGGAGATCGAGATCTTCGGCGACGGCGAGCAGACGCGAGAGTTCACGTACGTCTCGGACGCGGTCGAGGCGACGGTGCGCTCGGCGACCGCCGACGTGACGGGCCAGGTGCTGAACGTCGGCGGAGGCAGCCGTGTGTCGGTCAACCGCGTGCTGGACACACTGGAGGAAATCAGCGGGATGAAGCCGCGCCGTCGCCGTCTCCCCGCCGCACCGGGCGACCCGCGTCACACCGGCGCGTCGATCAACCTGGCACGCGAGCGGCTCGGCTGGGAGCCGCGCGTGCCGCTCCGCGAAGGCCTCACTCGGCAGTGGGAGTCGTACCGCAGGCCGGAGAGGTCATCCGCGACCGAACGCGGCGCCGCGACCTCCTGACCTTCAGCCGCCGAGCTCGAGCTTCCAGGCGTTGGCGACTCGCGACATCGGCGACTCGCAGGCGCGGGACGCGGCTTCGCCCAGAGCGGCCGAGCGGCAGAACATGAGCACGCCCTGACTGCCGACGCCGAAGGCCGCGATGTACTGGCCGGACGGCTCGTCGTAGTTGAAGTAGTCGCCGCTCTGCGTGAGCGCCCCCGCTCCGAAGAACTGATCGAGCCACTGCGACGAGCCGGTCGAGCTCGAGAAGCTGAAGGCGGCGGTGGTCACCTCCATGTGCGTATCGGTGTTCAGCGCGTAGTCGCCGAAGACGAAATCGGTCGCCCCCAGGCGGTGGAACAGGGACGCGAGGTCGCTCGGAGCGGCCGCGCCCACCATCACCGGGACGACCTCCACGGGCAGCCGGTCGAAGCCGAGCTGAGTGATCTCAGGACCTGCCGGCGGCAGGAGATGCGGATCCACCGCACCGGGGCGAGGGGCCGAGATGCGCCCGCTCAGCGCATCCTTCAACCTCGACACGACCTTCTTGGCGATGCCGCCCTCGACGCTCGTGCCCGCATAGGCGCCCACCCGGCGCCACACGATCGAGACGTCGATCTGACCGACCCGAACAACCGTGGTGCTGACATAGGGCGCGGCGCCGAAGCCGGCATTCTGGTTGAAGTAGAGGACCTGGTCGCCGGCGCTTGGACCGCTCAGCGAGCTGCCCACAGCCTGCTGCTCGCTGGTGACGATCGCGCCGGCCAGCGCGGACGAGCTCCACACCCGGTACTCGACCACGAGATTCTCGGCGGAGCCGTTGTGGACGAACTGGAGCTTGACGACGAAGCGCTCCTCCTCCGGCCTCGTCGCGCTGTCGAGCGGTCGCACGCTGAACTGCGGCACCCCCGGCCACCAGTTGGTCGAGTCGCCGAGGTACGGGGCGAGGTCGCTGACGCGCACGCCTCCCGCGTACACGGTCGGCACGGTCGCGGCATGAGTGGACGACGTCCGTCCGCATGCCACACCTACGATCGCCACGAGGAGGGCGAGCGCAAGACCGCGTGTCAGCTCAGTCAAGCTTCAGCACCGCCATGAACGCCTCCTGCGGGATCTCGACGGAGCCGACGCGCTTCATGCGCTTCTTGCCCTCCTTCTGCTTTTCGAGCAGCTTTCGCTTGCGGGTGATGTCACCGCCGTAGCACTTCGCGAGGACGTCCTTCCTCATCGCGGGAATGGTTTCCCGCGCGACGATCTTGCCTCCGATCGCGGCCTGGATGGGCACCTCGTACAGCTGGCGCGGGATGATCGCCTTCAGCTTCTCGGCGAGGCGCCGGCCCTGCGACTGTGCCTTGCTGCGGTGGCTGATCAAGGAGAGGGCGTCGACCGGCTCGCCCGCGACCAGCACGTCCAGCTTGACGAGGTCGCCCTCGCGGAAGCCGATCATCTCGTAGTCCATCGAGGCGTATCCCTTCGACCGCGACTTCAGCTGGTCGTAGAAGTCATGGATGATCTCGCCGAGCGGGATCTCGTATTCGAGCACGACCCGGTCGCCCGGCCGGTGCTCGAGGTGCTTGAAGCTTCCGCGCCGCTCCTGGCAGAGCTCCATCATGGGCCCGACGAACGTCGACGGAACGATGATGGACAGCTTCACGAACGGCTCCGAGATCGACTCGACCGCCGTCGGATCCGGGAGCAGCGCGGGGTTGTCGATCTCCAGCAATCCGCCGCGCTTCAGCCTCACCTCGTACTCGACCGTCGGTGCGGTCGTGATCAGCTCGAGCTCGAACTCGCGCTCGAGGCGCTCCTGGACGATCTCGAGGTGCAGCAGCCCCAGGAACCCGCAGCGAAATCCGAAGCCCAGCGCCGCCGAGTTCTCAGGCTCGAACGACAGGGAGGCATCGTTGAGCTGCAGCTTCTCCAGCGCCTCCTTCAGGTCCGCGAAGTCGTCCGAGTTGCTCGGGAAGAGGCCCGCGAACACCATCGGCTTCACCCGCCGGTAACCCGCGAGTGGCGTGGTCGCGCCGTGCTCGGCCGTCGTGATCGTGTCGCCCACCCGCGCGTCGACGACGTTCTTGATCGCGGCCGTCACGTAGCCGACCTCGCCGGCGGACAGGCTCGGCGCCGCGCGCGGCCCCGGCGCGAACCACCCGACCTCGTCGACATCGTGGATCTTGCCGGTGTTCATCATCTTGATCCGGGTGCGCGGCAGGATCTCGCCGTCGACCACGCGAACGTAGGTGATCACGCCACGGTAGACGTCGTAGTGCGAGTCGAAGATCAGCGCGCGCAGCGGCTGCGACGGGTCGCCATGCGGCGGCGGCACCCGGTTCACGACGGCCTCGAGGATGTCCTCGGTCCCGATGCCAAGCTTGGCCGAGGCGAAGACCACCTGCTCGCGCGGAATGCCGGTGACGTCCGAGATCTCCTCCGCCACCAGCTCGGGCTGCGCCGCATCGAGGTCGATCTTGTTCACAACCGGGACGATCCTCAGGTTCGCTTCGACCGCCTGGTAGAGGTTCGCGAGCGTCTGGGCCTCGATGCCCTGCGCCGCATCGACCACGAGGATGGCGCCTTCGCACGCGGCGAGCGAGCGCGAGACCTCGTACGCGAAGTCGACGTGTCCGGGGGTGTCGATCAGGTTGAGCTCGTAGGTCTGCCCGTCGCGGGACGGGTACTTCATCCGAACGGCCTGGAGCTTGATCGTGATCCCGCGCTCGCGCTCGAGATCCATCGTGTCCAGGACCTGGTCCTGCATGTCTCGCTGGCTGATCGACCCGGTGTGCTCGAGGAGACGGTCGGCCAGCGTCGACTTGCCATGGTCGATGTGCGCGATGATGCAGAAATTGCGCACGAGCGCCTGGCTCGTGGTGGTGGTGGTGGCCATTTAGGGTGTCCATGCTAGGGACAGCGATACGGAGGATTCGCCTGTGAACGTCGCGCTGGCGATCGGAGCGGTCTTTTGCCTGGTCGGGCTGACCTGGCTGTTGAACGTGTTCGCCGCCGGTGACTACATCGTCAGGCATCTGACCTCGCGCTACCTCGGAAGCCTCCCTCCCGGTTTCGCGGCCACGCGTCGCGGCTTCCGGATCTACTGCGTGCTCATCATCGCGTTGGGCGTGCTGTTCGCCGGCCTGGGCGTGGCGGAACGTTCGGTGCCGCTCGCTGCGGGCCTCCTGGTGATCGGGGCGATCGCCTTCGGCATCACCTCGATGCTGGCCATCACGGGAGAGATCGAGACGGCCCGAGCACAGCGCGCCCGAGGCCGGGCCCTAACCGGCGCGTCCGGCCAGCGCGACCGCTAGTCCGGCCAGCGCCGCGGTGTCGGCGCGCAGGTTGCGGGGACCGAGGCTGGCGGTCGAGGTCGCAAGCTCGAGCTCGCGCGCGGTCCAGCCGCCCTCCGGCCCGATCAAAAGAGTGATATCGCGCGGCTGCACCAGGTCGGCCATCCGCCGGCCGGCGTCCCGGACCAGCATCACGGGCGACTCCTCGGAACCGAGGACCGCGTCGGTCGAGGTGGCGACCGAAACCTCGGGGACGTGGAGCCGCGCGGCCAGCATCGCGGCCTCCCGGCAGATCGCCCGCCAGCGCCCGAGCTTCTCCCCTCGGCCGACGCTGCGGTCGGCCTGGAATACGACGAACCCGGCGGCGCCCGCCTCCGTGCAGCGCGACAGCACCAGCTCCAGCGCCGGCGCGGGAAGGTTGGCGATCGCGATCGTGATCCGCGCGGCGGGCTCGGGCTGGTGCTCGCGCTGCCCGACCACCACGCCATCCACCCTCTGCGCCGAAACCCGCTCCAGCTTCACGGACAGCAGGAAACCCGCCGGGTCGATCACCTCGATGTGCTCCCCCACCCGCGCCCGGAGCGACCGCGCGAGGTGACGGGCGTCGTCCCCCTCGATCACGACCCGGTCGTCCTCCCGCCGGCCGAAGAAAGCCGGCATGCCTACAGCAGCTCGGCGCGAAGCGCGGACACGATCTGCAGCGCGGCTTCGAGGCGCGCGCGGTTGGCGGGATCGTTCAGCCACCGGCTCTGGCCGGATGGATGCGGCAACGGAACCATGAGGGGCTCCGTGCCGAACCGCCGGCCGACCCTTTCCTCGAGCGACCCCGGACCAAGGAACCGCGTGATCGCCATCTGCCCGACCAGGATCATCGCCCTGGGCCGCAGCAGCTTCAGCTCCGACTGCATCCAGTGGGCGCAGTTGGCGATGCCGGCGGGCGGCGGCCGGAGGTCGCCGGTGTTCTGCCGGTTGCGGCCGGGGAAGCACCTCATGAGGGCGACGATGTACGTCGTGCGACGAAACTCGGCGGCGTCCGCGAATCCGGCGCGCACCATCCAGCGGTCCAGCTCTTTCCCGGCGCGTCCGGCAAACGGCCGCCGGATCTCCCTCTCCGCCGGCCCGGGCGCCTGTCCGACGAGGTAGAGCCTCGCGCCCCACTCGCCCGAAAAGGTCGGGTTGGCCTCGGCGATGATCCCCTGGCTCGCGCAGACGGAGCACGCGCGGCACGCGGCCTGGAGGTCGAGGAGCTGCCGCCTACCGCTCAGATCACTTGCCGTAGGCGCTGGTTGGGTATCGCGCCGGGGATCCGGCCGCGCTTGGTGAAGGGCTTGCCCTCGATCTCCTTGATGTCCGCGGTGAAGGCGATGGGAGCAGCGGACGCGATCGCCATGCCGACACCGTAGGAATGGATCGGGCATTGCGCCGCCTCGAACTCGCGGATCCGATTCACGTCGAGCCCGCCCGAGACGAAGATGCCGACGTGGTCGTGGCCCGCGAGGTCGAGTCGCGCGCGCACCTCCTTGACCAGTGAGGGCGTCACGCCCCCACGCTCGCTCGGCGTGTCGAGGCGGACCCCACGGAGATGCTTGCCCAGCGCGGCGGCGACGCGCAGCGACTCCTCCGCCTCGTCCTTGAACGTGTCCACCAGCACGATTCGTAGCACGTCATCGCCCATGTGCTCGTCGAACGCGAGCGCGGCCTTCACGGTGTCTCCAAACAGGAGGATCATCGCGTGCGGCATCGTGCCGGACGCTCCCTCGAGGCCCGCGAGCTGAGCTCCCAGCGGAGTGGCGCAGCCGGCGCAGCCGCCCACCACCGCCGAGTACTCCATGACCGGGCCGATGAGCGGGTGGACGTGGCGTGCGCCGAAGCTGATCACGCGCTTGCCGTTCGCCGCGTCCACGATCTCGCGCGCGGCCGTCGCCCACCCCGTGCAGCTGGACAGCATGCCCAGCAGCGCGGTCTCGTACACCCCGAACCTGGAGTACGGCGCGCGTACGCGCAGCACCGTCTCCTTGTTGGAGATCCGCTCGCCCTCGGCCACGGCCCAGGCGGCATCGCCCTCTCGCAGCACCTCCCTCAGCAGGGCCACCGCCTCGTCGACCCCACACAGCAGGCCCGGCGCGCTGGAGAAGAAATCCATCGTCACGACCGCGTCGACGTGGGACGCATCGAGTGTCTTTCGCGCCCGCAGGAAGTACACGTCGACCGCGGCGCTCGCGTAATAGGCGAGCAGCTCGGAGCTTGGGCTCTGCGCGCTCGCCTGCTTCATTTGGGCAAGAACTTAGCAGGCCCGCCCAGGTCGGCTTACCGGCCTCGGTAAGATCGCTTCGCGATGAGCAACCCAACCTCGGAGCAAGTCCTGGCGGCCCTGTCCACCATTCGCGACCCGGACCTGGGGCGCGACGTGGTCAGCCTCGGCATGATCAAGGAGCTCGAGGTGTCGCCGGAAGGCCGGGTCAGCTTCACGTTCGAGCTCACGACCCCGGCCTGTCCCATCCGCGACCGGTTCAAGACCCAGGCCGAGGAGATCGTGGGCGATATCCCGGGCGTGAGCGGCGTCGCGGTGCGAATGACGGCCAACGTGCGGCCCGCCTTTCTTCGCCCGAAGCCGTCCGAGATCCTGCCGGGCGTCAAGCAGACGATCGCCGTGGCGTCGGGCAAGGGTGGCGTGGGCAAGTCGACCGTCGCCGTCAACCTTGCGGCGGCCCTGCGCAGGAGCGGCGCGGAGGTCGGGCTGCTCGACGCGGACATCTACGGACCGTCCGTCCCGGTCATGACGGGGTCGCGCCGCGTGCCGCAGCAGTCGAACGGTCACCTGCTGCCCGTCGAGGCGCACGGCATGAAGCTCATGTCGTTCGGCCAGATCAATCCCGGCGACGAGCCCACGATCTACCGCGGGCCGATGGTCGGCAAGGCGATCGAGGCGATGATGGTGCAGGTCGACTGGGGGCGGCTCGACTACCTGGTCATCGACCTGCCGCCCGGCACCGGCGACGCTTCGCTGACGCTTGCCCAAGCGGTGCCGCTGACCGGCGTCGCCATCGTGTGCACTCCCCAGGACGTGGCGACGGACATCGCGGTCAAGGCGCTGCAGATGTTCCGCCGCCTCAACGTCACGCCGCTCGGTCTCATCGAGAACATGAGCTGGTACGTGTGCCCGAGCTGCGGGCACCGGCACGATATCTTCAGCCACGGCGGCGCCGAGTCCGCGGCCAAGCGTTTGGGGGTGCCGTTTCTCGGCGCCATCCCGCTCGAGGAGGGGATCCGCGAGGACGCCGACAGTGGCACGCCGGTCGTCATCTCCCGACCGGAGTCCGCGGGCGCGAAGGCGTTCGCGGAGATCGCATCGCAGGTGGCGGCGCGCACGTCGATCCAGTCGTTTCGCCAGCTCCCCGTCATCAACGTGCACTAGCCATCCAGGACCCAGACCCGTTTCCCACCGGGGTCGACGTGGACCGCGAACGCCAGGTCATGGAGATCACCTGGGAGGACGGCAGCCGCACGTCATACACGGGCGAGCAGCTTCGCTGGGCCTGCCCCTGCGCCGAATGTCGCGGTGAAGCCGGCATGCCGGGAAGGCTGTCGCGCGTCGAGGCGCTCAGCCCGGAGGAGACGCGGATCAAGGACGTAACACTCGTCGGCCAGTACGCGCTCCAGATCGCGTTCGAGAGCGGCCATGCCACCGGCATCTACACGTTTTCCCTCCTCAGGCGCTTGATGGCATAATTCCGCCCGGTTCGTTGTCGATCTCCACGTCGCTGCCACAGCTCGAGCCAGCGCCCGTCGCGCCCGCGCCACTGCGCCGTCCCGCGCGCCGGCGCAGACGGTCCGGCCGCCGCGCACTGATCGCCGCCGGCATGGTGCTGCTCGTGGTGTTGGTGGGAATCGGTGCTTACGCGGCTTACTTGAACACGCTGCCGACAACGGTTGCTGCGACCCTCAAGAACAACCAGAAGGACGTGCCGACCGATGCGAGCTTTGTAGTCACGTTCTCTCGCGCGGTCCCCGTTTCGGCCGTGCGGGCAGCGCTCTCGGTGACGCCGTCGACTCCAGGCACGGTCAGTGCCGTCTCGGGCCAGACGGTCTACGCCTGGACTCCGGCCCGTCCGCTCGCGGAGCTCACCACGTACACGGTCAGCTTGAAGCCGATCTACGACGTCGGCCATCACCGGGTCGCCGCGGCGCAGTGGACTTTTACGACGATCATCGTTCCGCGGGTCGTGTCGATCACGTCGGGCGGCGGTGCCGCGCTCAAGGATGGGATGGAGATCGATCCCGGAACCGGTCTCAAGCTCACCTTCAACGACGCGATGGAGCCGGCGACGGTCAAGGTCACAATCGGCGCCGGGGCCGTCGCGCTCAAGTGGGCCGGCGACGACCGCAGCGCCACCTTCTCGACGGCCGGCCTGGCTTCAGGTCCACTGGTCGTCCACCTCGCCGCGGGCGGCCGGGACCAGACTGGCCATGTCGTGCCCGCGGCGTTCACATTGAAGACCGGCATCTACTGGCACGACCACGAGCACACGATCGCGCTGCGTTACCCCGCGCTGATCCAGGTGCCGAACGACTCCAACGCGGTCGACCAGAACGGCCTGCAGGCCGCCGACGTGATCTTCGAATATCTCGCCGAGGGCGGAATCACGCGCCTGACGGCGGTCTACGAGACCGTGCCGGACCTGGTGGGCCCGATGCGCTCGGCGCGGTTCATCTCGCTCAAGCTCGCGCGCCATTACAAAGGCCTGCTGTTCCAGTCCGGCGAGTCACAGGCGACGGCGGCGCGCGCGGCCTCTGATCCCGTCCCGCAGTTCTTCGACGTGATCGGCTACCAGTACCGCGCGACCAACCGGTTCGCGCCCGACAACCTGATGATCAACGGCGACAAGGTGCAGGCCGCGGAGAACAACTATTTCAGCGGCCTGACGTCCTACACCTTGCCCAAGGCAAGGCCCACCTTGCCGTCGGGCTCGGGCGCGAGCTCGGTGACCGTCGACGAGCACTACTCGACTTACGCGTACGACGCGAGCACCGGGACGTATCGGAAAGCCGAGGCGGGCCACGCGTACAGGGATGCGACTCTCGGCCAGCCTCTGCACATCGAGATGCTCATCGTCCTGCACACGCGCGAGCAGCTGCTCGACGTGGGTGACGGCCACGGCTCGCACATTCACGACTTCGACCTGGACACCGGCGGCCGCGCGGAGTTCTACTACAAAGGCCAGGGCTACGCAGGGACGTGGGCGTCGACGGACAGCCACGGACCGCTCTCGTTCGCGCTCGACGGCGGCCAGGCGGTCACGCTGCCGCCCGGCCTCGTCTGGATCGACGTGGTCAGCGCCTAGGCGCGCTCGCTCAGCGCGTGGAGGCCGCCACGGCGGCAGCCATCCGGGAGTAGCGCGCGGCTACCGCGAGCAGGGCTGCGATCGCCGGGAGCAGGAGCAGCACCAGCCACCAGAACGGGTCGCCCTGGCCGGCCGGCGCCGTCGCCACCCTGGCATTGGCGTTGTTCGCCGCCGGGAGGGCGATCACGGGCAGCGCGATCGACGCCGGCGACGCGGGTGCCGGCGACGCGGCTGCCTGGGCCTGAGCGTTGCTCGTGGTCTGGCCGGTGTTGTGGCCGGAGCCTGAGGGCGCCGGCGGGTTGACCGCGGGCGGTGGTACAGGGTGCGGATTCGGATTGGGCGCCGGCGGAGGCGGCGGCTGGTGGTGCTTCAGCTGGCCGTAATGGTGGCCGTGGTTGTTGGGATTGGCGTCGGCGGATGCGACCACCGCCGATGCGACGAAAAGGATCGACGTGAGCAATACCACCGCTGGGACGTGAGCTGAGACGCGCCTCAAAGAATCACCCTCCTCTTTTGTTGGCGCAACTGTAGAGCCCGCCGCCGCCGAATTACCTGGGACGTTTGTCCCACGGAGCGGGCGTCAGGCCCGGGCCGCATCCTTCAACGCGCTGATGTACGCCGAAGCCGCGACCGCCGCGGTCGTGCCGTCACCCACCGCGGTGGCGATCTGCTTGGTCAGCTGCGAGCGGACATCGCCGACCGCCCAGATCCCCTCGACCGAGGTCCGCATATTCCGGTCGGTGAGGATGTACCCGGCATCGTCGTGGTCGACGTGCACTTTGAGCAGGCCCGAATTGGGGACGAAGCCGATGAACACGAACACTCCGCCGACACTGAGGTCTTTCACCTCGCCGTGCTGCTCGTAGCGGACGGCCTGGACCTTCTCATCGCCCACGATCTGCTTCACGTGAGCGTCGAAGACGAACTCGATCTTCGGGTTGGCGCGGGCGCGGTCGACCAGGATCGGCTGCGCGCGGAGCTCGCTGCGCCGGTGCAGGACGTAGACCTTTGACGCGTAGCGCGTCAGGAAGTCGCCTTCCTCGATCGCTGCGTCACCGCCGCCGACCACTGCCAGCTCCTGGCCTTTGAAGAACGCGCCGTCGCAGACCGCGCAGTAGCTGACTCCGCGACCCCACAGCTCCTTCTCGCCCGCCACCTCGAGGTAGCGGGGCAGGCCGCCGGCGGCCATTATGAGGGCGGGCGCGCGCAGCTCCTCGCCCGACTCCAGGCGCACGACCTTCATCGCCCCCTCGACGTCGATCTCCTTCACCGGCTCGAAGTCGCGCACCTCCACGCCGAACTTGCGGGCGTGCTCCCCCATCTTCGTGGCCAGGTCGGTCCCGAGGATCGACTCGAAGCCGGGGTAGTCCTCGACCAGCTCGGTGTTGAGCAGCTGGCCGCCCAGCGGCCCGCGGTCCAGGACGACGGTCTTGAGATCCATCCGGGCGGTGTACAAGGCAGCCGCCAGGCCGGCGGGGCCTCCGCCCACGATGATCACGTCGTAGTCGCTCATCTCGGTACTGGAATTGTTCCCAGGCGCCGGACTATTCCTAACCGTTGGCGAACCTGACGCCGTAGCCGCCGCGAGGAGACCGGCACGAGATGTTGTCGAAGGGGCAGCCGATGGAGCACGCCCCACACTCGATGCAGTTGCCGAAGCTGACCAGGTTCTTCTTCTGCTCCTCGTTCCACTCGTACACGCCCGCCGGGCAGAAGTGGTTGCAGTACTTGCCGGTGCACCTGTCGAGGCACACGTTCTGGTCGACGATCTCGATGTGAGGCTTGCCGGTGTCCTCGTTGTACTTGACGGTGAACAGCTTGTCGGTGAGCTTTTCCATCAGCCGGCTCCAAATCTTTCCCAGACGCGGCACATCAGCCGAACGCTGTTGATGTAGTCCTCCGCATGGATGTTCTCGTTGGGCGCATGGATCCGGTTGTCCGGCCGGCCGGCGCCGACCGGCAGCACCGTGGGCACGCCGAGGCCGGAGACCACCGCGTGCATCGGACCCGTCGCCGGCATGAACGGCCAGATCACGGGCTCTCCGTACATGTCCCTCACCGAGTCGATCATCGTCCTTCCGATCGCCGAAGCAGGGTCTGAGCGGGCCGGCTTCTCCCCCTCGCCGGCCAGGACCTCGACCTTCTCGAAGCCGTTGGCGTCCAGGTGCTTGCGGAGGAGCTCGAGCACCTCGTCCGGGTCCTGGTCCGGCACGAGCCTGAAATCGAGCTTGGCCGTGGCCTCGGCGGGCAGCACCGTCTTCGACCCAGGACCCTGATAGCCGGTCGTGATGCCGGCGATGTTGCAGGTCGGCAGGAACAGCATCTGCTCGACGACCTGGTCGGGCTTGGGATCGCGCACGAGCGTCTCGAAACCGACCAGCGCGCGGCGCTTCTCGACCTCTGGGTCGATCTTCGCCATCATGGCGCGATCGTTGTCCGTCGGG
The DNA here is from genome assembly GCA_964559855.1 of uncultured Actinomycetes bacterium. Classification (GTDB taxonomy): domain Bacteria; phylum Chloroflexota; class Dormibacteria; order Dormibacterales; family Dormibacteraceae; genus 40CM-4-65-16. Next base: position 16,542 of record CAZLJC010000019.1, read on the forward strand.
CTGACGACCCGGTCGTAGAACCCGTTGATCTTCACGTTCATGTCGCGGTCGCGCAGGCTGGCCAGCGCGGCGACCAGGTACATCGCGGCCGACGGGTAGATGGACGCGAAACCTGAATGCTGGTCGAAGTCGAGCAGGCGGACGCGCAGGTTGACATACACCAGGCCGCGGCAGCCGAACTGAATCGTCGGCCTTCCCGCGTCGTCGAAGGACGAGCCGGACTCCCAAATGCAGCCGTCCGCGCGCAGCTTGTCGGCGTGGTCGTGCGTGATCTTCTCGAAGGTCTTCGAGCCGATCTCCTCCTCGCCCTCGACGAGGAACCGAAGCGTGACGGGAACCTCGCCCAGCGCTTTGAGGGTCTCCAGCGCGTGGATCCGCGCCATGACGTCCGACTTGTCGTCGGCGACCCCGCGGGCGAAGATCCGGCCGTCGCGCTCAGCAGGCTCGAAAGGCGGCGACTCCCACAGTTCGATCGGGTCCACCGGCTGCACGTCGTAGTGCTCGTAAAGCAGCAGCTTTCGCCGGCCCCCGCCCTTCACCTCCGCGTACAGCGCGGGCATCCCACCCGCCTCCAACGTCTCGACACGATCGGTGTAGGCGGAGAGCTTGCCCGCGATCCAGTCTCGCGCGGGCTGCACGGCCTCCAGCCCGTGGTTGGAGATGCTCGGGAAAGCACACAGCTCTTCGAGCTCCTGGATGAAGCGCTTCGAGTTCTTCTGCACGTAGGCGTCGACCGCGCTGGTGGAGATCACGTTGCCATCGTAACCTTCCCTCAGAGTGTCCCATGACTGAGGGGGCGGCCGAGTTTCACTTCTCCCCGCGGCCGAATCGGGCCTCGGAGATCCACTGGCGCCCGTGGTCGCGCGAGGCTTTTGACGAATCGAAGGGCACCGGCCGGCCGATCCTGCTCTCGATCTCCGCCGTCTGGTGCCACTGGTGCCACGTCATGGACGAGACCACCTACTCGCATCCGACCGTGATCGAGCTGATCAACCGGGACTATGTCCCGGTGCGCGTCGACAACGACGTGCGGCCGGACATCAACCAGCGTTACAACATGGGCGGCTGGCCGTCGACCGTCTTCCTGACGGCCTCAGGCGACATCCTCACCGGCGGCACATACCTTCCGCCGGACCAGATGGCGAGCGCGCTGACCCAGCTGGCGGACTACTACCGCGAAAACCAGGCGACCATCACGTCCCGCGTGCTCGAAGCGCGCAAGCGCGCCGGTTCGAGCAATGCCCGCAGCGCCGCGCGCCTCGACCCCGCGCTGGTCGACGGGATCCTGGAGGCGGTCAGGCTGGCGTACGACGGGAGATACGGAGGCTTCGGCACGGCACCGAAGTTTCCGCAGGCGGATGCCTTGCTCCTCCTCCTCGAGCAGTCCGCGCTCCGGGGGGAGGCCGAGCTGCTCCGGATGGCCGCCCACACGCTCGAGCAGATGGCCGGTGGCGGAATGTACGACCACGTGGAGGGAGGCTTCTTCCGCTACTCGACGACCCAGGACTGGAGCGTTCCCCACTTCGAGAAGATGCTCGAGGACCACGCCGGGCTGGTCGGCGCGCTCGCTCTCGCCGGCATGACCGAGCCGCTGGACCGCACGACGGCATATCTCGACACCGTCCTGCGCGACCCCGAGAGCGGCCTTTACGCGGGCAGCCAGGACGCCGACGAGAGCTACTACGCCCTGGACGGCCCGGAGCGCGCCACAACCTCCGCCCCTTACGTCGATCGCCGCACGTACACCGCCTGGAACGCCGCGCTCGCGATCTCCTACGTCGATGCCGCGCTGCGGCTGGACCGCAACCAGCTGCGGGACGAGGCGGCGCGCCTGCTCGAGTCGTTGTTCGCGCGGGCGTACTCGCCCGCGGAGGGGATGGCGCATTCCGAAGGCGTCGGCGGCCAGCTCGGCGACCAGGTGTGGTCGCTGTGGGCGGCCGTGCGGGCGTATCAGCACGGCCTGGGCGGGCAGTGGCTCGCGCGGGCCCGAGAGCTTGCGATACACCTCGAGGTTCGCTATGCGGACCAGGAGCTCGGGGGGTACTTCGACCACGCCGGCGGCGACGGGCTCGGGAGGCTCGGTGACCGGCTGAAGCCGCTCGCCGAGAACTCCGTCGCCGCCATGGCGCTCATCGAGCTGGACGTCCTGTCCGGCGACCCGTCATCGCCTTACCGCGAGCGCGCCCGGCGCGCGCTCGAGTCGGTGGCCGCGCTGCCGCCGCAGTACGGCCTGATGGCCGCGCTGTTCGCCCGGGCGCTGGACCGCCTGCCGCACGCGATCAAGGTCACGACCAGCGGCCGCGATCTCGCCCGCGCCGCTGTAGCCGCCCATCCGTATGTGGTGCTGGAGCCCGGGGCGGAAACTCGCGCGGTCGTCTGCGTCGGGACCATATGCTTGGCGCCGGTGTCAACCCCTGGCGCCGTGGCCGAGGCCGTCAAAGAAGCCGTCTCGACGCGTGCCTGAGAGTCGCGGCCGGTTCGCTCGCCGGGTCGACCGCGCGCTCGGCGATCCCTCCCTCCAGCAGGCGCTCGTCCACGCCATGACCGGCCTCCGCGCGCGGCGGAACTCCGCGTTCGAGTCCTATGACTTCGAGAAGGGCCGCGCCGACCTGAAGGCACGGCGGCTGGCCAACCTCGAGAGATTGCCGGAGCTCGCCGCGCAGTTCACGGAGCGCCTCTCGGCCGCAGGCGGCCAGGTCCACTTCGCTCGAGATGCCGCGGAGGCGCGCGAGATCATCGGCCAGATCTGTCTCGAGGCGGGACGGGAGCTGACCTCCGGACGGCGCATGGTCGTGACCAAGAGCAAGTCGATGGCCAGCGAGGAGATCGACCTCAACGAGCATCTCGAGCAGCTCGGCATGGAGGTCGTCGAGACCGACCTCGGCGAGCGTATGGTCCAGCTGACGCACACGCGTCCCTCCCACCTGATCGCACCCGCCATCCATCTGACCAGGGGGGACGCGGCGAAGGTCTTCGGAACCGGCCCGGAGATCCAGGACATCCAGCGGCACGCGCGCGAGACGCTCCGCCAGAAGTTCATCGAGGCGACCGTCGGCATCTCCGGAGCCAACGTGGCCATCGCGGAGACCGGGACGATCGTCCTCGTGACCAACGAGGGCAACGCGGACCTGACGACGACCCTGCCGCCCGTCCACATCGCGCTGTTCGGCATCGACAAGCTGGTGGCCACGCTGGACGACGCCGTGTCGGTGCTGCGCATGCTCCCGCGCAGCGGCACGGGTCAGCTGATGACGAGCTATGTGAACTGGATCACGGGCCCGTCGCGGTCGGCGGACATCGAGCAGTCGCTGACGATCGGGGTGCACGGCCCGCGGGCGATGCATTGCGTGATCATCGACAACGGCCGCGAGGAGATGCGCTCGGACCCGGTGTTTCGCGACGCCCTCACCTGCATCCGCTGCGGCGCCTGCTCCAACGCATGCCCCTCCTTCATGGCGGTCGGCGGCCACCAGTTCGGCGGCCCGAAGTACACCGGTCCGATCGGACTGGTCCTCACTCCCTTTCACCACGGACTGGAAACCGCCGACCTTCCCAACACGCTGTGCACCCAGTGCAACGCGTGCGAGGAGATCTGCCCCGTCGGCATCCCCCTGCCGCGTCAGATCCTCGAGCACAGGCGGCGTGGTCGCAGGTCGCTGCGCAAACACGCACTGCTCGGGATGTGGGAGCGCCCGCGGCTCGCCGACCGGGTGATGCGGGCGGCCGCGCCGCTCAGCGCCCTCGCGCCGGGAGCGCCGCGCCTGAGCGTCACGCCATACCGCGACCGCGCCCGTCCCAGCCACGTCGACGGCGAGCCGCTCACGATCTTCGCCTCGTGCATGGTCGACCGGATGCTGCCGGCGGCGGCCTCGGCCCTGGAGCGAATCGCGACTGCGGCAGGCTTCCAGGTTGGGTTTCCCAAGGATCAGTGGTGCTGCGGGCTGATCGCCGCCAATGCCGGCGACTTCGAGGCCGGAGCCCACCTTGCGGGCCGGCTGGCCGCCTCTCTTCGAGATTCCAAGGGTCTGATCGTCACACCCTCCGCCTCATGCTTCGGGGCCTTCACCCTGGACGGTCCGGAATGGGGCGCCACCGGCGAGGCCGAGCTGAGGTCGCGCTTCCGCGATTCGACCCGCTTCGTCCTGCAGCTGCTGCAGGCCAACCGGCGCCTCGTCGACCGCGACCGGATGAGCCTGAAGGTCGCCTATCACGACTCCTGTCAGACGCTGCGCCAGCTCGGCCTGAAGAGCGAGCCGCGCCTCCTGCTCGAGCTCGCCGGGTACGAGGTCGTGGACCTGCCCGACATCGCCAACTGCTGCGGGTTCGGCGGCACCTTCAGCTTCGAGTGGCCGCGCGTCGCCGACCGCCTGGCTCAGTGGAAGCTGGACGCGATCGCGAAGACCGGGTGCGCGGTCGTCGCATCGGACAACCCGGGCTGCCTGGTGCACATCGCCGCGGCGGCTCGCAAGCGAGGGATCGAGCTGCGCGTCGCCCACGTGCTCGAGCTGGTGGCGGAGCACCTGGCTTAACCGCCGGACTGGGCGGCTAACCTTTAAGGACTCCGTGAAGATCAGCCTGGCATCGGCCGAAAGCGCCGAACTCAACGTCGACGCGCTCGCGGTGCCGGTGGCGACCGGGCAGATGCTGTCGGGCTCGGCTCTCGAACTTGACAAGGCGCTGGGGGGAGTTCTGTCCGAGATGGTCGCGAGCGCGGAGTTCCGCGGGCGCATCCACGAGGTGCTGCCCGTTCCCGCGCAGGGCCGGATCGGGCCTCGTCGCGTGATCCTGTACGGGCTCGGCGCCCCGTACGACCTCGACGGGCAGCGCGTGCGCTCCGCCCACCACGAGCTCATCCGGGCCTGCCGGACGTGGGGCTACAAGAGGATGGCGGTGCTCCGCGCGGACCCGATCGGGATGGATGCGCTCAAGGCGGTCGTCGAGGGCTGCGTGATGGGTACTTTCGAGCGGCGCTCGCGCCAGACCGGCGCGGCCCCCGAGCGGCGGGAGATCCACGAGCTGCTGCTCACCGGCTTCGGCGCCGGCCGCGAGCACGAGGTGGTGGCCGCGCAGGAGAACGGCGAGGCGACGAACCGAGCGCGCGAGTGGCAGAACGCCCCTCCGAACGAGCTGACGCCGGAAGCCCTGGCTCAGGAGGCGGTGCGGATCGCGCAGCGCCACAACCTGGAGTACGAGGTGCTCGGCCCCGCCGAGCTGAAGTCCGGCGGCTACAACCTGCTGCTCGGAGTGGGCGCCGGCTCCTCGAAACCGCCCCGCCTGATCCGCGTCCGCCATCGTGGCAATCACCTGCCCGGCGCAAGGCCGGAGACGGCCGAGGTCGTGCTCGCGCTGATCGGCAAGGGCATCACGTTCGACTCGGGCGGCATCTCGCTGAAGGACCCCGAGAACATGAGCCGCATGAAGGACGATATGTCCGGCGCGGCGGCCGTGCTCTCGGCGATCGACGTGATCGCCTCCCGGAAGGTGCCACTGGACGTCATGGCCGTCATCGCGGCGGCGGAGAACATGCCCGGGCCGAGCGCCCAGCGGCCCGGCGACGTGGTCGTGAGCGCGGACGGCAAGACCGTCGAGATCGTCAACACCGACGCGGAGGGCCGCCTTGTCCTTGCCGACGCTTTGACTCATGCCCTGCGCAACGGCGCGACGCACCTGGTTGACCTCGCGACGCTCACAGGCGCCGCCACGGTGGCGATCGGGCACGCCGCCAGCGCCGCGATCAGCAACGACGACGCTTTCTGGTCGGTGGTCGACGAGGCTTCGCGCTTCGCCGGCGACCGCATCTGGCGGCTGCCGATCTATGCCGACTACCGGATCCTGCTCCGCAGCGAGATCGCGGACATCCGGAACGCCGAGTACGGCGAGGCCGGGATGATCATGGGCGGCATGTTCATCGGCGAGTTCGCCGCGGGAAAGCCGTGGGCCCACATCGACATCGCCGCCTCCGCGTGGAACACGAACTCAGCCCTGACGACGGTGCTGATGGGCCCGAGCGGCGCCGGCACCCGGCTGTGCATCGAGCTGGCGGAACTCATGGCCGCCCCTGGGCGTTAGCACTAAGGTGGCCATCCTCGAGACGATCCACTCCCCGGCCGATCTCAAAGCGCTCGATCAGGCGCGCCTGAGCGAGCTGGCCGAGGAGGTCCGCGCCTTCCTCGTCGAGGCGACCTCCCGCACCGGCGGCCACCTGTCGCCGAACCTCGGCGTGGTCGAGCTCACGTTTGCGCTTCATCGGGTCTTCGACAGCCCCAGGGACGCCATCGTGTGGGACACGGGCCATCAGGCCTACGTGCACAAGCTCGTCACGGGCCGCGCCCCGGACTTCGCCCGGCTGCGCCAGGCCGCGGGCATGTCCGGGTATCCGTCCCGCGCGGAGTCGGAGCACGACCTGGTGGAGAACAGCCACGCCTCGACCTCCCTCAGCTACGCGCTCGGCATCGCGGAAGCGCGGCTGCGGAAGCGACAGGGCGGATACGTCGTCGCCGTGATCGGCGACGGCGCCCTGACCGGGGGCATGGCCTACGAGGCGCTCAACCAGATCGCCCACCTCATGCCGCCGAACCTGATCATCGTGCTGAACGACAACGGCCGCTCCTATGCGCCCACAGTCGGGGGCCTGGCACGGCACCTGTCCCAACTCCGGGTCGATCCGCGATACGAACGGTTGAAGGACGATATCTCCCGCCTGCTGCGCGACCTGCCCCTGGTCGGTTCGACGGCAGACCAGGCCGCCTACCGCTTGAAGGAGGGCCTCAAGCAGCTGCTGCAGCCGTCGACGATGTTCGAAAGCCTGGGCATCAAGTACGCGGGCCTGGTCGATGGACACGACGAGGCCGCGCTGGAAGAGGTGTTGAACCGAGCCAAGAGGTTGCGCGAGCCGGTGGTCGTTCACGTCGTGACGGAGAAGGGCCACGGCTACGGGCCGGCCGTGGACGACGAGATCGACAAGCTCCACGGCGTCGGCGCTTTCGACCCCTTGACGGGCCGGCCGCGCACGACGGAGCTCAGCTATACCGACGTCTTCGGCGAGGCGTTGATGAGCGCCGCGGCTCGGCGCCCGGAGGTGGCGGCGATCACGGCCGCCATGGCGTCTTCAACCGGTCTGCTCAACTTCGCGAAGGAGTTCCCGGACCGCTTCTTCGACGTCGGGATCTGCGAGCAGCACGGAGTGACGTTCGCCGCCGGGCTCGCGCTCGCCGGGCTTCACCCCGTCGTCTGCATCTATTCGACGTTCCTGGCGCGCGCATTCGACCAGACGCTCATGGACGTCGCCCTGCACCGGCTTCCCGTGACCTTCGTGATCGACCGCGCCGGCGTCACCGGGCCGGACGGAGCTTCGCACCACGGCATCTTCGACCTGTCGTTCCTGCGCCTCGTGCCCAACCTCGCGATCGCCGCGCCCAAGGACGCCACCGAGCTGTGCGCGCTTCTCGAGACGGCCCTCGCGACCGACGGACCTGTGGCGATCCGCTATCCCAAGGGCCCGGTGCCGGCGACGCCGGACCTGCCGGTCGAGCCTTTGCCGGTCGGGCGCTGGGAGGAGATGCGACGCGGAACCGACGCCGTGATCTTCGCGGTGGGCCGCATGGTCGAGGTCGCGAGCGAGGCCGCGAGCCGCCTCGACCTCCAGGGCGTGTCGTGCACAGTGGTCAACGCTCGCTGGATCAAGCCGGTCGATCCCCGGATCACGGAGTGGGCCCGCGGCCATCCGGTCGTCGTGACGGTCGAGGACAACGTCGGCGCCGGCGGCTTCGGGGGGGCGGTGCTCGAAACGCTCGCCCCGCACGGCCTGGCGGGGCGCGTCCGGACCCTGGCCCTCCCCGACGAGTTCCTACCTCACGGCAAGGCGTCCGACCTCCTCAGCGAGCACGGCCTTGACGCGGCTGGAGTCGCGAAGAGCGTCTACGAGGCGGTGCGGGGAGGCGTCCCCGAGCAGCCATCCGAGGCGGCGCGCCGGCCCGACCGGGGCTAGATCCGTTTTCGGCCGGTGAAGCCCTCGCCGATCCGGTGCCAGTGCTCGACCCGCTCTTCGCCGAGCTTCCAGCACAGCTCGACCAGCTCGCCTTCGCGGTAGCTCGGAAAGTCGATCAGCCCTTCCAGGGGCCCCTTGAGCTGGATGCCCATGCTGTTCAGGCTCAGCACGGCCTTCAGCAGCTCTTCCTCCGCCCCCTGCACCGCGTCGCGGGCCTGCTGGGCGCGCACCGCGATCTCGCCGTTCGCACTCGGGCGCTGGGCCGCGTACTCCGCCATGCGCAGCTGCTCCTCCAGGTCAGGTCGAAGAGCGGACAGCTCGGCGATCTGCGCCACGATGGGACGCACGCGCGGCAGCTCCCGGTTGGCTTCGTCGACCGTGTACGTGCGGAGCCTCTGCACGGCTCAACGATACTTCCTCGAATGGAGGCCACGGCGATGGAACGGCATCTCCGCGACGCTCGTGTCGCGCGCCTGGCGACCACCGGCCGGGACGGCAGGCCGCATCTCGTGCCGATCACTTTCGCGCTCGACGCCCGAACCATCTACTTCGCCGTCGACGCCAAGCCGAAGCGCACGGCGGAGCTCCAGAGGTTGAAGAACATCGCGGCGAACCCGGCGGTGTGCGTGCTGGTCGACCATTACTCCGACCGGTACTGGGGGCGGTTGTGGTGGGTGCGGGTGGACGGAGCCGCCCATATCGTCGACGACGAGACGGCCGCGGCACGCGCGATCGAGCTCCTGGCCCGGCGGTATCCGCAGTACGTCGCGGCGCCGCCGGCCGGGCCGGTGGTCGCGATCGCGATCGAGCGCATCTCCGGGTGGAGTGCCGCCTGAGCGTCAGACATCGAGCAGCTCCGGCTGAGCCTGCTCGACCGGGTAGTCGAGCGGGGCGGCGTCGAGCGCGAGCGTGCCCAGCGGGTACGGACCGAAGCTCGAGCCCCCGGCCACCTCGGTCCACGCGACGCGATAGTCGACCTTTGCGCGCACGGTATAGCCGGCCGCGCTGTCCCTCTCGTACACGTGCCTCACCGGCGAGCGCGCGGGATACGCATCGCCGGCCCCCGTGTTCGCCGGCAATGACAGCGTCGAGCCGTCGCCGAAGTCCCACACGACCTGGGCCGGGGTCGCGGTCACGACGTACCGGATTCCCCCGATCGACCCGTCCGCCGTCAGGGTCGCCGGCTTCGATGCGAGCCAGAACCACGTTTCGAGCCCGACCAGCCCGCGCGCGGCCGGATTGGCGACCACCCCCGCTGAGATGTTCCAGGCCGGCATCGGTGGCGGCGCCGCCGGAGCTCCGCAAACGGATTCCACCGGAGTCGCGTTCTGCACCCTGTCGACCGCCTGCACGTGGACGCAAGCGACCTCTCCCTGCCGCAGCGAGTCGAGGCGGATCGAGCGCGGCCGGGAGGTGACCGCGAGCTGAACCGGGCCTGGCCGGTCGCTGACCGTGGCCCAGGAGACGTAATGATCCATCCCGGCCACGAAGAAGTCCCGGCCGGCGCCGTCACCCCGATCGGCCACGGGGTCCCATGTGAAGGTGACGGAGCTCGGCGTGATCGACGCGACCGTCGGCCGCGGCGGGAAGGGCGGCACGGCGTCGACGTAGATGTCGACGACCGGGTAACCGAACTGGTCGGCCATGTAGGGCGGCGGCGCGAGCAGTCCGCGAGCGCCGAAGCCGCACTGCCCGCCAAAGGTCCAGTTGTAGTACGCGATGTACTGCCTGGCGTGGCCGTGCACCGCCCATGCGAAGTCGCCGAAGTTCCAGTGGTAGTGCTGGGGATAGTCCTCGTGCAGCAGCCTCACCCAGCCCGAGGCATCGCCCGGCGACCCGCGGAAGTCGCCATAGAAGTAGCCGTACCAGTCGTCGTAGCCCGGGTTGGCGTGGAACCCGTAAAAGGTGTCGCGCTCAGGATTGGAGCCCACGAGCGGATCGTTGGTGACCACGCTCGCCATCCACATATCGGAGAAGTTGGTGCACCAGCCTGGCGGGTCGCCGTATCCCACCGGCGGCCCGGCGAGCACGGGTGAGGGCATCAGCGCCAGGGCCGATGCGAGCAAAAGCGAGACCAGGCGGTGCACGTGGCCCAAGGTAGCGACGCGGTCGGCGCGCTGGAAGCCTGCCTGTAAAGGACGCCTCAGCCGGTGGCAGGCACATGATGGAACTTGACAGGACGCGACGTCGCGTCTAGTCTCGTCACCGTGGCAGGCTCGGCGCGGGAACGGATCCTCGGCCGCGCCCGGGTGGTCCTGGCGATGGGTGGCTCCCCTACGGTGGCGGACTTCGCCCAGGCCGCGGGTGTCTCGCGGGCGAGCTTCTACCGCTCCTTCCGTTCCCGGGACGAGCTTCTGGCGGCCCTGGAGCGAGCGCCCGAGCCCGACGCGCGAGAGCGCATCCTCCAGGCCGCCCTCGGGCTCGTCGGCGAGCGCGGCCTGGCCGCTCTGTCCATGGACGATCTGGCGGACCGCTCCGGTGTCTCTCGGGCGACGCTCTACCGGCTCTTTCCCGGCAAGCCGGCCCTTTTCACGGCGCTGGTCCACGCGTACTCCCCGCTCGACCCCGTGATCGAGACCCTGGAGCGCCTGGACGGCGAGCCCCCGGACGTGGTCATGCCGGAGCTCGCGCGCACGGTGTATCGCACGGTCTTCGCGGACGGCGGCAACCGGACCGGGCTTCTTCGGGCGCTCTTCTTCGAGGTCTCGCGGCTCGCGCCCGACGCCGAACAGGCGACCCGGGAGGCCATCGGCCGGATCGTGGGCGCGCTGGCCGGCTACGTCGCCGGGCAGATGGCGGCCGGGCGGCTGCGGCCGGTGCACCCCGTGCTCGCGCTGCAGTCCTTCATCGGTCCGATCTTCTTTCACCTGATGACCCGGCCGGCGGCGGAGCGCGTGCTGGGCGTCGATCTGGGCGGCGAGCAGGCCGTGACCGAGCTCGCTCACTTGTGGCTGGCCGCGATGGCCGCCGAGGAGGAGTCGCTTGAGTGACCAGGAACCGTATGCCGTGAGCGTGGACGGCGTCACCAAGTCCTTCGGGGGCTTCAAAGCCCTCGACGGCGTGACCCTTCACGTCAAGCGAGGCGAGATCTACGGCCTGCTCGGCCCCAACGGCGCCGGGAAGACGACGCTGATCCGTCACATCGTCGGCCTGCTTCAGGCCCAGACCGGGACGGTGACGGTGCTGGGCGCGCGCATGCCCAACGTCCCGGTGCTCAGGGAGGTCGGGTACATGACGCAGACCCCGGCCCTGTATCCAGGCCTGTCCGTGCAGGAGAACGTGGCTTTCTTCGCCGCCATCAACGGCGCCGAGGAGAACGTGAAGGAGGCGCTGGAGTTCGTGAAGCTGTACGAGCGCCGCCGCTCCGTCGTCTCCACCCTGAGCGGCGGCATGCGCCAGCGGTGCTCCCTCGCCTGCGCCCTGGTGCATCGCCCCCACCTCCTCCTGCTCGACGAGCCCACCGTGGGCATCGACCCGCAGCTTCGCGTGCAGTTTTGGGACGACTTCCGGCGCATGGCCGCGGACGGCACGACCATCATCGTTTCGAGCCACGTGATGGACGAGGCGGACCGGTGCCAGCGCCTCGGCCTCATCCAGTACGGCCGGCTGCTCGAGGAGGGGACCCCGGCCGAGATCCGGCAGAAGGCCGGCTCGCAGAACCTCGAGGATGCCTTTCTCACCCTGGCCGGGAGGGGCGAGCGATGAGCCCTAGGCGCGTCGCTGCGATCACCCGGAGGTTGCTGCAGGGGTTCCGGCGCGACCGGCGCACGGTGGCCCTGCTGTTCGTGGCGCCGCTGGTCATCCTCGGCCTGCTCGGATATCTGCTGCGGGGATCGTCGAGCGCCCCCGCGGTGGGCGTCGCCAACGAGGACGCCGGGCCGGCCGGCGCCAGCGTGGCGAGCGCGCTGAGCGAGTCGAGCCTGATCACGACCACGACCATCTCCGCGTCGGAAGGCGACGCCAAGCTCAAGGATGGGTCGCTCGTTGCCTACATCGTCCTTCCCGCCGGCTTCTCTCAGCGGGCGCAGGCCGGCACTGTGGCTCCGGAAGTTCACCTTGAAGGGTCTCAACCCGGCCAGGCCGGCCCCGTGATGCAGGCCCTGCAGCAGGCGCTGATCAAGCTGGCCGCGCAGGCCGGTGGCCGGTCGGTGGCGTTTCAGCCCGAGGTCCACTATCTCTACGGCGGCTCGAGCTACGACACGCTCGACTACTTCGGCGCGGCGTTCATCGGCCTCGCCGTCTTCTTCCTCGTGTTCGTCATCACGATCGTCGCGTTCCTCAACGAGCGATCGCAAGGCACGTTGGAGCGGCTGATGGCCAGCCCGCTGCGGCGGGGCGAGATCATGCTCGGCTACATGCTCGGCTTCACGGTGCTCGCCCTCGTGCAGTCGGCCGAGGTCCTGGCCTTCGCCCTCGCGGTGCTGAAGATCCACAACCAGGGCAACGTCTTCGTGATCTTCGGCGTCGAGGCCTTGATGGCGGTCGTGGCCGTCAACCTCGGGATCTTCCTCAGCATGTTCGCCCGGACGGAGTTCCAGGCCGTGCAGTTCATCCCGCTCGCGATCGTGCCCCAGATGCTGCTCTCGGGGATCATCTTCCCCGTCTCGTCCGAGCCGAAAGCGCTGCAGGCGCTCTCAGACGTCCTCCCCCTCACCTACGCGGTCGCCGGGATGCGCGACATCATGGTCAAGGGCGCGGACTTCACCTGGCCGTCGCTCCAGCTCGACTCCGCCGTGGTGGTGGGATTCGCGGTTCTGCTGATCGCGGCCGGCACCGCCACCCTCCGCCGCCGGGTCGCGTGAGGCGCGCAGCCCAAATCGGACAGTCCGGACAATCCGCATTTCTCCCCGCGGAGCCCCTGTCCGGACCGTCCCGGGGTTGCCCGTAATCTGAAGCCGTGATGCTCATCTGCTCCCGGCGCTGCGGCGGCACCCTCTTCCGCGCCCTCTTCGCCGAGGTCGAGGTCGATGCCGCCGGCGAGTACCAGGGCCACCGGATAACGCAGCCCGGCTACATCTGCCTCAACTGCGGCGCGCCCGCCGTGGACCTCGGGCAGGTGCCGTCCCAGATCGCGGCGGACGAGGCCGAGGACTCGGCGCCGTCCCAGACGACGGACGTGCTCTGCCCGGTGTGCGAGACGATGGTCCAGCTGGGCACGGACATGGAGTGCCCCAACTGCGGCTCTCCGCTCGAGGTCGCCAGCTCCTAGCTCAGAGAGGCGGTCCCCAGCAGGACCTCCGCCATCGCCCGGGCCGAGCCGGCGTCTCGGAGCCGGAGGGCGCGGCGCAGCACCCGGACCGCCCGCGGCGTGTCGAGGTCGTCCGCCAGCGCGGCATTGAACTCCGCCATCAGCCGGGGCGACGGCGGCGAAGGCCGGCGGCGGGCGCGCGCGTCGTCGGCCAGCAGCTTGCGCAGCGCCTCGATGACGCGTGCCGCCCGGGCCAGGCCGTCCCACGCGAACGTCCAGTCCCGGTTGTAGCGGTGTGAGACCAGATACAGCCGCACGGCCCCCGCCGGCGCCCGCTGAAGCGTCTGGCTCACCTTGACCAGGTTGCCCAGCGACTTGCTCATCTTCCGGCCGTTGTAGCGAACCATCCCCGTGTGCACCCAGGCCCGCGCGAACGGCCGCTTGCCTGTCATCGACTCGGACTGCGCCCGCTCGGACTCGTGGTGGCTGAACGCCAGGTCGCGCCCGCCGCCATGGATGTCGACCTGGTCCCCCAGGTACCGCATCGACATGGCGGAGCACTCGATGTGCCAGCCCGGCCGGCCGGGGCCGAAAGGGGACGGCCAGGCCGGCTCGCCCGGGCGTGAAGGGCGCCACAGCGGAAAGTCCAGCGCGTCTCGCTTGGCTCCGGGTCCAACGGTGCCGAGCAAGCCCTCCTCGCGCAGCTTGGCGATCATCGACCGGCGCGACCGGTGGGACAAATGTCCGTAGGACGGAAACTTGTTGACGTCGAAGTACAGGGCGTCGGTCCGGTAAGCGTGGCCCTTGCGCTTCAGCTTCGCCGCCGCCGCCACGATGCGCCCGATCTCCTCCGAAACGCGTGGCATGACATCCGGGGGCCGCCACCCGAGCGCGGTCATGTCACGGACGTGGACCGCGATCTCGCGCTCGGCCAGCTCATGCCAGTCGACACCGTCCCGGTCGGCCCGCTCGAACAGCGGATCGTCCACGTCGGTGATGTTCTGCGCGTACTTGACCCGGATGCCGTTGGATTCGAGAAACCGCACGAGCACGTCGAAGATCGCGAACGTGAAGGCATGGCCCATGTGACCGGAGTCGTAGGGCGTGATGCCGCAGACGTAAAGGGTTACCGGCTTGCGCGCCCGTGGCGCGATCGCCACCTTGCGCCGGGCCAGCGTGTCGTGCAGGCGCAGGCGGGGCGCGCGGGCCCGCACGCGCCGCGCCGCCGGTCGGCTATTGGGAGCGACGGCCGGCGAAGGCGACGTCGTCGCGCAGCGCGTCGACCTTGTTCGTGCTCTCCCACGGCACGCCCAGGTCGTCCCGGCCGAAGTGGCCGTAGGCCGCGGTCGGCGCGTAGATCGGCCGCAGCAGGTCCATGTTGGTGATGATCGCCGCGGGCCGGAGGTCGAAGTGCCGGCGGACCAGCGTCAGCAGCTCCTCCTCGGAGTGGTTGCTGGTGCCGAAGGTCTCGACCGCGATCGACGTCGGATGGGCCCGGCCGATGGCGTAGGACACCTGCACCTCGCAGCGCTCGGCCAATCCGGCCGCGACCAGGTTCTTGGCCACGTGCCGGGCCGCGTAGGCGGCCGAGCGGTCGACCTTGCTCGGGTCCTTGCCGCTGAACGCGCCGCCGCCGTGCCGGGCGACGCCGCCATAGGTGTCGACGATGATCTTCCGCCCGGTCAGGCCGGCGTCGGCCGCCGGGCCGCCGAGGACGAAGTGTCCGCTGGGGTTGACCAGGATCTTGGTCATCGGGTCCACGACCTGGCCCTGCAGGACGGGGTTTATCACCAGCTCCCGCACGCCTTCCGCGATCTCCTTCTGCGTCGCGCTCGCCGCGTGGTGGGTCGACACGACGACCGCCTCGATGCGCTTCGGCTTGCCGAGCTCGTACTCGACCGTAACCTGAGTCTTTCCGTCGGGCCTCAGGAACGGCAGCTTCCCGTTCTTGCGCACCTCCGACAGCTTGCGGGCCAGGCGGTTGGCGAGAGAGATGGTGAGCGGCATGAGCTCAGGCGTCTCCTGGCATGCGAAGCCGATCATCATGCCCTGGTCGCCGGCCCCCTGGAGGTCGAACGGGTCCTCGTCCTCGGGGCCGTCCCGCATCTCGAGCGACCTGTTGACGCCGGCCGCGATGTCCGGCGACTGCTCCTTTAGGTAGACCTGGATCAGCGCGTGGTCGGCATCGAAGCCGATGGATTCGTCGTTGTAGCCGATCTCGCGAATCGTTTCGCGGATCGTGCGCTGGATGTCGAGCTCGGCGTGCGTCGTGACCTCGCCGATGACCACGCACAGCCCCTTCGTGATGGCGGTCTCGCACGCCACCCGCGCGTACTTGTCCTGCCCGAGCATGCCGTCGAGCACCGCATCCGAGACCTGGTCGCAGACCTTGTCAGGGTGACCTTCGGTCACCGATTCCGACGTCAGCAGAAAAGAGCGTGAGGAGCTGAAGGAAGTCGACACAATGGCAGTGAATTCTACCCGCGAGCCGGCGACGGGCACTCAGTGCCCGTTGTGGTGGCGGCTGTCCTCGGGCTCCTGTCCCAGCAGATGGGCTTGCAGGGCGAAGATATCGTCGAGCACCCGGTCGATGCGCCGGCCTTCGAGGCGGTGGTCCGGGATCATCCCCGCGTGCTCGAGGTACTGGCGCAGCGTTGCGCCGAGCGGACCGTCCACCCTGACGTGGCCGTGCATCTGCGCCTCTTCCAGCAGCTGGAGGCACCGGTCCAGCGCCTGCTGCCGCAAGCGTTGGGCCTGCTCCTTCATTCCGCTCCGAGCAGTTCCACGCGGCCGGCGCCCGTCACGCGAGCGTGGACGGTGTTCAGCGGCGGCAGCCCGTAATGGTCCTCGCTGGCCCTCCCCTCCGCGGTGAAGGTCACCGGGTGACAGGGGCAAACGAGCTCCGTGCTGTTCCCGTCCCACCACAGCTCGCACGGAAGGTGCGAGCAGATCGACGACGTGGCGTGCACGGTGTCGCCCCGCCGGAAGACGAAAGCCCCGACCGCCCCGGCGGTGACGCGCCTTCCGTGACCTTCGACGAAATCCGCCAGCGCACCGACGTCGATCCATTTCCCGTTGACCGGGTCGATCGGGCCGCCGCCGGCCGTGTTGTGCGCAACCTGCGGCGTCAACGCATGCCCCAGCCAACCTCCGCCCGCGGCCCCGGCGGCCAGGCCGAGGCCGGCGACAAGAGCCGCGCGCCTGGTCAGGGACGGACTTTCCGGTGACTGCTCGAGCGCCCGCTCGAGGCGCTTGCGGAAGGCCGGGCTCATGCGCTGCGGCCCCCGGAGGGCGCCGGCAAGACGGGCGGCCGTGGTGATCGCCTCCTTCTCCTCGGCGTCGCCCGCGCGCAGCTTGAGCCGCCGGCCGCGCAGAAGGTCGGAGACGATCTTGTCGACGCGAATCTCGGGCTTTCGGTTCATCGCTCCAGGTCCATCCTCGCGGCCGCGCGCAGGGCGCGAAGCTGCATGACCTTCACGGCACCGACGGTGGAGCTCATCTCCTCCGCGACCTCTTTGAGCGAGTACCCATGGAGGAAACGAAGCTCGAGCACCCGGCGGTAGTTGTCGGACAGCTGCCCCAGGATGCGCTGCACGTACTCGGCGTTCTCCTCTGACGGAGGATCCGCCGGCGCTGCAAGCTGGAGGTCCTCACGCAGCTCGGCCTCCGACAGGCCCAGACGCGTGCTCCAGAACCCGCCGAGCACGGAGCGGGCGGTGGCGAAGAGATATCCCCGGATTGCGCTCGGCGAGGACCCCTGGCGCAGCCGCGGGATGGCCTTCATGGCCACCTGCTGAGTCAGGTCCTCCGCGTCGGCCCGGTTGCCGACTCGCGCGTAGATGAACGCGTATACGAGCTCCAGCTGATCGAGCGCGACGTCCGCGGTGGCTGTCGCGGCCGGCAGCTCGATGACCTCGGCCGGCTCTGGCGCCGGCTTCTCGTTGGTCATCCCACGCCTCGTTCATGCGGGCTCCTCATGGTCTCTGCCTCTACCGCGGCAGGTTACTCGGCGGGCGATGGAGTCCGGTGCAACTGGGAGAAGGAGCGCCCGGGGCACGATGCCCCGGGCGGTCTGGGGGGTTCAGGCGGGCCGCGGCTGGGGAGACCGCCGGCGCCGCCAGAGCAGGTAGCCGAGGCCGGCGAGGACCAGGAACGGTCCCACGGCACCCAGCCCGGCCACGAAGTAGTTGATCGTCGCGACGAAGTTGTGCGCGGAGTCGTTCAGCGCGGTGGCGAAACCCCAGCTGTCCGACCTTGTCGACGCCGCCACGCCGGATTCGGTGAGGGTGACGCTCACCGAGCTGTACGCGGTGTTGTCGTCCAGGTACTTGATCTGACCCTTCAGCTCTTCGATCTGGCCCGTGATCTGGCCGATCTGGTTCTGCACGTTGATGATGTCGTTGATGTTCGTCGCCTGCTTGAGCAGGGCGAGCATGGCGTCACGCTGCGCCTCGGCGTTGGCCAGCCGGGCGTTCAGGTCGACGTACTGCGCGCTCACGTCAGTGCCCGTGATGCGCTCGCTCTGCACCTTCCCGACCCTGGACAGCTGGTCGATCGTCGTGTCGAAGTTCGCGGCCGGGACCATGAAGTTGATCGTTCCGGTCCGGATGGTGGACGGCTGGTCGCCGCTCCCCGGCTGCGCCTGCGCGTCGGTGCCGGCGATGTAACCGCCCTGCGCCCCGACCAGGGTGCGCACCGCCGACAGCTTGTTGTCGAACGCGCCCGAATCGACGGTGATCGAGAGCTGCGCCTGGCGGATGACCGGCGGGCCCTGAAGGACCGGCACGGGAGGCGGCGCAGGCAGGCTCGGGCCTGTGACAGTGCCGCCCTTAGGCGGCTGTGTGATCGCTCCTCCGCCGGCGCCGAGCGATCCGTAATTGCTCTGATGTTGCGGCGCAGGGGCACCGGTATCGCTGGTGGCGGCGCCCCCGCAGGCGGCGGCCGCGATCAGGACGGCGACGGCGATGAGGACCTTTTTCATGGTGGACGGCCTCCTGGGCGCGTGGATTTGACGGACCAAACGCACGGGGGTGCGCTGCGTAACATGGGCGCGCAATGCTGCAGGTCCGAGAGCTCGCCATCGACGTCGCGGGCCGTCGCGTGCTCTCCGACGCGTCGTTCACCGTCAACGACGGGGACAAGGTCGGGTTGGTCGGCCGCAACGGCGCCGGCAAGACGAGCCTGCTCAAGGTGCTGTCCGGCGAGGACGACGCCGCCGCCGGGGTGGCGCTGCGCCGCGGCTCCCTCGGGTACGTGCCCCAGAACCCGCGGCCTCGCGCCGAGGCCGCGAAGTCGGCGGTCTCGCACATCCTGTCCGGCCGGGGCCTCGAGGCGGCGGCCGAAAAGCTGGCCGAGCTCAACCGGAAGCTCGAGCACGACCACTCCCTGGAGACGATCCAGCTCTACTCCGAGGTGGAGGAGCGATTCCGGCTGGCCGGCGGATACTCGGCCGAGTCCGATGCACGTCGCATCGGAGGCGGCCTCGGCCTGCGCCTGGACCGGCTGGACCTGCCGCTCGGCGTGCTCTCCGGCGGCGAGCGCAGGCGCGTCGAGTTGGCTCGGGTGCTGTTCGCGGATCCGGACCTGCTGATGCTCGACGAGCCCACGAACCACCTGGACACCGATGCGAAGAGCTGGCTGATGGACTTCCTGCGCGACTACCGCGGCGCCGTCATCGTGGTCAGCCACGACCTGGCGCTGCTCGACAAGTCGATCACCCGAGTCCTCCACCTCGACTCCGGCCGGCTGATCGAATATCGCGGCAACTATTCGCAGTACCAGGCGGCGCGCCGGCTCGAGGAGCAGCGCCTCACGTCGCTCGCGCAGCGCCAGGAGGCGGAGATCAAGCGCCTGAGCCTGCTGGCCGAGGTGATGCGCCGCCAGACCGCCAAGCGCGCCAGGACCGCCCAATCGATCTTCAAGCGCGTCGACCGGATGAAGGCCGCGAGGGTTGATGCCCCCAAGCGAGAGCGCAAGGTAAAGATCAGCTTTCCGCCGCCACCGCACAGCGGACGCGTTGCGCTCACGGTCGACGGCCTGGCCAAGGGCTACGGCGGCCCGCTCGTGTTCCGGGACGTCTCGTTCGAGGTCGAGCGCGGCCAGCGTCTGCTCGTGATGGGCCTGAACGGGGCGGGCAAGACCAGCCTGCTGCGCATCCTCGCGGGGCAGAGCGAGCCCAACGCGGGGCGGACGCGGCTCGGCTACGGCGTATCGCTGGGCTATTACGCGCAGGAGCACGAGGGCATCCACCCCGGCACGACGGTGCTGACGCACATGCGAGAGCAGTCGGACGCGGACGAACGGGAGCTGCGCGCCCTGCTCGGCATGTTCAACCTGACGGGGGACATCGCGCGGCAGGACGCCGCAACCCTTTCCGGCGGAGAGAAGACCAAGCTCGCGCTCGCTCAGCTGGTCGCGGGCCGGCACAACCTGCTGCTGCTGGACGAGCCCACGAACAACCTCGACCCGCCATCACGTACGGGTGTCGCCCGGGCGCTCGCGGCCTGGCCCGGGACGATGGTGATCGTCAGCCACGATCCGGAGTTCGTCGAGGCGCTCGAGCCCGGGCGCGTGCTCTTCATGCCGGAGGGCCGCGTCGACTACTGGGAAGAGGACCTGCTCGACGTCGTCTCGATGGCCTGATCGAGAATAGCTCCATGGCCGCTGATGCCCAGGACGTTGTGATGCCCGAGCTCCAGGGCGCGGACGAGATCACCGTCGGCGCGTGGAGCAAGGGGCGGGGTGACCATGTCGAGGAGGGCGAGACGCTGATGGAGGCGCACACCGACAAGGTCAACGCCGAGATCCCCTCCCCCGTCGCCGGGACGATCGAGGCGCTGCTCCTCGAGGTCGGCGACCCGGTGGTGCCCGGGCAACCCATCGCGCGCATCACGCCCGAGTGACGGATTGAAGGTAGCCGTCGTCGGCGGCGGGGCCATGGGCTCGGCGGCGGCCTGGAGGCTCGCCCGGCGCGGGGTCGACGTCGTGTGCTTCGACCGCCACTCGCCGCCGCACACCTTCGGTTCGACGCACGGCGAGTCGCGCATCATCCGGACCGCGTATTTCGAGGCCCCGTTCTACGTGCCGCTACTCCACGAGACGTTCGGCCTGTGGCGCGAGCTGGAGGCGGAGACCGGCGCGGACGTGCTGACCATGACGGGCGCGCTGATGCTCGGGCCGGAGGCCAGCGAGGTCGTGCGGGGAGCGCTGGAGTCGGCGCAGCGCCACGACCTCGACATCGACGTCATGGACGCCGACGTCGTGCGCGACCGCTACCCGGGGCACGTCCTGGACGACGGCGATATCGGCGTCTTCGACCGGAAGGCGGGATTCGTCCGTCCGGAGGCCGCGGTCGAGGCGATGCTCTCGCAGGTCCCGGAGGTCAGAGCCCAGACGGCGGTCGGCTCGGTCCATGAGCTCCTGGACCGCTTCGACGCGGTGGTCGTCGCGGCCGGACCCTGGACCCCGGAGCTGATCGACTGGCTCCCGCTGAAGGTCGAGCGCCAGGTGCAGGCCTGGTTCACCATCGAAGAGGGCGCGAGCTGGCTGACGCCGGACCGCTTTCCCGTGTTCATCAGGGAGTCCCCGGAGACGGGAGACGTTTACGGCTTTCCAACGCTCGATGGCCAGTCGGTGAAGGTGGCGCGTCATCACAACGGAACCGAGATCGACCCGGAGCACGTCAACCGCACGGTCGACGACGTCGACCTCAACCCGCTCAAGCGCTACGTCGCCCACTACATGCACGGAGTCAGCACCGAGGTCGTGCGCACGGTCACCTGTCTCTACACCAACACTCCCGACGGCCATTTCGCGATCGGCCGCGACCCGAACGACCCGCGCGTGACGGTGCTCAGCGCCTGCTCAGGCCACGGGTTCAAGTTCGCGCCGGTGATCGGCGACATCGCGGCCGAGCTGGTGGTCGACGGGAAGACCACTCGCGATATCTCGCGGTTCAGCTTCGCGAGGTTTGCGCCTGGCGACCTCGCACATACCAGATGACCACGATCGCCGCCACGATCAACGCGACCAGGATCGCCGTGTATTCGATCGGCTTGCTCACCCGGTCGTAGTTCTTCCCGAGCGCATATCCGACGAGCGCCAGCGCGGCGCACCACGGCAGCGCGCCGACGAAGGTGAGCACGGAGAACCGCGCCGGCTCCACGCGGGCCAGGCCCGCCGGAAACGAGATGTACGTGCGGATCACGGGAAGCACCCGGCCGATCAGGACGGCGAGCAGGCCCCAGCGCTGGAACCACCCGTCCGCCAGCTCGAGATGGTGGCGGCGGATGCCGATGTACCGACCCGGCCCGAGCAGCAATGGCTCCCCGAACCGCGCGGCGAGGGCGTAGGCGATCAACGAACCCACCAGGTTGGCGAGAGCGCCCGCGATGATCGCCGCCACCAGCGACATGTGGCCGGTCGCGGCGAGCACTCCGCTCGTGGGCATGATGACCTCGCTGGGAAAAGGAAAACCGCAGCTCTCGAACACCATGAGGATGAACACGGCGACCAGGCCGTAGCTCGCGATGAAGTTGCTGAGCGCGGAGGTCAAACGGTCGGTACCGTGGCCGTCTTGACCGCCCTGAAGGGCAGCGTCCGCACCTGCTGGTCGTCGATCAGGATCTCGAAGTTGTAGAAGCCGGGCTGGGCGATGGCGACCCCTGAGAGGTTGATCACGATGCTGGCCGGCAGCTCCCAGCCATGGGGATAGTCGGGCGGCACCTGGCGCGGCGGGAGGTTGAGGACGATCGGCTGAGGCAGCACCGGGCGGCCGTCCTCGTCGATGCAGTGGACCTCGATCCTGTGCGGCCGCTCCGCCTCCAGCCGCGAGGCCAGGACCCGCAGCACCACCACGCCGCCGAACGGCGTCGGGAACGCGTCGCGGTGCAGGGTGTCGAAGCCCGCGCCGAGCACGTATACGAGACCGTTGGGCGGCGCCTCCGCGGAGTTGGCGAGCAGAGCCCAGTCGAGCTTCATCTCCCGGCCATTATCGAGTGGGCGTCCGGACCGCGTACAGGAGATCGAAGCGCCGGCCGCTCCGGCGATCAGGCGTACGAGATCCGCGGATCGACCCAGGCGTACGCGATGTCGGCGATGAAGTTGAACAGCACGACCAGCCCCGCCGACACGACCATGATCGCCATCAGCAGCGGATAGTCGAACGCGTCGAGCGCCTGGAAGAACAGCTGCCCCATGCCCGGCCAGCTGAAGATCGCCTCCGTCACGACGGCGCCCGAGAACAGCGTCGGGATCTCCAGTGTGACCTGAGTCACGACCGGCAGCATCGCGTTGCGGAGCGCGTGCTTGAGGATCACGACCCGCTCCGGCATGCCCTTGGCGCGCGCGGTGCGGATGTAGTCCTGGTGGATGGCGTCGAGCATCGAGGCCCGGATGAACCTCGAGTCGCCCGCGATCCCGATGATCGCGATCGTCGTGGCCGGCAGCACGACGTGATGCGCGATGTCGAGCAGGCCGTAGATCGGATGCCCGAAAAACCACGTGTTGTACTCAGGCGTCAGGAAAGGAGCGCCGGTGATCCGCAGGTCGATGATCCCTGACACCGGGAAGATGGGGATCTCGACCGCGAACGCGAGAAGCAGCATGAGGCCGAGCCAGAACGTGGGCATCGAGTAGGCGATGTAGGAGAAGAAGGTGACGAACTGGTCGAAGAAGCTGTAGCGGCGCAGCGCCGCCAGGAGGCCCGAGGGCAGCGCGATGACCTCCTGCAGGACGTACGCCGTCAGCATCAGAATCATCGTCGCGGGGAGGCGGTTCGCGATGATGCCCTTGACCGGGCGGTTGAAGAAGAACGACACCTGCCAGTCGCCGGTCAGCATCGCCTTCAGCCACAGCACGTACTGGATGTAGGCGGGCTGGTCGAGGCCCCAGCGATGGATGATCGCGCGCTTGGTCGCGTCGCTCATGTGCTGGTTGAGCGCGAACGCCTGCAGCGGACCGCCGGGCACGGCCTGCATGCCGATGAAGAGGACCAGGCTGATGATCAGCAGGGTGGGGATGGTCTGCAGGAACCTGCGCGCCATGTAGCCGGTCACGGGTGCCGATCATAACGGCGTGGATCGTCAGGGAAGCGTGGGCCCGGGTGGCCTCGATCAACCGACCAGCCGATTATGAGGCCAGCCCGAGGCAGTGCCAGAGAGTGTCAGGGAGTGCCATACGTATTAATCACTGGCACTCAACGCGGTTCGATGAGGATCAGGTAACCGCCGGTTCTCTGCCAGTCGTCCTGGACAAAAATCGTTCGGCCTGCCCAGCGACCTTGAAGGATCTTTCCCCGCCGCTCGATTTCGATGATTGGTCTCACACCGGCGCGAGCACCAAGCTCAGGCTAGCGCCGACACAGCGATCGCCTATGCGATGGCGACGTGAGCCCCGCCCGGAAGCTTGGCTTCCACCTTGACGCGCGCCGCGACCAAGAGGCGGAAGACGTGTTCGGATGTCGGGTTCGCCGTCTTCGCCGTGAGCATGCGGCGGACCGACGACGGCTCCAGCCCGGCGCGGTGAGCGAGCGCAGTCTTGCTGATGCCCTCGGCAGCTCGAGCGGTTTCGATGACCTGAAGGATCTTGTTACGGGACACGAGGGCAGCCACGCGAGCCCGGTAGGCCTCGCGCTCCTCCGCCGGAACGAGGGCCGCGACAGCGGCGCCATGAGCGGTACGTGACCTTGCCATGGCGAGATCATACGAGGCCCGTGGCATAAATGCAACATCATTCGACGAAGCGGCGGTTCCGGCTGGCGCCGACATCGACTGTAAATTCGGTTAGCGCCGTCGAGCTCGACAGATAACCTCACTGTCACATGGGCCTTTGGGGAGCGGAGTGGCTGATTCGCGTCGAAGGCCCGAGACGAGTCGTGCCGGCGTTCGAGTTCCTTAGGGAGCAGCCTCTTCCGGTGCGCATGAACTTGTTGGCGATCGTCGATGCCGTTCGCACTATGGGGCCGGATCAGTGGATGGACCAAAACACGCACCGCCCAATGAAGGGCGAAATCGACCATCTCCACGAAGCCCGGGACAAGCATGGCGAGACGCTGTACCGCTTATTCCTGATGTGGCAGCGGCAGGAGCGGCGGGTAATCATCATCGACGGGCGGTGCAAGGCCAACAACACGGCTTTGGATCAGGAGGACTACGACACAATTCGAGAACTCGCGGCGACGATCGACGAACGGGTCCCGATTGCCACGGCTGACGACTTCGCGCGAGCCCTGCTCGATGAGTAGTCGGCAGAAACTGTTGTCAGGGTCAGAGCGGCGGTCGACGCCGGCACAACCCACCAAGGAGGCCCGAAATGAACTCGAAATCGAGTGGGCCCGGGTGGCCTCGATCCACCGACCAGCCGATTATGAGTTGTAGGCAGGCGATCTCAGGGTCGGCGTTGTGTATTCACATAGCGCCATGCAGCACCACAGAAGACCATAGGTAGCGACGCCTACTGCTGCCAGCGTTGCTGCCAGGGCGGCGCGACTAGTCTTCCTCCTCAGCGTCCGAAAACTCGCGCGACACCGGGATCCCCACCATGTCTGCGACGTCGACCTCGACCCTGTCAGCGTGGCCAGGACGCGACGGCGACGGCCGGCGGAAGTTCTCGATCCATTGGTGGTGCATCACCGTCCGGAACCAGTGCTTGAGCTTGCCGGGGGTGTCCGCGCAAGGCGGTCGTTCAATGAACCGCATGTAGACCTCTTGGAGCAGGTCCTCGGCATCATCGGGTCCATCGCTGGCCATCAGTTCAATGGCGCGATCGAGCAGGGATGGCCTGATGTCCGCCGCCCACGCCAACAGTTCGGGAGTGAGGGTGCCAATCGGCGCCGGTTTACGACCGCCTTTCCCGGTCTTCTTGGGCTTCGGCTCGCGGGCAGGGCGAGGGGCGCGCTCTCGTGCCGGCCGCGGGGGAAGGCTTGAGGTCGCGGGCGGTGCCATCGTCCGTTGTGGACGAGCCTCCCGAACACCTCCCATCGCTGCGAGCCGCGCCGCAAGGGCTTCCTGAGATCCAGCCGGCGCAGAGTTGATCGCCAGAGTGCTCTCCCAATGACTAAGACGGCTGGAATGGCTGGGCGGCGACAGGATACAGCGCTTACGAGAGGATGTCGAGAGCTGCCCCTGGTCGTCGCTTCGGGCTTCCGGCTGGCCCGCTTCCCGGCACCTGCGGGGAGGTCATCAACAGCGGTCGACCGGTCGCAGTCTACGATGTCGCGATGAGGAAGTCGCTCAAGCGGAAGCTCCGGAGCTGCGCCCTCTGCAAGCCGCACAAGATGGGCGGTGCGCAGCGCTGGAAGAACCGGGACCTGCAGTCGCTCCGCGAGGCCGAGAAGATCGCGAGGCGCGCCACCTACCGCTAGCCTCAGGGATGGGGCTGAGTCAGTCCGGCCCATAACACGCCGGCGGCGACCCTTCACCGGCACCCAGCGCGCGCCATCCCAATAGAGCTTGCCGTCAGGTGACAGCGGCGCTGGCGGTTCGCTCATCCGGACGCGATCAGCATAGAGACCTTCATCGCGACGAGAGCAAGGATTCGGCCCGCTTGATCTGGCCAGCGGTGCCGCGGTCGAAGGTGTTCATGCCGAAGGCCTCCAGCTGATCGCACACCTCCCGTAGCCGAGCGCGATCCCGCCTCAGGTCAGCTGACCGACCGACCTCGAGCGCCTGTAGGAGCCGGCCGAGCTCTGCCTTCAGCTGATCCCGGGTCGGCGGCACGACCTGGAGCTGCTGCAGCTGCTTGATGTCATCCAGGTCCACATAGCGGCGCCGGTCGCCGGCGCGCCGGTACGCGCGCAGCTTGCCGTCGGAAACCCACCGCGTGAGAGTGCGCCGGCCGATCCCAGTCTGGCTGGCTGCGTCATCCATCGTTCGCCACGTCGGCACCATTATCGATGCTAAAGCCATGTCCCGCCGAGTTTAGCCGATCTTCGCCATTCATCGCCGTGACGGAGTACGCTGTGCCGCTGACACCGGCGGGGAGATTGTGCCGGTGAAAGAGGAGGAGTACGCGAGATGAAGGCGACGGGCAAACCGCGAAAGGCGCAACACCGACCAGGCTTGACACTCGAGCAGGCGCGCAATTTCGGCCTGACGTTCAAAGACATCTGGCAAGCGGTCCGCGCCGGCCGCATCCGTCCCTTCGACTCCATCAATGGCGAGACTCGTCAGTCGATCGGTGCTCTCAGCTTCCGGGAGTTCATGGCGGAGAACGGATACGAAGGTCCGCCAGGCGAGACATGGGCTCCCGAAGACACGGCAGCGTGGGAGACCGATGAGCGATGAGGCGACAGGCTCAGCGAGACACCGCGACAACGACCGGGGCACCAGACTGGTGGCGCGAGCTCGTCGCGCTCATCCTGCGCGAGTTGGCTCCCCTGGATCCGGCCGACACTTGGCGGCTCCGGACCCGCGCGTTGTTCATGGTCCTGTACGCCAGCGGGGCGCGGATCTCCGAGGCCCTCGCACTGGACCGCGATGCCTTCTCCGAGAACGATGCGCAGGTGATCCATAAGGGCGGGCGATCGCACACCGTAGGTGCGCTCGCAGCGTCGGCATGAGAGCGCACCTCGGCCACAAGGGCCTTGGGATGATTCAGAACTACGCCGAGGTCGGGCTCGAGCAGCGGCGCGAGGCCGTCAGCGCGATGCTGGTTGGCTGACGGCGGGTCCTCTTGCCTTAGGCGCCCGGGCCGAACACCTCGATGAAGCCCTGGAAGTAAGCGGCCTGGGTGCCGACGTCCCCCTGCATCTGTTGGCGC
>CAZLJC010000020.1:0-32351 GCA_964559855.1 uncultured Actinomycetes bacterium
ACCGCGACGTAGATCCCGCGCAGGGCGTTGAGCACCACCGACATCGGCGACCCCGAGTGCCAGATCCCGACCAGCCGGTGCCCCTTCGTCCGGATCACCACCGGCGCCTTCTGCCCGCCCCGCGTGCGCCAGTGCAGCGTGGCCAGGTCGTCCGACGCGAGCTCCAGCGCGTACAGGAAGTAGTCGAGGTACTGGATATCGCACACCGGCCGGAGGCCGCGCATCGCGGCGCCGATCGCCTGGCCCAGGATCGTCGCCTCGCGGATGCCCGTGTCGGTCAGCCGCAGGTCCCCGTACTTCGCCTGCAGCCCCTCGAACACGAGGTTCACGTCGCCCAGCCGCCCCACGTCCTCCCCGATGACGAAGATGCGAGGGTCGCGCGCGAAGTTGGCGTCGAAGTTGCGCAGCAGCACCTGCCGCCCGTCGACCACAGCCGACTTGTCCGAATAGACAGGCGCCACCACCGTCACCTTCAACGGCGACTCGGCGGACTGGCTGTAGAGGAAGTCGTTGTAACGCTCGCTGTTCTCGCGGTGGTACTCCGCGGCGAACCGGACCAGCTCCTCGCGCTCCGCCCCGTCCAGCCCGCGCATCTGCTGCAGCGCGCGTGACGCGGCCGCCATCACCATCGCGCGCGTCACCTTGTGCGACTCCTCGAGCGCGTCCGTGACCTCGGCCACCTCCGGCATGTCGATCCGCCGCAGGAGACCGACCAGCCTGTCGCGCTCCGCCCGCACCGGCGCCTGGAACGCCTCCCACGCCAGGTCGCGCGCCGCCTCGACCGCCTCCTTGTCCGCCGCCTCCCATCCCTCCAGCTGCGACTCGCTCGCGATGCCGAACTCGATGATCCAGTCCCGCATCCGCGCGATGCAGTCGAAGTCCTTCTCGAATCGCAGCCGCTCCTTCGTCTTGTAGCGCTCGTGGCTTCCGCTCGTCGAGTGGCCCTGGGGCTGCGTCATCTCGGTGACGTGGATCAGCGCCGGCCGGTGCTCGCGCCGCACCTTGTCCACCGCCGCGGTGTACGTCTCGACCAGCGCCGGGTAGTCCCAGCCCCGGACGACGTGGATGTCGACGCCCGGCCGGTCGTCGGGGGCGAAGCCGCGCAGCGCGTCGGAGATCGACGCCTTGGCCGTCTGGGCCGAGATCGGGACCGAGATCCCGTAGCCGTCGTCCCAGACCGACATGGCGAGCGGCACCTGGAGCACTGCGGCGGCGTTCATGGTCTCCCAGAACAGGCCCTCGCTGGTGGCGGCGTCACCGATGGTGCCGAAGGCCACCTCGTCGCCGCCGGAAGAGAACCCGTCCCGCGCGTCCTTCAGCTGCGGGTTTTCGCGATACAGCTTGGAGGCGTAGGCCAGGCCGAGGAGGCGCGGCATCCAGCCGGCCACGTTCGAGACGTCGGCGCTCGTGTTCGGCATGTCCACCGAGCGGAGGTACGCGCCGTTCTCGTCGAGGAAGCGGGTCGAGAAGTGGTTGCCCATCTGCCGCCCGGCGGACGCCGGATCCGATTCGACGTCGGCGTTGCCGTAGAGCTGGGCGAAGAACTGGCGCACGTTGGACATGCGCGTCGCCCACATGAAGGTCTGGTCGCGGTAGTAGCCGGACCGCCAGTCACCGGCCCGAAAGACCTTCGCCAGGGCGATCTGGGCGACCTCTTTGCCGTCGCCGAAGATGCCGAACGTGGCGTTACCGCGGAGGACCTCTTGCCGGCCGATGATGCTGGCGCGCCGGCTGCTGTAGGCCAGCCGGTAGTCGGCGACGATGGTCTCGGCGGTCAGGGAGAACTTGGAGCTCCGCAGCGCTTTGGCCAGCCGAAAAACCTCCCCTGAGCGATACCGCCGAAGCGGCGCCACCAACGTTAACACGGTAAACGCGTGCTTCCGCCGGGGTCCCCGCGGATCCCGCGGGGCCGGGAAGTGGCGCGGCTAAGCCGAGCTGGCCGTCTCCGACGCGGGGTCGTCGCGGGAACGGCCGCTGCGCCCGGGCCGGCTCGCCTGCAGCGCCTGCTTCATGTGGAAGTAGGCCTTCGCGATCTCGCCTCGACGCTCCAGCACGTCGGCGTAAACGCCGTGGGTCTGGAGCAGCCGGTCGGAGAGGCCCAGACCTTCGAAGCCGCGGATGGCGTGCTCGAACTCCCGGTCCGCGACCTCGTGCTGGCCGCGGTGGTCGGCGATCCGCCCCAGCAGCACGCGGGCCTCGGCCGCCGCCGCCGCCTGGCCCATCCCCTCGGCCTCCGCCAGCGCCTGCCGGCCGAGCTCCGCGGCTCCGTCGACGTCGCCTTCGAGCAGCGAAACCTCGCACAGCCCCAGCAGCGCCGGCGCCTGCCCGAGGTCGAGGTTGGGATCGCGGCTCAGCTCGAGCGCGAAGACGAGGTGCTTGCGCGCCCCGGCGGCGTCGCCCCGGCTGATCATCGCCTGGCCCATCTCCTGCTGGGCGCGCGCCACGGTCGCGCGGTCGCGGAGCACCTCGCGCAGCCCCACCGACACCATCACGTAGCGCGCCGCAGGCTCCATCTCTCCCGCGTGCTGGTAGGCCGCCCCGAGCGCGCTGTACAGGTCGGCCGCGCTCTTCACGTCCAGCAGCCGGCTGCCCGCCTCGATGGCCTTGGAGTAGGCGTCGATGGCGGCGTCCCAGTCGCGGCCGGCCATGTGCGCGGCGGCCAGGATGCCGTAGAGGCGGGCCTCCAGCGGCACCGGCCGGGGCGTGAGCCGGGTAGCGATCTCGAGGGCCTTCTCCGCCAGCTGCACCGCCTCGTTCGAGGTGAGCCGGCCGGCCAGGACCGCCTGCGCGCCGATGGTCTCGGCCAGCATGACGCCGTCGTTGATCGCTTCGAAATGCGCCCTGGACTCGGCGAGGAGCACCTCGGCCTCCTCGTGCCGCCCTGCGTTCAGGTAGGCCTGCGCGAGCATGAACCGGATCCGCCCGACCCTGAACGCCGACGCGCCCTGGTCCAGCAGCCAGCGTCCGAGCTCGATCGCCTTTTCGTTGCGGCCTTCGGCCAGCATCGCGGCCATGGAGAGCAGGCTCGCGGCGGTCTGGTCCTCAGCCGACGCGGGCTCCGCCAGGAAGAATTCGATCGGCTTGCCGGTCCGGCGCGCGATGTGCTCCAGCGTGGGGAGCGACGGCCGCGTGCGGCCCGTCTCGATCAGGTAGATCGCGGGCGCGGTGACATGCCCCTTGCCAAGCTGGGCCAGACTCATGCCCACTTCGAGGCGTGCCTGCTTCACCGACCCGGAACGGAGGTTTACACCGGGCAGGCGGCGCCTCTTCGGGCGCGCCTCGTCACCGTCTTGAGCGTCGTGCTTCCCGCTCGCCACTGGCGACCACTCTAGTCCAAAACCAGACCATATGGAACGTTCTTTATAGCCACCCGTTGCAATTTGCTTGCCTGCCGGGACTTAACGATGTTAAGTTACCTGACGTTCTGCAGGTCGCGGTCAACGTGCTTCCCGCCGCGGCCTGCAGTTCCGTCCCCCTCCCATCACACGGACAGCTGGCACCGCGGCTTCCGGTGACGCGACCTAGCCGGCCGGGTACGTCCCGAACAGCTTGATATCGGCGCTCGCCTCCTCCAGGTCGCTCAGCGCCGCCTCCGCGGCCTCCGCGTCGCCGTTGATCGAGAAGTCGAGGTAGAACCGGTACTCGAACGGCCGGCCCAGCATCGGCCGGCTGTCCAGGCGGGTGAGGTTCACGCCGCGCCGGCCGAAGCAGTCCAGCGCGTGCGCGAGGCTGCCGGGCCGGTGCGATGTGACGAACGCGATCGAGGACTTCCATCCGCTCCGCGCCTCCCGCGGCCGGGCCGGCGCCCCGCGCTCGACGACCACGAACCGGGTCCGGTTCTCTGCATCGTCCTGGATCCCTTCGGCGAGCACGTACAGTCCGTACCGCCCCGCCGCCGCCTTGCTCGCGATCGCCGCCGTCCCGGGCTGGCGCTGCTCCGCCACGGCCCGGGCCGCGCCCGCGGTGTCGTGGAACGCGACCGGCCGGATCTGCCGGTCGTGCAGATAGCGGCCGCACTGGGCCAGCGCCTGGGGATGGGACAGCGCCCGCTCGACCGGCCCGGGCCACCCGAGCAGGCAGTGCCGGACGGGCTGGATGTGCTCACGCACGATGCGCAGGACCGGCGCCCCCGCCCGCGTCTCCCACAGCAGGTCGGACACCTCCTGCACCACGCCCGCGCTCGAGTTCTCGACCGGCAGCACCGCGGCGTCGACCGCGCCCATCTCGAGCGCCTCGAAGGTCAGGCGGAAGGTGGCGAAACCCACCGCCTCCGTGTCGGTGAAGAGCGCCGAGACCGCCTCGTCCGAATAGGCGCCGGGCTCCCCCTGGTACGCGACCCTCTTCTGCGCGATCAACCGTGGATCAGGTGGTGCAGCGTGTCCGCCACGTGGCTGCCGCCGCCGTTGCCGTGGTCGCCGCCCGACCGGCCGTGTCCGTTGTGCCCGTTGTGGCCGTTCGTCTCGGTGGCCGTGACGATCTTGCGCAGGTCCTCGTCCGTCACCTCTTTCTTGGTGTCGGCGACCTCGAGGAAGCGCTGCCACGCGACGTCGCTCTTGGCGTCGGCGACGGTCAGGCCCAGCCGCTCCAGGCGGTGGCGGAACGCGTGCCGGCCCGAGCGCGCGGTCAGCACGATGCGGGAGTCGGCCAGCCCGACGTCCTCCGGCTTCATGATCTCGTAGTTCAGGCGGTCCTTCAGCACGCCGTCCTGGTGGATGCCCGCGGCGTGCGCGAACGCGTTCGCGCCGACCACCGCCTTGTTCGGCTGCACCGGCGTGCCGGTCAGCTCGGACACCAGCCGCGACGCTCGCGTGATCTGCCTGGTGTCGACGGCGCACTCGAGCCCGAGCCTGGCCTGCCGGACCTTCAGCAGCATCACGATCTCTTCCAGCGACGTGTTGCCGGCCCGCTCGCCGATCCCGTTGATCGTGCACTCGACGCGCCGCGCGCCCGCGGCCAGCGCCGCCAGCGTGTTCGCGACCGCGAGCCCCAGGTCGTTGTGGCAGTGCACGGAGAACAGCGCCTTCTCGCTGCCCCGCGCCTCGTTGATCGCGCGGCCCACGAGCTCCCCGAACTCCCAGGGCAGGCAGTACCCCGTGGTGTCCGGGATGTTGATCACGTTCGCCCCCGCGGCGATCATCGTCTCCACCGTCTCGACCAGGTAATCGGGGTTCGCGCGGCCCGCGTCCTCCGGCGAGTACTGCACGTTGTCGCACAGCGACCGGGCGTACGCGACCATCTCCGCGCCGCGCTTCAGCACCTGCTCGCGCGTCATGCCGAGCTTGCGGTCGATGTGCACGTCGGAGACCGAGAGCACGATGTGGATCTGCGGCGACTCCGCCTCCTTGATCGCGCCCCACACGGCGTCGACGTCATCCTTCACCGCGCGGGCGAGCGCGGTCACGGTCGCGCCCCGGATCTCGCGGGCGATGCGCCGGCATGCTTCGAAGTCGCCGGGCGAGGAGATCGGGAATCCCGCCTCGATCACGTCGACGCCGAGCTTCTCCAGCTGCCGCGCGATGCGCAGCTTGGAGTTCGCGTCGAGGTGGAAGCCGGGCGACTGCTCGCCGTCGCGCAGCGTCGTGTCGAAGATGAATACGCGGTCCGGGCTGTTGTCCTTCATTTCTCTACCGGCTCCAGCCACGTCATCATCGAGCGCAGCTCGCGCCCGACCTTCTCGATCTGGTGATCGGCATCCTTGTGACGCATGGCCAGAAACCTGTCCCTCCCATTCGAGTTCTCGTCGAGCCACCGCTCGGCGAAGCTGCCGTCCTGGATCTCGTGCAGGATCTCGCGCATCTGCTTGCGCACGTGGTCGTCGATCACGCGCGGCCCTGACACGTAGTCGCCGTACTCCGCGGTGTCGGAGACCGAGTAGCGCATGAAGCCGAGCCCGCCTCGATACATGAGGTCGACGATCAGCTTCATCTCGTGCAGCACCTCGAAGTAGGCCAGCTCGGGCTGGTAGCCCGCCTCCACCAGCGTCTCGAAGCCGGTCTTGACGAGCGACGCGATCCCGCCGCACAGCACCGCCTGCTCGCCGAACAGGTCGGTCTCGGTCTCCTCCTTGAAGGTGGTCTCGAGGATCGCGGCGCGCCCGCCGCCGATCCCGCGCGCGTACGCCAGCGTGCGCTCCTGCGCGCGCCCGGTCGCGTTCTGGTGGATCGCCATCAGCACCGGCACGCCCTGGCCGCCGACGTACGTGCTGCGCACCAGGTGGCCGGGCCCCTTGGGCGCGATCATGGTCACGTCGCGATCCGCGACCGGGACGATCTGCCCGAAGTGGATCGCGAAGCCGTGCGCGAACATCAGCATCGCGTCCTTGCGCAGGTTCTTCTCGATGGATTCGCGGTAGAGCCTGCCCTGGCCCGCGTCCGGCGTGAGGATCATCACCACCGACGCCTCGCGGACCGCGTCGGGGACCTCGAGGGCGCGCACGCCGTCCTCCTTCGCGCGCTCGAACGACTTGCTGCCCGGATACAGCCCTACCCGGACGTCCTCACCGCTGTCGCGCAGGTTCAGCGCGTGCGCGCGGCCCTGGCTGCCGTAGCCGATCACCGCGACGGGTTCGCCGAGCCGCGGGGGGCAGTCGCGGTCGTAATGGATCTTCATCAGCTCCTTCTCCTCATGACCAGGGGACCGGAGCGGACGACGTCGACGACTCCGTGACGCGCCAGCTCTTCGACGAAGTCGAACGTGTCGTCGCGGTCGCCGGAAAACTCGATGGTGGCAGTGCCTTCGGCCGAGGTCGAGATGACCTTCGCGCCGTGCTGGATCAGCCGCGCGAGGTCGGCCTGCGCCACCGTGGCCATGACGAGCTCGCGCGTGTGGGTGTCGTCGTCGGTCAGGTCTTCGACCTCCACCACCTCGACGATCCGATCCAGCTGCTTGCGCACCTGGTCGGCCTCGGCGTGGCCGTGGTCGATCTCGAGCGTGATCCGGGAGCGGCCGGCGTCGCGCGTGGGGCCGATCGACATGCCGCGGATGTGGAAGCCGCGGCGCCGGATCGCGCCCGCGACCTTGGTCAGCGTGTTCTGTCCGTCCTCGACGATCACCGAGAGGACGCGGATCTTCTCCCGCGTCCCGCTCTTCGCCGTCGGGGCCGGCCACATCGTTTCAGGCATCTTTTCCTCCAGAGCCATCAGCGGGAAGGAGAGCAGCGGCGCTTGCCCAGCCGAAGGCTGGGTCGGCTTTGCCGACGCCGCGATGAGAGGAAACCGCCCGGTTTCCTCTCATTTATCGGGGGCCTCCCAAAAATCGTTCAAAGACTTGCCGAGGGGGACGATCGGGTAGACGTTCGCCTCCGGGTCGATGCGGAAGTCGATCAGGAACGGCCCGCTTGTCCTCTCGGCCGCATCGAAGGCGGCCGGCACGTCCTCGATCCGCTCGACGCGCCGGGCGGGCAGGCCGTACGCCTCGGCCAGCTTCACGAAGTCCGGACCGTGCGTCAGGTCGACGTTCGAGCGGACGCCGCCGTAGAAGTCGTCCTGGAACTGGCGGACCATGCCCAGCGACGAGTTGTTGAGGAGCACGATCTTCACGTCCAGCTGGTGCTCGACCGCCACCGAGAGCTCCTGCGCCGTCATCACGAACCCGCCCTCGCCCGCCACGCACCACACCGGCACGTCGGGCCGGGCGAACTTGGCGCCCAGCGCCGCCGGCAGGGCGAAGCCCATCGTCCCCGCGCCGCCGGAGTTGAGGAACAGGCCCGGGCGGTCGTAGTTCCACCACAGCGCGGCCCAGATCTGGTTCTGCCCGACGTCGGCGACCACGATCGCCTCGTTGCGCGCGCGGCTATACATGTCGATCAGCACGTCCTGCGGCTGAAGCTGCCCGTTCGAGCGCTTGTACCGGAGCGGGTGCTCCTCGCGCCAGCGGTCGATCTGGGACAGCCACTCGGAGCGGTCCTCGTCGATCTGGCCGAGGTGCGGCCGCATCGCGGCCAGCGCCTGCTTCGCGTCGGCCACCAGCTCGATGTGCGGGCGGACGTTCTTGCCCATCTCGGACCCGTCGATGTCGATGTGGACGAACGTCTTGACGTTGGGCGCGAAGTCGGCCAGCCGTGCCGTGACGCGGTCGTCGACGCGCATCCCGACCATCATCAGGAGGTCGGCGTTCTGCACCGCCTTCAGGTTCCAGCCGGTGCCCATGAACCCCGTCATGTGCAGCGACAGGGGGTGCCGCACCGGGAAGGCGCCGATGCCCAGCAGCGTGGTGCCGACCGGGGCGGCGGCCGCCTCGGCCAGCTCGAGGAGCTCGCGCTCGGCATGGCTGAGGAGCACTCCATGGCCGGCCAGGATCACCGGGCGCTTGGCCCGCGCCAGCGCGCGCGCCGCCTGCTCGGCCGCCCGCACGTCGGCGTGGCCGTTGAGCCGGTAGCCCGCCACCTCGACCCGCTCCGGCGTGATCCGCTCGGCCTCCGCCTGCTGGACGTCCTTGCAGACGTCGATCAGCACGGGCCCGGGCCGGCCGGTCGTGGCGATGTGGAAGGCCTCGTGGATCACGCGGGGCAGCTGGTCGATCCTCGTCACCAGGTAGCTGTGCTTGGTGACGGAGCTCGTGGCGCCGATCACGTCCGACTCCTGGAAGGCGTCGCGGCCGACCTGCGTGCTGGCGACCTGGCCGGTGACGGCGATCATGGGCACCGAGTCCATGTAGGCGGTGCAGAGACCGGTGACCAGGTTCAGCGCGCCCGGGCCCGAGGTGGCGAAGACGACGCCCGGCTTGCCGCAGGCGCGGGCGTAGCCGTCGGCCATGTGGGCCGCGCCCTGCTCGTGGCGCACCAGGATGTGCTTCAGCCCGGGGAACTCGTGAAGGTGCTGGTAGAGGGGCAGGTTCGCGCCGCCGGGGTACCCGAAGATGTACTCGACACCCTCGCGCTCCAGCGCTTCCAGCACCATCTGTGCTCCGGTCATCTCGGCGGGCTTCTCCTTTAAATGAAGAAAGCCCCCGCCTTTCGGTCGGGGGCTTTTGCGATCTGTCTTGTGTCTGGCTAGGTCGCGCGCGCCCCCGATTGGACGATGCCAATAAGGCCCAGGAGTCCAAGGAGCGCTACGAGGCGTGACTTTGCCATGTGCCTGTGAATGCTAACGAGCGGAACCGGGGCTCTGATTGTGGACGGCCCACAAAATTCACGCCTTGCTCGCCAGTAAAGTTGTCGTTCCTATGGCAAACGAACCCCGGACGCTGGCCCAGAAGCTGTGGGAGGGGCACGTCGTCCGCGCGGCCGGCGGCGAGCCGGATCTGCTCTTCGTCGACCTCCACCTCGTCCACGAGGTGACCTCGCCCCAGGCCTTCGAGGGCCTGCGCATGACCGGCCGGCACGTGCGGCGGCCCGACCTGACGGTCGCCACCATGGACCACAACGTCCCCACGCGGGGCGGCGTGCGGGCGGCCGACGAGCTTTCCCGCAAGCAGATGGAGGTGCTGGCCGAGAACTGCCGGAGCGAGGGCATCCCCCTGTTCCAGATCGGCAGCCGCCGCCAGGGCATCGTGCACGTGATCGGGCCGGAGCTGGGCCTGACCCAGCCCGGGATGCTGATCGTGTGCGGGGACTCCCACACCTCGACCCACGGCGCGTTCGGCGCGCTGGCGTTCGGGATCGGTACGTCCGAGGTCGAGATCGTGCTCGCCAGCCAGTGCCTGCCCCAGAGGCGGCAGGGCGATATCGCCGTCACCGTGGAGGGCGAGCTGCCCCTCGGGGTGACCGCCAAGGACATCGTGCTCGGCCTGATCGGGCGCACCGGCACCTCCGCGGGGCAGGGCCACCTGGTCGAGTACCGGGGCGAGACGATCCGGGGTCTCTCCATGGAAGGCCGGATGACGATCTGCAACATGTCGATCGAGTGGGGCGCCAAGGCCGGGATGGTGGCGCCCGACGACACCACGTTCGCCTACATGGAGGGCCGGCCACACGCCCCCAAGGGCGCGGCGTGGGAGCGGGCGCTGGAGCACTGGCGCTCGCTGCCGACGGAGGAGGGCGCCGAGTTCGACCAGGAGATCGTGCTCGACGCGCGGGTGCTGGAGCCGCACGTCACGTGGGGTACCACCCCGGGCCAGGTCGTGCCGGTGACCGGCCGGGTGCCGGCGCCGCGCTCCGAGACGGACGAGCGCGCGCTGCGCTACATGGACCTCCGGCCCGGCACGGCGCTGGCCGATATCGCGATCGACCGCGTGTTCATCGGGTCGTGCACCAACGCGCGGCTCGAGGACCTGCGGGCGGCGGCCGCGGTGATCCAGGGCCGGCGCGTGCACCCCAAGGTCCGGGCGATGGTCGTGCCTGGGTCGACGCAGGTCAAGCGCGCGGCCGAGGACGAGGGGCTGGACACGGTGTTCAAGGCCGCGGGCTTCGAATGGCGCAACGCGGGCTGCTCGATGTGCCTGGGCATGAACCCCGATATCCTGGCGCCGGGAGAGCGCTGCGCGTCCACCTCGAACCGCAACTTCGAGGGGCGGCAGGGATCGGGCGGGCGCACCCACCTGATGTCGCCGCCGATGGCCGCCGCCGCGGCGCTGACCGGGCACCTGGTCGACGTCAGGGAGATGCTGTAAGTGGAGGCGGTCAAGCAGGTCGCGGGCCGGATGGCGCCTTTGGACATGGCGGACGTCGACACCGACCAGATCATCCCCAAGCAGTTCCTGAAGCGGATCGAGCGGACGGGCTACGGCCCGTTTCTCTTCTACGACTGGCGCAAGCGGGGCGACTTCGTGCTCGACCGGCCCGAGTACGCCGGCGCGCGGGTGCTGGTCGCGGGCGCGAACTTCGGCTGCGGCTCCTCACGCGAGCACGCGCCGTGGGCGCTGCGGGACTTCGGGTTCAAGGCGATCATCGCCCCCTCGTTCGCGGACATCTTCCGGGCGAACTGCTTCAAGACGGGTTTGCTCGCGGTGACGCTGCCGGAGTCGCAGGTCCGGCATCTGATCGACCTGGTGTCGGAGGACCCGGCCGCGGAGGTGGTCGTGGACCTGGAGCGCCTGGAGGTGCGGGGCACGGGGATCGCGTACCGCTTCGAGATCGACCCGTTCGCCCGCGAGATGCTGCTCGGCGGCCTCGACGATATCTCGCTCATCGAGCGCCACGACTCCGAGATCGCCGGGTACGAGAAGCGGCGCCCCACCTGGCTCCCGGCCGTCCGCTAGCCACGCTAGCCTCCTCCCCCGCGCCCGGAATTCCACGCGTTTTGCGCCAAACGCCGCAATCGCGCCACGTTTTACGCGCGTCTGGCGCAAAACGCGCCAATGGCCCCACCCGCCGCCCAGACCCACCTTGGCCGGGCCCTCCCTAACGGTTCCGGGCCCTCCCCCAACCCGCCGACCTCAGATCAGCGTATTCGGCCGGTCAAGCCCGCCTGTAAACCCCGCGAGGTCCTGCCCCGCCCGGAATTCCGCGCGTTTTGCGCCAAACGCCGCAATCGCGCCACGTTTTACGCGCGTCTGGCGCAAAACGCGCCAAATGGCCCCCACCGACCCCACGCACGCCCACCCCAACCCTCGTCAGCGCCGCGAAACCTCGGACACCCGCTCCATCCGACTCGCATGCCGGGCCATCGCCCGATCGATCAACCCCTGGTTGGCCCGCGTCCACTCGATCGTCCGCCGCAACCCCTCCTCCAACCTCACCCTCGCCTCGAAACCCAGCTCCTCGCGCGACTTCCGCGTGCTCCCCACGCGCCGCCCCGCCCGATCCCACGGCCGCACCGGCGTGATCACGATCTCCGACCGCCCCCCCGCCAGCCGGTTGACCAGCTCCGCCAGGTCCTTGATCGACGTCTCCTCGCCGCTCGCGATGTTGTACACATCGCCCGGCTTGCCGCGCAGCGCGCTCGCGACCAGCCCCTCCACGATGTCCTCGACATAGATGAAATCCCGGCTCGCGATCCCCCCGTTGTCCAGCTCCAGCGGCAGCCCGTGCAGCGCGCGATACACGAACGTCGGCGTCACGTTGCGCCACACCGTCGCCGCCGTCCCGCGCCACCGCCCCGCGCCCAGGATCTCCCCCGGCCCATACACGTTCTGGAACCGCGCGCGCACCGTCGGCACCCCGCGCTGCTTGTGGTAGTACACGCAGTACAGCTCACCCACGATCTTCGAGATCTGGTACGGGCTGTCCAGGTCGAACGGCGCGGCGCCGTCCTCCTCCACCGGCCGCGCGTCCTCGAACGTGTGCGGCGCGAGCACGCAGCCCGAGGCCGCATACACGAGCTTGTTCAAGCGATTGAAGTCGCGCACCCGCTCCAGCAGGCGCAGCGTCGTGATCAGGTTGTTCTCGTGGTCCTCGAGCGGATTGGCGATCGAGCTCTGGTTGCCGTGATACGTCGCGAGGTGCCAGATGTACTCGTAGTCGTCGACCACCACGCGCTCGAGCAGGCGCTCGTCCGCGATCGAGCCCTCGACGAACTCGACGCGCGGGTCCTCCGGCACGTTCTCCCGCTCCGCCGACAGCAGGTTGTCGACCACCACCACGCGGCGCGCGCCATCCGCCAGCAACCGGCGGACCAGGTTGGACCCGACGAAGCCGGCGCCGCCGACGACCAGGACGTTCTCGATGGCTACGCCTTCTCCCCCACGGGCTTCAGGTGCGTGTACGTCTGCTCGATGCCGTGGCTCTTGTAGTAGTCGATCGTCGCCGCGACCCCGACCTCGAGTGGCGTCGTGATGTGCCAGTCGAAGTCCTCCTCGGTCTTCGAGGGGTCTAGCAGGATGGTCGCGACGTCGTCCGGGTTGCGCGGCCTGACCTCGACGTCCATCTTCATGCCGAGCGCCTTGATCGTCGCGTCGAACAGCTCCTTGATCGCGTAGTCGCGGCCCGACGACACGTGGTACGGACCCCGCCGGCCGCGGCCGTCGACCGCGTGCGACATCACCTCGACCAGGTCGCTGACGTAGATGAAGTCGCGCCGCGTGTCCATCACGAACACCGGCTTGCCGTTGGTCAGCCGGTGATAGAAGGTGGGCAGCGGACCGCTCAGGTTGCGCGGCCCGTAGGCGTTGGCCAGCCGGAACGACACGAAGTCGAGCGAGCTCAGGAAGATGTACTCCTCGCCCGCCGTCTTGCTGATCGCGTAGCTCGACCCGCCCGGGTTCAGCGGGTGGTTCAAGGTGATCGGCTGCTCCATTGGGTGCAGGCCGTAGCCGAGCGCCGTCTGGAGGTAGATGAGGCGGTTGACCTTCAGCCGCTCCGACGCGCGCACCACGTTCACCGTGCCGACCACGTTGGTCAGCGCGTCGCCGTACCAGTTCTCCGGGTCCTTGTATGACGCCGCGGCGTGCACCACGACCTCGGGCCTGTGTTCGTCGAACGTGCGGTTCACGACCTCCGGGTCGGCGATGGAGCCCTCGACCAGAGTCAAATTCGAGTTCGGCGTCAGGTTGTCGCGCCGCGCCGTCTCGAAGTTGTCGATCACCGTCACCGTGTCGCCCCGCGCCAGCAGCCGGTCCGCCAGGTTGGATCCGACGAAACCCGCTCCACCCGTGATCAGAACTTTCAAAGCGTCACCCCCTCAACTGGCTTGACGAGCCGGCGCCGGTACTCGTGGGCGCGGTCGTGAAACGCGCGCTGCCACAGCTCCAGGCTGAGCAGTCCCCACACCTGACGGCCGAACTTCGTCTCCCCGTTCAACTTCTTCAAAACGCGCGAGTTGTCGATCAGCTCGCGCGAGCGGGCCGCGTCCGACGAGAACACGTCCTGCACGAACTCGCGCACCGGCCCCGGGCCGGAGAGCCATTCGTGCAGCGGCACCGGGAAGCCCATCTTGTCCTGGCGGTTGAAGATCCGCTCCGGGATCCGGGACCGCATCGCGGTGCGCAGCACGTGCTTCATGTTGCCGTTCTCGAACTTGATATCGGCCGGGATCGTGGCCGCGAGCTCGACGATCCGGTGGTCGAGGAACGGCACGCGCGACTCCAGCCCGTGGGCCATGCTCACGCGGTCCTCGACCTGCAGCAGCGCCGGCAGGAGCGTCTTGAAGTCGAAGTGCGTCATCGAGTCGAAGTACGACTCGTGGCCGACGTTCGAACCGTTGAAGATCGAGCGGAACGTCTCCCACGGGTCGTACTGGCCGAGCGCCGACCAGTTGATCTCCTCGCCCAGCGAGGGCGCGCGGTTGATCAGCCGGAAGTAGCGGCGGTCGAGGTCGTCGAACAATCCCTCGCGCCAGAACTCCTGCAGCATCGGCTTGTAGTTCTTGAGCGCGACGAGGTTGGGGATGATCGACTCGTACGTCACGACGTACCGGCCGCTGTGCATCGTGCCTTCGATCGCGCCCTTGATGCACTGCTCGAAGTACGCGACGAGGTAGCGCGTGTAGCCGCCGAAGATCTCGTCGCCGCCCTGCCCGCCCAGCACCACCTTGCGGTGCCGAGCCGCGAGCCTGGACACGATGTACTGCGGGAACGAGCCTGGTCCCGCGACCGGCGCGTCCAGGTGATAGATGACCTTCTCGATCGAGTCCACGAAGTCGTGCGCCGTGATGTCGACGTCGAGGCACTGGAAGCCCTTCCACCCGGCGAGCTCGCGTGCGTAGGCGCTCTCGTCGTACGTCGGGTCGTCGCCGAAGCGGCCGGTGAAGGAGAGGAAGTCCTGGCCCTGGTGCTCCGCCGCGAGCGAGGCGACGATGCTCGAGTCGAGCCCGCCGCTGAGGTACGCGCCCACCGGCACGTCCGCGCGCAGGTGGAGGCCGACCGACTCGTCCATCAGGTCCTGGATCGCCGACTCGAAGTACGCCGCGGTGTGGTGGAAGTCGGGCTGGTAGTAGACCTCCCAGTAGCGGCTGACGGTGACGCGCGCGTCGCGCACCACCAGCATGTGCCCGGGCAGCAGCTCCTTGACGCCCTTGAAGAGCGTCTTGCCGCCGAGGCAGAACTGGAAGCAGAGATAGTCCTTGAGCCCGTCCGCGTCCGTCTCGACGGAAGGCAGGAACGGCATCAGCGTCTTGATCTCGCTCGCGAAGTACAGAACCCCGTCGACCTCGGCGTAGTAGAAGGGCTTGATGCCGAAGCGGTCGCGCGCGCAGAACAGCGTGTCGGTCATCGCGTCCCACAGCGAGAAGGCAAACATGCCGCGGAAGTGGTTGAGGCAGTTGAAGCCCCACTCGCGGTATGCGCGCATCGCGACCTCGGTATCGGAGGTGGTGCGGAACTTCGACGTGCCGCCGAGCTCCGACCGCAGCTCGATGTAGTTGTAGATCTCGCCGTTGTAGGAGATCCAGCTGCCGCGTCCGTCAGTCATCGGCTGGTCGCCCGTCGCGAGGTCGATGATGCTGAGCCTGCGATGCGCGAGGCCGACGTGATCGCTCTCGTGCTTCCACGTCGCATGGCCGTCAGGGCCGCGGTGGGCTTGCAGCTCGTTCATGAGTTCCAGCCGCCGACCGAGATCGGCGATGGGGCGACCTGCTAGGTCAATCGCCCCGGCGATGCCACACATCAGTCTGGCTAGCCTACAGAATTGCGCCCGGGATGCTCAGCTGATCGTGACCACGAGATGGGCGTCGTACGCATCCCAGCTGCCGTACGCGTTGGACGAGACGCCAGAGCTTGCGGCGTCGCGCGCCCACACGGTGATGCGGTACGTGCCCGCCGCCAGTCCGCTGGTGCTCCAGCTCAGGGT
Organism: uncultured Actinomycetes bacterium; assembly: GCA_964559855.1. GTDB lineage: Bacteria > Chloroflexota > Dormibacteria > Dormibacterales > Dormibacteraceae > 40CM-4-65-16. The sequence goes on from CAZLJC010000020.1 coordinate 15,602, forward strand.
CGGGCTGGCGCTGTAGCCCTGCGCGAGCCGGTACAGGCTCGCCCCCGGGGCCAGGATCCAGAACTCGTACTGCGGCCTCGGGCAGCCGGACGCGCTCGCCGTCACGCCGACCGTCGCTCCCGGCTGCGCCGTCGTGGCCGGCGAGGTCTCGGAGACGGACTTGCAGCTCGGCGTCACCGTGTACAGCAGGTTCGCGAAGTACGCGTCCCACGAGCCATAGCTGTTGCGGTACGTCCCGGCGCCGGCCGAGGTTCGGACCCACACGTTGATCCGGTACGTGCCGGGCGCGAGCGACGCCGTGCTCCAGCTCAATGTCGGGCTGGCGCTGTAGGGCTGGGCCAGCGTGTACAGGCTTGCCCCGGGCGCAAGGACCCAGAACTCGTAGGTCGGGTTGACGCAGCCAGGCGCGCCCGCCGTGATCGTGACCGGCACGCCGGCGGGCGCCGGCGACGCCGGCGATGCGGACTCCGTGGCGGAGGGGCATCCGGCCGTCAGCGTGACCACCTGCGTCGCGTTGTAGGCGTCCCACCGGCCGTAGGGGTTGCCGTACACGCCGCGGCTGGTCTGGTCGTGCACCCACACGTTGATCCGGTAAGTGCCGGGCGCGAGACCGGACGTGGCCCAGTCCAGCTGGGATGACGCGCCGTAGGGCTGCGCGAGCGTGTACAGGCTCGCCCCCGGCTTGAGGATCCAGAACTCGTACTGCGGGTTGGGACAGCCGGACGCGCCGGCGGTGATCGTCACCGGCAGCCCGGCCATGGCGGCCGTCGCCGACGCCGATTCGGCCACGGCGCCGCACGGAACCGACGTCACCGTGTACACAAGGTTTGCGTTGTACGCGTCCCAGCGCCCGGAGCTGTTCGCGTACGCACCCGCGCTGCTCGAATCCCTGACCCACACGTTGACCCGGTACGTGCCCGGCGAGATGCCGACGGTCGGCCACTTGAAGACGGGATTGGCGCTGTACGGCTGGACCAGCGTGTACAGCGACGCGCCGGGGTCCAGGATCCAGAACTCGTAGAGCGGGCTGGAGTTGGGGCACGACGCGGAGGCGCTGAGCGACACGACCGTGCCCGCGAGCGTGGGAGATGCCGGCGTCGCCGACGTCGACACCGCGGTGCATCCCGCGAAATGGCTCTGCAGCGCGGACCACAGCTCCGGCGCGCCGCCGCCGTAGTTCAGGGTCCAGATGCCGACGCCGCGAAGGCCGTCCTGGTTCACCAGGTCGTACTTCCTGCCCAGCGAGGTGACGTCGTCCCAATACAGCTCGCGGACGCAGCCGAGCGACGTGTTCGTCCACGTGTCCCATCGCTCCTGCCCGGCGGGATCGTTGGCGTCGCGGTGCGCCACATAGCTTCCCGAGAGCACGGCGCCGGCGGTCGACTCGCCCGACGCGTCCTGATATCCGTCCGCGATCACGCTTCCGGTCGGGTACTGGTTGGGGTTGGTCGACCCGACGCAGGCCTTGCGTCCGTAGTACGGCACGCCGAGGATCACCTTCGAGGCGGGCACCACCGCCGTGTACTGCGCGGCGGTGCTGGTGTCGTTGTAGTAGTAGCCCGTGAGCGGCGCCGTCGGGCCCAGGCAGAAGCTCGAGCAGTAGACGGGCGCGTGGCGCCAGTTGGAGTATTCGAGGTCGTACGCCATGACGAAGAAGGCGTCGACGTACTGGTTCAAGCCCGCGATGTCGAAGAAGCCCAGCGTGTCGATCGCCGAGCTCGCGTAAGTGTCGATGGAGAGGTACGACCCTGACGGCAGCGCGGCTCTGAGCTGCTGGATGAACGCGGTGAGCATGGATTGCGACGTCTGGCCGTTGGGGCACGTGCCGTTCAGCCCCTCGTAGTCGACGTTGACTCCGTCGACTCCCTTCGCGACCACCTGCGCCACGGTCTGGCTCACGGTGGTGGCGCGATTGACGAGGCCGGCGCACATGTTGGGCGTTCCGGACTGGAAGTCCTGGAGGTCGATCGTGACGACGACCTTGGTACCCGCCGAGTGCGCCGCGGTCAGCAGGCCGGTCAGCGCACTCGAGTTCCACACGCTCCAGGCCGAGTCCTGGCTGATGCCGCCGTTCGCGCCGACGTGCAGCGCGAAGAAGGCCACCGTGCCGAGAAGTGAGAACTTCCAGCTCGGATATCCGACGCTGGGATCGCTCAGGCTGCTTGCGAGCGCGAAACCGAAAACCTCGCGCTTCAATCCGGCCGGGCTCATCGCGAGGCTCGGCGCCGCCGAGGATTGATGGATCGCGGCGCTGTGAGCGAGCACGTGGGCCGGATGCGCGTCCGCCGCCTGGTACGTGAAACCGGCGGAGGCGACCGCAAAAATCACTGCTGCGACGAAATGCGATAACCGTTGTCTCGGCATGGCGGTGCCGTTGGGCGCGCTACACCTTACACGACGGGCCTTGCTTCAGAGCCAGGTCAGACGGGCTTGGCGATCGCGTAAACCCCGCCGATTCCGGCGTGCTTTCCGTTCCACATCGGGTATCCGCGCGCATCGAGCTTCACCTGCGCGGCGAACTCGCGATGCTCCGGCTCGAGGAGCGGATCGCCGGCCGCGGCCGCCCCGTACGTCTTCCACCAATCGAGCTCGACCGCGTTGAGGTAACCGCCGACGAAGCTGCCCTCCAGGCCCGCCGCACGCACCATGTCGAGCACGCGTGCCGCGCTCCACGCGTCGGACACGGGGCAATCCGGGCCGTCCGTGCTGCGGGTGAATGCCTGGTCGACGGTGAGGTCCGGGTACGCGCCGTTGACGAGGCGCTGCGCGTAGGCGATCCACACGTGGTACCAGACGCTCTCGCGGTTGTAGAGCATCAGCCGGCCGCGGGCGCCCGGCTTCATCACGCGGCTGAACTCACGCACGATGTCCTGCGGGTGGCTCGTGTGATGCAGCACGCCGCCACAGTGCAGCCAGTCGACGCTCGCGTCAGGCAGCGGGATGCGTCCCCGCGAGTCCGTGATCCGGATCAGCTCGACCCGGCGCGGATCGACGTGGTGCAGCGCGAGCCTCTGCCGGAGAAGCCCGAGCGCCGTGTCGGAGACGTCGATCCCGATCACCTTGCCGGGCTTCGACCACAGCAGAAAGCCCACCACGTCGTCGCCCGGCCCGCATCCGTAATCGAGCACGACCTGGTCGCGATGCGAGCTGTACAGGTCCATGAACTTCGTGAAGAGCGGGTACTGGTCACTCCGCTTCTTCAGGTAGCGCTTCGAATCCCGCGCCGACTTGAAGGGCGAAGAGTTGACCGTGTGCTCGTTCCAGTACGAGTCGACCGCGGTGCTGCCGGAATCGTCCGCGACGGTGATGCCAGGCGATTTCGCCGGGAGCAGCCCGCGCGCGAGCAGCGAGGCGCGTTCGCGCAATCCGCTCATGTAACGGTGGGCCTCCGCTCCGCGGCATGGAGCAGCGGGGAAAGGCCGCGCTGCAGCGCGCCTGGATGGGTTTGGCCGATCGCGGCCAGCACCGCGAAGCTCTCGAGGCCGTCCGTCCCGACGCCGATCGTGAGCCGCGGGTGCGCGATCTGCACGATTCCTCCGAGCGCGCGATGGTCCCACTCGATGCTCTTCACGCCTCCCGCGCCCAGGTCGGCGAACGCCCCGTCGAGGCCCGCCGCGGGCGCCGGCTGCGCCGCCGGCCGGCTCACGAAGCGCAGCGTCTTGCGCGCCGCGTCGTACTCCACCGCGACGGCGAAGTCCCCGGCGGACCCGGCGCGGCCCAGCACGATCCGCTTCAGCACGGCCAGCTCGAGCAGCTCCCGCAGCAGCCGGTCGAGCGGCGCCCTCGTCGTGCCACCGAGCCGCAGCAGCGGCCGCAGGCCGGGGTCCGCGATCGCCAGGCGGATCGCCATCACGCCCTTGTCGATCTGCGAGTCGTACTGGACGGTCGAAACCGTGGACCGGTCCCTTCCCAGGACAGGGCTCATCACCGCGTGAAGCGCGCGAAACAGCCTCACCCTCAGGCCCGGCACGCGCAGCGAGCGCTCGAACCGCGCGACGGGATAGCGGCGAAGCGTGCGGCGCCGCGGCGCACGGTGCACCTCTTCGGAGACGACGCGGTCGAATTGCTCGATGAACGCTCGGTGGCTCCAGCGTCCGGATTCGATCAGGTCCTGGCGCGCCCGAGCCGTCATCTCGGACACGAGCCGGTCGTCGCGGAGCTGCTCCACCACGTCGGCCATGTTGCCGAAATCCTTGTCGAGCGCGATGTAGTGCCGGCCGGGCGAGACCACGCCCGAGTACTCGCCGGGGAACATGACCAGCGCGGTGCCGAGGGCCGCCGCTTCGAAGACGCGTGGTGAGACGACGTTGACGACCACGTTTCCCTCATAACGGTATAGAACCGCCGCATCGACCTCATCGTATGAGGCCCCCGGGTGCGCGTGAAGGTAGGCGCGCACCGCCTGCTCCACGCTGCCGTCGAAATCCGCGATGCTGGCGCCGCTCTCCGTGCCGAGCGTCGCCCGGCACGACGAGATGAAGTCGATCCACCGAGCCCCGTAGATCCGGTCCGGCTCGCGCCACGCGATGTCGGTGCGCAGCCCATAGGCCGGCGCGCGCTCGAGGAATCCCTCGCCGATCCGAACCTTTTCCTGCGAGAGCCGGCCCATCCAGAACGGCAGGTCGCGGCCGCGGTAGCCGACGTCGATGCGCCGCTCCTCGAGAGGCACCACCGGCCGCCCCGCCAGGTCCTCGGGCGCATAGCCCGTGAGGGTGTGCACGCGGCGCACGCCGGGCAGCCGCTCGTCGTAGAGCTGGGCCGCCGCGGCTCCGGACGCCACGGTGAACAGCACTCCGATGCCCGCCTCGCGCGAGGCCGCCGCCGTTCGGTCGACCCAGCGATATTCGTCCTGGATCAGCTGCACCTTCAATCCCGCGAAGCGACGCAGCTTGCCGCGCAGGTCCGCGGAAACGTGATACGGATCGCTCAGCACGATCGAGTAGTGGATGACGACGGCGTCGAACTCGGCGAGGTCCAGCGCCACGCTCCTGTCCAGGCCCAGCGGGTTGAACGCGTGCACGGCGTGTCGCGAGAAGCGCCGAAACGCGGCGATGTGGTCGAGCACCGCGTTCGGGTTGGTGCGCCGGTCGTCGCAGAGCAGGAGGATCCGGGCGGCGCCGTTCATCAAGCCTTTTCGCCTCGGTCCGGGATCACGTCGGCCAAGGATGCTAGCGGAGCAGGATGCCGTTTCTTCGGCGCCTTTCGAAGGGCTGGGTCGGGAGACATTTCTCTAGACTGCGAGAAGACCCCGTGCCGGCAACCACAACGATGTCCGCACCCAGTGGCACGCGCAGCCGCCGCATTCTCGAGCAGGTCGACTCCGTGTACTTCCTGCTCTTTCCGGGCTGGCCGCGCGAGCTGCGCTCCAACCGCTGGCACTTCGTATCGCGCTGGGCGCGCCACAAGCCGGTGGTCCTGGTCAGCCCGACCGTGGCGCACGGTGAGTCGACCTCGCGGCCCGAGCCTCGAATCCCTAACTGCAGGCTGCTCGACGTGCAGGTCGTGGGCGAGCCGAATCGCCTCGCCAAGCGGCACATCCAGACGGGCCAGGTCCTGGCCGACCTGGCCGCGCACGGCCACTCGGCACCGCTGCTCTGGTGCTACAACCCCGAGCTGCTCGACCCGTACTCGCGCATCCCGGCCGTGGCGCGCGTGCATCACGCGTCCGAGAACTACTTCGCGATGCCGGGCCCGGGGGCCGCGTTTCACGCGCTGCTGCGGGCGACCATCGCCTGCAGCGACGTGACCGTGGCCGTCAGCGAGGGCGTCGCGTCGGCGCTGCGGCGCGAGGTCGAGGGCGCGCCGATCGTGACCGTTCCGAACGGCTGTGACTTCAAGCACTATTCCGCGGGAACCCCGGACCGAGAGCTCGTCGAGCGCGGGCGCGGCTACGAGCGGATCGCGATCTACGGCGGCAACATCAACGCGCGGCTCGACTTCCAGCTGCTGCACCGCCTCGCGCTGGCGCATCCGCGGGTCCTGTTCGCCCTCTACGGACCGGTCAAGGACCTCCCGGCGGCGGAGATGCGCGCGTGGCGCGCCGTGACCGCGCTGGGCAACGTGAGGGCGCCCGGCGCCGTCGACCCCGACCGGTTGCGCGATCTCTACGCGGCCAGCGACGTCGGCATCATCCCCTACCTGCACGAGCGGTGGCTGGTCGAGAACGGCCTTCCTCTCAAGGCGCTCGAGATGTGCGCCACCGGACTTCCCGTGGTCGCGTCGCTCATGAAGCCGCTCCGCGGCCTGACGTCCGGAGTCGCGGTCGCCGACTCGGCCGAGGAATTCCTGTCGGCGTTCGACCGCACCTCGCGCGCGTCGCTCGCGCCCGAGGTGGCCGAGGACATGCGCCGGGTCAGCATGGCGAACGACTATGACCACAAGTTCGACTCGATCGTCGAGGAGCTCGGCGCGCGAGCAGGCGGGAGCGGGCCCGTGACCCGGATCGATCGCATGGCCGCCTCGCTGGGCGACGAGTACGTGCAGGCCGAGGCGCGGTTCGCGCGCTGGCTCGCCATGCCGCTGGGACTCCGCGTCGCCGCGTGGTTCGTCGCGTCGCTCGCCCGGCTCCTGCCCACCGGCGTCCGCCGCAGGCTCGGCGCGACCGCGCTGCGCAAGCGCGTGCGCCGGTTGCTGGGGAGCTGAGCCATGTGCGGCATCGTGGCCCTGATCGGCGCCGAGGAGACCGGCAGGAGCGTCGTCGACGAGATGCGCGACCGGCTCGCTCACCGTGGCCCTGACGGCATCGAGACCTGGTTCTCGCGCGAGCCCGCCGGAACGGTCGCGCTGGGCCACCGGCGCCTGGCGATCATCGACCTGAGCACGGCCGCGAACCAGCCCATGTTCTCGGCCGACAGGTCGCTGGCCATCGTCTACAACGGCGAGATCTACAACTACATCGAGCTGCGCGAAGAGCTGCGCAAGCTCGGACACGCCTTCCGCACCGAGAGTGACACCGAGGTCATCCTCGCCGCGTACCGGCAGTGGGGCGTCGATTGCCTGCCCCGGCTCAACGGCATGTTCGCGATCGCGCTGTGGGATGGCCGCGAGGGGCGGCTCCTGGTCGCCCGCGACCGCTTCGGCGAGAAGCCGCTGTTCCACACCCGGCTGCCGGGCGGCGGAATGGCCTTTGCGTCTGAGGCCAAGGCCCTGTTCGCCCACCCCGGCGTCGCCGCCGCGATCGACGAGGACGTCCTCGAGCTGTACCTCAACGCCCGCTACTACGAGAGCGACGAGGCGACGATGTTCAAGGGCGTCAAGCGGCTGCGCGCGGCCCACGCGATGCTGCTCGACGGCAAGGGACAGGTCCTCCGGTCGTGGCGCTACTGGACCCCCGACTTCTCCCCGCGCGACGAGCGATATCGCGAAGCCGACGCCGTCGAGCGCTTCCGCGAGCTGGTCGAGCGCAGCGTCTCCATGCGCCTGCGGTCCGACGTGCCCGTCGGCACCAGCCTGTCGGGAGGCCTCGACTCCTCGACCGTGGTCGCGCTGGTGGCGAAGCTGAAGGGCGAGCGCGGGATCGTGACGCAGAACACCTTCACCGCGCGATTCGACGACGACCCCGCGCTCTCAGAAGGCCACTTCGTCGACCTGGTGACCTCCGCCACGGGCGTGAACGCTCACATGATCACGCCTGACCCGATGCGCCTGATGGAGGAGTCGCGCCGCATCCACTACCACCAGGAGGAGCCGTTCCTCAGCGCGTCGATCTACCTCCAGTGGTGCGTGATGCGCCTGGCGTCCGCGCAGAGCACCAAGGTCATCCTCGACGGGCAGGGCGCGGACGAGCTGCTCGGCGGCTACCAGTTCTACTTCCCGACCCACCAGTACGACCTGGTCGAGTCGGGGCGCTGGCTGAGCGCGATCCGCGAGACCACGCTGTTCTCGCGCCGGCTGGCCGGCGCCAGCCGCCTGTATCCGAACTCACAGCGCCGCTTCAACCGGAACGCCGCGCTCGGCCTGCGCCAGCTCGCCCGGCACGGCCTGCGCCGCGGCGCGCCGCACCCGGACGGCGAGCTCGCCGGGGTTCCGCGACTCACCCGCGGCGGGCGGCACCGCAACCTGCGCGCGCGGGCCATGCTCTACGAGTCGCTGCCTCAGCTGCTCAGGTACGCCGACCGCAACTCGATGGCGTTCGCGCGCGAAACGCGGCTTCCCTTCCTCGACTACGACCTGGTCGACTTCGTGGCCGGGCTGCCGGAGCGGGCGCTCGTCGGTGACGGCTGGCAGAAGCTGATCCTCCGCCGGGCGGGCGACCGGCTGCTGCCTCGCGAGGTGACGTGGCGCGCCGACAAGATGGGCTACGCCGCGCCGCTCGACCGCTGGCTGAGGGACGGGCTGAAGACGTGGGCTTACGACCGGCTGTTCAGCGGCCCGATCACGTCGCTCGCCGCGTACGACCGCGAGGCGCTCGAGCGGACGTGGAACGAGCACCAGGCCGGCGCGGCGGAACGCTCGTGGGCGCTGTGGCGCTGGATCAGCCTCAACGAGTGGCTGAGTCTCTTCGACGAGGGGGCATGGAACCGCGGCCTCGAGCCGGCGCCGGCGCCGCAGGCCTCCGCCGGCCGCTAGCCGCGCCAGCCCCAGGGGCCCGAATTCCACGCCTTTTGCGCCAAACGAGCCCGATCCCGCGCGAATTGCGAGCGTTTGGCGCCAAAGGAGCCGAAATCGCCTGACGGTATCGTGAGCCGTTCCGGACGCTAGCTCGCGCCGCCGCCCTTGGGCCTGGCGATCCGGCGCAGGATCGCCCGGCGCGCCGCCTCCGGCAGCGCCTCGACCCCCGTGAACTCGTGAACCCCGCCGGCGCCGAGAAACACCGTCAGCCGCCGGCCCAGCGCGACCGGCGCGAACACGTAGCGCGAGGCCGCGGAGTTGTCCCATACGATGCGGTCGGCGTCGAGCTCGCCCACCGCCGCGGCGTCGCCGGCGGGCCTGGTCGGTCCGCCCGGCCGGGTGACCAGCCGGAGCATCCGCGTGCCCGGCTCGACCTCCACGGCGACGTCGGAGCGATCCCTGGCGTCTTCGAGCAGGGCGAGCTTAAGCAGGTCATCGGCCACGTCGCCCAGCGGGGCCCGGCCGGCCGCCCTGGCCAGGAACCACAGGTCCGCCGGGCGGCGCGCGACCAGGCGCGCCATCGCCAGCGCGGTCTTCGCGCTGCTCCGCCGGCCGCGGACGCGCGGCCTGGACCGGGCGCCCCCGAGGTCGTCGAGCAGCGGCCGGACCGCCCGCTTGACCTCGGCCGGGCGAACCGCGGCCAGCGCGCCGATCGCGTCCAGGCGGGTCGCGGACGTTCCGCGAAAGCTCGGCACCCGGACGTGGATCGAGGGCGGCGGCCACGACGTGAGGCGGCCGTCCGCCCCGTCCGGCTCGGGCTCGGAGCGCAGCAGGCGCAGGTCGAGCGCGTCCTTCGACTCGCTGGCCTTGATGACGCGCGCCACCGGCGTGCGCGGCTCGAAGGTCTGCGCCCGCGCCATGCGGTCGAGCAGCCGGGCCTCGGCCAGCAGGCGCGCGGCTGAGATCGAGGCGGCCTCATCGCCGGCGCCGAGGTACGCGCGGAGCAGCGGCCGGCTGACGCGGCCCGCGGCCGCCCCCCGCACCAGCCCTCTTCCGGTCCGATCGCGCAGGAGCCTGGCCACCTGCCGCGCCGGAGGCCCAAGCTCGGCGGCGCCTCGCGACAGCTCCGGATCGCTCACCGTCCAGCTGCTGTCTATCTCCGACGGACGCTTCAGCCGCCACGTCCCCCAGGCCGCGGATACGGCGGACGCCACCGCGCCCGCGCCCGGCCGCCGGACCGCGCGCGTGTCGAGCACGCGGTCGATCAGCTCCGCCAGCCCGCGATATCCGTAGCGGCCCGAGCGGTACACTTCCTCGTACGCCGTCTCGGCCACGGCCGACGCGGTCCCGGGATCCGCCGCCGATTCCAGCACCTCGCCCAGGTCGGAAAGGTCCGGGCTGACGGGCAGGTAGTGGCGGCCGGCGACCAGCACGCCGTCGTAGCGCCCGCGGACCAGCACCTGGCAGGTGCGGGTGATCACGGCCTCGAAGTGGCGCGGGCTGACGGCCGCGAAGTGATACGAGTCCCAGCCCTCGGGCAGGTGCGCGGACACCTCGTCGAACCCCGCCTCCGGATGCTGCTCGAGATAGCGCCGGATCGACGCCTGGATCTCGCCGCGCCGGTCGAGCGCGCTCGACCCGCTCTCACACCCGACGACCGAGCGCCCGGCCCCCAGGAAGTCGAACCACTCGTCGCCCATGATCGCGTCCTCGGTGCGCGTGCTCACGTTCGCGACCAGGCCGCGCGCCTCTGCCTCCGCCTTCGCGCGGGCGCCGATCCTGTGCTTCAGCTGGCCGAGGCTGCCGAACCAGTAAGGAAGGTGGCTCGCCCGGTACACCACGTCATAGGGACGGGCCGCGGCCGGCTGGAGCCGGCCCTCCAGCCGGCGCGCCGTGTCCTCGTCGATGTATCCCGTGAACGCCGGGTGGAAGACCGCGCTCCGCGACATCCCGGGATACAGGACCGGGCGCACGTCCTCGCCGAAGTTCGAGAAGACGTGCTGGACGCCGAGGTCGCGCAGCCACTCGTCGAGCACCTCCGAGTGGTCGTACTCGTCCTGCGGGAGCGCGATCTTCAAGCAGTCGAGCCCCGCGACCCAGCTCAGCTTTCGCCGCCATTCCTGGAAGGTCGGAAACCAGCGCAGGCACAGCAGCGTCGTGTGCAGGAGGATCGCGTCGTACGTCCCATGGCGCAGCACCGCGGGGCTGCCCTCGAACGCGTTCCAGTAGGTCACGTGATGGCGCGACGGGCCGTACCTGATGGCCTCGAGGTGATGCCGGATCGCGGAGCGGATCTCGCTCGGCGGGGTCGGCGTCCAGTAGAGGATCAGGACTCGTCGGGGCGCTATCGCCGGCTGAGCCACTACGTCAGCTCGAGACGTCGGCCCTGCTTGCGGCCGCCTGCCGCCTCGACGCCGGGCGCTCGATCCGCCACGTTCCCGGGTGGACGAAGAGCTCGTTGCGCATCGGAGGGTTGCCGGTGACGCGGAACTTGAAGCTCCTGTCGAGGTTGTGGTAGTAGCTCGAAGGCTCCACGTGGGACGGATCGACCTCCGACCAGACGCCCACCGACAGCAGGTAGTCGCCGTTCCCCAGCTGCAGCTCGCCGAGGTCGAGCACGGCGCGGAGCTCGTCTCCCGCCTTCACGTGCACCGTCTCCCGCCGGCCGATGTGGCGCGTCATCACGATCCCGTCCGGCCGGAAGATCAGCGCCACCGGGACGACCGGAAAGGCACCCTCCTGCTCCGCGCGAACCCGCATCGTGACGCGGCACCGCGAGCCGACCTCGAACAGCACCTGGCTCTGGCCCTGCTCGTCCTGGATCGCCACGTCGACGATCCGCAGCCCCGGCACGTCGTTCCATTCGCTCACGCCCGTCTGATCGGCGTCCTTGACGGCACCGCCGCCCGTCTGCTGCTGCTCCCGCAACCACGCCTGGTCGAGCTCACGGGAGAACTTCTCGTAAGCCTTGACCACCTCGGTCGTGGACCCGCGCATCACGATGTGCCCGCCTTCGAGCCAGATGGACTCGTCGCAGAAGCGCTGGATCTGCTGCAGGGCGTGGGACACGAGCAGGACAGCCGCGCCGTCGTGCATGAGCTTGCGCATGCGGTCGGTCGAACGCCGGTAGAACGCCGCGTCGCCCGCGCCCAGGACCTCGTCCACGATCAGCACGTCGGGCGTGATCGCGGTCGCGCAGGCGAACGTCAGCCGCGCCTGCATGCCGAGCGAATAGGTCCGGAACGGCTGGTCGAAGAACTCGCCCAGGTCCGTGAACTCGGCGATATCGGCCTCGGCGGCGGTGATATCGCGCTTCGCCATCCCCTGGTACGTGAGCGCGGCGCGCACGTTCTCGCGGCCCGTGAACTCGGGATGGAAGCCACCGCCGACGTCGAGCAGCGCCTGCACCTGGCCGTTGACCTCGACAGATCCCTCGGTGGGCTCGAGGTTGCCGGTGATCAGCTTGAGCATCGTCGTCTTGCCGGCGCCGTTGCGCCCGATCACGCCGATCCGCTGCCCCCGGCGCAGGTCCAGGTCGACCTCCCTGAGGGCCCAGAAGTCGTGGTAGTTCGCTTTCACGAACGGCAGCACTCGCGTGAGGCCGAACGTGTCGAGCATATGGTCGGCTCGCCGGTTGAAGATCTTGTATCTCTTCCCCACGCCCTCGAGCCGCAGGGCGAGCTCAGACATAGTCGACCATCACCGATTTGACGCGGGCGAAGAACCATCCGCCGCCCACGAACAGCGCAAGCGAGCCGAGCACGATCACCAGGCTCGACGCGAGGTCCGGCACGTGGCCGAGGACCAGGATCTTCTGGTAGGCCAGCACGAAGTAGGCCAGCGGGTTGAGGACGAGGACGGCCCGGACCGACGCCGGCACCATCGACGGCGTGTAGGCGATGGGCGAGGCGACCATGAGGATCACGAGCAAAAGGCCGATCAGGTTCTGCAGGTCGCGGAAGACCACGTTGACCAGCGAGAGGATCCAGGCCACGCCGACCAGCGCGAGCAGCTGCAGGGCCCACACGACCGGGATGAGCAGCAGCGTCCAGTGCGCCCTGCCGGCGGCGACGACGCCCCCGACCGTGACGATCATGCCGACCACCATCGAGCCCTGCGCGGCCAGCACGGCCTTGACCGGCGCGAGGTCGATGGGGAAGACGGTGCTGTTCAGGATCGACCGGTTGACCACGACGCTTCCGACGCCCGCGGTCAGCGCCTCGGCCGTCATGAGGTAGGGCACCAGGCCGGAGAAGATATAAAGGACGTAGGCCCCGCGATCGAGCCCGGGGACCTGCACCCGGAACACCAGCAGGTAGATCACCGCGTACAGGCCGAACAGCACGGCCGGCGCGATCACCACCCAGCCGAGTCCGAGGAAGGACCCGGCGTAGCGGCGCCCGAGGTCGCTCCACGTCACGCGCAGCAGCAGCCCCGCGTGGCTGGTGAGGAAGCGCGCGGAGTGGCCGTACGACCTCCTCCTGGCGCCGGTCGCCCTGGCGCTACCCGCCCGCGATGAAGTCTCGGTTGTGCTCATCGCCCTGACGTACCGCCGGTTACAATCCGCGGCCGAGCCGGGACCAAGCAAGCAGCCGGTGGCACGCCCGCCAGCTTACCGAAACGCCCTTCGATCGCCCAGCTCACACGAAGCCAGCGACCCAGCAACACCACAGCCACGTTAGGGATGGAGAGAGGATGCAGCACCGGCTCGCTATCTTGACCGTCGCCGCCGCGGTCTCCGCGGCTGTCGGCCTCGTTCCGGCGGGAGTCGCCGCCCGGACGCCCGTCCAGCGGCCCGCCGCGACCCACCACCAGTCCGCCCCGCGCGCCGCGGCGATCACGCCCAACGGCAGCTGGACGACCTATCACCACGACGACGGCCACACCGGCTTCGACGCCGCCCAGCCGGCGACGGTGGGAGCCACCGCGGGATGGACTTCGCCCGTGCTCGACGACTCGGTCTACGGCGAGCCGCTCGTCTACAACGGGCTCGTGTACGTCGGCACGCTGAACGACACCGTGTACGCGCTCAACCAGAGCGACGGCACCGTCGTCTGGACGGACCACATCCGGGCGCCGGAGACAACCGGATGGGCGTGCGGCAACGTCTCGCCGCAGGGCATCCTCGGCACGCCGGTGATCGACACGGCCGGCGGACGGATCTACGTGGCCACGTTCGGAGCGGACGACCTCTACCGGCTGGAGGGCCTGAGCCTGGCGACCGGCGCGCTCCAGTCGTCCGTGATCATCACCACGCAGGCCCTGAGCGGCTTCGACTGGACGATCCAGCAGCAGCGCGGCGCCCTGGCCATCCACAACGGGTACGTGTACGTTCCGTTCGGTGGCCGCGCCGGCGACTGCGGGGCCTACCGCGGCTGGATCTTCTCCGTGCCGACGGCCGGCGGCGGCATCGGGCACTACGTCACTCCCGGGGACGGTGCCGGCTTCTGGAACTCCGGCGGTGTCGTCATCGACGACGCGACGGGCCACGTCTTCGACACGAGCGGCAACGGTGTCGCGGCGGGCTGCGCCGCCAACCCGGACGGCACCGCGGTGTATGAGAACGACGCGATCGTGGAGCTCGCGGCCGGCGCCTCCGTGAACCAGCACCTCGGCTCGTTCTATCCGCTCGACTGGCAGGGCAACTGGTGCGGCAACGACCAGGACCTCGGCTCAGCGAGCATGGTGCTGATCAGCCCCACACTCGCCTTTCAGGCCGGCAAGTGGGGGCAGGGCTTCCTCGTCAACCCGCAGTCGCTCGGAGGCATGAACGGGCAGCTCTACCCGTCGCCCGTCAACTACAGCGGGGCCGACGTCTGCTACGGGAACCACGCCGATGCCAACTTCGGCTCGTACGCCTACGCGGCGCCCTACGTCTACCTGGAGTGCGACGGCCACGGCCTGGTGGGCCTGAGCATCGACCCGTCCACGCCGTCCTTCAGCCAGTGCGCGAGCGGCGCGTGCGGCAGCCCGACATGGTCCGCCGGCGGAACCACGACCTTCGGCCCTCCGATCGTCGCCGGAGGCGTGGTGTGGGCCGTGGCCATCAACGGCGGCGGCCTGTACGGCTTCAGCGCCGCGACCGGCGCGCAGGTGTACCACAGCGCGGCCTTCTCGGTGAACCACTTCTCGACGCCGAGCGAGGCCGGCGGCCAGGTGTTCGCTGCGGCCGACACGCAGGTGAAGTCCTTCAACCTGGTCGCCGGGTGCACCTCGGTCGGCGACAGCGCCTCACCGCCCTCGCCCTCTACGGCCGGCACCGCCGTGACGGTGACCGCCGTGGCCTCCGGCTGCCCCAACCCCAACCCGCTGTACGAGTTCTGGCTGCTGGCGCCCGGCGCGAGCCTGTACACGCTGGCCCAGTCCTACAGCCCAAGCGCGGTGCTCAGCTGGAGCACCACGGGCCTGCAGACGGGGACGTATCGCATCAACGTCTGGGTCAAGGACGCGGGCGGCACCGGCGCCTACGGGAACAGCTACGGCCGCTGGGATACCTACAACCCGAACCTGACCTACGTGCTCACCGGCTGCTCGAGCGTGAGCGAGTCCGCCTCGCCGTCGGGCGGCGCGATGCGCGGCACAACCGTGACCATCACCGCGACCGCCACCGGCTGCGCGAACCCCCACTACGAGTTCTGGATCCTCGCGCCGGGCGCCTCGCTCTACACCCTGGCGCAGAGCTACAGCCCGGCCGGCACCTACACGTGGAGCACGGGCACCCTCGCCACCGGCTCCTACCGGATCAACGTCTGGGTGCGCGACGCCTCCAGCGGAGGCGCGGCGAGCAACAGCTACGGCAGCTGGGACGCGTACAACGCGGGCCTGGTGTACGGCATCACGGCGGGCTGCCCGTCCGTGTCGGTGTCCGCCGCCCCGCCGAGCCCGTCGGCCTCCGGCACGTCGATCACGTTCACCGCGAGCGCCCCCGGGTGCGCGCAACCGCGGTACGAGTTCTGGATCCTGTCCCCGGGGGCCTCGCTGTACACGCTCGTGCAGGCCTACAGCCCCACCGCGACGTACACGTGGAGCTCGCTGGGCAACGGCGCCGGCACGTACCGGATCAACGTGTGGGTGCGCGACTCGAGCAGCGCCGGGACGTACGGCAACGCGTACGGCACCTGGGACGCGTACAACGCGGGACTCACGTACCGGCTGACTTGAGGCCCTTGAAGTTTCCGGCCGGCGCGCTTGCGGCGCTGATCCTGTGCCTCGTCCCGATCCTGGCCGCGGGCCCGGCTGCGGGAGCTCCGCGCGCGGCGGCGGCGCTGCCCTCGACGCGGCTCGAGTTCGGCCTGAGCAACGACGACACAACGTGGATGACCTCGAGCGGCGTGCCGTGGCGCTATCGCTTCACCTACCTCGCGGGCGGCGTGAACACGTCGGGCAACTGGCTCACGTGGCAGGACCCCGCCCTGCCCCGGGGTCAGTACGCCCTCGACTACATGAACGCCAGCACCGCGGCGCCCGCGAGCTACATCCCGGTCTTCACCTGGTACCAGCTCCTGCAGTCGACTCCCAGCACGGGCTCGAACGAGCTCGACCGTGACTACAACAACCTGAACGACGCGTCGACCATGAGCTCCTACTACTCGAGCTTCAGGGTCCTGATGCAGAAGGCCGCGCAGTACGGCGGCCAGGTGGTCGTCCACGTCGAGCCGGACTTCTGGGGCTACATGCAGCAGAAGGCGGCGGGCGGTAGCGCGGCGTCCGTGTCCGCGATGGTCGCGTCCTCCGGCTTCTCCGACGTCGCCGGCTATCCCGACAACGTCGCGGGCTTCGCCGCCGCGCTCAAGCACCTGCGCGACACGTACGCGCCCAACGTGCTTCTTGCGATGCACGCCTCCATGTGGTCGTCCAGCATCGACATCGCGAGCGACACCAACGCCGCGATCAACGCCGCCGGTGAGGCGGACAAGACCGCGGCGTTCCTGAACTCCGCCGGCGCCGCCACGTGGGACGCGGTGTTCAACGACGTCGACGACCACAACGCCGCGTGGTGGGAGCTCGCGAGCTGCTCCGCCCCGCCGTGCGTGAACCAGAACTTCACGCACTGGTGGGACCCGTACAACGTCAGGTTCCCGAACTTCACGCGCTACCTCACGTGGGTCGCGGAGCTGCATGCCCGGACGGCGCTGCCGCAGGTCGTGTGGCAGGTGCCGATGGGCAACCAGTTCTTCCTGACCATGAACAACACGTGCGG
>CAZLJC010000020.1:32451-37116 GCA_964559855.1 uncultured Actinomycetes bacterium
CTTTCCTGGAGCACGGTCGGGCAGAGCGCGGGCGTGTACAGGATCAACGTCTGGGTCCGCGCGGCCAGCCCGGGGCTGTACGGCAACGCGTGGGGCACGTGGGACGCCTACAACGCGACGCTCACGTACACGCTCGCGCCGGGCTGCGCGGCGGTGTCGGACTCGGCGTCGCCGGCCGGCGGAGCGATGAAGGGCATGACGGTCGACGTGACGGCCGCGGCGGCGGGCTGCTTCGACCCGCAGCCGCAGTACGAGTTCTGGGTGCTGGCGCCCGGCGCAAGCCTCTACACCCTGGCCCAGCCCTACAGCACAAGCGCGACGCTGCACTGGAGCACCAACAGCCTTGCGCCCGGCGCCTACCGGATCAACGTGTGGACGCGCGACGCGGCGAGCCCCGGGGCGTTCGGCAACGCCTGGGGGACGTGGGACGCGTACAACGCCACGCTGACCTACACGGTCACCGCGGGCTGTCCGGCGGTGGCGGTCTCGGCCTCGGGCGGCCCGCGCGGGCCCGCCGTCTTCTCGGCCGCGGCGCCCGGCTGTCCGAACCCGCTCTACGAGTTCTGGATCCTCTCCCCGGGCGCGAGCCTCTATACGCTCGTCCAGCCCTACGGCCCGGCGTCGACCTTCACGTGGAGCACGGCCGGCAACGGCCCCGGCGGCTATCGGGTCGACGTGTGGGTGCGGGACGCCGCCAGCCTCGGGGTCTTTGGAAACGCGTACGGCCGGTGGGACGAGTACAACGCCGGACTCGTCTACACCGTGGGATAGCGTCGGAGTTCGACGGCGGTTCAGGAAACCGCCATCTTGACACCGCGCCTGTGCCAACTACCATCAGCGCGGGCCGAAGGTCGGGTTTTCCTGGCGTGAGCGACGCCCGGAGGGGGTCATGACGATGCGAGCGCGGCGCCCGGCCGTCCGGTGTCTCGCCGGCGCGGGCGCCGCCTGCGTCGTGTCAATCGCGGCCCAGGCCCTTCCCGCGTCCGCCGCCGCCGCCCCGGTCGCGACTCCCACCCCCACGCCGGTCGCCACGCCGGTCCCGGTGCGCGGCGCCCCGCTCCAGCTCACGCCCTTCCACCCCACTCCGGTCGCCGGACAGCCCCCGTCCACGCCCAGGGCCCAGCACCGTCCCCTGTCTCGGGACGCCGCGGCGCTGAAGCTGGCCAAGGCGGCCGCCAACGCCCACGCCGCGGCTTCGAAGAGCGGGGCCGGAACGGCGTCCCCGTCGGGGGGCCCGTCGCCGGCCCCCCAGGCCGCGGTCTACAACGGACAGAACTTCGCCGGCCAGATGGGCAGCCCCTCCATCACCCCGTCCGACTCCAACGGCGACGCCTCGCCGACGCAGCAGGTCGAGATCGTCAACAGCGCCGTCACCGCCTATCCGGCGGCGTGTGGGGGAGCCTGCGGCCCGAACGTGGTCCCGCTCTACAACCTCGCGGGCGCGACGCCCGCGGACTGTGTCTTCGACCCCCAGGTGGCATGGGACCAGCAGTGGGGCCACTGGGTCTACTCGATGGCGGTGCAGCGGGTCACCACTGCCGGAGGCTGCACGGGCGACCAGAACACGAGCTCGGTCTACGACGACCGCCTGGTGATCGGGTGGACGTACACGAGCGACGCCGGGGACTTCGCGAAGTACGACGTCTGCATCATCTCGATCGACACCTACGACCAGCTCCCCGACTACCCGCACCTCGGACACGACAACTCGTCGCTGATCGCCGGCGCGAACATGTTCGGGGCATACGGAACCGGCGCCTACCTGGGCCCGGACGTCTTCATCGTGGGCAAGCCGCCCGGCGTGTCGGCCGCGAACGGCTGCGGCACGGGCGGGCTCACCGGGGCCCGGTACGGGCTGAACATCAGCATCTTCACACCCATCCCCGCCGATATGACCGACTCCTCGGGCTACGACTACATCGTGTCCGCGCTCCAGCCGTCGACCGGCGGCACCGAGAGCAAGATCCTGGCCTGGCGGTCGAGCGGGCTGAATGGAACCTCGCTCGTCTACCTCGGCGCGATGACCGTGGCGAGCTACCGCATTCCGCCGGACGTCCCGCAGCCGGCGACCGGAACCTCCAACTGCACCGCGTCGCCGGGCACGTGCCTGGACGCGGGCGACACCCGCCTCACCCAGGCCGTCGGGCATTACGACCCCACTTACGGGGCGGAGGCGGTGTGGACCCAGCACGCCATCCGGGACCCGCAGATCCCGCTCGGCATCAGCTCCGAGCGGTGGTACGAGCTGCTCCCCGCCAGCCTGTCGGCGCCGCAATCCGGCGACGTGTCCGACGGCCAGTACACGTTCAACGGCGCGATCTCGCCCACCGAGGCCGGCAACGAAGCCGTGGTCTTCTACAACGCGGCGGACTCCAGCTCGTACGTCTCCTTCCGCGCCCAGGGCCGCAACTCCTCCACGGCGGCCGGGTCCATGTCCGGCGGCGAGGTGGTGCTGGCGACGAGCGGCGGTAACGACACCGACTTCAGCTGCGGCCTGGGCGGCTTCCCGTGCCGGTGGGGCGACTATTCCTCCGCCCGGCCCGACCCGAGCAACTACAACTCGGCCTGGGGCGTGAGCATGCTGGTCGGCCCGGGCGGCTCGCCGTCGACGGCCGCCAACTGGGTGACGCAGATCAGCGACGTCACGGTCGGCTGCCAGTCGGTCAGCGTCGGCGCGTCCTACCCGGGCAACGGCATCGTGCAGTTCACCGCGAGCGGCGCCTCGGGGTGCGCCAACCCGCAGTACGAGTTCTGGCTCAAGGCGCCGGGCGGCTCCTGGAAGATCATGCAGCCGTTCAGCGCCGGCTCGACCTGGAACTGGAACACGACCGGGTACGGCCCGGGCACGTACACGGTCGTGCTGTGGGCCAACCAGGCCGGCGACTCGCCGCTCAGCTCGGAGGGCTACGCGTCGACGACCTGGGTCCTGAACTCGTGCACGTCGGTCTCGGAGAGCGCGGCCCCCGCCTCACCACAGGAACCGGGGACGGCCGTCCAGGTCACGGCGGTCGCAAGCGGGTGCCCGAACCCGCTGTACGAGTTCTGGGTGCTCGCCCCCGGCGCGAGCCTGTACACGATCGGCCAGCCGTACGGCACCAGCCCCGTCTTCAACTGGACTCCGGGTGGGGCCGGCACGTACCGGATCGCCGTCTGGGCCCATGACGCCGGGGACGGCGGCCAGTTCCAGAACAGCTACGGCACCTGGGACTCGTACAGCACGGGGCTTTCCTACGACGTCGTCGCCGGCTGCCAGTCGGTCACCGATTCCGCGTCCCCCGCGTCGCCCGCGATGGCCGGGACCACCGTGACGGTCACGGCGGCGAGCTCCTGCATCCACCCCAACCAGCTGTACGAGTTCTGGCTGCTCGCGCCAGGGGCCACGCAGTACACGCTGGCGCAGTCGTACAGCACGTCGCCGACCCTGACGTGGAGCACGGGCGGGCACCCGCTCGGCAGCTACCGGATCAACGTCTGGGTGCGCGACGCCGCCAGCAGCGGGGCGAGCAGCAACGCGTCCGGGTCGTGGGACGCGTACAACGCGGGCCTCACCTACACGCTGACCCAGGGCTGCCCGTCGGTCAGCACCTCGGCCTCTCCCACCGGCCAGGCGATGGCCGGGACCACCGTCACGCTCACCGCGAGCGCGCCCGCCTGCCCGAACCCGCAGTACGAGTTCTGGATCCTGAAGCCCGGCGCCACCTCCTACACGCTGCTCAACTCGTACAGCAGCTCGGCGACCTACACGTGGAGCACGGGCAGCCAGCCCCTGGGCGCCTACCGGATCAACGTCTGGGTGCGCGACGCGGCCAGCGCCGGGGTTTACAGCAATGCTTCGGGGACGTGGGACGCCTACGACGCGAGCCTCACCTACAGCCTCACCCAGGGCTGCCCCTCGGTCACCACCTCGGCCTCACCCGCGAGCGCGGCGATGGCCGGCCAGGGCGTCACCCTCACGGCGAGCGCGCCCGGGTGCCCCAACCCGCAGTACGAGTTCTGGATCCTGGCGCCCGGCGCCACCTCCTATACGCTGCTCCACTCGTACAGCAGCTCGCCCACCTACGCCTGGGCCACCAACGGGCAGCCCGTCGGCACGTACCGGATCAACGTGTGGGTGCGCGACGCTTCCAGCCCGGGAGTCTTCAGCAACGCCTCCGGCACCTGGGACGCATACGACGCGAGCCTCACCTACACGTTGACCCAGGGCTGCCCCTCGGTCGGCGATACGGCCTCGCCGTCCGGCTCCGCCGCGGTCGGTTCCACGGTGACGATCAACGCCTCGGCGCCCGGCTGCTCCGCCCCGGAGTACGAGCTGTGGGTCCTGGCCCCCGGCGCGACCTCGTACACCCTCGTCCAGCCCTACACGACGAACGCCGCGCTGACCTGGACGACGACCGGCGCCGCCCCCGGCACGTACCGGATCAACGTCTGGGTACGCCAGTCCGGGACCGGTGGCGTCTACAGCAACAGCTCCGGCGGCTGGGACGCCTACAACGCCGGCCTGACGTACACGCTGCACTGACCCCGCCCTCCCTCCGCCGCGCATCCCCTCCGCCGCCCGGCCTCTCCGCCACCCCTCCCCTCCGCCGCGCATCCCCTCCGCCGCCCGGCCTCCCCGATCGGCGCGTTTTGCGCCAAACGCGCGTAATTCCGCGCCCCAAAGGCGCG
>CAZLJC010000020.1:37216-42034 GCA_964559855.1 uncultured Actinomycetes bacterium
CCCCGATCGGCGCGTTTTGCGCCAAACGCGCGTAATTCCGCGCCCCAAAGGCGCGTTGTGCGCCAAGCGCGCGCAATTTCACGCGCGCGCCCGCGCCCGACTCCTCGAGTTTGCCGCCGCCGCCGCCGCCGGAATCGCCATCCTCACGTCGACCGCGGCCGCCGCTGACGATTCGCTGACCTCGTCCGCCGACCCCTCGGTCGCGGGCCGCCCGGTCACCTTCACGGCCTCGTTCGTCCCTTACTGCGCCGACGGAGCTACCGTCGACTTCACCGTCGACGGCGACGTCACGCCCGCGGACTCGGTTTCCGTGAGCGGCTCCCAGGGGACGGCGAGCCTCACGCTCTCCACCCTGGGCGCCGGCGTCCACACGATCACCTTCCGCTGGTCCGCGGGCGTGCCACCCGACCCGACGTGTGGCGGCGGCGCCGGGCTCGTTCAGACCGTCCTCGACGAGCCGAGCCCGCAGCCACCGGCGGCATCGTCCCCCGGGTCCACGCCACAGCCGCCGCCGGCAGCGACCCCGCAGGCCCCGCCCTCGCCGGCGCCCGCGTCCAGCTCCCCGCGCCTCACCCTCACCGCGAGCTCATCCCGTGCCTATGCGGTGCTCGGGGCCGCCGCCGTCGTGCTGGCCGTGCTCGCCCTGGTCCTCGCACGGCGCCTGTCGTCAGGGATCGCCCGCCGATAGGCGCGTTTTGCGCCAACCGCGCGTAATTCGGCGGCGCAAAGGCGCGTTGTGCGCCAAACGCGCGCAATTCGGCGGCGCCCCCAAAGGCGCGTTGTGCGCCAAACGCGCGTAATTCGGCGGCGCCTAACGCGCGCCAATTTCGCGGACCACACGAACCATTAACCCTTGTTTACGAACCTGGCCGCGCCTCGTCGGCGCCGCCCGTCAAAATGCCCCCCGGCTTGCACAGGAAAACCCTTGCGCCGGCGGTCCTCGCCGCGCTGGCGGCCTTCGCCATCACCCTCACCGTCTCGTCGCGGCCGGCCTCGGTCCAGGCCGCGGGCACCCCACCCCTCGACCACGTCTTCGTGATCGTGATGGAGAACCACTCCTACAGCGAGGTGATCGGCAGCCCCTCCGCCCCGTACATCAACAGCCTCGCGAACAGCGGCGCCGTCGCCACCAACTACTTCGCCGTCGCGCACCCGAGCCTTCCGAACTACATCGCGCTCACCTCGGGCGACACCCAGGGCATCACCAGCGACTGCACCACCTGCTGGCTCGGCGTCTCCAACATCGGCGACCGCCTCGAGTCGGCCGGCAGCACGTGGAAGGCGTACGAGGAGTCGATGCCCTCAGCCTGCTACGTCGGCGACGCCTATCCCTACGTGCAGAAGCACGACCCCTTCATCTACTACGACGACATCCGCCAGAACGCGTCCCGCTGCCAGAGCCACGTCGTGCCCTACACGCAGCTGGCGACGGACCTTCGCTCCACCTCGACCACGCCCACCTTCAGCTTCATCACGCCCAACGCGTGCCACGACATGCACGACTGCTCGGTCGCGACTGGAGACGCCTGGCTGCAGCAGCAGGTGCCCTCGATCCTGGCCTCGCCCGCGTTCACCAGCCAGCACTCGCTGCTCGCGATCACGTGGGACGAGGACGACTTCACGACCACCAACCAGGTCGCCACCATCTTCGTCGGCGCAGGCGTGACCGCGGGCACGCACAGCAGCACCTACTCCAACCACTACTCGCTGCTGCGCACGCTCGAGGTCGCGCGCAACCTCTCGCCCATCGCGGCCGGCGACGCGAGCGCGGCCCAGATGTCGAGCATGTTCACGAGCAGGACGCTCTCCACCAGCTGGTGCGTCGGCGTCAGCGTCAGCGGCTCGCCGGCGCCGCCGCAGCAGAGCGGCTCGACGGTGCAGTTCAGCGCCTCGGCCAGCGGATGCCCGACGCCGGAGTACGAGTTCTGGATCCTCTCGCCGGGCGCCACCATGTACACGCTTCTTCAGCCGTACAGCACCAGCGCCACCGCCACGTGGAGCAGCGCGGGCAACGGGCCCGGCGCCTACCGCATCAACGTCTGGGTCCGCGACGCCACGAGCCTGGGCGTATACGGCAACGCCTACGGCGGCTGGGACGCGTACAACGCGAGCTACGTCTACGGACTCGCCTCGGGCTGCCCCTCGGTGACCGAGTCTTCCACGCCGGCCGCGACCGCGACCGCCGGCTCCGCGGTCACGTTCACCGCCTCGGCTCCTGGGTGCTCCAGCCCGCAGTACGAGTTCTGGATCCTGTCCCCCGGTGCATCGCTCTACACCCTGCTGCGGCCCTACGGCACGAGCCCCAGCGTGACCTGGAGCACCGTGGGCAACGGCGCCGGCGTCTACCGGATCGACGTGTGGGTCCGCAACGGAGCCGGCCCGGGCGCGTACAGCAACCCGTACGGAAGCTGGGACGCATACAACGCCTCGGGGACCCTGGCCCTCAGCTGACCGATTCGTGAATCGATAGCCGGACGGACGCGCCCGGCCCGCCGCCTCAGCCCCGCCCGGCCGCGGCCCCCCTTCACCGAGCCGGCCGGCAGGCGCGACCACGAGAAGACGCTGATCCATTGGCTCACCTGGCCGCTTACATCTCTTTACCCAGGGGCTCGACAACCTTGGCCTCGGCTGGGTAAGCTGACGCCCCTTGATCGCGCCGGCATGGCTGCGGGCGCTGCGCCTGCTGCCTTTGATCCTGCTCGTCATCGCGGCCGTTCCCGTGCAGGCGGCCGCGCCCGCGCCCGCCGGGCACGCGGCCGCGCACTCCGCCTTGAAGACCGCGCCGCGCATGGGCACGACCAACTCCGCCGGCCTGACCAAGGAGGTCTTCGGCTTCGCCACCGCGGGCAGCCTGGGCGACCCGAACGTCGGCTATCCCAGCTGGGACTTCAGCCTCCTCTCCACCGTCGCGTTCTTCTCCATCCAGGTCAACTACGACGGCGTCCTGGTGGCCGACTCGAACTGGACGGTGTGGCAGTCGAGCACGCTCAGCGGGCTGGTCAGCACGGCGCACTCGCACGGCGTGAAGGTGGTGATCACGCTGAAGGCGCTGTACACGGACCCGGTCGACTTCTGCGACATGCTCTACAACGCCCCGACCACCGTCGGCCAGACCGTCAACCAGGTGAAGCTGAAGGGCGTCGACGGCGTCAACATCGACTTCGAGGGGCCGCTCACCTACTGCAACCCGACCAACCCCGGCCTGGTGGCGCAGAGCGACCAGGACCTCATCACCGCCTTCGCGCACCAGATGCGGTCCGGCCTCGACGGCTACAAGCCGGGCCTCTACCTCTCGATCGACACGTACTCCGCGTCGGCGGAGGGCAACGGCGGCCTGTTCAACATCGCCGCCATCAACCCGTACGTCGATTCCTTCTTCGTCATGACCTACGACATGGACGAGGGGGGCAACGCGAGCCAGCCGCCCCTAAACTGCTCGAGCTACTGCCTGAGCCCCGTGTCGCCGCTCGCGAACTACTACTACAACGACACGAAGTCCATGTCCGAGTACTCCGCGCTCGTCGGGGCGGGCAAGGTGATCCTCGGCCAGCCCTATTACGGGCGCGTGGGATGCGTCTCGAGCCCGGTCGCCCACGCCACGCCGGTGAGCCATTTCTCCTCGGCCACCTACCTCCAGGCGGCGAGCGCCGTCTCCTCGCCCGATATCAAGTCGGGCACGTACACCATCAACCGCGACTCCAACGACCCGTACGGCCTCGACCGCTGGGACACCTGGTACGACACGAGCCTGAACTGCTGGCGCGAGATGTACTGGAGCGACACCCAGGAGCTCGGCACGCGCTACGACCTGGTCAACAACGACGGGCTCCGTGGAGTCGGCTTCTGGACCCTGAACTATGGCGGCGGCGCGGGCGAGCTGTGGACCGCCTTGCAGGACCACTTCATGGGCTGCAGCTCGGTCACCGACACGGCCGCCCCGAGCTCACCGCAGGCCGGCGGCACGACCGTGACCGTGACCGCGGTGGCCAACTGCCCCGACCCCAACCCGCTGTACGAATTCTGGCTGCTCAAGCCTGGCGCCAGCCTCTACACGCTCGTCCAGGGCTACAGCCCGACCGCCACCTACACCTGGGCCACGAACGGCCTGCCGCCGGGGACGTACCGCTTCAACGTGTGGGTCAAGGACGCCAACTTCCAGGGCATCTACGGCAACGCGTACGGCCGCTACGACACGTACAACGCGCTGCTGACGTACGCGCTCTCGTCGACCCCCTGCAGCGGAGTCAGCGAGTCCGCCTCACCGGCTCCCGCGATGGTGGGCACGCAGGTCACGTTCACCGCCACCGCGACCGGCTGCGCCGCCCCGCTCTATGAGTTCTGGATCAAGTCGCCGGGCGCGAGCCTGTACACGCTGGCCCGGCCCTACGCCTCGAGTCCGACCTTCACCTGGGGCACGGGCGGAAACGGCGCAGGCACCTACCAGGTCGCCGTCTGGACGCACGACTCGAGCAGCTGGGGCGTGTACGGCAACGCCTACGGCCGGTGGGACGCCTACAACGCCGGCCTTTACCTGACCCTCACGGCCGGCTGCCCGTCGGTGAGCGAGGCCGCCTCCTCCACCGCCGTGACCGCGGGCACGACGGTGACCGTGACCGCGAGCGCCCCGGGCTGCGCCAACCCGCTCTACGAGTTCTGGATCCTCAAGCCCGGAGCCACGATGTACACCGTGGCGCAGCAGTACAGCTCCACGGCGACGCTGACGTGGGACACGACGGGGCTGCCGAAGGGGACGTACAGGTTCAACGTCTGGGTCCACGACTCGAGCGACTCGGGGTTGTACGGCAACGCCTACGGCCG
>CAZLJC010000021.1:0-40652 GCA_964559855.1 uncultured Actinomycetes bacterium
CGACCAGGTCGAGGCGATGACCATGGGCGACCGGATCGCGGTCATGAACGCGGGCCGGCTTCAGCAGGTGGACGTGCCGGAGACCATCTACGACAACCCCGCGAACCTGTTCGTGGCCGGTTTCATCGGCTCGCCGCGCATGAACTTCGTGCCCGGGACGATGGAGCGCTCGGGCGATGAGCCGGCGGTCCGTTTCCTCGGCGTGAGCGTGCCGGTCGGATCGCGGCTGGCCGGCGAGACGGCCGGCGCGGTGACGGTCGGCATCCGGCCCGAGGACCTGATGTGGCGGCCCGCCGCCGGGCCCGAATGCACCGTGACGCTCGGCGCCGAGGTCGACGTCGTCGAGCCGCTGGGTCACGAGGCGTACGTGACGGCGGTCTGCGCCGGCGAGACCGTCACATCCCGTTTCCCTCCGCGCTCGGGAGTCGCCACGCACGAGCGTGTGGAGCTGGCCCTCAACCCGGCACGGCTCCACCTCTTCGACGCGAAGACGGGAGATTCGATCGCGCGGCGCGCGGTGACGACGACCGCCGCGACGCGCAGGCCGGAGAGCGGCGCGTGGACGCTCGACCCGGCGGAGGTAGGGCCCGATCGTCAGCTGGGAGCCGATGCACGTTCTGTGCCGGCCAGCAAGCAAATGAAGGGAGGTACAGCGTGAGGATTCGACGGATTGCGGCAGTCTGGTGGGCATTGGCGGGGATGGTGTCGCTCGCACTTACGGCGTGCGGCGGCGGCGGTTCGAGCAACGCCGGCTCGGTGAACCTCAGCGACGACATGAAGGGGACCATCACCGTCGCTTACTCCAAGACGTATGTGTTCGACTCGGACGACCAGTCGGTGATCTGGTGGAACAAGGTCAAGAGCGAGTTCGAGGCGGCATATCCCAACGCGACGTTGAACCTGCAGGGCTTCGATGGAACCGACGTGGACCTGGTCAACAAGGTCGCGCTCGAGTACAAGAACGCTTCAACCACGCCCGACGTGTTCATGATGCCGACGGGCTACGTCGGGCAGTGGCAGGCTTCGGACTACCTGCTCCCGCTCGACTCCTTCGTCAACGATGCGAACAAGGCGCCCTTCTGGTCCTCGTTCCCGAAGGTGATCCAGGACGAGAGCCGGATCAACGGCAGCGTGTACGCCGTCAACACCGGCGAGAACAACTCCGCCCTCTACTACAACAACGCGATGCTGCAGGCGGCTGGAATCACCGTGCCGTGGCAGCCGAAGAACTGGGACGACCTGCTGACCGCGGCGCGCGCCGTGCACCGGAGCAACCCCAACGTCGTGGCGTTCTGGGCGCCGGCCGGCACGAGCGCCGGTGCGGGCGGGGTGCTGCAGGGCAGCGCGAACATGGTCTATGGGTCGTCGACGCCGACGATCTTCGACTACAAGACCAAGAAGTGGGTCGTGGACAGCCCCGGCCTGCGTGAGGTGTTCAGCTTCTACAAGACGATCTACTCGGAGGGCCTCGGCGGCTCGACCTCCGACCTGTTCTCACCCAAGGCCGTCGGCCGCCCCGTCGTGCTGCTGAAGGACCACCAGATGGCGATCGCGGTCGGCTCCAACTGGTTCGCCGACGCGTGGACGGAGCAGAACCGCCACTGGGCCACCGCTTCCCAGGAGGCGAGCGCGGTGCCGATCCCGACGTCGAAGGGTCAGGCTCCGGGCAGCGCCAGCACGCTGGGCGGATGGGGCGTGGTCATCTCCAAGGCGACCAAGCACCCGCAGCTCTCGTGGGGCCTCCTCAAGATCATCGAGAGCGACGAGAACCAGACCATCATCGCCAACCGCGCCGGCTTCGTTCCGCCGAACCAGAAGGTGGCCCAGTCGGACGGCTACCTGAGCTTCGCGGCTCCGTTCAACAAGGCTTTCGCCGACGCGCTGCCCAACTCCAAGCTCGTACCGTCGGAGCAGGAAGGCTACCCGGCGTACGTCCAGGGTATCGGCCAGGCGACCGGCCAGATCGCGACCAGCCCGAGCACCTCGGTGGACGACGCGATCAAGATCCTGCATGACACGGTGGCCAATCAGGTTGGCGCCGATCAGGTCGAAACGCTGCACTGACAATCCTCTCGGCAGGGCGGGCTTCGGCCCGCCCTGGGCCGGGCGCTGAACAAGGAGACAAACCCCTATGTACTCGGGACCCGTCATCGACTGCGACGTCCACCACGCTCGGAACACCGATGCCGAGCTGATCGAGTACCTGTCGCGCGGATGGCGGGAGTACGTCTCGGGCCGCGGCCCCGCCGGCAACGTCCCGCTGACCGTCCAGGACGGATTTCCCAATCCGCATGGCTTCATGCGCGCAGACACCTATCCGGAGGACGGTTCCGAGCCGGGCTCTGACTACGCCACCTTGCGCTCGCAGCTGCTCGATGCCGCGGACGTCCGGCGCGCCGTCCTGACCTTTGGCGACGACAGCCACGTGGCCGGCCACCACAACCCGTACTTCGCGACGGAGCTCGCGCGCGCGTCCAACGACTGGAGCATCGAGCGCTGGCTCACGAAGGACGAGCGCTTCGTGTCGTCGATCCTCGTCGGCGCGCAGCTGCCGGAGCAGGCCGCGGCCGAGGTCCGGCGGCACGCGGCCAACCCGCGGATGGTGCAGGTGATGCTGGTGGACAACCCGTTCAACTACGGCTTCGGCCATCCGGTCTTTCATCCGATCTACGAAGCGGCGGCGGAGACGGGGAGGCCCGTGGCGGTCCACGGCGGCGCTGGCGGCTGGGCGAACCCGCCGAGCACCGGCGGCGGAAGCGTGAACACGTATTTCGAGACCCACGTGCTCTGGCCGCAGGCGATCCAGACGCACCTCGTCAGCTTTATCGCGCACGGGGTGTTCGAGAAGTTCCCCGGCCTGAGGCTGGTCCTCATCGAGGGCGGCTCGGCCTGGATCCCGAGCCTGCTGTGGCGGTTCGACACGGAGTACAAGGGGCTGCGCCGAGAGGTGCCCTGGCTGAAGAAGCTGCCCAGCGAGTATTTCGCCGAGCACGTGTGGGTCACGACGCAGCCGCTCGAGATCGCGCCCAAGAAGGAGAACGTCGTCGAGCTGGTGCGCTCGATGAACCTCGAGGACCACCTCGTCTACTCCTCCGACTATCCGCACTGGGACGCGGACGAGATCGACTACCTCTCCACGCGCCTTCCTCAGGACTGGCACTCGCGGATCTACTTCGACAACGCGTGCCGGCTGTACGGCTGGAAGGCCGACGATCTGCGCAAGCCGCTGCGCGAGACCGCCGCCTCCCGATGACGGTCGACGTCGGCGCGGTCGGCGATTTCGAAGATCGCCGGATGAGGCTCGTGAAGGCGGGGGCGCACGAGATCGGCGTGCTGCGCTGGGACGGCCGGTTCTTCGCCGTCCACAACCGCTGCCCGCACCAGAAGGGCCCGGTCTGCCTCGGCGTGGTGAGCGGACGAATCTCCGGCGGGGCGCCGGGGTCGATGGAGCTCGACGAGCGGACGCCGGTCCTGGCGTGCCCGTGGCACGGCTGGGAGTTCGAGCTCGAGCGCGGCCGGGCGCTGTGGGACGACTCGTACGCCGTGAAGGTGGTGCCCGTGCGGGTCCAGGAGGGGCGCGTGCTGGTGGAGGTGGGGAAGGGCCGGCCCGCCGACTGACGCTCTGGCTGTCCACAAGGCCCGCGCCTGCCCGGCAGCGGCGAACTAGGTTGCGTCGGCTAGCCTGAACGGCTCACGAGATCTGTAGGCGATTTCGGCGCTTGTGGCGCCAAAGGCGCCCAATTCGCGCGGAATTTGGCTCGTTCGGCGCAAAACGCGTGGAATTCGCACCGCGACTGTCGCGACCTCTCGTGCGCTGTCTCGGCCTAGCCTCGGACGTCGACCGTGTGCGTGCTGGTCGTGTGGCGCGCGATCCGTCCCTCGTCCAGCACGATGCCGAATCCCGGCCGATCCGGGATGCGCACGCAGCCGTCGCCGTCGATCTCCAGCGTCTCCGCCATCATCTGGTCGCGGGCGGCGGCGGTGAAGCCACTGGGCGGGTCGTGCGGGAATTCGAGGAAGGGGCAGTTGGGGATCGCGGCGGCAAGGTGGAGGTTCGCCATCAGGCCGATCCCGTTGCCCCACGTGTGCGGGGCCAGCTCGAGGCCGGCGAGCTCCGCGAGCGCCGCGATCTTGCGCATCTGGCCGACTCCCTCTGAGAGGAGCGCATCGGGCTGAAGGATGTCGTAGCAGCCGCGGTCGACCAGGAGCTTGAACTCGTGAAGGCCGTGGTTGTCCTCGCCACCCGCGATGCGCAGCGTGTCGAGCTTGTCGCGCAGCCGCTTCAGCCCGTCGTAGTCGTGGCGCGGCAGCGGCTCCTCGAGCCACCGCACGTTCATGCGCTGCAGCTCTCGCGCGACGGTGAGCGCGGTGGGAAAGCCCCAGGTGCGGTGCCCGCCGTGCCCCGGCTCGACGCCGGCCTGATTGGCGTCGACCATGATCTCGATCCGATCTCCCACGGCCTTGCGCACCGCCGCGACCACCTCCAGGTCTTCGAGCGGATCGGGCTTGTGGAAGCGAAACTTGACTGCGCGGTACCCGTCCGCGAGCATCCGCTGCACGTCCTCGACCCGCTCGCCCGGCGAGCGGACCTCGGCCGTCGCGCAGTACGCGGTCACCCGGTCCGACCAGCCGCCCCACAGCTTCGCCACCGGCAGCCCGGCGATCTTGCCCACGATGTCCCACAGCGGCATCTCCATGCAGTACACGGGGGCCCCGAGGATCTCGGCGTCGCGCAGCACCGGGACGAGGCGCTCGACGTAGGTCGGGTCCTCGCCGATGAAGTAGGGCGCAACGAAGCGCTCGATGGCGATCGCCGCCTCCACGCCCGCGTGAGCGGCCCCGACGCCGGTCAGCCCTTCATCGGTCTCGACCTCGACCAGCACCATCAGGAGGTTCGGCTGGTTGCGACCTCGGGCCCACGCCGGGTGGAACTCACGCTCGAGGGGGAAGTCGACGACCCGGCACCTGATCCGCTCGATCCGCACTAGCCGGCGACGACCTCCGAGAGGAGGCGCGCGGACTCCAGGATCGAGTCCTCGGCGGGGACGAACGGGTCCTCGTACTCGATGCTGATCGTCCCCGTGAAGGCCTGGTCCTTCAAGAGGCTGACGAAGTTCGCCCACCAGGCCTTGTCGTGGCCCCGGCCCACCGTCGAGAAGTTCCAGGGCATGTCCTCGGGCGGGTACGGCCAGCGCGTGTCGAGGACGCCGTTGAGGCTCACCAGCCGGTGGTTGAGCGTCGCGTCCTTCCCGTGGACGTGCGCCACCCGCGAATCCAGCGCGTGCACCATGGCCAGCGGGTCGATCGACTGCCAGAAGAAGTGGCTCGGGTCGAGGTTGACGCGGAGGTTGTCGCCCAGCCGGCGCATGCGCTCGAATGTCTCGTAGTTGAAGACGTACGTCCCGGGATGGAGCTCGAAGCAGATCATCAGGTCCGGGTTCTCCTTGCGCGCCGCCTCCGACAGCTCGGTCCAGTACGGCGCGACCTTCTCGCGCCACTGCCATTCCGAGATTCGCTCCAGGTCGGGCAGCCATCCGCCGCCGGAGAAATGCGGTGCGTGGCGGTCGTCCGGACCCGCGCCCGGGCAGCCGGACATCGCGACGACGCGGTCGACGCCGAGCTGGGCCGCCAGCCGGATGGCGCGACGGAGCTCGTGATCGTGGCGCGCGGCGAGCTCGGGATTGGGATGAAGCGGGTTGCCGGACACGTTCAGGGCCGAGATGCCGAGACCCGCGTCGGCGATCGGCCGGCGCCACGCCCGGAGCGCGGCCGGATCGTCGAGCAGCTCGTCCGGGGCGAGGTGGGGGACCGGCGAGTAGCCGCCGACCCCGAGCTCGAGGTCCTGGATGACCCCGCTTTGGGACGCCCACTCGCAGACGGCGCCCAGGCTGCGATCGGCCAGGGCATCGGTGAAAAGTCCAATTCGGATTTCGGCATTGGAGCGTTCCAAACCGCTGCAAACGTATTGGGTCGCCGGACGGCTTGTCAACCGTCTCGTGCGTCAACCGAGCCTGGCGATCGTGTAGCGGTCGATCAGCTCCTCGTCCAGCACGAACCCGAAGCCGGGCCGGTCGGGCACGGGAAGAAACCCGTCCTGGTCGATCCAGGGCTGCTTGGCCAGCATCTGGCTGAGCGCGGACGCCGGCCAGCCGGGCGGCTCGTGCGGGAACTCGAACCATGAGGCGTTCGGGATCGAAGCGACCAGGTGCAGGTTGGCGAGCAGCCCGATGCCGTGCGTCCAGGTGTGCGGCGCCATGAGCAGGCCGGAGGCTTCGGCGAGCGCGGCGATCTTGCGCATCTGGTAGACGCCTTCCGAGAGCACCGCGTCGGGCTGCAGGACGTCGTAGCAGCCGCGCTCCACGAGCAGCGCGAACTCGTGGAATCCATGGTTGTTCTCGCCACCCGCGAGCTGGAGCGTGCTCAGGCGGCCGCGGAGCCGGCGCAAACCGTCGTGGTCGTGGCGCGGGAGGGGCTCCTCCAACCAGGTGACGCCGAGGCCCTCGAGCTCCAGCGCGACCCCCAGGGCCGTCTGCCAGTCCCACTGCCGGTGGCCGCCCAGCCCCGGCAGCACGCCGGCCTGGTTGGCGTCCACCAGGATGGCGAGCCGGTCGCCGAGCTCGCGCCGGATCGCCTCGACGACCTTGATGTCCTCGCGCGGGTCGTCCGAGTGAAATCGGAGCTTCACCGCCTTGAAGCCGTCGTCGAGGATCCGGCGGCAGTCCTCGACCCGCCTCTCCGGCGGGCGGACCTCGCCCGTGGCGCAGTAGGCGGGCACGCGATCCGCATGCGCGCCCCACATCCGGGACACCGGCAGGCCCGCGATCCGGCCCGCGATGTCCCAGAGCGCGACCTCCACGCAGTAGACCGGGGAACCCAGGACCTCGGCGTCGCGCAGCACGCCGGCGAGGCGTTCCGGACGGGCGGCGTCCTGGCCGATGAGGTGGGGCGCGACGAAGCGATCGATGGACACCGCCGCCTCGAGGCCCGCCTCCGCCGCGGTCACGCCGGTCACGCCACCTCGCGTTTCCACCTGAACCACCGTGGCGAGAAACGAGCGCTGCACCTGGCCGCGGCCCCACGCCGGGTGGAAATCGGCGGGGAGCGGGAGGTCGACGACGCGTGAGCGCACCCGCGTGATGGTCGTGTCCGTCTGCACCGCGGCGCGCATCTGCCGGACCAGTATCGCTGCCACGCCGTGCCCGGTTTCGCCGGGCGTGACAATGAAGCCGTGAGATTCGGCATGTTCCTGCCCCAGGGGTGGCGCATGGACCTCGCGGACATCCCGGACCCGGTCGAGAAGTTCGAGACCATGACGCGCTGCGCCCTCGAGGCCGAAGCGGCCGGTTTCGACGCCGTGTGGGCTTACGACCACTTTCACACCGTGCCCACGCCCATGCACGAATCCGTCTTCGAGTGCTGGACCTCGATGGCTGCGCTGGCGCGGGACACGCACACGATCCGGCTGGGCCAGATGGTCACCTGCAACAGCTACCGCCCGCCCTCGCTGCTGGCGAAGATGGCGAGCTGTGTGGACGTGATGAGCCACGGCCGCCTGATCCTCGGCCTGGGGGCCGGCTGGTACCAGGAGGAGTACGACGCGTACGGCTACGAATACCCGGAGACCCCGGACCGGCTGCGCATGCTGCGCGAGGCACTCCAGGTGATCCGGGCGATGTGGAGCGAGGAGGAGGCCACCTTCGCGGGCCGCTTCTACAACCTGCGAGGCGCCATCAACGAGCCGAAGCCGGTGCAGAAGCCCCATCCGCCGCTGTGGATCGGGGGCGCCGGCGAGAAGGTGACGCTGAAGCTGGTCGCGCAGTACGGGGACGCGTGCAACTTCAACGCCGACCTCGACACCGTGCGGCACAAGCTCGAGGTCCTCCGCGCCCATTGCGCCGACGTCGGGCGCGACTACGACTCGATCCTGAAGACGGTCGAGTTCTACACGATCCTCGGCGACGAGAACGAGGTGGATCAGGTGGTCGCCGACACGGCGCGGCGCACCGGCAAGGACGGCGCGTTCGTGAGGGAGTGGCACCCCCTTCACGGCGACGCCGCGCGGATCGCCGAGATCGTGAAGGGCTACGCCGACCTCGGCATCGAGTACTGCGTCGTCAACCTGCCGAACGCGGCCGCGGGCGGCGTGATCACCCGGTTTGCGGAAGAGGTATTTCCACGCGTGGGCGCGTAGGGCGTTATCCGTGTGACCGATGGCGAAGATCGAGCGTTACGGCCCGGGCGAGGATGCCACGCGCTTCGACCCCGGTGACTTCATCCTGGCCCACCGCAATCACCTGCTGGCGCGCCTGATCAGCCAGGCGCAGAAGCGGCGCTTCACGGGCGTCGACGCGCCTTTCGCCCACTGGAGCCACGCGGCCCTGGTGGTGGGCACGGACGGATCGCTCGTCGAGGCAGAGTCGATGGGCGTCGTGCGGAGCCCGATCTCGAAGTACCACGACGGCGAATACCACCTCGTCCGGCTCGGGTCCGAGCTATCGGCGTCGGGCCGTGCCGGCGCCGTCAGCTACGCGGAAGGCCAGGTCGGCCAGGCCTTCGGCTACCTGTCGCTGCTGGGGGCGGGGATCCACCTGATTTTCGGCACGCCCATGCGCTGGATGCGCAAGAACCACCAGATCTGCTCGGGGCTCGTGACGCGCGCGCTGCAGCGGGGCGGACTGGTGCCGCAGCTGGACCCGGTCCTCACCCTGCCGGCCGATCTCGCCAAAGTCTTCGACGCCAGGCCGTAACTTAATCTGCATCATGGGCTCGCACCACGCGACCGCTCCCGGGCCGCTGACGGACATGTTCGCCCCGCACATGCGCGAGGGCGAGTCGCTGCAGGGCATCTTCCTGTGCCGTGAGCGCTGGAGCTCCGCGTTCGGCGACCGGTGGGGATTGCTGCGGGCGAGCTTCGGCCTGCGGCGCTACTACTACGTCGCGATCTCCGACCAGCGCGTGCTTCTGATGAAGGTGAGCGCCCTCCAGGGGCTGGGCCCCGGACCGGTCACGGAGTTTCCGCGCCAGCGGGTCCACTGCGTGCGCTGCCAGGTGCGGCGAAACCTGTACACCCTGGTGGACCTGAAGATCGACGGGCGGACGGGCGAGATGCACCTCCTGGCACCCGCCGGTGGCGCGAAGACGGAGGTCTGGCTCACGCTGAGCTAGGCCGAACGGCTCACCACGTCCTGAGCGATTTCGGCGCGTTCGGCGCCAGACGCGCGCAACTCGCGCGGGATCTGCCTCGTTTGGCGCAAAACGCGTGGAATTCGGCCACCACGGCGCCAGGGCGCCCATCCTCACGCCTTCTCCACAGGTCCTTAACCAACTTCCGGCAGAATGCACCTGCGAGATGGAGAGGCCCAGGTGAGCAGAGTGCTCGGCGTCGGCCTGGCCGTGGTGCTCGCGGTCGGGGTGGTGGCCGCGATCGTCATCTCGTACGCCCAGACCCACTCGACGCCGGCCACGCACATGGCGACGGTCCGCGGGGTGATCGGCTCCGAGAAGCAGCCGTTCTTCCAGGATCCCGCTGTGATGGCGGAGTTCCATGCCCAGGGGTACGACGTCCAGGTCGACACCGCGGGGTCGCGCCAGATCGCGACCACCGTCGACCTCTCGAAGTACGACTTCGCGTTCCCGGCGGGCGAGCCCGCGGCAGTGAAGATTCAGAAGGATCACAAGGCCAGGGCGACGTACGTGCCCTTCTTCACGCCCATGGCGGTCGCGTCGTTCAAGTCGATCGCGGCGCTCCTGAGGTCCGCCGGCGTCGTGACCACGAGCGGCGGCGTGGACATGCTGGACGTGGCCGCCTTGATGAAGCTGGTCGCCCAGAACAAGCGCTGGACCGACCTCCCCAACAACACCACGTACCAGGCCGGGACGAGCATCCTGATCACGTCGACCGACCCGACCACCTCGAACTCGGCGGCGATGTACCTGTCGATCGCCTCGTATGTGGCCAACGGTGACAACGTCGTCGAGAACCAGGCCCAGGCTTCGAGCGTGCTGCCCCAGGTCAGCCCGTTGTTCACGCGCCAGGGTTTCACGCTCGCGTCCACGGAAGGCCCGTTCCTCGATTACCTCTCGATCGGGATCGGGAAGAGCCCGATGGTGATGATCTACGAGGCGCAGTACCTGCAACGGGAGGCGGCCAAGGACGGCTCGATCACCGCCGACCGCGAGCTGATGTACCCGACGCCGACCGTTTACTCGAAGCACACGCTCGTTCCGCTGACGCCGAACGGCGACGCGGTCGGCCGCCTGCTGGTGAACGACGCGAAGCTGCAGGCGCTGGCCGTGAAGTACGGGTTTCGCACGAGCGACTCGGCCGCCTTCACGAAATACCTCGGCGACCGGGGCGTCGCGCCTCCGCCCCAGCTCGTCAACGTCATCGACCCCCCGACGTACGACAACCTCGAGACGCTGATCAACGGAATCGCTGCCCTGCAGAGCCAGGCCAAGCAAGGAGGCTAGCCATGAGCGACACCACGAGCGCATCCCCCGACAGCACGGCGCTCACCCTCGTCCCCCCGCAGCCGGTTGCGGTGGTCACGGACGACCAGGCCGCGGCGCAGGCGCAGCAGATCGACCCCACCGTCAAGCAGCAGATCGACACGACCGTGACGCAGTACGTCAACGCGCTCATGACCGCGGACCCGCACTCGCCGTCGTTCGACCAGCAGCTGAACGCGGTCCACAGCCTGGGCGACGCGGACATCCGCGCGTCGGCCTCGGTCTCGAACCGCTTGCTCGACCGTCCCGCGGCCGCGATGTCGTCCGGGCCGTTCGACCCCAAGTCCGCCATCTCGAACAACCTCGTGAAGCTGCGGCGCACCGTCGAGGATCTCGACCCGACGCAGCAGGGCCTGTTCGGGAAGCGCCACCTGTGGGGCACGCTGCCCTTCGGCAACACGCTGCGCGACTACTTCCACAAGTACGAGTCGGGGCAGAAGAACC
Organism: uncultured Actinomycetes bacterium; assembly: GCA_964559855.1. Lineage (GTDB taxonomy): Bacteria > Chloroflexota > Dormibacteria > Dormibacterales > Dormibacteraceae > 40CM-4-65-16. The sequence continues at coordinate 10,954 of CAZLJC010000021.1, forward strand.
TCAACGCCATCATCCAGGCGCTGTACGCCGGGCAGGACGAGCTGCAGCAGGACAACGCCTCGCTGGAGCAGGAGAAGGCCAACATCTGGGCGATCAAGGGCCGGCTCGAGCAGTACATCTACATGGCCGCGGCGCTCGACCAGCAGGTCAGCGCCAAGATCCAGACCGTCCAGTCGAGCGATCCGGAGCGCGCGAAAGAGCTGCAGGAGGACGTGCTCTTCTACGTGCGGCAGAAGCGCCAGGACCTGCTGACCCAGCTCGCGGTCAACACCCAGGGCTACCTGGCGATGGACCTGGTCGAGAAGAACAACCGGGAACTGATCAAGGGGGTCGACCGGGCCACTACCACGACGGTCTCGGCGCTGCGCACCGCGATCATCGTCGCGCAGGCGCTCGCCAACCAGAGGCTGGTGCTCAACCAGATCAACGCGCTCAACACCACGACCAGCAATCTGATCGAGTCGACCTCAGAGATGCTCAAGCAGCAGTCGGGCCAGGTCTACCAGGAGGCCGCGGACTCGACCGTGCAGCTGGACAAGCTGCAGGCGGCCTTCAACAACATCTACCAGTCGATCGACGCCATCGACACCTACAAGGTCCAGGCGCTCGACAACATGAAGCAGACGATCGACGCGCTGTCCGGCGAGGTGCAGAAGGCGCAGAGCTACCTGGACCGGGCGCACGCCGGACCGTCCGCGGGCGAGACGATGGTCGGCTCGCTCACGGTTCCCGCAGCCAGGCTTTGATGCTGAGGCGGCTGCTCGGGCTCGCGCTCGGCGCCCTCGTCCTTGCCAGCGCGTGCGATACGGGCAGCCAGCCTCCCATCGACACCGCCCACACCCTGACCGCCGTCGCCGGCTCGGAGCTCAAAGACCTCGGCCCGCTGCTCTCCGACCTGAAGAAGAGCACGGGCTACACCCTCCAGCTGAAGTACACCGGCTCGCTCGACGGCGCCCAGGCGATCGCGGACGGCTCCGAGCACAGCGACCTCGCGTGGTTCTCCACCGGCAACTACCTCAACCTCCTCGCAGGCAAGTCGGGCCGGATCACGGCTCAGCAGCCGATCATGCTGTCGCCGGTCGCGCTCGGCGTGAAGCACAGCGTCGCCCAGAGCCTCGGCTGGTCGGGGTCGGCCTCCGTGACCTGGGCCGATATCGCGAACGCGGCCCGGTCGGGCCGGTTCCACTTCGGCATGACCAACCCGGCGGCGTCGAACAGCGGCTTCGTCGCCCTGGTCGGCGTAGCAGCGGCCTTCGCCGGGACCGGCAACTCGCTGACCGCGTCCTCGATCAACGTCGAGCGGCTGAAGGACTTCTTCAGCGGCCAGGTCCTGACCGCCGGCAGCTCGGGATTCCTGGCCGACGCCTACGTCCGCAACCAGGACTCCCTCGACGGCATGATCAACTACGAGTCGGTCCTCCTCGAGTACAACCGGGGCGGCAAGCTCCACGAGCAGCTCGATCTCGTTTATCCAAAGGACGGCATCGTCACGGCCAACTACCCGCTGATGCTGCTCAACCCCGGCAAGCGGGATGCGTACGACAAGGTGGTCGCGTACCTGACCGGGGCCGAGGCGCAGCGCTGGATCATGGCCAACACGGACCGCCGGCCGACCAGCCCCGACGTCCAGCCCGACTCGCGGTTCCCCACGCAGCTCCTCGTCGAGCTGCCCTTCCCCTCCAACCTCGACGTCGTCGACACCCTGATCTTCGACTACCTCGATCAGATCCGGCCGCCCGCCCACACGTACTTCGTGCTCGACATCAGCGGCTCGATGGAGGGCGACCGGCTGAACGGCGTGAAGAAGACGTTCGACAACCTGACCGGCGCGGACCAGACGATCACCGGAAAGTTCGCGCGGCTCCGGGCCCGGGAGGAGATCACCATCATCCCCTTCAACGGCAGCGTGGCCGGCAACCGCACGTTCACGATCAACGACGTGAGCCCGAACAGCAGCGACCTGGCCGCCGTCCGCGGCTACGTCGACGGACTGCAGGCCAACGACGGCACGGCCATCTACGACGCCCTGGTGGCCGCCTACCAGACGGCGGCGCGTGACAAGCAGGCTGAGCCCGACCGGTTCTATTCGATCGTGCTGATGACCGACGGCGAGAACAACACGGGCCGCGACTCCGCCGGCTTCACCCGCTACTACAACAGCGAACCCGCCGCCGTCAGGGCGATCCCGACCTTCGCGATCATCTTCGGGGAGGCGAGCCCGCAGGCCCTGACCGACCTCGCCAGGTTGACGGGGGGCCAGGCGTTCGACAGCCGGAACGTATCGTTGCCGTCGGTGTTCAAGGTGATCCGTGGCTACCAGTGATCCGGGGAGGATCGACGTGAGCCCGGTCCTCCGCTACCTGTACAGCGGCAAGAACATCGTGGGCAGCGCGCTGGCGCTGCTGGGCCTGGCGCTCTTCTTCGCGCACGTGGTCACCGTCTTCTTCTGGCCCTTCGTGGTCGTGGCGCTCTACGGAATCGGCGCCCTGCTGGCGCCCGGAGCGCCCCGGCTGGAGGTGGGCGGCACCGCGTTCGACCCCGACAGCATCCGCAAGAGCCTGCAGCGCCAGCTCGCCATCGCCAGCGGCAAGGTGCCGCCGGCGGCGCAGGCGAAGCTGCAGGCCATCTCCGACACCATCCTGGGCATCCTGCCTCACTACGCGGACTTCCCGGCCGGCTCGCCCGATCTCTTCGTGGTCGGCCGCACGGCGACGGACTACCTGCCGTCGGCCCTCCAGGCGTATCTCAACCTGCCGCGGGCCTACGCGGCCGTGCACCGGATGGCCAACGGCAAGACCGCGGACGACGTGCTGACCGACCAGCTCACGCTTCTCGCCGCCAAGATGGACGAGGTCGCCGACGCCGTGCACAAGAAGGACTCGGACGCGCTGCTGGCGAACAGCCGCTTCCTCGAGGAGAAGTTCGGGGCCTCGCCGCTCGCCCTGCCTCAGGCATCCTGAACAGGACGTGAGCGGGCTCGCGGACTTCAACGAGCTTCCGGCCGAGGTCGCCGAAGAGGCGCTGTACTCGTGCTTCGCCGGACGGCGCTGGGCCAACGCGGTCGCGGCGGGGCGGCCCTACAAGAGCTCGGCCGCGGTGCTGGACACCGCGGAGCGGGCGTGGAACGACACGTCCCACGTGGAATGGCTGGCCGCCTTCGAGGCGCATCCTCGGATCGGCGAGCGCGGCGGGCGGGCGCCGGCCACCTCAGAGCGGGAGCAGAGCGGTCTCGCCACCGCCACGCCGGAGACGCTCGAAGCCCTGGCGATGGAGAATCGGGAGTATGAGCGGCGGTTCGGCCACGTGTTCCTGATCGCGGCCGCCGGGCGCACCGCGGACGAGATCCTCGCCGCGCTGAGGCTGCGGATGAGGAACGACCCCGCGACCGAGCTGCGCATCGCCGCCGAGGAGCAGCGCAAGATCACGCTCGCGCGCCTGAAGGACATGCTGGTGTGAGCCTTTCCACCCACGTGCTCGACACGATGCGGGGCACTCCCGCCGCGGGCCTGGCGGTCCGCCTGCACCGGCGCGAGCCGGACGGCGACTGGAAGGAGCTCGGCGAGTCCACGACCGACTCCGACGGCCGGGTGCGGGAGCTCAGCGAGGAGGAGCTCGAGCCTGGGGAGTACCGGCTCGAGTTCGACACGCGGCCATACTTCGAGCGCTCCGGCCTGAACGCCTTCTATCCCTCCGTGGCCGTCGCGTTCGCCTACGAGGGCGGCCACCTGCACGTGCCTTTGCTCCTCAGCCCGTTCGGCTACACGACCTATCGAGGCACGTAGGGCGTGACGATCGTGCTCGGCGACAACCAGTACGGGAAGGCAGAGACGCGCGTCGTGCGCGTCAGCAAGGGCGGCGACCAGCACGAGATCAAGGACCTGAACGTGAGCGTCGCGCTGTCCGGCGACTTCGGCGCCGCTCACTTGCGAGGCGACAACGGCAACATCGTCCCCACGGACACCCAGAAGAACACAGTCTTCGCCTTCGCGAGCGACGGCCCGCTGGGCGAGATCGAGGACTTCGCGCTGCGCCTCGCGCGCCACTTCGTGAAGGAGTTCGCTTCCGTGTACCGGGCCCGCGTCAGCGTCGAGGAGTATGGGTGGGAGCGCGTCGACGCCCACAACTTTCTGCGCGGGCCGGCCGAGAGGCGGAGCGCGATGGTGACCTGCACCGACGATGCGGAGTGGGTCGTGGCCGGGCTGAGCGACCTCGTGGTTCTGAAGTCCTCCGGCTCCGAGTTTCACGGCTACGTCAAGGACCGCTACACGACGCTGCCCGAGACCACGGATCGCATCCTCGCCACCTCGTTGGTCGCAAGATGGCGCTACGGAGCGGCCGATGTTTCGTGGAAGGCGATGCACGACCAGGTGCGGAGCTTGCTGGTCGAAAGCTTCGCGGCCGAGCACAGCCTGTCGCTGCAGCAGACCCTGTACGCCATGGGCGAGGCGGTCCTTCGGGCGAGCCCGGAGGTGGCCGAGATCCGCATGTCGATGCCGAACATCCATCACCTCAGCGTGGACCTGGCCCCGTTCGGGAGGGCCAACACCAACGAGGTGTTTTACGTCTCCGACCGGCCGTACGGACTGATCGAAGGCACGGTCACGCGTGACGACGCGCCGGATCCCGGGTTCGCGTGGTGAGGCGTTGATCGGCCAGAGCGTCCGGCGGCCCGACGGGCCGGACAAGGTGCGGGGCGAGTTCGAGTACTCGTCCGACCTCCACGCGCCGGGGATGCTGTGGGGCGCCACCGTCCGCAGCCCGCATCCGTACGCCCGCATCCGTTCGATCGACACATCGGAAGCCGAGCGGGAGCAGGGCGTGGAGGCGGTGCTCACCCACCGCGACCTCCCCGGGGCGCGGCTGTACGGACTGGAGATCCAGGACCAGCCCGTCCTCGCGTTCGACGTCGTTCGCTACTGGGGCGAGGCGGTCGCCCTGGTGGCGGCGCGCGAGCCGGAGCAGGCGCGCCGCGCGGCGGCGAAAGTCCGTGTGGACTACGAGGTGCTGGAGCCGGTCACCACCGCCGAGCGGGCCCTCGACCCGGCCGCGCCCGCGCTGCACCCGTCGGGCAACGTCCTGCGCCACATCAAGATCCGGCGCGGCGACCAGGAGGCGCAGGCCGAGGTCGTCGTCCGGGGCGAGTACGAGATCGGAATGCAGGACCAGGCGCCGCTCGGCCCGGAGTCAGGTCTCGCCATCCCCGACGGCTCGGGCGGCCTCGAGCTGCGGATCGCGACGCAGTGGCTGCACGTCGACCAGGAGCAGCTGGCGAGCGTGCTGGGGCTGCCGAAGGAGAGATTGCGCCTGACCATGTCCGGCATCGGCGGCGCGTTCGGGGCGCGCGAGGACCTCTCCATGCAGGCCCACGCCTGCCTGCTCGCCCTCCGGACCGGCCGCCCCGTGAAGATGTCGTACTCGCGACCCGAGTCCTTCGTCGGGCACGTGCACCGCCATCCCGGCAGGCTCACCTACGAGCACGGGGCGGACCGCGAAGGGCGCCTGGTCTACGTGCGGGCGCGCATCGTCCTCGACGGCGGCGCGTACGCCTCGAGCTCGACGGCGGTGATCGCGAACGCCTCCTGCTTCTCGGTCGGTCCGTACCGCTGTCCGAACGCGACCATCGACGGCATCGTCGTCTACTCGAACAATCCGCCCTGCGGGGCGATGCGCGGCTTCGGCTCGGTCCAGAACTGCTACGCGCACGAGGCGCAGATGGACAGGCTCGCCGCGGAGCTCGGACTGGACCCGGTCGAGCTGCGGCTGCGCAACGCGCTCGAGACCGGCGACCGCATGATCACCGGCCAGGCGATCGACGGACCCGTACCCGTCGCCACGCTGCTGAACCACGTGAGGTCCTTTCCGGTCCCGGCTCGTGACGAGGTCGAGGGCGGAGGTGCGCGGCTGGCTCATCCCGGAGGGGCCGGCAACACCACCCACGGCGAGGGCGTGCGGCGCGGGGTCGGATACGCGGTCGGCTTCAAGAACATCGGCTACTCGGAAGGCTTCCCCGACTACTCGACGGCCCGCGTCCGCCTCTCGGCCGTGGACGGCCGGCCGCGGGTCGACGTTCACACCGCCGCGGCCGAGGTCGGCCAGGGCCTGGTCACCGTCCAGGCCCAGATCGCGGCTTCGGAGCTCGGGGTCGCCGACGTACGCGTCCTGCCGGCCGACACCGGCGTCGGCTCCGCCGGCTCATCGTCGGCCTCCCGCCAGACCTACATCACCGGGGGAGCGGTGAAGGCCGCGGCGGAGGCGGTGCGCGAGCGAGTGCTGCAGCTGGCGCGCTCGGAGCTGCACGACGCGGACGTGGCGCGCCTCGAATCCGGCGCGGTCGTCGACGCGGCGGGCCGGCCGATCGTCCCGCTCGCCACCCTGCTCGGCGACACCGTGATCGACGAGACCCGCGAGTTCCGCCCGCGGGCGACCCATCCGCTCGACCCCGAAACCGGCCAGGCCGACGCCCACATGCAGTTTGCGTTCGCCGCGCACCGGGCGGTGGTGGACGTCGACGTCGACCTCGGCCTGGTCAAGGTCGTGGAGCTGGCGACCGCCCAGGACGTGGGCAGGGCGATCAACCCGCAGGCCGTGGAAGGCCAGCTCGAAGGCGGCGCCGCCCAGGGCCTGGGCCTCGCCGTGATGGAGGAGATCCAGGTCAAGGACGGCGTGATCCGAAACGCCTCGTTCACCGACTACCTCCTGCCGACGATCCTCGACATGCCGCCCGTGCGGATGGAGATACTGGAGCTCGGCGACCCCGTCTCGCCCTACGGCCTGAAGGGGGTGGGGGAGCCGCCGACGATCTCCTCGGGGCCGGCCATCGCGGCCGCCATCCGGGCGGCCTCGGGGCGGCCGATCACCCGGGTGCCCGTGCGGCCGCACGATATCACCGGCCCGTGACGGTCCTGCTCCGCGCGGGCATCCTGGTCACCGGCACGGGCCAGGAGCTCGAGGGGGGCTGGCTCCTGGCCGGCGACGACGGGATGATCACCCAGGTGGGCTCCGGTCCGCCGCCGGGCGCCGCCGAGGTCGTCGACGCCCGCGACTGCGTCGTGGTCCCGGGTCTGGTCAACGCGCACGACCATTTCTACCAGTGGGCCACTCGCGGCCACGTGCCGGACGGCACCCTGTTCGAGTGGCTGCGGGCGCTCTACCCGCTGTGGGCCCGGATCGACGCCGATATCGTGCGGGTCGCCGCCCGCGCCGCCATGGCCCGCCTTCTGCTCAGCGGATGCACGCTCTCGACCGATCACCACTACGTGTTTCCGCACGACCGGCCGGGCATCTTCCAGGCGCTCGTCGAAACGGCCCAGGAGCTCGGCCTGCGCTTCCATCCGTGCCGAGGCTCGATGTCGCTCGGCGAGTCGCGGGGCGGCCTGCCGCCGGACGGCGTGGTCGAGGAGGAGGAGGCGATCCTGGCCCACACCGAGGCGATGATCAACCGCTATCACGACGCCCGGCCTGGCGCGATGTGCCGCGTGGTCGTGGCGCCCTGCTCGCCTTTCTCGGTGACGCCCGACCTGATGCGGCAGTCTGCCGCCCTGGCCCGCAAGCACGGCGTGCGGCTGCACACGCACGTGGCGGAGACGCGGGACGAGGAGCGCTTCTGCCTGGAGAGGTTCGGCCGCCGCCCGGTGGAGCTGATGGAGGACCTGGGCTGGAGCGGGGACGACGTCTGGTACGCGCACGGCATCCACCTGAACGACGCGGAGGTGTCGGGGGTCGCGCGGTCGCGGACGGGGATCGCCCACTGCCCCTCGAGCAACATGCGCCTCGGCGCGGGCACGTGCCGGGTGGCGGACCTGGTGCGGGCGGGCGCGCGGGTCGGGCTCGGGGTGGACGGGGCCGCGAGCAACGAGGACTCAAACCTCGCCGTCGAGGCCCACCAGGCGCTGCTGCTGGCGCGCGTGCGGGCCGAATCGCCGCAGGCGCTGGACGCTCGGACCGCGCTCCGGCTCGCGACGAGCGGCGGGGCCCAGTGCCTGGGCCGCGACGACTGCGGCGCGCTCGAAGCCGGCAGATGTGCCGACGTGGCCTGCTTCCGGGTGGACGACCTGGCCCACGCCGGGATGGAGGACCTCGTCGCGGGAATCGTGCTGGCGCCCCCCGCGCGGGCGAAAACGGTGATGGTGCACGGCCGGGTGGTGGTGCGCGAGGGCCGGCTGCTGACCGGCGACGAAGATCAGATCGCGGCCGAGCTCGCCGCCACTAGCGCTCGGCTGGCCGGATGAAGCTGCCCCGCGCCAGGGTCCGCACGGTGCGGCCACGAATCCGCCGCCCCTCGTGCGCGCTGAACCGGTTCTTGTAGAGGAGCTCTTCGCGGCGCACCGTCCCCTCCCAGTCGAGGTCGACGATCCACAGGTCCGCGTCGAACCCGGCGGCGATCTCGCCCTTGCCCGCCAGGCCGAAGCGGTGGGCGATCGCGGTCGACGTCACGGCCGCGACCGACGGCAGGTCGAGCCGGTCCTCCGCCAGGAGAAGCTGCCGCGTGTGCTGGCAGCCGGCGATGCCGCCCCAGACGCGGCGAAAGTCAGCCTCCTGCTTCAGGGCGAGCGTGCTGGGCGAGTGGTCGGAGACCACCATCGGCGCCTGCCAGAGCGCCTCGCGGTCGTGCGCGGTCCGAAACGGCGGCGAGCATTTCGCGACGGCCCCGACCCGCTCGAGGTCGTCCTCCGTGTAGAGCAGGTAGTGAGGGCAGGTCTCGCCGCTGGCGTCGATGCCGCGCGCCTTCGCCTCGCGGATCAACTCGAGGCCGCGCGCCGTGCTGACGTGCACGACGTGCACGCGGCAGCCGGTCTCGCCGGCCAGGCGGAGCGCCGTCTCGATCGCGCTCCATTCCGCCTCGGGCGGGCGCGAGGCAGCGTAGTCGCGGGCCGACGGGCCGGCGGGCTCCCGCAGCACCGCGGGGTCCTCCGCATGGACGAGCAGGATCGAGCCCAGCTCTGCGATCCGGCCCATGCCCTCGCGGAGGGTGGCCTCGTCGCAGGCGGGGAACTCGTCGATGCCGCTCGGGCACATGAACGCCTTGAACCCCATCGCGCCGCGCCGGACCAGGCCTTCCAGCCGGCCCAGGTTGCCGGGGACGAGGCCGGCCCACAGCCCGAAGGCGGCCTTCGCCGAGCGCCGCATCGCCGCGAGCTTCAGGTCGAAAGCTTCGACGGTGGTGGTGACCGGCAGGTTGTTGAGCGGCATGTCGACGAAGGAGGTGTAGCCGCCCGCCAGGAGCGCGGCCGTCCCGTGCGCGACGTCCTCCCATGAGGTCCGGCCCGGCTCGTTGAAGTGCACGTGGGAGTCGATGCCGCCGGGGAGGACCCACAGCCCCGCCGCGTCGATCTCCTCGGCCTGCTCGTCGAGGTCCGGCGCCACCTCCGTGATCACGCCGCCGGCGATGGCGACGTCCGCGTCCCGGACGCCGTCCGCGGTCGCGATCCGGCCGCCGCGCACGATCACCGCCGCGCGAGCAGGTCCAGGAACCGGCAGAGCACGTCGATCGCGACGGCCACGTCGGACTCCGTCACGGCCTCGAGCGGGCTGTGGCTGACGCCGCCCTTGCAGCGCACGAACAGCATCGCGACGTCGGTCAGCGTGGACATCGCGACGGCGTCGTGCCCAGCGCCGCTGGTGAGCCGCACGGCCTCCACCCCCGCCGCCTCGACCGCGCGCGAGAGCAGCTCGGTCAGCCGTGGCGAGCAGGCGACGGCCCCGTTCTCTGTGACGTGCTTCACCTCGACCTCGATCCCCCGCCCGCCCGCCAGGGAGTGGGCGGCTTCGAGGAGGCGCCCCGTGCTCGCGAGCCGGACGGCGTCGTCGGCGTGACGCACGTCGAGCGAGAGCTCGACCTGGCCGGGGATCACGTTCGAGGCGCCCGGGTGGACCTCGAGCCGGCCCACCGTGGCCACGACGCCATCGTGCAGGCGGGCCTCCTCCTCGACCGCGAGCACGAACATCGCCGCGACCACCAGCGCGTCGCGCCGGCGGTCCATCGGCACGGTACCGGCATGGCCCGCCTGGCCGGTGAACCGGAGGCGCAGCCGGTCCTGGCCCGCGATCGCGGCGACCACCCCGACCGGCAGGCCGCGCGCCTCCAGCACCGGCCCCTGCTCGATGTGGACCTCGCAGTAGCCGAGCAGCTCGCGGCCCTTCCACCGGTCGTCGCCGATCCAGGCGGGGTCGCCGCCCGCCTCGCGGATCGCCTCGGCCATGGTCACGCCCTCGGCGTCGGTCCGGGCGAGGTCGCGGAGGTCGAACGTCCCGGCGACGGCACGGCTGCCGAGGTAGGTCGTGCCGAAGCGAAGCCCCTCCTCGTCCGCGAACGAGAGCACCTCGATCGAGTAGGGAAGGCGGCGCCTCGCGGCGAGCAGCTCCCCGACGGCGGCGATGGCCACCATGATGCCGAGCGGGCCGTCGTACTTTCCGGCGTCGCGCACCGAGTCGGCGTGCGACCCGAGCAGCAGTGTCGCCTCTCCGTCGCCGCGATACCGCCCGCGCACGTTGCCGGCGCTGTCGGTGCGCACCGTCATGCCCGCCTCGCGCATCCACACCGCGATCTGCTCCTGGGCCGCTCGCAGGGACTCGGTCGCGAAGGGGCGGGTCACGGCGCCGGGTTCCTCGCTGAAGCCGGCGAGGAGGTCGCACCGCTCCATGACCGTCCGCGCGGCTTTCATTCCAGCGCGGTGAAAGTTACCTCCTGGGCGCCCTTCCAGAGCACGAGCTCGCCCAGCTCGGCGAGGCGCTCGTTGCCCTCGTAGACGGTGGCGAAGTGGTTGCCGGCTAGCTGGCCGGCCTTGCTCGCGAAGAGGGTCCACCCGTAGGGGAACAGGATCTCGGTCTCGCTGATCCCGCCGGGATAGAGCAGCAGCTGCCCCGCCGCGGGATGGCTGGTGTGGTTCTCGAAACCCAGCCCGAGATCGAGCTCGCCGAGCGGGATCCAGGCCGCCTCACCGCTCCAGCGCGCCTGGATCAGCTTCGTGGTGAGGGGAAGGAGGGTGCGAAATCTCTCGCACGTGACCGGCGCGCGGCCGGTCTCGAGGCGCGCCCGAAAGCGCAGCCCCGAGACCTCGATGTCGACGTCTATGCGCGGGATCCCGCGGTCGAAGGCGTCACCTGGCTGCGCGTCATCATCGCGAACGCGTAGTACAGGGCGGCCGTGACCACGAAGCCGACGATGAAGGTGAGGTCGCCGATCCCGGCGTTGCCGTTGGGAATCGGCCCGACGTACACGCCGTACACGTTGCCGAACAGGCCGACCGACACGATGAGCCCGACGGCCATCGCGACGAAGCCCTGCCAGCGCTGGTAGTGGGTGTTGAAGAACAGCGACTCGTCGCCGTAGTCGCCCTTCCGGAGCCAGTAGTCGACGAGCACGACGGCCAGCCACGGGGCGATCCAGTAGCTGATCAGGAGCAGGAACGACTCGTACTTGCTGCCCGGACCGACGTTGGCGGCGCCGACGACGCCGATCACGTAGCCGAGAATGCCGACGGTCACCGCAAGCACGGCGCGGCGCTGCCGGAGCGTCATGCCCATCTCGCGGATTCCCACCGCGACCAGGGAGAGCGTGCCGCTGTAGATGTTGATCGCGTTGGCCGCCACGGCGCCGATGGCGATGCACAGCAGCGTGAGGTAGTAGAGGAAGTCAGGCATCGCCTGGCGAAGCTGGACGGTGGGGATGTCGGTGGCGCCCCACTTGGTGCCCGAAACGGTGGCAAGGGCCGCTCCTGCCAGCTCCAGGACCACGCAGGACACGAACACGCCGGCCGCGGCCCACATGCCCACGGCCATGCGGTTGACCCCTTCCGGCAGGTAGCGCGTGTAGTCGGCCGCGTACGGGTTCCAGCCCACGGCGTAGCCGAAGGTCGCGGTGAACAGCAGCGTGAAGGCGCCGAAATGCCCGTTGGGTCCCGGGTTGGCCGCGACGCCGTAGTTGGCGTGGGCGAAGATGAAGGCGCAGGAGACGAGGAACACGACGCCGAGCAGGGGCAGGGCCCAGCGCTCGAAGGCGTGGATGAAGTTGTGGCCGAAGGTCGCGATCAGGACCTGGGCCACGACGATGATCAGGAACGTCAACCAGAACGGAAGCGTCAGGTTGGCCAGGCCGCCGAGGGCCTGCAGCGCGAAGGCGCCGCTGACGCTGTTGACGATGAACCACCCGATGGAGCCCGTGAACGCGTTGAGCCCGGCCGGAAGGATGTTGCCGAGGAACCCGAAGGCCCCGCGGCTCTCCACCATCATCGGGACGCCGAACTTCGGGCCCCAGCTCGACAGGATGAAATGCGTCACCGACCCGAGGAACGTGCCCAGGATGATGGCCAGGGCCGTCTCCCAGAAGCTCAAGCCGAAGATCGCGACCCCGAGGACGCCGACGAAGACCGTGGCGAACTCGAGGTTGGGCGAAAGCCACGTCCAGAACAGCTGGATCGGGGCGCCGTGCCTTTCGGCGTGGCTGATGAACTCGACCCCGCCGGGCTCGACCTTGGCGACGGCATCCCCGTACTCGCCCTCCCGGACAGGAACATGCTGCTCGATTTGCTCGACCGGTCGCATAGGCGCTTCCCCCTCTGAAATGCGCTACCTGCAGAACTGGCGGTTCCAGGAGCGAAGTTTAAGGGTCGACTAGGATTCCGTCGAATGCTGGATCTGCTCCTCCGCAACGCCCGGATCCCGGGCGAGCTCGAGAACCGCGATATCGGCATTCGCGACGGCCTGGTGGCCGAGCCCGAGCCGGACGCGCAGCACGCCATCGACCTGGAGGGCTCCCTCGTCACGCCCGCCCTGGTCGAGCCCCACATCCACCTCGACGCGGTCCTCACCGTGGGCGAGCCCCGCCACAACGAGAGCGGCTCCCTGTTCGAGGGGATCGCGATCTGGGGCGAGCGGGTGAGGTCGCTGAGCGTGGACGACGTCAAGCAGCGGGTGCGGACGGTGCTCCGGTGGCAGCTCGCCAACGGCGTCCAGTTCGTGCGCAGCCACGTCGACGTCTGCGACCCCGAGCTCCGCGCCGTACGCGCGCTGACCGAGCTGCGGAAGGAGGTCGGCGACCAGATGACGATCCAGCTCGTGGCCTTCCCCCAGCAGGGGATCATGTCCTTCGAAGGCGGCGAGGACCTGATGCGCCGGGCGGTCGACATGGGGGTCGACGTGGTCGGAGCGATCCCGCACTTCGAGCTGACCCGCGAGTATGGCGTCGAGTCGGTCAAGTTCGCCTTCGCGCTCGCGGCCGACAAGGGGCTGCGGGTCGACATCCACTGCGACGAGACCGACGACGACCATTCGCGGTTCGTCGAGGTGATGGCGGCTGAGACGATCCGCCTCGGTATGGGCGGCCGGGTCACCGCCAGCCATACGACCGCCATGCACTCCTACAACAACGCCTACGCGTACCGCCTGATCAACAACCTGAAGCGGGCGCAGATGCACATTGTCACCAACCCGCTCGACAACGCGACGCTGCAGGGGCGGTTCGACTCGTATCCCATCCGCCGCGGCCACACCCGGGTCAAGGAGCTGCTGTCGGCGGGGGTCAACGTATGCATCGGCCACGACTCGGTGATGGATCCGTGGTATCCGCTGGGCTATGGCGACCCGCTGCAGGCGGCGTTCGTGCTGGCGCACTACGGGCAGATGTCGGGTCATGGGGAGCTGCGGACGCTGATGGACATGATCACCTGGAACCCGGCCAGCGCCCTGGGCCTCGAGGGGTACGGGCTTCTGCCCGGCTGCCGGGCCGACCTGGTCGCGTTCGCGGCGCCCACCGAGATGGACGCGATCCGGCTCATCGCCCCGCGCAGGCTAGTGCTGCGCCGGGGCAGGATCGTCTCCCGGACGGAGCCTCAGCGCACGACCGTCATGTGGGACGGCCGGGAGGAGATCGTCGACTTCCTCAAGCCGGTGCCGAAGCCGCTCCCGACCCTCTGAGGAGCGCCAGCTCAGAACGGCTCACAAGGTCTCGGGGCGATTTCGGCGCGCCTGGCGCCAAACGCGCGCAACCGGCGTGGCATTCGGCTCGTCTGGCGCAAAACGCGTGGAATTCGGGCAGCTGGGGATTAGCTCAGCGCGTAGATCCCGGGCAGCTCGCGGTACAGGCCGGCGTAGTCGAGCCCATACCCGATCACGAAGCGGTCGGGGATCACAAAGCCCTTGAAGTCGATCTGGACGGGGATCTCGCGCCTGGCGGGGCGGTCGAGCAGCGCCGCGACCCGCATCGTGGCGGGCCTGAGCTTGCGAAACCGCCTGAGGATCGTGTCGATCGTCCGCCCCGAGTCGACGATGTCCTCCACCAGGAGCACATGGCGGCCGACCAGAGGGCCCTCGACCATGTGGGCGATCTTCACCCGCCCGCTGCTGAGCGTGCCCGCGCCGTAGCTCGCTGCCCGGACGAACTCGAGCTCGGCCGGGATCGACAGGCTGCGCAGCAGGTCGGCGGCGAACACGGTCGCGCCCTTCAGGATGGCGACCAGGATCAGTGGCGTGTCGATCTCGGCATAGACCTCCGAGATCTCATGCCCGAGCTGATGCACCCGATGCGAGATGCGCTCTGACGAGATCATCGCGCGACCCGGCGCTCGACGCCGCGCCGGCGCGCGACCCGCGCGAGGCGAAAGCCCGGAAGTCGCAGCCTCTGCCATTCATCAGGAGTCTACTGTTGATACGCGGTGCGCAAGACGTATCGAGGCAAGGACATCGAGGTGACCTTCGACCTCGACCACTGCGTCCACGTCGCGGAGTGCCTGCGCGGAATCCCGGCGGTCTTCCAGCTCGACCGGCGGCCGTGGGCTCTGCCCGACGCCGGCGCCGCCGACGACGTCGCCGAGGTCATCGAGCGCTGCCCGAGCGGGGCGCTGCTCTACCACCGCCTCGACGGCAGGCCCCAGGAGAGCGCCGGAGACCACACGACCGTGACTCCGATCCGCGACGGTCCTCTCCTGGTCCGAGGCCGGATCGAGGTGACGCGCGAGGACGGCTAGGTCGAGACGCTGCCCCGCGCCACGCTGTGCCGCTGCGGCCAGTCCGAGCACAAGCCGTTCTGCGACAACCGCCATCTCGAGACCGGCTTCCGCGCCCCCGGCGTGAAGTTCAAGATCCACCTGAGCCCGGTCCGCCCGGCGCTCGACCGGCCGATCGCGAAATCGCAGGATCCCCGCGGCGCGAATTGAGCGACGGCGTCGAGCGCTTCAGCCGGGGATGCGCTACATTCGCCGCCTGCTGAAGACGTGCGGTTTCCCGAGCGGAAGGAGCTGGATGTGATGGTGGCGTCGGCCGCGCTGCGCGTGCTCGCGCTGGGCCCCGCGTGAAGTCCTTCGACCTGACGCAGGACTTCTCGCTGCACACGCCGGCCTTCGCCGGCTATCCCGGTCCGGCCATCCGCTGGGTCAAGCACCTGGCCTTCGAGCGCGCCGGCGGGCAGGAGATGACGCTGACCCTCCACGTCAGCACCCACCTCGACGCGCCGGCCCATTTCCTGACCGGCGGCAAGTTCATAGGCGACTTCCCCCTCGATTTCCTGATCGGCCCGGCCTGTGTGGTCGACCTCGAGCGCATGGGGATCGGCGACTTCGACGTGTACGGGCCGGAGCACTTCGAGCGGTGGGAGGGGGAGACGGGCCTGCGCATCGAGCGCGGCGACATCCTGGTCATCCACACCGGCTACCACCGCCACTACCCCGAGAACTGGACCGATCGCTCGCAGGTCGACGAGACGAGGTACTTCATCCGCCACCCCGGTCCGACGCGGGCGTTCGCCGAGTGGGTCCTGGAGCGCGGCATCCGGTGGATCGCCGTCGACGCTGGGACCGCGGACCATCCGATGAACACGGTGATCCGCCGGATCCGGGCCGACGAGGCGGAGGAGGCCGAGCACAAGATCGGCAGCCTCGACCGGCTGTTTCCGAAGCCGGATTACCAGATCATGCACACGCTGCTGTTCCCCCACGACGTCGTGCACATCGAGAACCTGGGCGGGCAGATCGACGAGGTGCTGGACCGCAAGCTGACGTTCGGCTGCTTCCCCTGGCGCTTCCAGGGCGGCGAGGCCGCGATGTGCCGCGCGGTCGCCTTCATCGAGTGAAGCCGCCGCCCTTCGAGTATCACTCGCCGGCGACGGCCGAGGAGGCGTGTGAGCTGCTGGCGTCGCTCGACGACGCGAAGGTGCTGGCGGGTGGGCAGTCGCTGATGCCCCTGCTCAACTTCCGGCTGGCGCGGCCGCGGCACCTGGTCGACATCAACCGGATCGGGCTCGACTCGATCGTGGAGGCCGACGGCGGCGTCTACGTGTCCGCGCTTGCCCGGCAGGCGGCCGTGGAGGACTCCGAGCTGGTCGCCCGCGTCTGCCCGCCGCTCCACGCCGCGATCGGGCTGGTCGCGCACCGCATCATCCGCAACCGCGGCACGGTCTGCGGCAGCCTGGCCCACGCCGACCCCGCAGCGGAGCTGCCGGCGGTCCTGCTCGCGCTCGGCGGACGGGTCGAGGCCCAATCCGTGCGCGGCCGGCGGACCATCCCGGCCGAGCAGCTCTTCACCGGCGTGTTCGAGACCTCGCTCGCCCCGGACGAGATCGTGGTGCGAGCCTGGTTTCCCGCCTTCGCCGGCCCCAGCGCGGTCCTCGAGGAGTCGCGCCGCCACGGCGACTTCGCCCTGGCCGGCGTGGTGCGGGCGGGCGAGCGCCTGGTGCTCTTCGGCGTCGCCGCGACGCCGGTGCTGGCCGACCCCGGCGATCCCGCGCGCGGGCTCGAGCCCAGCGGCGACCTCGAGGCGTCGCCGGACTTCCGCCGCCACCTCGTCCGGGTCCTGGCCGAGCGCGCCTTCGCGGCGTGAGGGTCAACGGCGTCGACCACGCGGCGGCGGGCGACGTGCGCCGCCTGCTGTCGGACCATCTCCGCCACGACCTGGGGCTGACCGGCACGCACGTGGGGTGCGAGCACGGCGTGTGCGGATGCTGCACCGTGCTGCTGGACGGCGTACCGGTCCGGTCCTGCCTGATGCTCGCGGTGCAGGCGGAAGGCCACGAGGTGGTGACCGTCGAGGGCCTGGCCCGGGACGGCGAGCCGCTGCACCCGGTGCAGCAGGCCTTTCACGAGATGCACGGCCTGCAGTGCGGCTTCTGCACGCCCGGGTTCGTGATGGCGGTCGCCGGCCTGCTCGAGCAGCACCCCGACCCGACCGACGAGCAGATCGACGAAGGCATCTCCGGCAACCTCTGCCGGTGCACCGGCTACGCGTCGATCCGCCGCGCGGTGCGGCGTGCCGCGGAGCTGAGCAGATGACCACCCGCTGGTTCGGCGCGCCGGTCCAGCGCCTCGAGGACGAGCGCCTGCTGCGCGGACAGGGCCGCTACACGGACGATGTCGACGAGGGCGCGCTCGAGTGCTGCTTCGTGCGTTCGCCCTACGCGCACGCTCGCATTCGCTCGATCGATGTCGCCGAGGCGCGCGCCCTACCCGGTGTCGTGGCGGTGTACACGGCGGCGGACATGCCCTTCGGCGCGGTCGACCTTCCGCTCCTGATACCGCATCCGAGCCTCACCCACGGCAGGACGCAGCGCTGCCTCGCCTCCGACGTCGTGCGCTATGCCGGCGAGGCGGTCGCGTTCGTGGTCGCCGCTGGCCGGGCCGCCGCCGAGGACGCGGCCGAAATGGTCCAGGTCGAGTACGAGCAGCTTCCAGTGGTGATCACGCCCGAGGCGGCGCTGGCCGCGGAGAACCTCGTGCATGACGACGTTCCGGGCAACGTGGCGGCCGAGCTGCTGCAGGAGGTGGGCGACGTGGCCGGCGCGCTCGCCCGGGCGCCGCGCCGCAAGCGGCTGCGCTTCCGCTACGAGCGCGGGGCGGCCAGCCCCATGGAAGGACGCGCGGTGTGGGCGCGGTGGCACGAGGGCAAGCTCACGGTGTACGACTCGACGCAGTCGCCGACGTCGATCCGCGGCGGCCTCGCCGTCCTGTTCGGCCTTCCCGAGTCGGACGTCGAGGTGATCGCGCCGGACGTGGGCGGAGGCTTCGGACCGAAGATCATGCTTTTCTACCCCGACGAGCTGCTCGTGCCGTACGCGGCGATGCGGCTCGGCCGCGCGGTGAAGTGGACGGAGGATCGCCAGGAGCACTTCACCGCGGTCAACCAGGAACGCGGCCAGGTGCATGACGTCGAGGTCGGCTTCGACGACGACGGCCGGCTGCTGGCGCTCAGCGACGACTTCATCCACGACGCCGGCGCGTACACGCCGTACGGCATCATCCTGCCGATCATCACGGCCGCGCAGCTGCCAGGGCCGTATCGCGTGCCGAGCTACCGCGTCCGGTTTCGCGACCTCTACACCAACGCGACGCCCACATCGCCCTACCGCGGCGCGGGCCGGCCCCATGCCTGCTTCGTGATGGAGCGGACGCTGGATGCGATCGCGGCCGAGCTGGGCCTGGATCGGGTCGAGGTGCGGCGGCGCAACCTCATCCAGCCCGACGAGTTCCCCTACGAGGTCGGAGTCCTGTGGCAGGACGGCAACCGGGTCGTGTACGACAGCGGGAACTACCCCGAGCTGCTGGACCGCGCGCTCGCCAAGCTCGGGCCGCGGCCGTCCGGCGAGCACGCCGGTCTCGGGCTTGGGGTTTACGTCGAAGGCACCGGCGTCGGGCCGTACGAAGGCGCGCACGTCCAGGTGCTGGTTTCGGGCAAGGTCGTCGCGGCGACCGGGATCCCGAGCCAGGGACAGTCCCACGCCACGGTCTGGGCCCAGATCGTGGCCGACGAGCTGGGCGTCGACGTGGCCGACGTCGAGGTGACGAGCGGCGACACCAGGCGCTTTCCGTGGGGCGTGGGGACGTTCGCGTCCCGCGGCGCCGTGATGGCGGGCAACGCGATGCATGCCGCCGCTCGCCTGGTGGCGGACAAGGCGAGGCGGGTGGCCGCGGAGCACCTGGAGGTCGATCCGGCGGACCTCGAGCTGGCACAAGGACGCGTGCGCGTGAAGGGCGCGGCGGATCGCGGCCTGCCGCTCGGCGCCGTGGCCGTGCTGTCGAACCCGGTCCGCTACGCCTTCGGCGGCGGCACCGAGGCGGCGACCCAGTTCGCGGCACCGCCGCGCTCCGGGCCTCCCCTGCCCGAGGGCGAGTCACCCGGCCTGGAGGCGACCGGATACTTCAGCCCGGAAGGCTCGACGTGGGCCTCAGGCTGCCATGCGGCCTACGTGCGCGTGGACCCGAAGACGTTCCGGCTCGAGATCCTCAAGTACGTGGTCGTGCACGATTGCGGTCGGGTGATCAACCCCCTCGTGCTGCAGGGGCAGATCGAGGGCGGGGTCGCGCAGGGCATCGGGGGCGCGTTCTACGAGCGTCTGGCTTACGACTCCGACGGCCAGCTGCGGAACGCCTCGTTCATGGAGTTCCTCATGCCGTACGCCACGGAGATCCCGCCGATCGAGATCGACCACATCGAGACGCCTTCGCCCCTCAACCCGCTCGGCGTGAAGGGGGCGGGGGAGGCGGGCGTGATCCCGGTCGGCGCCGTGCTCGCGTCGGCGATCGAGGATGCGCTCGGCGTGCCGATCACCGAGATGCCCCAGTCGCCGCTCAAGCTGTATGAGGCGTTTCAGAAGTCATGAACGATCACGCAACCGTGGTGAGGATCGAACGGCACGAACCGGCCGCAGGCCGGCGCGACGAGGTCGCGGGCGTCTTGAAATCGGCGGCGGAGGTGGCGCGCGACGCGCACGGCTGCTACGGCGCGCAGGTCACCAGCTCGGACCGTCAGCCGATGCAGGTCGTCCTGATCGAGCGCTGGGAGTCGGCGGACACGATGCGCAGCTTCCACGAGCGCCCCGAGTTCACGAGCCTGATCCGGACGCTCGAGGGGTCGCCCGCGGTCGAGGTGTTCACGACCGCCTAGCCGGCGCGCACCAGACCTGCAGGCGATTTCGGAGCGTTTGGCGCAAGACGCGTGGAATTCGCGCCGCATTTCGGCGCGTTTGGCGCAAGACGCGTGGAATTCGCGCCGGATTTGGCGCGTTTGGCGCAAGACGCGTGGAATTCGCGCCGGATTTCGGCGCGTTTGGCGCAAGACGCGCGGAATTCGGGCCGCATTTTGGCGCGTTTGGCGCAAGACGCGTGGAATTCGCGCCGCGGTCGGCGCGGTATCGCGTGCGCTGTTCGGCCTTAGCCGGCGCGCACCACCGCGGCGACGATGTTGCCCCCTGGCGGGCCCTGGTGCGAGTTGCGCTCGCCGCCGCTCACGTAGTTGGTCGTGCGGCCGGTCACCGAGGCCACCAGCATCCCGCCCAGCGCCTTGCCGATCGTGTAGGCGTCGGCGTCGTCGAGCAGCGTGATGCGGTTGCCGCGGATGATGTTGCTGCCGGGGATCACAGACTTCGCGAAGACGTGCACCAGGCGCTCGAGGTCGCCGGCGTCCGGCAGGCCGCCGTCGAAGCGCAGTCCCGCGGACCGCAGCGCGTCGCGCACCCCCTGCGCGTCGATGAAGTCCCGCGTGACCGCATGCCCGATGCGCAGCGGGCTGTGCGAGCCGGCCGAGTTGCCGAACACGACCACCTCGCCGTGGCGCTTCTCTCCGCCGGAGGAGGTCATCGCCACCTCGCTGTAGAGGCTCCAATCGCGGCGGACCACGCCGTCGCTCAGCTTCCCTTCCGGCACCTCGCCGAGCGCGAGCGCGACCCCCAGCGCGGCGCCGTCGTTCGAATACGTGCCCGCGCCTTCGGGCCCGAACGTGAGGTCGTGGGTCACGACCGTCTTGCCTCGTGACTCGGCGTCGGCGATGCTCGAGATGGTGAGCCCCGGGACCTTGACCATCACGAGATGCACGTCGGCGGGGTCGGTGAGGCCGGCGTCCTCCATGGCCTTGCGGGTGGCGGCGGCGACCTTGTCGATCTGTCCCATCCGTCCCACCTCTTCGGGCGCGATCGGCTCGGAGGGCGCGCGGCCGACGACCAGTCGCTTCTCGCCGTCAGTCCGCTCGGGAGCGTCGACCCACTCGCGGGTCACGGCGACGATGTGCGGCGTGATGACGCCCGGGCAGCCGCCCGACAGCACGAAGATCACGCGGTTGGCGACCTCATCCTTGGGCACGCCCAGAAACCGGGCCGTCCACTCGCGCAGCGCGACGTCCGCCCACACGCGACCCCAGTCGTCGTGGAAGCCGGTGCCCTCGGTCTTGCCGACCAGCGCCACGAGCGACTCCGGTTTGATCTTGCCCTCGTCGGCCAGCCGCTGCAGGCCTGACGTGTCGGCCGGCGTGGCCATCGGATACACGAACATGTCGACGCGCTGCGCTTTCATCAAGCCTCCTCCGCTGCTTCCGGCGGGCCGAAACCGTCCATCTCCTCGAGCTGCGAGGCCAGGTCCATCAGCGCCCACTCCGCCGCAAACCGGCCGACCAGCTGCACGCCGACCGGCAGGCCGTCGTGGGAGCCGGCCGGGATGGAGATCGCCGGCACCTTGGCGAAGCTCACGGGCAGCACGAACTGCACATAGGCGCGATAGGGGATGCTGAGAAACGCGGGCACCTCCTCGATGCGCATCGGCGGCAGGCCCAGCGTGGGCGTGAGGAGGAAGTCGAACTCACTCAGCAGCGGCTCGTTGACGACTCGCATGGCGAGCGAGAACGCGCGCTCATAGGCGCTGAAGAACTCGAGAGCGCTCAGCCGGCGGCCCTGCTCGACCAGGCCGCGGATCGCGGGGCCGAACTTCTCGAGGTCGGCCGGAAAGGCGGCCATCGAAGCCCGGCGCACGGTGCCGTAGCCCTCCGCCACCGCCTCCGACTCCCAGGCGATGGTCCTCACGTCGTGCCCCGCGCCGGCGAGGGCGGCGGCCGCCCGCCGGCAGGCCTCCACGCAGGCCGGGTGGACGTCGAGCTCGGTCTCGTACGCGACGCCGATCCGGACCAGTTCCGGGGACGGCCGGCTCTCGGGGGCCGCCTCCTCCGCCAGCACGCCGAAGGCGCGGCGCACGCCCGCCACCGTGCGGGCAAGCGGCGCGGTCACGGAAAGGCCGGTGGCGTCGATGATGCTCGTCGGGACGCGGTTGACCGAGGGCCGAAGCCCGACGACGCCGCAGCAGGACGCCGGGATGCGGATCGACCCGCCCATGTCGGTGCCGAGGCCCAGGGTCGCCATCCCCGCGGCCACGGCCGCGGCGCTTCCTCCGCTCGAGCCGCCGGGCGTGAAGCCAGGGCGGTGCGGGTTTTCGGTCGGCGGAAAGATCGCGTTGGTGGTGCCGATGGCGGCGGCGAGCTCGGGCAGGTTGGTCTTGCCCACGATCGCGGCGCCGGCCGCGCGGAGCCGAGCCACGGCCGGGTCGTCGTGCTCGGCCACCCGATCGCGCCACGCGGCGCTGCCGTCGGTCCACGGCATACCGGCGACGGGCAGGTTGTCCTTGACGGCGACGGTGTCGCCGGCGAGCGGCCCCGGGCCGCCTCGCGCGTCGCGGTCGACGTGCACGAAGGCGTGGATCTGGCGGTCGCGCTCCTCGATCAGGTGCACCGAGTCCTCGACTTTCATCCCAGCCTGCTCACCGCCATGGCGATGATTCTCGCGAAGATCTCGGCCGCGCTGCCGGCACCGAAGTCAGGGACGCCGTCGAGGTCGAACGCCGCGTCGCGATTCCGGCGCGTTTGGCGCCAGGCGCGCGCAATTCGCGCGGGATTTGGCTCGTTTGGCGCAAAACGCGTGGAAACTCGGACTTCGTCCGCGCTGCTCGCGGGCTAGAGAGTCGGCGCCTCCGCGGGGATCACGGTGACCGTCTCGTACGCTGGGGCCGGGAGAGGGCCGAGCCCGAAGATCGCTCGCATCAGGGGCCACCTGCGCACGCCGAACTCGTAGAGCGCGAGCGTGATCGCGCCCGCGATGACCAGGATCACGAAGAACTTCGGCCAGGCGCCCAGGTTCCACGTCACGACGAACGATGCGACCGTCAGCACCACGGGATGGTGCAGCACGTAGAAGGCGATGATCGATTCCTCGAGGTAGGCCATGACGCGGCTCGGAAAGTCGAGCCAGCGGATGCCGGCGTACAGCGCCGCGAGCAGCCACGACCACACCTCGAAGGCCCAGAAGAAGGCGAACGTGAGCGTCACGGGCGTGGCCAGGGTGTTGGTCAGGCTGAGCTGGTAGTGGACGGTGAGGAAGATGTAGCCGCAGGCCAGCGCGGCCACGGTTCCGACGACGAGGATCAGCCCGATGTCGCGGCGGATCGCCGCCTCGAACCTGCGGTCGCGGAAGATGATGGCCCCCCACAGGAAGACGTACGTGTACGTGGCCACGTCGGCCCAGTCCTGGTAGCCGGGAAAGAACGGCCGCAGGACCAGCTGAAGGAAGCAGAGCGGCAGGGCGAGCAGGAACAGGCCGCCCCGGAGGCCGGCGATCCTCAGCACCGCGTCGCTGATCCGGGCGCCCGCTGGACGGCGCAGCCGCAGGAGCAGGGGAAGCGTGGCGAGGGAGATCACGAACAGGTAGCCCAGGAACCACAGGTGCAGCCAGTACTGGCTGACCCAGTGCATGCTCCACTCGAAGTGGAAACCGTTGAAGAAGGCGACGTAGAACGCGGGCAGCTGGTCGAAGGACGGCGGCGGGTTGTGGCTCGTCACGAAGCGCTGGAAGGGCGACAGCAGGGCCAGGCCGGCGGCCATCGGGACGAGCAGGCGCAGCACCCGCTTCCACGCGAAATCGGCGGCCGAGTGCCGGCGGAGCCCGAACCAGGCGTCGGCGCCCGAGATCATGAACATGGCGGGGATGCCCCACGGGAAGCAGAACGCGACGAAGACGCTGAGGGCGAGGATCCGCTCGTGGTTGGACACGAGCCATGTGTTGGCGACGAAGACAAGGGCCACGTGGTACAGGAAGATGCCGTAGACGATCAGGACCTTGAGCCAGTCCAGGTAGTGGATGCGCTGCTGGACCGAGCTTTGCTGGGCGGCGGTCTCGGCCGCCACGCTAGTCCGCGAAGGCAAGCCCTTCACCGCTCCGCGCGCGCAGCAGCCATGCGCCCGTCGCGACGAACCAGACGGTGAGCGCGATCGTGAACGGCCGCTGGAACAGGCCGTCCGGATAGTGGTAGACGGGCCGGAGGGCGACGCCGGCCCCCTCGATCAGGGCCGCGCTCAGGCCCGTGACCAGCCACACGCGCCGGGGCGGCGAGAGGCGCGCGTCGCGAAAGGACGCGAGGAACAGGACGACAGGGGCGACACTCGCGATCGCGAAGCACGTCTGCGAAACCGTGCCGTGCAGGATAGCCGCGCTGCTCGAGCCTGGGTCCTGCTGAAACGCGCCCGTGGCGACCAGGAATCCGCCCGCCGCGCAGATCAGGGTCGCGCCCAGCCTCCACCAGGGGGTGCTGCCCGCGACCCAAAGGCCCGCGCCGACCACGATGGTGAGGACGCCGGGCAGGACGAAGAAGCCCAGGTCGAACACCGTCGCGTTGGACGTTCCGCGGGTCGCGAGGTCGCTGAACGGGCGGGTCAGCAGGTTGTAGCCCGGCCGCGTCAGGGCGGCGGCGAAGAAGCCCGCCCACATGAGCACCGGCGTCGCGATCGCGGCGTAGCCGGCGGCCCGGCGCAGCGTCACGTGCACGCCGACATGTTAAGGAGGCGGGAGGGTGGGTTAAGCCGAGTTGAAGCCTGAGGAGGTCAGGCGCCTAGCCGGCCGGACTCTTTTTCGCTCCGCCGCCCCAGCCGCCGGAGCGCCCACCGGACGGGGTCGAAGTACTCGTCGTCCATGCGCTCCTTCAGAGGGATGATCCCGTTGTCGGTGATCTTGATGTGCTCCGGGCACACCTCGGTGCAGCACTTGGTGATGTTGCAGTAGCCGATACCCGCCTTGCCGTGCAGCAGAGGCCGGCGGTCGAGCACGTCCTTCGGGTGCATCTCCAGGCTCGCGACGCGGATCATGAAGCGCGGTCCGTAGAAAGCCGCCTTCTCGTCGTGCTCGCGCAGCACGTGGCAGACGTCCTGGCAGAGGAAGCATTCGATGCACTTGCGAAACTCGATCACGCGGTCCACGTCCTGCTGCTGCATGCGCCAAGGCTCGCTGCTCGACATGTCCTTCTCGCTCGCCGTGAAGGGAGGGATCTGCCTGTTGACCTCGTAGTTCCAGCTCACGTCGGTGACGAGGTCTTTGATCACGGGAAAGGTCTTCATCGGCCGCACGGTCACCGAAGGGCCGTACTCCGAGATCGGCGTCTTGCACATGAGGCGGGGAAAGCCGTCGATCTCCGCCGAGCAGGAGCCGCACTTCGCGGCCTTGCAGTTCCAGCGCACGGCCAGGTCCGAGGCCAGGTTGGCCTGCACCCACAGCACGGCGTCGAGCACCACCATCCCTTCGCGCACCGGCACGCGGTACGAGACGAAGTCGCCGCCGGATTCGTCGCCGCGCCAGACCTTCAGGTCGAGGTCGGAGATCTGCGTCGCGTCCGGGCGGCTCATTCCCGCTCCTCGGGGGTGTAGCGCGCGTACGAGTGCTGGACCGCCTCCTGCAGATAGTCCGGCAGCTCCGGGCGGCGCTCGGCCCTGACCGCCATGCCGTCGGGCGTCCTCTCGACCATGAAGTTCACCTCTCCCAAAGCGTCGTCGAGCTTGGGGAAGTCGGAGCGTGCGTGTGCGCCTCGGCTCTCCCTGCGCTCGATCGCGCACCGCAACAGGGCTTCGGCGTTGACCAGCATCGACTGAAGGTCGATCGCGGTGTGCCACCCGGGGTTGAACTTGAGCGAGCTCGATCCGCCGGTGCCGCAGGCTTTCACGCGCCCGCCGAGCTCCTGGATCGTCTCGAGGCCGGTCTGAAGCGCGGCGCCCTCGCGGACGATGGGCGCAAAGCGCGTCACGGCGTCCTGGATCTCGGCCTGCAGCTTGAACGGGCTCTCGCCGGCCGGCCGCTCGAGCGGCGCCATCAGGTCATGGATCGCGGCCTCGATATCGCGCGGATCGAGGGACGCGCCCGCGGCCCTCCCGCCTTGCTTCGCCGCCTCCGCGGCGGCGTCCCCCGCGCGCTTGCCGAACACGAGCAGGTCGCTCAGGGAGTTGCCGCCCAGGCGGTTGGCGCCGTGGAGCCCGGCAGCGACCTCTCCGGCCGCGTACAGGCCCGGCACGGTGCTCTCGCCCGTCTCGGCATCGACGCGCACGCCGCCCATGATGTAGTGGATCGTCGGCGCGACCTCCATCGGCTGCTGGGTGATGTCGACCTTCGCCAGCTTCAGGAACTGCTCGTGCATCGACGGGAGCTTGCGCTTGATGTACTCGGGGCTGCGGTGCGTGATGTCGAGGAACACGCCGCCGTGCGGGCTGCCGCGGCCGGCGTTCACCTCCGAGTTGATCGCCCGGGCCACGATGTCGCGGGACGAGAGCTCCATCCGCTCGTGGTCGTAGCGCTCCATGAAGCGCTCGCCCTCCCGGTTGCGCAGCACCCCGCCCTCGCCGCGCACGCCTTCGGTGACCAGGATCCCGCGCACGCCCGCGGGCCACACCATGCCGGTCGGGTGGAATTGCACCATCTCCATATCGCGCAGCTGCGCGCCCGCCTCGAAGGCGAGCGCGGTGCCGTCGCCGGTGCACTCCCAGGAGTTGGAGGTGACGCGGTACATCTTCCCGGCCCCGCCGGTGGCGAGCAGCAGCGCGCCGCAGCGGTAGAGGATCAGGGACCCGTCGGAGCGGCGGTAGGCGAGCGCGCCGGCGACCCGTCCGCCGGACTTGAAGAGCCGGAAGGCCGTCACCTCCATGTGGACGTCGACGCCCGGAGTGTGGACCGCGCGGTCTTGCAGCGTGCGCAGGAGCTCGAGGCCGGTGCGGTCCCCGATGTGGGCGAGCCGCGGATAGGTGTGCGCGCCAAAGGGGCGCTGGTGGATCCGGCCCTGCCACGTGCGGTCGAAGACGGCGCCCCACTTCTCCAGCTCGAGCACGCGTTCCGGCGACTCGCGGGCGTGCAGCTCGGCCATGCGCCAGTCGTTGATGAGCTTGCCGCCCTTCATCGTGTCGGCGAAGTGGACCTCCCACGTGTCCTGGTAGGCGACGTTGTGCAGGGCCGCCGCGACACCGCCCTCCGCCATGACGGTGTGGGCCTTGCCGAGCAGGGACTTGCAGACGATCAGGACCCTGGCGCCGCCCTCGGCGGCCGCGATCGCTCCGCGCAGCCCCGCGCCGCCGGCCCCCAGCACGAGGACGTCCGTCTCGACGGTCTCGTAAGCGGGCGCGCTCAAAAGATCCACCTGGGGTCGCGCAGCGCACCGGCCATCAGGAGGCGGATGTAGACGTCGGTGCCGAGGACCGAGAAGAGGCTCGCCCACGCCCACCTGTCGTGCCGCACGTTCAGCACGGTGATGCCCTTCCACAGCCGGTAGCGGGCGCGTGCGCTGCGGGAGCAGGAGAAGCAGTCCAGCTCGCCGCCGGCGAGGTGGCGCAGGGCGTGGCAGCCGAAGGTGTAGGCCGCGAGCAGCGCGACGTTGGCGACCATGATCACCGTCCCCAGCCCGATGCCGAGCCTGCCGCCGAAGTCGAAGGCCACCACGGCGTCGTACAGAAGGAAGAGCAGCTGCAGCACGATCACGTAGAAGGCGAAGCGGTGGAGGTTGTTGAGGACCCAGGGAAACGCGGTCTCTCCGCGGTACCGGCCGCGGCGCGGCTCGGGGACCGCGCAGGAGCGCGGATGCCAGAAGTAGGAGCGGAAGTAAGCCTTGCGGTAGTAGTAGCAGGTGGCGCGGAAGAGCAGCGGCGCCCACACCACGAGGACTCCCGGCGGGATGGGGCCGAGCCTGATCAGCGGCGATTCGAACGGGCTCAGGTACGGGGCCTGCTGCGCCGCGGGCTGGAACAGAACGATCCATGCCGTGTACACGGCGAAGAGCGTGAGCACGGCGGCGACGAACGTGGGGTAGGGCCAGTTCGGGAGCGCGCTGTACGGGTTGTGAACGACCTGCCGGGTGGTGGAGGCATGTGCTGAGGCGCGTTCGGAAAGGGCCACGTTCATTCAGAAATCTAATCCGTCGGCGAAGACGAAAGCGGCTCCGGCGGCGGGGGCCGGCTTGGGATTTCGGCGCGTTCAGCGCCAAACGCGTTCAACTTGCGCGGGATTTGGCTCGTTTGGCGCAAAGGGCGTGGAATTCGGACTCGAACATTCAACAAGTGTGGAGCGTGGCGGGGATTCCTCCTGAGAGTCGAACGGCCCGCCACGCATGCCCCAAGAGGCGC
Source organism: uncultured Actinomycetes bacterium (assembly GCA_964559855.1). Classification (GTDB taxonomy): domain Bacteria; phylum Chloroflexota; class Dormibacteria; order Dormibacterales; family Dormibacteraceae; genus 40CM-4-65-16. The sequence goes on from CAZLJC010000021.1 coordinate 39,106, forward strand.
CATCATGGGGTGGTGGGGATCCGGGCCACGCGAGATGCAAGCCGCCACGGCGCCTGACCTCGAGCAAGCGGAGCCGCTGAGCTCAGACGAGCTGCGCCGGATCCACGCGTACTGGCGCGCGGCGAACTACCTGTGCGCCGGCCAGATCTACCTCCTCGACAACCCGTTGCTCCGGCGGCCGCTGGCGCTCGAGGAGATCAAGCCGCGGCTGCTCGGACATTGGGGCACGACGCCGGGAGTGAACTTCATCTACGTCCACGCCTCGCGCGTGATCAAGCAGCGCGACCTCGACGCGATCTACATCATGGGACCCGGCCACGGCGGCCCCGCGGGCGTGGCCAACGCCTTCCTCGAAGGCACGTACACGGAGCGCTATCCGGACGTGACGCTCGACGAGACCGGCATGCTCAAGCTGTTCCGCCAGTTCTCGTTCCCGGGCGGAATCCCAAGCCACAACGCGCCCGAGACACCCGGCTCGATCCACGAAGGCGGCGAGCTCGGCTACGCGCTGGTTCACGCGTACGGCGCGGCGTTCGACAACCCCGACCTCACGGTTTTCTGCATCGTCGGCGACGGAGAGGCGGAGACCGGGCCGCTGGCGGCCAGCTGGCACTCGAACAAGTTCGTGGACGCGGCACGCGACGGCGCGGTCGTGCCGATCCTCCACCTCAACGGCTACAAGATCGCCAATCCCACGGTGCTCGCCCGCATTCCCGAGCCGGAGCTGCGCGAGCTGCTCGAGGGCTACGGGCACAAGCCGGTCTTCGTGAGCGGTGACGATCCGGCGCGAGTGCATCAGCAGATGGCCGCCGCGATGGACTGGGCTCTCGACGAGATCCGCAAGATCCAGCGGGCCGCCAGGTCGAGTCACGACGCGTCGCGGCCTGCCTGGCCCGCGATCGTGCTGCGCACCCCGAAAGGCTGGACGGGCCCCAAGACCGTGGACGGCGAGCCGGTCGAGGGCACGTGGCGCGCGCACCAGGTGCCGGTCACCGATTTCGGGTCCAAGCCCGAGCATCTGGCGATCCTCGAGGACTGGATGAGGAGCTACAGCCCGGATGAGCTCTTCGACGAGACCGGCCGCCCGGCGGCAGAGATCCTCGACCTGCCGCCGAAGGGCGACCGGCGCATGAGCGCCAACCCGCATGCCAACGGTGGCGAGCTGCTGAAGGACCTGCGCCTGCCTGACTTCCGCGACTACGCGGTGCACGTGTCGCGCCCCGGCTCCGGCTCGACCGAGGCCACGCGGGTGCTCGGCGCCTTCCTCCGTGACGTCGTGAAGATGAACCCGGACAACTTCCGCCTCATGGGCCCGGACGAGACCGAGTCGAACCGGCTCGGCGCCGTGCTCGAGGCGACGAACCGCGCGTGGGACGCGGAGATCGTGTCGACCGACAAGCACCTCGCGCCCGACGGCCGCGTGATGGAGGTGTTGAGCGAGCACCTCTGCGAGGGCTGGCTCGAGGGCTACCTGCTCACCGGGCGCCACGGTCTGTTCAACTGCTACGAGGCCTTCATCCACATCGTCGACTCGATGTTCAACCAGC
>CAZLJC010000022.1:0-35894 GCA_964559855.1 uncultured Actinomycetes bacterium
GCGGCGGTGCGAGCGGGTCTGGGCGCTCGAGGAGCGGATCGAGAAGTCTCGCTAGCTCGACATGCACGAGTCTGGCGCCGGGGATGCGGATGACGCGGGCGCTCGACAGGCGAATCTGGCGAGGCGCTACTAGACTCGGGATCATGGCCGCTGATCGCCAGACGATCGCCGGTGGCGGTGACGTTGCGACGGCACACGCCGCCGGGGCCGTCCCACAGCCGATCGGTACGGCCGATCACAGACGCCCCGCTCCAGCTGATCGAGTACGGCGACTACGAATGCCCCTACTGCGGGCTGGCCGCTCCCGGCGTGAAGGACCTGATCGAACGCCACAGCCCGCACCTCGTCTTTGCGTGGCGCCATTTCCCGCTGGTCAGCCAGCACCCCCACGCGTGGGATGCCGCGCTCGCCGCCGAGGCGGCGGGACGCCAGGGCAGGTTCTGGGAGATGCACGGGCGGCTGCTCTCGCACCAGCGCAAACTGGCTCCGGACGACCTCGCCGGCCATGCCGCGCGCGCTCGGCCTGGACCTCGAGGCCTTCCAGCGCGATATGGTGGACGAGGCGATCGCCGACCGCGTCCGCCGCGACGCCCACGAAGCGATGCGCTCCGGCGCCCGCGGCACTCCGACTTTTACGTCAACGGTCGGATGATCGAAGGCGGCTACCACGAGCAGGAGATCGAGTCCGCCCTCGTCGCCGAGCTGCATCGTGGCGCAGACCCAGCGCAGCGCTAGGCCTGCGGCCGGCGGGGACGGCGCCGCCTGGCCCACGCTCCCCTATCCGGAGTGGCGCGAGACGCGAGACACGCTTCACATGTACTCGCAGGTCCTCGGCAAGCTGCGGCTGGCGCTGAGCCCGTTCGAGCCGCAGTGGGCCAACGTGGCGCTGTACGTAGCCGCGCGCGGCCTGACCACCTCGCCGATCCCGGCCGGACCCCGGACGTTCGACGCGGAGCTCGACCTGCTCGGGCACGAGCTCGTCGTGCGGACGAGCGATGGGCGGATCGAGCGCCGCCCGCTCGGTGGCGCCGTCGCCGATTTCTATCGCGACGTGGTGCGAATCCTCGATCGCCTCGGCGTGGACGTCCAGATCTCGACCCTGCCGTCCGAGGTCGCCGACCCGATCCCGTTTCCGGACGACCACGTCCACGCGACCTACGAGCCGCTGCAGGCCGCGAGGTTCTTCCAGGTGCTCGCCCGCGTGGACGAGGTGCTGAGGCGCCATCGCGCGCGGTTTCGCGGACGAACGTCGCCGGTCCAGTTCTTCTGGGGCACGTTCGACCTCGCGCTTCAGCGCTTCTCCGGCCGCCGCGTGGAGCCGCCCGCCAACGCCGGCATCATCCGCCGGCTGGGCGGTGACGCCGAAACCATCTGTGCCGGCTGGTGGCCGGGAGACGAGCGCGCGCGGCAGGCCGCCTTCTATGCCTACGGCTATCCCAAGCCGGACGCCATCGAGGGGCGCGCCATCGAGCCCGAGGGCGCGGGCTGGAGCGAGGCGGCGGGAGAGTTCGTCCTTCCCTATGACGACGTGCGCGGCGCCGCCGATCCGGCCGCCGCCCTCTTGCGCTTTCTCGAGTCGACGTACGCTGTGGCCGCAAGGCTGATGAGCTGGGATCCGGAGCTGGCGGGCTGATGGCGGCGCCCTGCAGCCATCTCGACCACATCAAGGACGTCGCGCCTTCGGGCAACGGCTGCCTCGACTGCCTCGCGGCGGGGCGGCACGATTGGGTGCACCTCCGCGTGTGCCAGGAATGCGGCCACGTCGGATGCTGCGACAACTCGCCGGCCCGGCACGCGACAAGGCACTTCCGCGGCTCGACCCACCCCATCATCCGGTCGTTCGAGCCGGGCGAAGACTGGTTCTACTGCTATATCGAGGACGTCGATTTCGAGCTGGCCGGCGCTCCGCCCGCTCCTCACCACAGCTGACCCTGGAGTGAGCGCCTCCCCGCCCCCACCCCGACCGCCCTCGTCGACTCCCCCGCCTGGCAAGCCGCCCCAGAAGCCGCCTGACGCGCTGGCGCCGATGCGGTCCCGGCGCTTCTGGATCACGCTCGCGATCGTCTTCGCCCTGAACATCCTCCTCACCAACGTCATCTCGTCGGCGTTCCAGGGCCCCACCGTGACGATCAGCTACAACACCTTCCTCAAGCAGGTCAACGCGGGGAACGTCGTGAGCGTGACCAGCACCGGCGAGGCCATCACCGGCGTGACGAAGAAGGCCGTGTCCGATTCCTCGGGCACGAGCTCCACCAAGTTCCAGACCCAGCGGCCGGCGTTCGCCAACGACGACCTGCTGGCGCTGCTGCTCGACCACGGCATCACGATGAACGCGAACGACCCGAACGCGTCCACGCCCCTCTGGGAGACGCTGCTCTTCAGCTTCGGTCCGACCCTGCTCCTGGTGTTCGGGTTTCTCTACCTGAGCCGCCGCGCCGGCGGTGGAGCGGGCGGCATCCTCGGCTCCTTTGGGCAGAGCCGGGCGCGGCTCTTCGATGCGGAGAAGGTCACGACCACGTTCGACGACGTCGCGGGCATCGACGAGGTCAAGGCGGACCTGCAGGAGATCGTCGATTTCCTGCGCGACCCGCAGAAGTACCAGCGCCTGGGCGGAACCATGCCCAAGGGCGTGCTGCTCATCGGCGCCCCCGGCACCGGCAAGACCCTTTTGGCCCGCGCCGTGGCGGGCGAGGCCAGGGTGCCCTTCTTCAGCATCTCGGCCTCGGAGTTCATCGAGGCGATCGTCGGAGTGGGCGCGGCGCGGGTGCGCGACCTGTTCACGAAGGCGAGGGCGGCCGCGCCCGCGATCATCTTCATAGACGAGCTCGACGCGATCGGCAGGAGCCGCTCCGCCGCGCTGCGCGTCGGCGGCAACGACGAGCAGGAGCAGACGCTCAACCAGATCCTGACCGAGATGGACGGGTTCGACTCCCGCGAGGGTGTGATCGTGCTGGCGGCCACCAACCGCGCCGACGTGCTCGATTCCGCGCTCCTGCGTCCAGGGCGATTCGACCGGCGCGTCACCGTGCAGCCGCCCGACCGCCGTGGCCGCGCCGCCATCCTGCGCATCCACAGCCGTCACGTACCGCTGGCGAACGATGTGGACCTCGACGCGATCGCCGCGCAGACCCCGGGCATGGTCGGCGCCGACCTCCGCAACCTGGTCAACGAGGCCGCGCTCGGCGCGGCGCGCAAGGGTGAGACCGCGGTGACGACGGCGGACTTCGCCGAGGCGATCGAGAAGACGCTGCTGGGCAGCGAGCGAAAGATCATCCTGAGCGACCTCGACCGCGAGCGCATCGCCTACCACGAATCGGGACACGCGCTCCTGGGCCTGCTGGTCCCCGGCGCCGACCCCGTGAAGAAGGTGACCATCGTGCCCCGCGGCCAGGCGCTCGGCGTCACCCTGCAGAGCCCGGTGGACGACCGCTTCAACTATGGCGAGGACTACCTGCGCGCGCGCATGATCGGCGCGCTCGGCGGCCGGGCGGCGGAGCGGTTGATCTACGGCGTCGTCAGCACGGGGGCCGAAAACGACCTTCAGCAGGTCACGCGGATCGCGCACGAGATGGTCGTGCGCTGGGGCATGAGCCCCAAGGTCGGGCCGCTCAACTACAACGACGGGGATGGCGGCGGCATGCTCCAGCAGCGGCCGTACGGCGAGGCCACCGCGCAGCTGATCGACGACGAGGTGCGGCGGATCGCGAACGAATCTCTCGTGTCGGCGGAAAAGCTGCTGAGCGAGCACCGAGCGCAGCTCGACGCGCTCGCGCATGCGCTGATTCGCAACGACTCGCTCGACGAGCAGCAGATCCTCGAGGTGACCGGGGTCACGCCACAGCAGGACACGGGCGTGGCCGCGACGGCGCCCGCTAAGCGCTGAGCAGCGAGCGGTAGAGGGCGGCGGTCCGCGCGGCCACGGCGGGCCACCCGAAGGATTCGAGCACGCGCCGCCGTCCGGCCTTCCCCATCTCGGCCGCGCGCTCGGGGGCGGAGAGCAGGCCGTCGATGGAGGCGGCAAGCGCCGACGTGAAGGCCTCGGTGTCATGGGGATCGAGGTCGACCAGGATTCCCGTCTTGCCGTCCACGACTATCTCCGGGATTCCGCCCACCCGGGACGCGACCACCGCCGTCTCGCACGCCATCGCCTCGAGCACGACCAGGCCGAAGGGCTCGTAGACCGACGGGCAGGCGAAAACGGTGGCGTCGGTGTGGAGGTGGATCAGCTCCTCGCGCGAGATGAAGTGGTCGATCCACACCAGGTTGCCGCGCTGGGCGCGGACGCGCTGCACCAGGCCGTCCACCTCGGCCGCGATCTCCGGGGTGTCGGGGCTGCTGGCCGCGATCACGAGCTGGTGGCCCGGCTCCATCTTCAGCGCCGCGGCGAGGAGCAGGGGCAAGCCCTTCTGCCGCGTGATGCGGCCGTTGAAGAAGGCGTACGGCCGGCCCGGGTCCACGCCATAACGGGTCAGGGTCTGGGCGGAGCGCTCCGGCCGGTAGATATCGGGATCGATGCCGTTGTGGATCACGTGGACCCGCTCAGGCGCCACGGCCGGATAGCACGCGAGCACGTCTTTCCGGACCCCCTGAGAGACGGCGATGACCGCATCCGCGGCTTCGATGGCGGTGCGTTCGCAGAAAAGGGAGAGCGCGTACCCTCCGCCCAGCTGCTCAGCCTTCCACGGGCGGAGCGGCTCGAGGCTGTGAATCGTCATCACGTGCGGGATCGACCACATCAGCTTCGCGAGATGACCCCCGAGATTGGCGTACCAGGTGTGGCTGTGCGCCAGTGCGGCGCCTTTCGCTCCCCCCGCCATCTCCAGGTCGATGGAGATCGCCTGCAGCGCCGCAGCCTCCGGCTGTGGCTGGGCCAGTGCGTCCCACGCGCGGTAGGCGTGAACGCCGGGCTCGGCGCGGGGCGAGCCCCAGCAGTGGACGGACACGTCGACCAGCTTGCGGAGCTCGCGCACGAGATATTCGACGTGCGTGCCCGCTCCGCCGTAGACCTCGGGCGGGTATTCGCGCGTCAGCAACGCGACGTTCGGGCGATCACTCAACCCGGCGGATTGTAGGGGCGCGGGCCGGCTCACGAAACCTGGGGATCGGCGCAAACTAGCAGGGTCGGCAATCAAGTGGAATGAGCACCCTGGAAGAACGACCTGAGTCCCCACTCGAAGAGCTCTCCGAGGACGAGTGCCGGCGGCTGCTGCAGAGCCAGCGACTCGGCCGGCTCGCCATAGTCGTCGACAGGCGTCCTCAGATCTTCCCGGTGAACTACGCGTTCGACGAGGACGTGGTCGTCTTTCGCACCTCGGCGGGGATGAAGCTCGAGCACGGCCCGCTCTCGGCTGTCGCATTCGAGATCGACGGCATGGACGAGGACACGAAGACGGCGTGGAGCGTGATGGTGGAGGGCACGGGCCAGGACATCACCGAAGCGCTGGACGAGCGGTCCGAACGGCTGCGCCGGCTGCCGGTTCAGCCCGCCGCTCCCGGCGAGCGGAACGACTGGCTGGCGGTTTACGTGCGGCGCATGTCGGGCCGCCGCTTCAAGATCGCCGGCGCCTGACCTCCCTTTCGCCGGCGGCTACGGCGGGCGGGGTGACCGTCATGTTTCCCCACGCCCGAAACGCGCGTTATGCGCCAAACGCGCCCTTCCCCGCGCTTGAGACGCGCGTCATGCGCCAAACGCGCCCTTCCCCGCGCTCTCGGAGCCCGTTACGCCGAGCCGGCGGCTCCCTGAGAGAGGGGGTCGACCCCGGCGGTTAACCTCGGCTTCCCAGGCGTTGACGTAGCGCAACCGATGGCTGAAGCGCACGTGGTCGCGAGAAGGGCGGAGCACAAGGCCGAGCAGGCGGCTTCGAACCCATGGCTGCAGTTCCTCCAGCGGGCCGGCTACGTGATCCGCGGGGTGCTGTACGCCATGATGGGCGGGCTCGCCCTGGGCCTTGCGCTGGGCATCGGCGGCATCGCCACGGATCAATCCGGCAGCCTGGTGATCCTGACCGGCAACCCGGCCGGCAAGGCGCTGCTCCTGGCGGTCGTGATCGGCCTCGGGGCCTACTCCATCTGGGGCTTCGTCCGGGCGGTTTTCGACCCTCTCCACAGGGGCGACGACGCCGGCGGCATCGCCGAGCGGCTCGGATTCGCCTGGAGCGGTACGGCGTATGCGGCGATGGTGATCTTCGCTCTGCATCTGCTGGCGGGAAGCGGCGCCTCGCCGTCGCACGACAGCACCCAATCGACCATCGCGAGGGTGCTCGCCCTGCCCGCCGGCCACGTGATCGCGATGGCGATCGGCATCGTCGCGATCGGGGTGGGACTCGGACAGTTCGTCGACGCGTACCGGGCGGTGTTCAAGAACGACCTGAAGCGCGGCGACATGAAGCCGGCCGAAAAGAAGTTCGCCGACTTCGCCGGGAGATTCGGCTTCTTCTCTCGCGGGGTCACGTTCACGCTGGTGGGCTGGTTTGTCTTTCAAGGCGGCCTGTTTCACGACTCATCTCGCGTCCACGGGTTCAGCGGAGCCTTTCTCTTCCTCCTGAACCAGCCCTTCGGACGGCTGATCCTCGGCGTGGTGGCCGGCGGGTTCATCGCGCTCGGACTGCACTCCTTCGCGTGCGCTCGCTGGATCCGGCTCCTAGGCGATCAGACGTGAGCGCCGCGTTGCAGGAACAGACGAAGGCGGCTCGCATCCTGGTGATCAGCCGCAACGCCGGTCGCATCACGCCCGAGGTCGAGGCGCAGCTGCGATCGTCCTTCGCCGACCACCTGGTCGTCGACTTCGACCCGGAGGAGGACGTGGAGAAGATGGTCACGCCGCAGGCCCGCATAGTCGTCGCGGGAGGTGACGGGACCGTGGAGTTCTTCGTGCGCAGGTTCGCCGACACGAAACACCCGATCGGGATCATCTCCCTCGGCACCTACAACAACCTCGCCCATGCCCTCGGGCTGCCCACGGAGGTGGACCGCGCGATCGAGGTCGCCCGGGAGGGCCAGGCGCGGCCGATCACGCTCGGCCGGGTCAACGGCAAGGTGTTCGTCGAAGCCTGCGCGGTCGGCCTGTTCGGCGAAGCCATCGCGTTCGGCGAGTCGGCCAAGGACCTCGAGTTCGGCAAGCTCGCGGGCAAGCTGAAGGACGTGATCGGCGCGCGCCGGTTCCAGTACGAGCTCTCCGGAGACATCGAAGGCAGCGGCTCCGCCATGTCGCTGGTGTTCAGCAACACGGCGTCGATCGGCAGCCAGCTGCCGGTGAGCGACGCGAGCCCCACCGACACCCATCTCGAGTTCTCGATTCACGCGGGCCGGACGCGCACCGATATCATCGGCCGCGCCATCGCGTCCGCGATCCTCCTCAAGCACGCGGAAGAAGGCACGGGCCAGGTCTTCAACTTCCGCAAGCTCGAGGTGAGGACGAAGCCGCGCGTCCGTGTGTACGCCGACAACCAGCTGGTCGGCCGCACGCCGGCCACCGTCACGGCCGAGACGAGCGCGCTTAAGGTGCTTCTCCCCCGCTGAGCCCGCCGGCCCCCGTCCAGAAAGCGGCCGCCGAGGTGGCGGCGGGTGATCCCCATGCCGCCGCTCGCGTCTGGCTGCTGCCCGCGATGCTGGTGTGCTGGGCTCTGTTCGCCGTCGACACGGTGCTCGTGGCGACAAGTCCCCTCCTACCCTTCGACGTGCCCGTCACGGTGTTCGTGCAGTCGGTGCCGTGGGGGCTGACGACGAAGGTATTCGACGCCATCAACCTGACCGCGGGCTACCCCCAGGGCGCCGTCGGAGTCGCCGCGGTGCTGATCCTCTTCCTGTGGGAGCGGCGCGCCGGCTACCTGATGGCGATCGGCGCGATCTCGAGCCTACTCGACAACCTGATCAAGCTGCTGATGGCCCGCGAGCGGCCGACCTCGGCGCTCGTGCACATCTTCGAGCCGGCGCCCGGCTACAGCTATCCCAGCGGTCACGCCGTTTTCTTCACGTGGCTGAGCTTCATGCTCGCCTTCGCCATCGCGCCGCACGTCGCGCCGCGCCACAGGTGGCTCCTGTGGGCCGGCTCAGCGATCGTCATCGTGCTCACGTGCCTGGCCCGCGTGTGGGCGGGCGCGCACTGGCCTAGCGACGTGCTGGGCGGAGTGCTGCTGGCGCTGGGATGGACGATGTTCGTGCTGTGGCTGCCCGAGCGCTGGCTTCCGGCGCCGAGGTGGAGGTGGTTTCGGGACCGGCGCCGAGCCGTCTCCTGACGTGATCAACCGCACACTTCTCGGGGTGGCCGTGGCGGCCGCGCTCGCTGCGGCCGCTCTGACGTTCTACGTCGTCGGGCACCCGGTGAACCCGGACGATATCACCGTCGAGCGCGACGTCCAGGCGACCGCGTGGGGGCCGCTGGCCCTGACCTTTCCCATCTTCAGCTGGATCGGCGACGCGAAGGGTCTTGGCCTGGAGGTCTTGATCTTCATTGGGGTCTTGATCTTCAACCGCCGGACCTGGCTCATCCCGGCGGTGGCCGCGCCGACCGGGGGTTGGTACCTGCTGCTGAGCCACCTGATCATCCGCCCGCGGCCTACGACCGCTCAGGTGCTGCAGGTGACCGAGCACCCCGGCGCATCGAGCTTTCCCAGCGGGCACACGATGTTCATCGTCACCGTGGTGACCGTGCTGATGCTGTGCTTCGGATATCGATTCCTGCGGGGGTGGGGCCGAGCGGCGGGTTGGGTCGTCGCCGGGATGATCGTCGTCGCCAACGGCATCGGACGAATCAACTCCGGAGCGCACTGGCCGAGCGACGTCGTCGCCGGCCTCCTGATCGCGGTCGCGTGGCTGGCGCTTGTCGTTTCGCTGCGCTGGATCAACAGTCGAGTGCTTCCGGAAACTCGCCTGGCTACGCGCCGCACATGATCGTTGACGCCGTCTTCCTGAACCGTTAACTTTCGCGTTGGCCCGACGGGCTGAGAAGCGACCAGGGAGCGACCGAGCGCCGAGTCCGCAAGGAGGAAGCGAGCGGGAGCGCCAGGGTGGCGACTCAGTTTGTTGGGTCATTTTGTTTTTCTGGGCGATGTGATGCCACCCTCCATCACCAGGGAGACGCTGGGCACGGTCGAAGTCACGACCGGCGCCGGGTTTGCGACGGCCGTCAACGCGCTCGACGTGAACCGGATCGGCGGCCCCACCGTCGCCGCGGCGGTCGATGCATACGAACTCTCCAACCGCCACGGCATGCGCGTCCGCGTCCTCACGCTGGGCGCCAGGGTCCAGGCGATCCACGTGCCCGACCACGCGGGCGCCCACGCGAACGTCGTGCTCGGACTTGCCGGCCTGGCGGAGTACGCGGCGCCGAACCCATATCTCGGAGCGGTGGCCGGGCGATACGCGAATCGCATCGCGGGCGGATGTTTCGCGCTCGACGGGAACGAGTACCGGGTGCCGGTCAACGACCCGCCCAACTCGCTGCACGGCGGAGGCGTGGGCTTCGACAAGTGCGTCTGGGATGCCGAGCCGTCGCAGACTCGGGGCGGACCGCGCCTGACCCTGCGCCGGACCAGCCCGCACGGAGAGATGGGCTATCCGGCGCGACTGGACGTGCGGACGGCATACACGCTGACCGACGCCGGCGAGCTGGTGATCGACTTCGAAGCGGCCAATCGGGACGCAAGCCTTTCCACGGTGGTCAACCTGACCAATCACTCGTACTTCAACCTGGCGGGAGAGGGCTCAGGCGACGTCCTCGATCACCGGCTGCAGGTCTTCGCGTCGCGCTTCGCGCCAGTCGACCGCGACCTGATCCCCACCGGCGATCTACAGCCCGTGGACGGGACGCCGATGGATTTCCGCGCCTCGTCCCCGATCGGCGAGCGCATCGGTCAGCCTGACGCGCAGCTCGAGCTCGGAACGGGATACGACCACAGCTGGGTGATCGACCGGTCGGCGCCGGACGACGGGACGCTGGTCAGGGCCGCGCGTCTCATCGATCCCCGAAGCGGCCGCGTGCTCGAGGTGTTCACCACCGAGCCGGACCTCCACTTCTACTCCGGCAACCGGCTCGATGGATCGCTGGCCGGCCCCAGTGGAGCGGCTTACGGCCCGCACACGGGGCTGTGCCTCGAGACTCAACACTTCCCCGACTCGCCGAACCAGCCCGGCTTCCCGTCCACGACGCTTCCGCCGGGACAGGTGATCACCTCGCGCACCGTCTTCAGGTTCTCGACCCAGGAGCGGGAGCAGGCCGGATAGCCCGGAACCGAATTCCGGACCATCCGGCGTCGAGCGAGCTCAGGTGATGATCAAGCGACCGAAACGCCCGCTGAAACCTCGTTGAGCTTCCCCGTCTTCACGTCGTAGACGAAGCCGCGAACGTTCGACTTGTGGGGAACGAAGGGGCTCGCCTTGATCCGCGCGATCGACTGCCGGACGTCGGCTTCGAGGTCCGGAAAGGCCTCCAGGGCGAAGGGCGGCCGGATGCCGGTGTCGTGCTCGATCTGCCCCTTCACCTCGTCGTCCTTGAACGTCAGCATGCCGCACTCCGTGTGATGGATGAGGATGACCTCCTTCGTCCCGAGCAGCCGCTGCGAGATGACCAGCGAGCGGATCGCGTCATCCGTGACCACGCCGCCGGCGTTGCGGATCACGTGCGCGTCACCCTCCTCGAGCCCGAGGATCCGGTGCACGTCCAGGCGCGCGTCCATGCAGGCCACGACCGCTATGCCCCGAGCGGGCGGAAGCGGGAGATTCCCTTTGTCGAACGATCTCGCGTAGGCCTCGTTCTTGCGAAGCAGCTCGTCGGTGGCGCTCATGACAAACCTCCTGATGAACATGAATGACGATGAGGATGGGAATGGAGAGTGCGCACCGCATCCAGTGCGCCCGAACGGAACTAAAGGGGTAGCCGCCGGCTAGCGGCTACAGAGGCAGGTGCTGCAGCCGGCGTGATCGACCGCCCGTCGCCGGGTGAGGATCAACGCTCGCCGCATCGCACCGGTCATGCGCTCAGCCTAGAGGGTTGCGGGGCCCGCGTGGGGTTACGTCCCCTCCTCGCCCGGAAGTGTCGTGGCGGACGGCACGGCTTCGAGGCGGGCGAGCGGGATCGGCTTGCCGGATACCTCGCTCAACCCGTAGGTCCCCTCCCCGATCCGATCGAGCGCCCGGTTGACCTGCGCGAGGTGCTGGACGTCGAGCTCGTTGGAGACCATCTGGTCTTCGCGGTCGTAGAGGCGCTGCGCCTCGTCGTCCCTGTCCCCGACGCCCTGCTCGCTCCGCACCGTGTCACGGATGCTGCGATCCCGAGCCGCGATCCGCTGTTCGATCGCGCCCCGTTCCTCCAGCAGCCTCTCCCGGAACATCCCGATCTGCTCCGGCTGGAGCGCGCTCATGAAGAGAATATGCGCCACTTCGCGAGCGGACGTGAGGTCAGGCGCCGTGGGCGGCCTCCCGGGCCGGTGCCGCCCAAGCCAGCCACACCACGGCGGCAGTCGTCGCGATCTCGATGGCGCTGAAGAAGACGTAGAACGGCGCGGGCGGCCGCGCGAAGAGGGACGCCGCCTGGACGGCGGTCATGAACCCCGCGGCCGCGATGTTCGCGCGGCGCGCGGCCCGCGGGCGAAGGACGCGAGAGAGAAGGACCATCGCCATCGGGATCTCGACCAGCACGGCGGCCGCGAGCAGAAACCCCTGGCTCACGGTCATGCCCCCGACGTTCCCGGCCAGAAACCCTCTCAGCAGATCGGGGTCCATCAGCGTCACGACGTCGCAGTAGAGGTAGTTGAGGGTCACGAAGATCCAGAGCGTCGAGAATGCCGGCATTTTCGATCTCAGGTCCGCCATCACAGCGCCTCCGCCACGAGTCGCCTGCCCACGATCTCCTGGCGCGGCTCGCGCGCCCCCGCGATCAGGAGCCACAGCAGGAACGCCGTCTCGGCCAGGCCGCCGGCCACACCAAAGGGCGTCGCGAGCCCCGTCTGGAATCCGGGGCTGACCACGTCGGCCGCGACGCCGGCGAGATAGGCGGCACCACCGAGCGCGAGGATGATGCCGAGGGCGCGGGGAAACATGCCCGAGCGGTAGACAAGGTATCCGAGTGGCAGGAGATAGCCGCCAAAGAAGATCTGAGCCACGAAGTAGCCCTGGCGGTGCAACTCGAGGAAGAAGAGAACGAGGCCGTGGATCGCCGTGGAGGAGAGGCCGGCGGTGTAGCGCCCGTCGGTCGCGACAAGCAGCGCTGCCACGTGGTTGAGCATGTTGGCCGCCTGGAGCACGGCGCCGGCGGCATTGAGCAGCAGCATCGCGAGCGCAACCCTTGGGTTGACAGCCCGGAGCAGGGCGTACAGAAGCAGTCCGACGACCACGAACGCGGCCTCGTCGAGCAGGTCGACGGCGAAGGCGGCGCGGAACAGAGTTGCGTTCCGCGCCACGTTGGCCGCGGTCGCCGCCGCGTCGCCCGTGACGGTGAGGCTCGTCCGCGTGTACTCGGCGAATCCTCCGGCCACCGCCACGATGAGATAGAGGAAGCCCGCGATCCTCGCCAGCGTGCTGTTGGTCATGGTCTTCACGCCTCCTGAATACTTACGGTGTAAGTCAACAGCGCCAGCTTACGACTTACGCTGTAAGCCTGTCAAGCCTTACGATGGGCGCGATGAGTGGCTCTGCCGCAAGGCGAAAGGCCCGGTCGCCCTTGACCCGCGAAAGAGTGCTCCAGGCCGCGCTTCGGCTCGCCGACCAAGGCGGGGTCGAAGCGCTCTCGATGCGCACCCTGGGCCAGGAGCTGGGCGTCGAGGCGATGTCGCTCTACAACCACGTGCGGAACAAGGACGATGTCCTCGACGGTCTGGTGGACATCGTCTTCGGAGAGATCGACGTTCCGTGCGAGACCCGGGACTGGAAGGCCGCGATGCGGGGCCGGGCGAGGTCGGCGCGGGAGGTCCTGGCCCGCCACCGCTGGGCCATCCCGCTGATGGAGTCTCGTACCCAGGCCGGACCGCAAAACCTGCGGCATCACGACTCGGTCCTCCGCTGCCTGCGCGAATCGGGATTCTCCGTGCAGATGGCGGCGCACGCCTATTCGCTGATCGACAGCTACATCTACGGCTTCGCCCTCGAGCAGGCCAATCTGCCCTTCGACACCGGGCCCGAGGCCGCCGAGCTGGCCGAGACCCTGATGAAGCAGTTCGCGGACAGCTACCCCTACCTCGCCGAGATCACAACCGAGCTCATCATGAAGCCGGGATACAGCTACTCGGCCGAGTTCGAGTTCGGCCTGGAGGCCGTCCTGGACGGTCTGGAACGCGCCCTCAAGCCAAGACGCAGACCGAGAAGCGCTCCGCTAGTCGCTGACGCAGGCCCAGGAACGCGCTGAGTACCAGACCGTCGCGTGCGGGCCGAGCGGGCACGCCGTCCGGGATGCCGGCGCCGAAGGTGGTTGGGGTGAGCTCAGAGCTCGCGTGGTGTACCCCGTCGCGATTCCGAGGACGACCGCGACAAGCAGGGCGAGAACCAGCTCAACCACTCCGAGCGAGTACCGCGGTTTGGCGATGCCGATGTCCATCCGTTGCCTCCTGATCCGAAATTTGCCAGTGGCCTGTCCGTGAATACGCGGCTAGGCTGGTGCGGGGTTCCCGGATCTTTTGCGGCAGCCGGCGCGTACATGAGGCAGCGAGATGAGGCCCCTGGACGGCGAACTGGTCGCTCGGGCAAAGCGCGGTGACCGCGCCGCCTTCGACGCCCTGGTCGGTCCGCTCATTGACCACGCCTTCCGCTTCGCCAACGCGATGCTCCATGACCGTGAGGCTGCGCAGGACGTGGTGCAGGAGGCGGCGATACGCGCCTGGCTCAGGCTGGACAACCTTCGTCCGGACACGGAGATCCGGCCATGGTTTCTCGGCATCGTCCGCAACCAGTGCCGCTCGACGCTGCGCGGACGGTGGTGGTCCGTCATCCGGCTCGCCGATCCCCCGCCCTCGTCCGGTCGCAGCTTCGACGACCACGTCGTCGCGGGGGCGGACCTGCACTCTGCTCTGATGAAGCTCGCGCCCGAGCACCGCGAGGTTCTGGTTCTTCACTACTACAACGACCTGCCGCTCCAGGAGGTCAGCGCGATTGCCGGCATACCCCTGGGCACGGTCAAGTCACGGATCAACCGCGCGCTGAGCGCGCTGCGACCCTTTTTTCGGCCTGTGGAGGCGGTGACGTGATCGACGAACATTTCCGCTCCAGGCTGCACGCTGCGCTCGACGCCGAACGGCCGCCTTCCTATCTCCGTTCGCGCGTGATGAGCTCGCTGCCCGAACGGGGCGGCCGCGGACGATTCACCGCGCGTTCGCTCGAGTGGGTCCGGCCCTGGGTTGCCGTACTCATCGCGCTCGCGCTGATCGGAGCTTTCATCTACGTCGGGCAATCGCTCAGGCCGCAGCTCGTGCACAAGACGCCTCACACCCAGGTGATCCCCGCGTTCATGGCCGCGCCGGACGGCATCGCCATCGGCCCCGACGGCTCCCTCTACTTCTCGGACAACTACAGCGCGTACGTCTTCAAGCGGCTCCCCGACGGCACGATCGCCACCGTCGCCGGCACAAGGCCGGGCGCCACGATCGCCGACGGAGACAACGGCGCGGGCGGCCCGGCGATCCGCTCGTACCTGTACGGTCCGTCCGGAATCGCCTTCGACCGCCAGGGCAACCTCTACGTCGCGGACACCTTCGCCCACAGGATCCGCCGCATCGACAGGCACGGGATCATCACGACCTACGCCGGCTCCGGGCTCGCGGAGCCGGGGATGGGCGGCTTTGGAGGCGATGGCGGCCCGGCCACCCGCGCGCAGCTGAACCTGCCGATCGGCATCGCGTTCGACGAGCAGGGCAACCTCTTCGTCGCCGACACGTACAACCAGCGGATCCGGCGCATCGACCGGAACGGGACCATCACGAGCCTGAGCAACGCCGGCCTGCCGGTGCCGCTGGACGACTTCCATCCCGACCAGGTGGCCTTCGACCACGCGGGCAACCTTTACACGGTTTCGAGCGACTTCGCGCTCGGTCCCTTCGGGCAGTTCACCGGACGCGGCTGCGAATTGCTGCGGCGCACGCCAGGAGGCGCCTGGTCCCTGGTCGCCGGCACCGGAACGTGCGGGTTCGGCGGCGACGGCGGACCGGCTACGGCGGCCGCGATCCACTCGCACGGCGGAATGGCGTTTGACGCCGGCGGCAACCTGTACTTCGCCGACAGCCGCAACCAGCGGATCCGCCGGATCGACCCGCACGGCGTGATCACCACGGTCGCGGCGGGCCTCGAGTACACCCAGAGCCTGGTGTTCGCGGGAGGCGGGATCTACTTCACCGAGCAGTCGGACGAGTCTCCGGCTCCGCAAAGCACCGGCCGCGTCAGCGCGCTCAACCTGTCAGACGGCAATGTGACCGTCCTCGTCACGAGCACGACGCCGATCCGCACCCTCGGCTAGGTCCGCTAGCGCAGAACTACAGTCGCTTCCAATCGCAGGTCGCGGGAGGAACGTCCCACCCGCACGGTGTAGGCGCCCGGAGGCGTGACCCATTCGCGCCGCGATTCGTCGTAGCGCGCGAACGAGCGAGCCGGCAGCGTCACCCGCGCATCCACCGCCTCGCCGGGCTCCGCCGCCACGCCGGCAAACCCGGCGAGGAACCGGATGGGGCGAGCCGGGTCGTCGTCCACAGGCTCCAGGTAGACCTGGACCACCTCGCGGCCGGGCCGCGACCCGGTGTTGCGAACCCGCACCAGGAGCTCGACATCCTGTCCCGGCGCCACCGCCGAGTCCGCGGGGGTCACCGCGTCGTAAGCCCAATCGGTGTAACCCAGGCCGTGGCCGAAGCAGAAGAGCGGCTCGGTGCCGGCCCGGTCGAATCCGCGATAGCCCACGAGCAGGCCCTCGGAGTAGGCGAGCGTGCCGTTATCGGGCTGCGCCCGATACACCGGGGAATCGGACTCCGTACGGGGAATGGACAGGGGCAGCCGGCCCCCCGGCTCGGCGTCTCCGCTCAGCACCTCCGCCAGCGCCTCGCCGAACGCCTGGCCGGGAAGCCAGGCCTGGACCACCGCCGCGACGTCGTCGATCCACGGCATCAGCACCGGCAGGCCGGAGTTGACGACCACCACGGTTCTCGGGTTGGCCGCAGCCACCCTGCGCACGAGCTCGTCCTGGCTTCCTGAGAGGGCCATCCCATCGCGGTCGAAGCCCTCGCTCTCGCTGCCCTCGGCGGAGCCCACGACCACGACGGCCACGTCGGCGCCGGCGGCCGCCTTCACCGCCTGCTCGATCAGCAGGGCGTCGTCGCGATAGGGCGCTATGCCCAGGCGCATGGTCACGAATCGCTCGTCGGGGCGGAACTCGACGCGCACGTCGACCTCTTGCCCGGCGCGCATCTTCACGGGCACGCGAAGCTCCGAGGGTCGTGACAGCGCTTCGACCACGTCGCGCGGCTGCGCGCTCGTCGCCTCAGCCGCCAGCTCGCCCGCGACCAGGATTCGCATCCGGCCGACGCCGGCCGCTCCGACGATGTGCGTTCCCTCCACCTGGGCCCGATAGCGCGCGCGCATCACGATCTCGGCCCCGTGGAGGTGCGCCTCGTCCGGGATGCCGTCCCACCAGGTGAGCACGCTCGCGGGCCGGTGCGCCTCGTACACCAGGGCGCCGCCGGAGCCGGCCACCTCCAGCCGGACGCCGGGCTTGCCGGTGACCGGGTCGTGCAGGGTGCCTGGCGGCGGGACCGTGACGGTCGCGCCGGTCAGCGCTCCCTGGTGCACGTTGACCTGGGCGTCGACCGCGTCGGCGAGCGCTTCGTCCAGCTTCGGCCGGGGCACCCCGAGGACGCTGATGCTGCCCCCTCCCTGCAGGAGCGGCTCGACCGCGTTGGGCCCGATCAAGGCCACGCGGTGCGCGGCGCCCGGCAGGATCGGAAGGGCTGAGCGGTCGTTCTTCAGGAGGACGAAAGATCGCGACGCGACCTCCCGGACGAACGCCGGGTCGATCAGCGCGGCGTGCGGGGCCGCCACGTGGCCGTGGCCGTTGCCGTCGGGCGAGCCGTTCAGCGCGCCGAGCCAGCGAGCCAGCCTGAGCAGGCGCTCGACCTTGTCGTCGACGTCGGCCTCGGCCACCTTGCCGGCCCGCACCGCGTCCACGAGCTTGTCCCCCCAGGGCCCTTCAGGGCCCGGCATGACCAGGTCGAGGCCGCCCGCGGCGCTGGCCACGGTCGAGGTCGTCGCCGACCAGTCCGAGACGACGACTCCGGGGAATCCCCACTCGCCCTTGAGCACTCCCCGGAGCAGGGGCGAGTTGGCGGTCATCGTGGCTCCGTTCACCGAGTTGTACGCGGCCATCACCAGAAGCGATCCGGCCTCGACCACGGCCGCTTCGAAGGGCGCGAGGTAGAGCTCGCGCAGCACGTGTTCGCCGATGCGCGCGTCGTACGTCCTTCGCTCTGTCTCCGAGTCGTTGCCCACGTAGTGCTTCACGGTCGCCGCAACGCCCGTCTTCTGCAGGCCGCGGACGAAGGCGACCGCCAGCCGGGAGGTGAGCACAGGGTCCTCGGAGAAACACTCGAAGCCACGACCGCTGAGGGGCGTGCGGATGATGTTGATGGTCGGAGCGAGGAGCACGTCGACGCCTCTCGACCGCGCCTCGCGGCCCAACTCCGTGGTGAGGCGTTCGATGAGGTCGGCGTCCCACGTCGCGCCCAGCGCGACAGGGCACGGCAGCGACGTCGAGGGGTTCGCCGCGTCGAAGCTCAGCCCGCGCACTCCCGCGGGGCCGTCCGACATGACGATCGGGCGCAGCCCGATCTCGCTCTCGCCGTACAGGACCCATGAGTTCGCGCCCGTGAGCAGCCGTACCTTCTGCTCCAGGCTCAGACGCGCGACCAGGCCCGACTCGTCACCCGTGACGCCGACCGCGGCAGTGCTCATCAACGCTCTCCTCGCATTTGCGGCTGTGGGTGAGCCCGGCCGGCGCGACGCCGGCCGGACTCGATTCAGTTCGTCTAGGAAGACGGCTTGAGCTGCATGACGATGTAAGCCATCTGCGGGTCGCTCGGTGACGGGTTCATGTACGGGTGCGACTGGTTGGGCCAGCCGGTGTACTTGGCGCTGCTGTAGACGTTCCAGTCGGCGCCGTAAAGGAGCGGAGCCTCAGGAACCTGGGTCGACATGATGTTCTCCAGCTTCTGCACGATCGGGTACAGCGCGCTGGTGTCGCTCGGGTCGGTGGCGGCGTAGGCCTGCAGCGCGGCCTCCGCGTCGGCGCTCTTGAAGCCGATGTGCGCCGCGGCGCTCGTCGCCGAAGAGCCCTGGAGCCAGTCCTGGAGCTGGATGTACGGGATGCTCCCACCGTTGCCCCAGTGGATGGCCGTCTGCCAGGCGTTCGGGTTCGAGGTCAGGTTGGTGTTCCAGTCGGAGTAGCCCTGGGCCGGCTTGGTGGTCACATCCATGCCGAGCGGCTGGAGCTCCTGAGACATCAGGGCGGCATTCTCCCAGTAGTCCGAGAACGGCACCGGGTCGTAGATCGAGAACGCGATCGTCTTGCCACCCTTGGTCCAGCAGTTGGCGGTGTTGCTGCCGTCGCAGTTGCCGCCGGACTTGAAGGTCTGGCTCGTCGCGTCGTAGTGCGAGCTCGCCGGTGGAGTCCAGCCGGCGTTCTTCAGGACATCGTAGACGTCGTCGCCGGCCGGCAGGTTCTGCGCCTTGGCGGTCGCGCCGTCGGGCACGTTGCCCGCGGTTGAGAGGTCGGCGTTCAGGCTGCCGTCCGACGGCAGGAAGGCCTTCTGGTTCGGAAGGATCAGGGCGCTCGAAGACTTGGCCGGCAGCTCGTAGCCGGATTCGCCGAGGAGCGCGAGAGCGTTCCGGTCGACGCCGTAGCTGACCGCCTTGCGGACGGCGGCCTCGTCGATGCCGGTCGCGCCGCCGTTGCCGGCGTTCAAGTTGAACCACAGCACGACGGTGTTGCCCGACGCGAACCACGCGTGGTTCGTCAGCGGGTTGAGGTTGACGTAGTTGGCGTACACGTTCGGTATATCGTTCCCGGCCCAGTCCAGCTGGCCGGACACGAGCGCGTCGCTCGCGGCGGCGTTGGTCGCGATGGCCGGGGTGTCGATCTCCGACTCAGGCGGCGTGCCGCCCCAGTAGTTCGGGTTCGGCTTCCACTTGACCAAGGAGCTGGAGTAGCTGGAGAGCATGAACGGACCGGTGCCGATCGGGTTGGCGATCGTCATCGAGGGGTTCTGCGCGATCTGTGCGGCGACGGATGCCTTGAGGATGTAGGTGGTGCCGAGGATCGACCACAGGCCCGTGTACTGGGGCGCCTGGAAGTGCAGGGTCACCGTGTTGCCGTTGACCGTCGGGTCGGATGCCTGCGGCGGCACGCCCGGAAGGTCCGCCTTCGGGTTCTCCATGGTCTTGAAGGTCGCGGCCACGTCCCCCGGCCCGAAGCTCGAGCCGTCGTTGAACTTCACGTTCTGCCGGACCGTGATCTGGAGGTCCTTGCCTCCGTTCTGGAACGAGAACCCGGTGGCCAGCCAGTAGTGCGTTCCGGCCGCCGTCGGGTCGAGCTGGTCGAATTCCACGAGCGGCTCGTTGACGATGCTGAGCGTGCCCATGCTGCGGGAGAACGAGTTGGAGTCGTAGGGGTTGAAGTCCTGAGAGAACGTCACCCCCGTCGTCGGCTCGGCGATGAGCGGCTTGCCGCCCGACACCGTGGCCGTGTTGTTGGACTGCTGGCAGGCGGTCAGCACCATCGCCGCCACGCCAATCAGCCCCGCCAGAGATCGCCACTTCATCGACGTATCACCTCCGTGTTGTTCCGGATGGACGGCCCGAGGTCCCACGACCCACTTCCCCCGCTCCGCACGGCGGGGATCGAAACGCGTGACGCCATCTCAACTTTCCTCACCTCTTTTTCAAATCCGTCTGCGCAGGTCCGCTGGTCATGGCTCCGTTGTCGCCGGCGTGCCGCTCGGCCGGGTCGACGTGCAGCCAGCACGCGGCGATGTGGTCCGCGCCCACGCCGATGCTCGGCGGCGCCTTGCGCCGGCACACGTCCATCACGAATGGGCAGCGCGGATGGAAACGGCAACCGCTCGGCGGCTCGAGCAGGCTGGGCGGCGCGCCTCTTCCCTTCAGCGCGGGCGGCTCGGCCCGATCGGGGTCCGGGGCCGCCGAGAGCAGAAGCTGCGTGTAGGGATGCGCCGGGTGATCGGTCAGGTCGGCGCTCGGGGCGGCCTCGACCAGCTGTCCGGCGTACATCACGACGATGACGTCGGCGAGATAGCGCGCCGACGCGATGTCGTGCGTGATGTAGAGGAGCGCGAGGTTCTCCTTGTCGCGCAGGTCGGCCAGCAGGTTGAGGATGCCCAGGCGGATCGAGACGTCGAGCATCGAGACCGGCTCGTCCGCGATTAGAACACGCGGCTTGACGGCCAGCGCGCGGGCGATCGCGACGCGCTGCCGCTGGCCGCCGGAGAGCTCGTGAGGGAACTTGTCCGCGAACTGCGCCGGCGGCTTGAGGGCCACTCGCCTGAGCAGCTCCTCGACCGCGTCGTCGGCGTTGCCGTGCACGAGGCCGTGGATGCGCAGCGGCCGCTCCAGGTCGTGGCGCACGCGATGCACCGGGTTCAAGGACGAGAAGGGATCCTGGAAGACCATCTGCACCTGGCGCGCGTACGAGCGCGGCCTCCCCGCGGGCGCCGGCCTGCCGTCGAGCAGCACCTGCCCCTTGTCCGGCCTGGTGATCTCGGCGAGGATGCGGGCGACCGTCGTCTTGCCCGCTCCGCTCTCGCCGACGAAGGCGGTGACCTTCCGGGCGTCGAGCGACACGCTCACGTTGTCGACGGCGTGCACCGGCGCGCGGCGGGCGAAGATCCCGCGTCCCCGCTTGACCCAGAAATTTTTGGTGAGGTTCCGGCCCTCGAGCACGGGCGGGGCGGCGACCTGGACGCTCATCGCGCCGCCACCCTCGCGGCCGGAGCCGCGTTCCGCGGTGGGGCGGGTTCCGCGCGCGAGAGCTCGGGAGGCGGCGTCGCGCCATCGCGATGCAGCCAGCACGCCACCTCCCGGCCGGACCCGCCGACGGGCTGCAGCGGCGGCACGTCGGTCTTGCATCGTTCGAGGGCCCACTGGCAGCGCGGGTGGAAGGCGCAACCGGATGGGAGGTCCTTCAGATCGGGAGGCGAGCCGGGGATCCCGACCATCGGAACGCGCTCGCCGTGCATGGGAGGGAAGCAGTGCAGCAGGCCGTGCGTGTACGGGAGGCGGGGTGCGCGGAACAGCGCGTTGGCCGGTGCCCGCTCCATCACGCGGCCGGCGTACATGACCGCGATGTCGTCGGCCAGCTCGACCAGCAGGGAGAGGTCGTGCGTGATGAACAGGGCCGCGAAACCGAGCCGGTCGCGCAGGCCCATCAGCTCCTCGAGAACCTCGCGCTGGGTGACCACGTCGAGCGCGGTCGTCGGCTCGTCCAGGATCATCACCTGCGGCTCGAGCGCGAGCGCCATCGCGATCATCGCGCGCTGCCGCATCCCGCCGGACAGCTCGTGTGGATAGCTGCCCAGCCGGTCGGCGTTGATCCCGACCATGTCGAGCAGCTCCGCCGAGCGCGCCCGGCGCTCGTCGTGAGACATGTGCGGCCGGTGGGCGCGCAGCAGGTCGTCGAACTGCGCCCCGATGCTGGTCACAGGGTTCAGGGCATTGAGCGAGCTCTGCAGCACGACGGCGATCTCGGACCACCGGATCTCGCGCAGCCTGTGCGGGCCGGCGGCCAGGAGGTCGATGGTCCCCTTCGGACCGTCGGGCGTGAACGGCCGGGAGTGGAACAGCACCTCGCCGCCGGTGATCAGCGCCGGCGGCCGCAGCAGTCGCAGCGCCGCCAGCGCCAGCGTCGTCTTGCCGCTGCCGCTCTCTCCCGCCAGGCCGAGCACCCGGCCGCGGCGCAGCACGAGGTCGCAGCTCCGGACGGCGTGGACCGCTTCGTCGCCGTAGCCGTAGTCGACCGACAGCCCGCGAATCTCGAGGACCACCTCCCCGTTGGCGCCAGGGGCCGCCGGGGGCTCGGGGCGACTGCGATCTCCCGCCACCGGGGTTGCGCCGACGGTGTTGCTGATCCTGATCCCGGCCTTCCGCGCCGACCGGCTGGTGAGACCGGCCGCGCGCAGGCGCGGGTTGATGAACTCGTCGACGCCGAAGTTGACCAGGGCGAGGCCGGTGCCGAGGAGCGCGACGCAGATGCCAGGCGGCGCCCACCACCACCACCACCCGCTCCGCACGGCGTTGTTCGCGAAACCCTCGCGCAGCATCTCACCCCAGTTCCACAGTCCCGGCGGTGACCCCGTAGGCGAGCCGGCCAGGCCGAGGAACGAGATCGCGACGTAGAAGTAGACCGCGTTGAGGGTGGTGAAGAGGAACGACGAGGCGACGATCGGCACGAGGTTCGGGAGGATCTCGACGGCGATGATGCGCAGCCGCCCCTCGCCCGAGACTCGCGAGGCCTCGATGAAATCGCGGTGGCGCAGCGACAGCGTCTGCGCGCGGAGCGTGCGGGCGCTCCACGCCCAGTTCGTCACCGCGACGATCGCCGCGACGAGCAGGACGCTCGAGCCCGCGTTGGGCACGTAGTCGGCCAGCACGATCAGCAGCGGCAGGCCCGGGATGGCGAGGAAGACGTTGGCCAGGAGGGAGAGCCCTTCGTCCGTGCCGCCGCCGACGTAACCCGCGGTGACCCCGAAGCCGATGGACAGCAGCGTTGCCATCGCCGCGGCGAGCAGCCCGACGAACATCGTGGCCGCGGTCGCCGCCAGCAGCTGCGACCAGACGTCCTGCGCGAAGACGGTCGTGCCCAGCCAGTGCGCCGCCGTCGGAGCGTAGGGCAGCGGGTAGTAGTTGGCTGGGAAGCCCGTGTCCCCGCCCGTGCCGGGGACGAGAACGTGCTGAACCCAGCGCTGCGTGTCCGTCGCGTTGGGCGAGTAGGGCGCGATCCACCGCCCGATCACCGCGACCACCGAAAACACGGCGAGTATCCCCAGGCCGGCGATCACCCGCGGCGAGCGCGGAAGGCGCAGTATGCGCGGCCGCTGCAATCCCGGCTCGGCCTGGGTGACTGTGGCGGCGTCGAGCGTCATGCCGCCTGCCTCGCGCGCGGATCGATCGCGATGTAGACCGCGTCGGCGATCAGGTTGGCCAGGAGCACGATCAGGGTGAGGACCACGAAGATGCCCTGGACCAGCGGGTAGTCAAGCTTCCCGAGCGCGTCGAACAGGTGAAAGCCGATGCCCGGATAGTTGAAGACGATCTCGACGAGGATCTGCCCGCCCACGATCAGGCTGAGCGCGATGGTGAAGTTGGCGACCACCGGCAGGAGCGCGTTGCGCACCGCGTACCAGATCACCGTCCGCCCGGGCAGCCCCTTGGCCTGGGCGACGAGCACGTAGTCCTCGTCCATCGTCGTGATGACCTGGTTGCGGATCGAGAGGATGAAGCCCGCCATGCTGGCCAGGATCACCGTGGCCGCGGGCAGCAGGGCGTGGCTGAGGACGCTCTGGAGGTAAGGCAGGTTCCAGCCCGGCGTGGTGGCGTAGATGTCGTACCCGAACAGGCTCGGGAACCACTTCAGCATGGTCCCCGTCTGGCCGAAGATCAGGACCAGGACGATCCCCAGGAAGAAGAAGGGCAGCGCCTGGAAGAACGTCGCGAAGGGGATCAGCCAGTCGGTCCACGAACCGCGGCGCCAGGCGATCAGCGTCCCGACGGTGCTGCCGAGGACGAAGCTCAGCGTCGTGCCGATGCCCAGAAGGGCGACCGTCCAGGGCAGGTAGGCGACGATCAGGCTGCCCACCGGCGCGTTCTCCGACCACGAGTGCCCGAGATCGCCGTGGACCAGGTTGCCCACGTACTGCACGTACTGGTCCCACAGGCTGGTGTGCACGTTGTAGCCGAGCTGCTCCTCGATCGCGATCACGCACTGCTCGTTGCAGCTGCCGGATTCGGAGGCGCGGGCGACGGCCCCCGCCACGGGGTTGCCGGGCACGACGCGCGGGAGGAGGAAGCTGACCGTGATCGCGACCCACGCCGCGAGCAGGTAGACGAGCAGGCGGCGGATGAGGGCCCCCATCTCAGCGCCCGTTCCCGGCGGCGGCGCAGCCGCAGCTCTCGCGCACGATCAGCTGGACCGGCAGCAGGACGTCGGCGTCCGCCCTGCCGGTGCTGATCTTCGAGTACAGGACCTCGAACGCGGCCGCGCCCAGCTCCTGCATGGGCTGGCGCACGGTCGTGAGAGGCGGGTGGAGATGGCGCGCCACCGGAACGTCGTCGAACCCCGTGACCGCCACGTCCTGTGGGACGCGCAGGCCGTGCCGCGCCAGCGCGTGGATCGCTCCCAGCGCGGTCTGGTCGTTCGCGCACACGATCGCCCGAGGCAGCGCCTTTCCGGCGTCGAGCAGCCCGCTGACCACCCTGGCGCCGCCCGCGGCGCTGTAGTCGCCCTGCCAGTCCAGGCCGTGCTCGACGCGCGCTCCGTGAGCGGCCGCCTCGTCCTCGATGGCCTTCGCCCGGGCCCGGTTGTCCGGACTGTCGATGCGGCCGGAGATGTAGCCAAGCGTCCGGTAGCCGTGGTGGCTCGTGAGGTGACGCACCAGCTCGCGCATGCCCGAGTCGTTGTCACAGCGCACGTTCATCGCGCCGCGCACCGGCGTGGCGGCCAGCGTGACGACGGGGACCATCGAGGTGAGACGCGAGATGGCGCCCGCCGGGACCATGCGATCGTGGAGGATCAGGCCGTCCGCCTTGCCCGCCACGGCGGCCACCCGCGCCGCGACGTTGCCGTCGTTGAAGCCCACCGAGCCCATGAGCACGTCGAACCCGCGGCGCCGAGCCGCCAGCTCGATGCCGCGATAGATGACGTCGATGAAGAGGAAGCTCTCGTCCTCGTCCGGGAACGGCGTCTCATCACCTCGCCGGAACACGACTCCGACGACCTCCTTGAGGCCATTGGACAGGGCGCGCGCGGCGCCGTCCGGAACGAATCCCAGCTCGCGTACGGCCTCCATCACGCGGTCCCGGGTCGCGGCGCGGGGACTGCCCTGGCCGTTGAGCACGCGCGACACCGAGGCGATGGACACGCCGGCCCGGCTGGCGACGTCATAGATCGTCAGCGGACCTCTGGGCCTTTTCGGTTCCGGCAAGTTCCTCTGCCTCTGTGGAATGTCCGACGGCGACCTGGCCCGCGCAAAGCAGTTGCGGTAAGCGCTTACCGGTAAGCGCTTACAAGACCGGGATTATATGGCGCTCCGGCGGCTTGTCAAGAGGCCGGCACGAGCTTCCGCGTGGACGTACGATCCTGTCGCGTTATTCAGGTATGGGAGCGTGCGCGTCGCGACGATGACTCGTGCCGTGGTGTGGCTCGCGGTCGCGGTCCTTCTGGCCGGATGCCAGGTGCCCTTTGCCCGCGCTTCCTCCAGGCCCCCGACTGCCCAGAGCATCGCCCTCCAGCCCGCCGACGTGCCGGGCATGCACCGCTGCGACGTGAGCGGCGACGTGAACGCGGTGCTCACGGTCGAGCGGAATCGCAACTCCCCGTCCTACGACATGCACGCGACAGAATGGGCGCAGTGGAAGCGGCAGGGCGCGGTCGACGCCTACTTCGCGGTGTTCGGCCTGACCGCGGCGGACTGCGCCGCGGCGTCGGACTCCACCACTGGAGCTCCACCCGGTGGACTGATCGTCGGCCTGGTGGTCCAGTTCGCCGACACGGGCGGCGCGGCGCGCAACTTCAAGCGCGATTCGACCCTGTTGGGCCTCGGACCGCGCGATATCCGTTTCATCGAGCTCGCCGGAGGCACGACGACCTTCGGGACGGCCACCGGCCTGGGAGTCGCTTCGGTGGTGGGCGACGCCGTGGTCGCCGGGGCGAAGTACTTCGTCGCGATGTGGCAGAACCGCCGATTCGAGTCCGCCCTGATCGGGTACGACATGGCCTTTGCGGACGCCGACAACGCCGTGCTCGATATGAACAGCCGCATCCACTGACCTGAGCGGAAGTCTCTTGCCCGGACTTCAATCCTTGGCCGATTCGAGGCTGCCGCGCTGGTCGAAGTAGATGAGCAGGCCGAGCGCGGGCACGACCGTCACGATCAGGGCCGCCACTACGATCATCAGCGTCACGAGCGTGGCCTCCGGCGCCGCGGCCTGCGCCACGGTCAGCTCGCCCGGGAGTAGGTAGGGCGCCTGGCCGAATGCCCAGGCCAGCACGAGCGCGCCCACCGCGGCGACGGTGAGGACCCGATACCACGTGAACCTGCGGCGCCAGTGCAGATATCCGACGAACGGAGTCAGCACCACCGCCCCGAGCGCGAATGGAAGGCCCAGGCCGGCGAGCATCCCGGACAGTAGACCAGGCCTCTCCAGCGCCATCGCGACCAGGCCCATAGTGCCGGCGCCGATCAGGACCGCCGTGGCGAGCACGGCACGGCGCGTGAAGTAGTCGACCATCGCGGCGGCGCCGTAGCGGCGCGCGTCGCCGACCAGGAACGAAGCGCCGCTGAACGCCGTCGCGGCAACCGAGACGAGTCCGAACGAGATCGACATCGGGCTGACGCACGCGTCCCAGATCGAGACCGACGGCTGCCCCACCCCCACCCTGCCTGAAGCGATGGCGCCCAGCCCGGCGGCGAAGAAGAACGGCGTCGCGATCGACGAAACGCCGAAGACTTGGCTCGACAGCCGCTCCCATGGCGGGGTGCCGGCGACGTGCCTGAAGGCGAAGAACGCGCCCCGCAGGATCACGCCCAGCAGGGCAAGGCTGAAGAGCGGATAGAGGCTCGCGAACACGGATTGGAACAGCAGAGGGAACGCGGTCCAGCAGACGACGATGGAGAAGACGAGCCAGACGTTGTTCGCCTCCCACACCGGCGCCATGGCGTGGTCGATCAGCTCGCGGGCCTCCCTGGCGCGCTCGCCCCCGCCGGCGACCAGGTCCCAGATGCCGGCGCCGAAGTCCACGCCACCCGCGACGCTGTACGCGGTGATGGTGAGGAGCAGGACGAGCGCCGCACCGTTCGCCAGCGCGCCGTTCACGGCTCGCGCGCCTCGAGGTTCGACCGGCGCGGGCCGTACGGCATCCCCTCCTCGGGCGCCTCGGCCGCGGCCGCCGCGGCAAGGTCGTCCCGGCGCCAGCGGGCGGACAGGTTCAAGACGAGTACGACGAAAATCGCCGCGATCGCCGCATAGACCACGACGAGCACCGAGAGCATCGTCCACACGTAGGCAGCCGGCGCGTCGGTCACGGCATCCGCCACGCGCATGACCCCGAACACGATCCAGGGCTGGCGGCCCACCTCGGTGGTGACCCAGCCACTCTCGACGGCGACGTATGAGCCGGCGCCGGCGAGCGCCGCGACCCGATAGAACCAGCGTGAGCGTGGAAGGTCACGCCGGCGGAGGAGCACGAGAAAGTACCAGGCCGCGAGCGCACCTCCGGCCGATCCGAGGCCCACCATCAGATCGAAGGCGAGGTGGGTGATGTTCGCCTCGACGATGCTGGGGCGAGAGTTCGGCGCGATGCTGCTGAGACCGGGCGCCACCGCGTCGGGCGAGTAGCCGACGAGAATCGAGTCGAGCGATGGAATCGCGATGCCGAGCTCGACCTGGCCCGCATCGGTGAGGATGCCACCGATCACCTCGGGGTTGTGGGAGCGCGTGGTCCAGTTGATCTCCATCGCCGCGAACTTGCTCGGCTGATCGGTGACGAGGCCCCGCGCCGACAGGTCGCCGACGAGGATCTGCACCGGAGCAAGGGCAGCCGCGACGGTGAACGGGACGGCGAACGCGAGGCGGACGTAGTGGTCGCGCCGCCCACGGAGCCAGGCCACGGCGTAGATCGAGGCGACGAAGAAGCCCGCCGTGAGGTAGATCGCGATCACGAAGTGCCAGAACTCGTATGGCAGCGCGCGCGTGAAGAGCGTCCCGAGAGCATCGACGTCGACGAGCCGGCCGGACGCGTTCAGGGTGACGCCACCGGGCGTGTTCATCCACGAGTTGGAGGACAGGACGCCGAAGGCGCCGAGGAAGCCTGCGGGGATCAGGACCAGGCCCAGGGCGAAATGGATGCGCGGCGGCAGCAGCCGCCAGCCGTAGAGGTAGATCCCGATGAAGATCGCCTCGATGAAGAAGGCGATCCCCTCGATCGCGAAGCCGAGGCCGAACGCGGCCCCGTAGCGGCCGAGCATCTTCGGCCACAGGATGCCGAACTCAAACGAGAGGATCGTCCCGGTGACGGCTCCCACCGCGAACTGCACCGCCATCGCGACCGACCAGCGCCGCGCGAGCTTCAATGCGACCCTGTCGCCCCGATAGATTCCGATCGCCTCCATCAGCAGCGTGTAGAAAGGAAGCGCCACGCCGAACGGCACCAGCAGGACATGCGAGGCGAGAGTGAAGGCCATCTGGATCCGGCTCGGCAGAAGTGCCGAGCCGGACGTCGCCAGCACGGCGGCCGCGTCCATCCGGCCTTAAGGGTGCCACTACGCCAGGCGCGGCGTCGGCCGGCCGGGCGGTGCCGGGATCAGGTCAGGATCTGACGGCCCGGCGGTGCACCCCGCGGCTGCGCATCGGCCTGGAGCGGCGCCGCGACCGAGCGGCGGGGACGGCGGCCGGTGTCGCGAGCGGCAGCGCGGCCTCCTCGAGGTACAGCCAATCACCTTCTCGCGCGAACGCCGAGGCGTCCACGGAGCGGAGCGCGGGCGCGCCTTCGCGCCGCAGCTTGGCCCACTTCACGTGATCCTCGGTCGTGATGAAGGTGAGCGCGCGACCGGTGTTCCCGTTGCGCGCCGTGCGCCCGACGCGATGGGTCAACGCTTCCGCGGTATCCGGCAGGTCGTAGTTGATGACCAGAGCGACATGGCTCATGTCCAGGCCGCGCGCCGCGATGTTGGTGGCCACCAGGACGTCCACGCGCTGGTTGCGGAATGAATCCATGGCGGTGTCGCGCGCGTTCTGCGCCATGTTCCCCTGCAGCTCGACGGACTTGTGCCCGAGCCGCCGCAGCTCGCGGTTCAGCTTCCGGACGCCGTGCTTCGTGCGCCCGAAGACGATCGCGGTCGGATGGCGGTGCAGGATGTCGCTGAGCAGTCGCAGCTTCATGCCAGAGTTGGTCTGCACCAGTCCGTGCTCGAGCAGCGACGCGCCTTCGGGCACGATGCGCACGCGCACGGGGTCCTGCAGGTGCCGGTCGATCATGCGCGAAACCCAGTCCGGCATCGTCGCCGAGGCGAGCACCGTCTGCGGCGAGTAAACCAGCCCGAGGATCCGCTCCACGTCCGGCGCAAACCCGGCGTCAAACATCTGGTCGGCCTCGTCCAGCACCAGGTATTCGATCCGGCTGAGAGAGACGGTCTTGCGGTTGATCATGTCGAGAATGCGACCCGGCGTCCCGATCACCACGTCGACGCCCCGCTTGAGCGCCTGCATCTGCTGGTGGTAGCCGACGCCGCCATACAGCAGCGCGGCGCGGTATCCGGAATCGAGCGACTTGAAGACCGCGTCGACCTGAATGGCGAGCTCGCGCGTCGGCGCGACGACGAGCGCTCTCGGTCCGGGCTGTCCGGGCTTGAGGCGCTCGACGATCGGCAGCAGGAAGGCGATGGTCTTGCCGCTTCCGGTCGGCGATTGGATGACGACGTCCCGTCCGTCGAGCAGCGCGGGGATCGATTCGAGCTGAACGCGGTTGGGCGTGATGATGTCTTGCCCGGTCAGCGCCGCCAGAACGCGCGCGCTGATGCCGGCCTCTGCGAATGTTTGCAACTAAGGCTCCAGGATGCCTCTCTCTTTCTTCTTATTTGCCTCGATCTACAGGGCTCTGTGTTGTGACAGGAAGAGAGGACCCGAGCGGGCGACGCGACGGCGTCACGGCAAATTGTACGCGACTTGCGTGGCGGCCGGCGGATCAGGCGGGCGCCGGTGCTCTCGTCGCATCGAGCAGCACGCGCGCGACCTCGGGCCGCGTGAACTCGGGCGGCAGGTCGCGCCCCTCCTCGAGCAGCTTGCGGACGGCGGTGCCGCTCAGGGTTTGGTGCATCTCCTTGGGATGCGGGCACGTGCGGGTCGACGCCATCCCGCCGCACACCGAGCAGTAGAAGGTGTGCTCAAAGCGCAGGATCTCGATGCCCAGCTCGTCCGGCGCGTACTCCTCGAAGATCCGGTGCGCGGCGTACGTGTCGTAGTAGGTCCCGACACCGGCGTGGTCGCGGCCCACGATGAAATGGGTGCACCCGTAGTTGCGACGCACGATGGCGTGGAACACCGCTTCCTTCGGGCCCGCGTAGCGCATCCACGCGGGGTTGGTCGCCAGCAGGACACGCTCCGCCGGGAAGTAGTTGGCGAGCAGCTCCTCGTAGCAGCGCATCCGGACCTCGGCGGGGATATCGTCGCTCTTGGTCTCGCCCACCAGGGGATGCAGGAGCAGCCCGTCGATGCTCTCCAGCGCGACCTTCTGCAGGTACTCGTGCGCCCGGTGCACCGGGTTTCGCGTCTGGAAGCCGACCATCGTCCGCCAACCCCGGGCCGACTTCACCGCGCGCACCTGCGCGGGCGTCAGGTCGCGCTCCGCGAGGGTGGAGGCCGGGCGGTCGAGCCCGGTCACCTCACCCCCCACCGCCCAGGCGCCCGACTCGTGCAGCAGGCGCACTCCAGGGTGGGCGGCATCGCCGGTCCCGTACACCGCGAGCGCTTCGGCCGTCGCATCGGCGAGATAGGCGTCCTGGACGTCGAGGATCGCGACCGGCCGGTCGCCGAGAAACAGCGCGACTCGCTCGGCGGAAGGCGCGGCTCCGGTGCGCAGCACCACCGGGATCGTGAACGGCGCCCCATTGGCCAGCCGGCCACGCTCGAGGATCGACGCGTAGTCCTCTCGCCCCACGAATCCGTCGAGGGGCGCCAGCCCGCCGGTCGCGAGCATGAAGACGTCGGACAGGTCTCGATGCGTCACCTGGATCCGGGGCAGGCTCCCGGCGGCGGCCCGGAGCTCGGTCAGCTGGTCGGCCGGCGGCATCCGGTCGCGCACCTGGCGGGGTAGGTGGCCGAGCCGCTCCAGGGCGCCCATCACGCCGGCGAGCGACTCCTCCGGCGTCTGGCGCGACGAATCGCACACGACCTCGGGGTGGAGCGGCTCCTCATACGGATCGCTCACCCCGGTGAAGTTCGCGATCTCGCCGGCGATGGCCTTGCGGTAGAGGCCTTTCACGTCGCGCTCGACGAGCACGTCGAGCGTGCAGCGCACGTACACCTCCACGAAGCCTGGGGTCTGCGCCCGAACCTCGTCGCGCACCTCGCGGTACGGCGAGATCGCCGCCGCGATCGCGATACCGCCGCTGCGGGCGATCAGCCGGGCGACATACCCGATGCGGCGGATGTTCGTGTCGCGGTCCTCTTTCGAAAAGCCCAGGCCCTTCGAAAGATGCGTCCGCACCTCGTCGCCGTCCAGCACCTCAGAGTGCCTGCCCCGCCGGGTGAGCTCCTGCTGCAGCGCCGCGGCGATGGTCGATTTGCCGGCGCCCGAGAGCCCGGTCAACCAGACGACGAAGCCCTTTTCCACCCGACCACTTTCGTGGAGCCAGGGGTGGGAAAGGTTATGAGTCCGTAAGCAATCCGGAAGTCCCGCTTGATCTAGAACCGGTCGCGGTGAGTGGCATGGCCAAGCACCACACCGCCCGCGTTCGCCGCCATGTGCAGGAACAGCGCAAGCGCGTGGGACCGGGTGCGGATCATTCCCAGGCCGCACCAGAACAGAGCCAGCCCGAGCCCCCGCCGCCAGCGGCCGTCGATGACAACATGCTTGGCCGCGAATAGGATCGAGGTCGGAACCACCCCGAGGCGCCGCTCGACGTGGCCGCCCCACGCGAGCTCCTCCGCCAGAGCCACGATGCCGGCCAGGGCGACCAGCTCGGTCAGCTCATCGTCCCGCGGTCTGCCGCCCCAGCGGTGGCGCAGCAGGGCGCAGCCGACCGGATAGCCGGCCAGGGCCAGGGGGACGCCGATCCACAGCGCTCCCCGCACCCGCCTGGGGTGCGAAGCCGGCATGCGACCGGCCAGCGACCCCAGCCCGATCAGCGAATAGGCCGCGATCCAGCCCCACGCGCGCTGATTCATCAGCCGCCGGGCCCCGAGCTCGGCAGCGGTGATGCCGGCCGCCCACGCCAGGGCCTTCAGCTCTTGTGCTCGGTGCGCCGCCTGGCCGGGATCGGGCGCGGCGGATTGCCGTCGGGTGGCGGCGTGAACCGGCCGAAGCGCTGAACCTGGATCGGCACGCCGTTGCCCCACAGCGGGCCGCCGTGCGCGTATCCGTAAAACGCGAGCCAGCCGCCCCTGGTCCGGCCCGGCACTGTCGCCCACCGCCAGAACTCCAGGTGAGCGGGCAGGTGCGCGAAGCGGTAGGCGGCCGCTTCGTCCTCCCACCAGCTCATCAACCCCACCGTGAACGGAAAGCGGTACCAGAGCCGGTGGCTGACGTAGCCCCGCGCCCCGACCAGCTCTCGTCGAAGCCGCGGCCAGCGCCGGCCCGCCTGGAGAAAGGCGACGAGGCCGCCGAAGTCGTTCGCACCGTCGGCGAGGACTAGCCCCTTGACGCGTTCGGTCATCGCAGCTTCGTCCACAGGTCGACCAGCTCGACATCGCGCCGGATGCGGCCCGCAGAACGGCGCAGCGCGGGCCGGACGAGGTCGGCCAGGTCGACCCTGATTCGGGCCTTCACCGGCTTGCCGGCCAGCTGGCGAAGGATGATCTCGACCGCCATCGCGCCCAGCAGCGTCGAGGTCATGGCCAGCTGCGGGAACCCAAGCTCAGGGTTGCGTCGCCGTTCGAGCAGCACGGGAAAGATCTCGCGGGGCAGCGCCAGGGGCGGAATCAGGCTGCGCAGGACCTCCTCCGCTCCGGCGCGTTGCCTGACCCTCCCGCCGAGGGGGCGCTTGACCTTGCCGTAGTCGAACACCTCGATGAACTGCGTCGTCGCGATGTCGTACGCGGTCAGCACGACAAGCCGGAGGCGGGCGGCGGCCTCGTGCAGGGCGAGCTTCGCATGCATCCCCGATTCGCTCGTCACGTCGATCGCGTCCACGACCAGGTCGCCGGCCGAGAGGACCGTGCCGATCGCCTCCGCCACAACACCTTCCGGATGGACCTCGATCCGCGCGCATGGGTTCACAGCCAGCAGGCGATCCGCTCCGGCCTGGGCCTTGTTGCGGCCGAGGTCCGCCTGCGTCGCGTCCTGGCGGTTCAGGTTGTTCAGCTCGTAGCGACCGGGGTCCAGGAGCACCATGTGCTCCGCGCCGGTGCGGAGCAGGGGCATGAGCACGGCACCCCCCGTGGAGCCGCAGCCCGCGATCACAAACCTCGTGCGCCGGAGCGCGGCCTGCACCTCCGGAGCGATCAGGCCGCGGTTGCGCGAGGTGAGCTCGGCGTAAAAGGCCTCGGAATCGTCAGCGCAGGGCACGGACCACCTCGTCCATCCCGTACAGCTCCTCCGTCGACGTCTCGAAGAGCGCCTGGCGCAGCCGCCAGAACGATTCGAACTCTTCCCGCGTGGTGGTCAGCACCCTCACCGGCATCGCCGCCTCGATGCCGGCGATGGAGCCCATCAGCGACTCGTGCGGCACGTAACAGACCTCGGGTCCGACGCCTGCGAGATGGGCCTGGCCCTCAGCCCGATACGTCAGCGCCTGCACGAAACCCTCGACGATCCAGAACACCTCGTCCTTGGCCAGGCCTTCGCCCGGCCCGAGCGTGCGCGCCTGCCAGGGAATCCGATGCTCGGATGCGCTCCGCCACAGCGCTTCGGAGGCCTGAAGGGAGGACGGCGAGGTCAGGGCATCGAGCGGATAAGGCGAGTCCACCTCCGGCGCGTGCGGGCGCTTGAGCGACGACTCCTTCACGCTGACGAACTGGCGGAGAGCCAGAAATCGCAGGTAGCTCTCCTCTTCGCCGGACTTGAGCGCCAGGTCGATGTCCGCCCATCGGACATACGTCGCCCAGTCGACGTCGGCCGGGTTGGCCAGGAAGGGCGCGGTCTTGCGCTCCACATATCTCGGCCGCAGCGGGTGGCCTTGGGGAAGCTCGACCGCATGCGGCGCGAAGGTGGCCACCGGGATGTAGAAGTAACGGAGGTTGCGCAGCGCGACCTCGGGATCGAGATCACCGGTGACGAGCCTGACGCGGGACGCGTTTGACGGCCGCGTGGCCAGCCGGGCGGCGGCCAGCGCGATCTCCAGCGCTCCGCGATGCACGATCGGCTGCTCGCGACGCCGCTGGTCCGTGACGAATCGCGCCGCCTCCCAGCAGTGCTCGGCGGAGATTCCGTCCACTCCGACGAGGCCCTTCTGCCAAGCGCGGCCGTGGACCTCCTCGCACGGAAAGAGGGGACGCTGCGTGTCGCCGTACGCGCAGCCGGCCAGCCCTTCCGGCTGCTTGAGCGTCATGTAGGTCAGCAGCCCCCCATCGCCGTCGATGGCGAGGCCGTGGATGTCCCCGTCGTGGACGCCGCCGGGATCCTCGCGGATCATCTCGGCTCCCGCGACGAGATCGGGATCATAGAAGCCGGTCAAGAGGTACTGACCCAGGCGCCACGCGAGAATCGCGTCCAGGGCCGCGTCCGGCAGCGCAGTGGTCGATGCGATGAGAAGCCGGACTCCGCCGCGCTCGCCGCGCGTGAGCAGCGCCGCTGGAAGGTCGAGGATCCGGCTGAAGTCGTACTCGGCCGCGTGGAAGGCCCGGACCGCCAGTTCGTCGGCCGTCGGCATCGCGGGGTGAGCCTAGCAGGCGAATTGGCGATCTAGAGCACTGTGCGGAGAAGGTTGGCCTAGGTCGCCGGGCTCCCGGTTGCGACGAGACAGATCCAGACAAGACCCGGAGCGATCGGCGCCGGCCCGGCGGAGGTCTTGAACGAAGGTGGGCCGCTCGAGCCCTGCGTCCACGTCGCGTCGAACTCGCGGCCCGCGGTGAAGACCTGGGCCTGGCCGCTCCCCGTGACGTCGTGGTCGACGCCGGTTGCGCCGTTCACGTCCACGACCTCTGAAGAGGGATGGATGGCGACCTGCTGCA
This sequence comes from uncultured Actinomycetes bacterium, assembly GCA_964559855.1. Classification (GTDB taxonomy): domain Bacteria; phylum Chloroflexota; class Dormibacteria; order Dormibacterales; family Dormibacteraceae; genus 40CM-4-65-16. The sequence continues at coordinate 35,068 of CAZLJC010000022.1, forward strand.
CGATCAGCGTGGAGACCACGAGCGGCGTCCTCGTGTTCGCGTCGAGGAACGGGCCGGTGTCAGGCTCGGTTCGCTTCCACCCGCTCGCGGCCGCGTCGTACGAGAAGACGGGCGCCTCGGTGTCGGACACCGGGACCGTCACCCGCGTAACCGCGCGGCCACCCGTCACCGATGACGCGGCCGTGCGGCTCCAGAGGGACCACGTGATGGGTGCAGCGTTGGCGTGGCTTTCGATGTCGGAGAGGTGTGATCCGTCGCTGTATAGGTTGTGGGGCGCCACTCGCCCGTTGTCGCGAAACAGATCGCCGCCTGCCGAGTTCTCGTCCGCGTTCGGGATGCCCGCCGACTTGATCTGCTGCTTGATGTACGTGCTGCCGCCGGAGAACACGACGATCGCGCCGTACTGCCTGGCCAGCGAGATGGTCACGAGCCGGGCACTGCGAATCGGCCCGACCTTCCCCTTCGGCGGCGACGTGTAGATGGCGCTGAAGCGGCTGATCCCGCCCTCGGTGACGTATTCGTACACGACCGAAGCGTCCTGCAGCCCCGACTGCGGCCGCGCGTCCGGCAGGTTCTCGACCTGCACGAGCAGAGGCGCTGACGTGGTGCCCGAGATTGCGGGCACCGGGCCGCCACATGCGGCGAGCAGGGCGGCGATCGGAAGGGCGGCCACGGGCGGCGCGTGAAACTTCATTCACAGGTAGAACGCCCCAGGCGCCTCGCGCGGTGGCAACGTGGACGATGTACACATATCGTTCCCACATCGCGAGCACTGGCCGACGCCCGGCGGCTCGGCGCCGCGTATCGCCCGCTGTGGATCGCGATGG
>CAZLJC010000023.1:0-35361 GCA_964559855.1 uncultured Actinomycetes bacterium
GCGCTATTGCTTGATCTCTCCAGCGCCGGCTATTTTCAGGGGAACGCGTGGAATTCGGCGAGCCGGGGGGCGGGTCAGCTGATCGCCGGCTCCGGCTGCTCGGGTGCCTCGGGAGCGTCGGGTGCCTCTGCGGCCTGGGGCTCGGCCGGCGCCGGCTCCGCCGCCTGGGCGACGACCTCGGCCGGGCCCTCGGCCGCGGAGCCGTTGCCGCCGTCCGCGGCCGGTCCCTGGAGGTGGGCGATCCGGCGGTGCAGGACGTGCGCGGCCCGCGTGTCGCCGAGCTCTTCGAGCCGGACGATCGCCGCGCGCCACGCGGCCTTCGCGTCCTCGATGCGCGCGAGTCCCCAGAGCGCGTTGCCGCGGATCGACAGCGCGTCCGCGCGCTCCCGCTTGCTGTCCGGCGGCAGCAGCTGGAGCATGGCGTCGACGCTGCGCATGACGTCCTCGAACGCGCCGACCGCGAGCGAGTTCCTCGCCGCCTGCTCGAGGTGCTGCGCGGTGCGCGCGCCATCCGCCGCGGTGCCCGCCTGGTAGAGGTGGTACGCGATCTCCGCCGCATGCTGGCTCGCGACCTTGCCGTGCACGCGCTCGAGGGTATCGGCCACCGCGAGGTGGTAGGCCTGCATCCGGGGCAGGGGCAGCGAGGCCAGGACGCGCTGGCGCACGATATCGTGCGCGAAGCGATACCGGTCGCCGCCCAGCGAGACCAGGAAGTGGCCGCGGGTCGCCTCGTCCAGCGCATCGCGCAGCTCGTGGCCCGCGAGCTCGCCGAAGGCCTCGAGCAGTGCCACGTCGAAGTCGCGCCCGATGACCGCGGCCGCGACCAGCATGCGCTGCGCCGGCTCGCTCAGGCGCTGGATGCGCCGGCCGATCAGGCCCCGCACGCTCTGCGCGAGCTCGAGGTCCTCCTCGGTGAAGCTGGCCTGGCTGCGCGCCCCGCCGCCGAGCATCGTCTCGGACTCCGACAGGTACAGGAAGGAGTGCTCGACGAAGAGCGGGTTGCCTTCGGTGGCGGCCTGGATGCCGATCATCTGCACGGGCGTGACCGGGACCTCGGCGAGCCCGGCGACCATGCGCTCGACGTCGCGGTCCGAAAGCCGGCCGAGCGTGATGCGCTGCGCGCGGCGGCGCCGGAGCAGCCGCGAGAGCGCCGTGCCAAAGGGGCGGCCGGTGTCCAGCTCGGAGTCCCAGTACGTGCCGACGATCACCATCCGGCTCCCGCCGACCCGCTCCGCCAGGTCGCGCAGCAGGGAGACCGTGGCCTCGTCCGCCCACTGCAGGTTGTCGAGCACGATCAGCAGCGGCTTCTGGCCCTGCACCCCCTCGAGCAGCTCGAACACCGACTTGAACAGCGTCTCGCGGACCTTGTCGGCCGGGACGTCGGTGGCCGCGGGCATCGAGCGCACCTTCTGGCGCAGGTTGGGCACGAGCGAGGCGAGGAGCGGCCCGTGGTGACCGATGGCTTCCTGGAGCGTCTTGGCGGTGGCGCTGGATACGGCGCCGGCGAGGACCTCGCGGAAGGGCTGGTAGGCGTCGCCGTCGTTCTCCAGGCACCGGCCGCTGAGCACGAGCCAGCCCTTCGCGGTCGCCTCCACCCCGACCTCGGCCGCGAGCCGCGAAGCGCCGATTCCCGGGGCGCCCGCGAGGAACACGATGCCGCCGGTCCCGGTCAGCGCGCGATCCATGACCAGCCGGACGTCGAGCCGCTCCTGCTCGCGGTCGACGAAGCCCTCGTGCGTGGGCGCGACGCGCGGCGCCTCCTTCTGCTCGACGGCCGTGACCTGGTGCAGGCGCCAGCGGTCGGGGAAGCCCTTCAGCTTGTAGCGCCCGCGGAACTCGAAGCTCAACTCCGCCACCGGCCCGACCAGCTGGCGGACGATCTCCGAGACCAGGACCTGGCCGCCCCTGGCCTTGCCGGCCACGCGAGCCGCGACGTTGACGGCCGCTCCGAAGATATCGCCGCCCTCCTCGACCACCTCGCCGGTGTTGAGGCCGATCCGGATGCGGACCTTTCGCTCCGGGTTCTGCTTGCTGTACTCGGCGATCGCCTGCTGGATCGCGATCGCGCACTCGACGCCGTGGCGCGCCGAGCCGAAGCTGATCATGTAGCCGTCGCCCAGGCCCTTGATGCGCCGGCCCGCGTGCTCGGCGACCTTCTCGTCGATGATCCGCTCGTACGCCTTCATGATCTCGTGCGAGGCGGTGAAGCCGCGGGTCGAGAGCAGCCTGGTCGACTCCTCGACGTCCGTGAACATGATGGTCACGGTGCCTTCGGTCTGGCCGACGGCGAGGCTGCCGATGATCGTCTCCGCTGTGAGCGGCGTGGCGGCGCTGACCGGCTGGCCGAGCCCTTCGGCGATCTCGCGCAGCAGGCCCTGGGAGGCGCGGAAGCCGGCCTCGCCCTGCGGGTAGCGCACGGTCTGCAGCAGCCCTGACTCGACGGCCAGGCGCAGCTCGCGGCCCGCGGAGTCCTTGCTGATCTTGCTGTGGGCGGCGTACTCGCTCGCCTTGAGCTCGGCGCCCTCGAAGGCCTCGGTCAGGGGCGGGGCCAGGCGGAGGCTGAGGCCGCGCCGCGTGATGATGCTCTCGATCACCGCCTGGATGCGGCGGGAGGCGCCGGCTGGGGCGTGCCCGCCCTCCTCGCCGGACCGCACGGTGGGCAGCATGCCGGCGAAGCCGCTGCTCGCCGCGGCGAGCTGGCCCAGCGCCGTCGTGGCGCGGGCCATGGCGGTGGCGGCCTCGAGCGCCTGGGCGCCGTGCACGGCTCCGGCGAAGGAGGGCAGAGGGGTCTCGGGCTCGCCGGCCCGGGGCGCCGCGAACTGCTGCGCCGGGTACGCCACCGGGGCAGGCCCTGGCGGCTGGGCGTAGGCGGGCGGCGGGGTGTAGGCCGGTGGAACCGGATAGCCGGGTGCGGTCGGATGCTCCAGGGGCGGCGCGGGCGGCAGCGCGGGCGCGGAGGCGGCCGCGGCCTCCTGGGCGGGCGTCGCGGCCTGGAGGTCGGCGACCGCGGCGCGCGCGGCGTCGATCAGCTTGCGCATCTCCTCCTGCATCTCGGGCGTCTGCGCGGGCGCCTGGGCGGCCGGCCCGGCGGCGGGCGCGGCGGCCGGCACCGGCCGGTCGGAGCTGAAGGGCACCACGACGACCTGGCGGACGACGTTCTCGGTCTTGCCGGGGCTCGCCACGAGCGGCTCCTTGACGACCGGCATCATGCTGTCCGAGCCGGCGGGGATGAACCGGGCCTTCACCGGGTCGAACAGGTCCTGGTCCACCTGCACGCCGTAGAACGCCGCCTTGTCGAGCGCCGTCGGGACGTAGCCCGTGGCGTTGAACTCGAGGCGCAGGTCGGACCCCATCCCGAGCAGGAAGATGTCGCGCAGGATCGGGCCGCTCGCGTCGTAGCCCACGACCTCGGCGATCTGGGCGACCTTGCGCCGTCCGTCCGGCATGCGCGCCTGGTGCACGATCAGGTTGACCGCCGAGGCGATCTGCGCGCGCACGGCCTCGAACGGGATGTCGATCGAGGCCATCATCACCATCGTCTCGAGGCGGGACAGCGCGTCCCGCGCGGAGTTGGAGTGGATGGTGGACATCGACCCGTCGTGGCCGGTGTTCATCGCCTGGAGCATGTCCAGGGCCTCCGCGCCGCGGACCTCGCCCACCAGGATGCGGTCGGGCCGCATCCGGAGGCTGTTGCGCAGCAGCTGCCGGATCGTGAGCTCGCCCTTGCCCTCCACGTTCGGCGGCCGGTGCTCGAGCGCGATGACGTGGGGGTGGTCGATCTGCAGCTCGGCCGCGTCCTCGATCGTGATCACGCGCTGGTTCTGCGGGATGAAGCGCGCGATGACGTTGAGCGTCGTCGTCTTGCCCGAGCCGGTGCCGCCGGAGACGAGGATGTTCATGCGCCCGAGCACCGCCGCCTGGAGGAACTCCGCCATCGCGGGGCTCAAGCTGCCCTCGTGCTTCAGGTCGTCGACTCCCAGCACCGCGTCCTTGAACTTGCGGATCGTGAGCGCGGGGCCGTGGATCGCGGCCGGCCTGATGATCGCGTTGACGCGGCTTCCGTCGGGCAGGCGCGCGTCGACCATGGGGTTGAGGCCGTCGATGTGCCGGCCGGTCGTCGCCACCATGCGCCGGATGGTCTCGAGCAGCTGGTTCTCGTCCTCGAACCGGACGTCGGCCTTGGTGATCACGCCACGCCGCTCGATGAAGATCTGGTCGGGTCCGTTGACCATGATCTCGCTGACGGAGCGGTCGTGGAGGAGGCTGTCGAGCGGGCCGTAGCCGACCGCGGCGCGAAGGATGATGTCCGCCAGCGCCGACTTCTCCTGCGAGTTGAGCGAGATGCCGTCCTCGGCGAGGAAGCGGTCGAGGTGCGTGCGCACCGCGCGCGAGAAGGCGAGCGTGTCGCCGGTCGTGAGCCCTGCGTCCCGGATCAGGGCCAGGCGGTCGCGGAAGTCGTCGGCGAGCTTGCTCAGGTCGCGGCCCTGGCGCGCGGCGGCCTCCAGGATATCGGAGCGGCGCCGCTGGGGCTGGCCGGCGGGGGTCGAAGGCGCAGTCCACATGTCGACGAACTGCATCTCGAGCAGGGAGGGCGAGGCGGCGACCGCCGGGATGGTGCGCCCGATCTCGGGCAGGCGGATCTTGATCGCGATCCCGTCGCCGTCCTGCGTGACGCCCTGCTCGATGTACGCGGCGATCCACTCGCCGTCGCGGAAGCGAAGGATCGCCTTGCGCGCCTCGCTCCGATCGCCGGGGTCGGGATCGAGCGACGGGTCGTCGATCGAGCCGAAGACCACGTACTTGATATCGCGGGAGGAGATGAAGCGGGGACGTTCGGCGCCGGCGGAGGGGTAGAGCGGATAGCCCTCGGCTCTCAGGACGCGGGTGTCGGACTCGCCCTCCTCCAGCCCGCCGTCGAGCCGGTGCACGACGACCCTGAAGCGCGCGGGCAGGGGTGCCTGGGCGCCCGGCGGGGGGGCGGTGACGACCTCGCTCATCCGATCCGCTCCGGCGGTCGCCTTCGGTCCAGCACCCACTTCGATCCGGGCATGCGCTTCGCCACGCCCTTCACCTCCGAGGCGCGCGCGGCGACGGCGGCGGCGCTGGAGTAGCTGCCGGGCTCGGCGATGACGATTCCGATCGAGACCGCCACCAGCGGCGTGCGCAGCACATGACCGTCGCGCTCCTCCGACTCGATCCACCCGCGCTCCCGGTCCACCGGGTCGTACAGGGCCGGCACGGCGGAGTCGAAGCGCTTGGTGATCTCGGTCGCCACCGTCTCGGCCAGGCTGGGCTCGGTGAGGATGACGAAGTCGTCGCCTCCCACGTGCCCCGCGAAGTGCTGGGCCGAGTGGTGCTCCTCGAGGACCTCCAGGATGATGGTCGCGAGGGTCTTGATCACGTCGTCGCCGCGCAGGAAGCCGTAGTGGTCGTTGTAGCTCTTGAAGGAATCGATGTCCGGGTAGATGACCGCGAAGCGCTGGGCTAGGCCGAGGCGCCGGCTGATCTCGCGCAGGATATCGGCGTTGCCGCTCATGCCGGTGAGCGGGGACAGTCCGCGGGCCGTGTTGGCCCGGCTCATCACCGCGCGCAGGCGGGCGACGAGCTCCTCGGGTACGAAGGGCTTGGTGACGTAGTCGTCGGCGCCGGAGAGGAGGTGCTCGACCTTGTCCTTCAGGGAGTCACGCACGGTGAGGAAGACGACCGGGATGAGCCGCGTCCGGAAGTCCTCGCGCAGCTGCTCCATGATCTGGTCGCCGGTGATCTCGCCCAGCATCAGGTCGAGCAGGATGATGTCGGGCCTCCAGTCGACGGCGGCGTCGTGCGCCAGGAGCCCGTTGCCCACGGTCACGCATTCGAAGCCGGCGCGATCGAGGACTCGCTTCACCAGGCGCAGCACCTGCTCGTCGTCGTCGACCACGAGCACGATGTCGCGGTGGACCAGGGCCGAGTGCGGCCGGTCGCCGACGGGCCTTGCTACCGTCATGCGGTCTCCGTTCGAGGCGGGCGCAGCCGGTCGGTCAGCGCGATCGCGCGCTCGGCGGCGGTGCGGATCTCCTGGATATCGGCCTTGACCGCCTCGGGGTTGTCCGTCTCGTCCACGATCAGCTCGCTGTAGTTGACGATGACGGCGAGCAGGTTGCGGAACTCGTGGACGAGCGCCCGGCTCTCCTCGTCGGGGCGCGGCACGGCGCTCACAGCCGCTTCACCAGGCGCCACCGGTTGAGCTCGCCGTCCCGCTCGTAGCCGAGCTCGTCGAGGATCCCGCGGGCGAGCGCCAGGCCCCGACCGTCCTCGCTCTCGACGCCCGGCATCGTGCGCTCGAGGTGTTCGTGGGCCGCGGGCCCCCCGTCGACGAAGAGCGCCTCGAGCCTGCCGTCGCCGTGGTAGAGGAGCTCGTATTCGACCGGCCGCTCCCGGCCCGACGGGCGACCGTGGGTGAGGACGTTGCCGCCGATCTCGGCCAGCGCGATCTCGAAGAGCATGAGCGGCTGGTCGCCGACGTCACGGCCGGTGGCCGACCGGAGCTCGTCGAGGGAGCGGTGGATGACGTCGAGCCCCTCGTCGAGTCGAGTGAGCGCAGCGCGAAATTCAAACTTCTCGTGAGCACCGTGTTCAGAAGCCGTTGAGGGCTTCCTCCACCGTGGCGTAGTAGGGGAACACCCTGTCCAGCGTGGTCAGCTCGAGCACGACCCGGACCTGCTGGTTGGGGGCCGCCAGGCGAAGCTCGCCGCTGTGGCTGCGGACCTGCTTCAACCCCGCGATCACGGAGCCGAGGCCGGTCGAGTCGACGAAGCTGACGCCCTCGAGGTCGATCACGATCTTCGGCGTGCCGCCGCGAGTGACGCCGTCGATGGCGTCCTTCAGCGCGGGGGCGCCGGCGACGTCGAGCCGGCCAGTCGGAGCGATGACCGTGGCGCCGGTTTCGGACTGGCGGGTCTGGACCTCCAGAGGCACTGCGCCACTATATGGCAGAAGTTTCTGACTTCACCCCACTTGACGGGGATGTCATGGCAGGTCCGCCCAGGCGCCCATAGGGCTCGGACAGCCGGCCCCGGGCGCCTACACTGCTTGGCCGTGAACGCGGCGGAACGGGTGCTGATCGTGGAGGACGAGGAGCCCCTGGCAAAGGTCATGGCCCGCGTGCTCCGCGCGCGAGGCTTCGAGTGCGACTCCGCCCTTTCCGGGGCCGAGGCGCGGCAGCTCGTCGAGGGCCGCGAGTACGCCATCGCGCTGCTCGACGTGCGCCTTCCCGACGAGTCTGGATACGGGCTGCTCGAGGCGATTCGCGACCGCCGTCCGGACACGGCGATCGTGATGATCTCGGGCGTCGACGACCCCGAGCTGGGCCGGGCCGCGCTCGAGCATGGCGCCTACGCGTACCACGTCAAGCCGGTCGGCGCGACGCAGCTCTACCTGCTGGTGGTGAACAACCTGCGCCGGCGCAGCCTGGAGCTGGAGAACCGGGCCAACCTGGAGCGTCTCGAGGCGATGGTGGCCGAGCGGGCGGAGCAGATGCGACGGGCCGCCGAGCTCCAGGCCGGCATGCTCCCGCCCTCTCCATATAAGGAAGAGGGGTTTGAGCTGGCCGCCAACTTCACGGCCGCCCGCGAGATCAGCGGCGACTTCTACGACTGGTACCGCGCGCCGGACGGCCGGATCACGGTCACGCTCGGCGACGTCATGGGCAAGGGCCTGCCGGCGTCACTCATGATGGCGACGGCCCGGGCGGCGCTCCGGGGCGCCGCCGGGATCGAGCCCATGGAGGCTGCGATCCAGCAGGCGGCGGACGTGATGTCGGCCGCGCTCGAGGTCAACCACGCGTACGTCACCCTGTTCCACGCGCGCTTCGACCCGGCCACCGGAGAGCTGCGCTACATCGACGCGGGGCACGGGCACGCCCGGCTGCTGCGGGGCGACGGCGGGCAGGACCTGCTGCCGGAGCGGAGCGCGCCGGTCGGCATCTTCCCGGACACGCGCTACGCGGTGGGGACGATGACGATGAACCCCGGGGACGCGCTGGTCGTGTTCTCCGACGGCCTGCTCGACCTGCGGCCGGACCTCGCGACGAAGGACGTGCAGCTCCCGTACGAGGCGCGGCGCGCGGCCTCGGCCCAGGAGATGGTGGACGTGCTCGCCCGGGGGGCCAGGGACCGGGCGCCGGCGGACGACGTCACCGTGCTGGCGCTCAGGCGCCTGGGGCGCTAGGGCGCTCACAGGATCCGGGGGATTTCGGCGCGTTCGGCGCCAGACGCGCCCAATTCGCGCGGGATTTGGCTCGTTTGGCGCAAAACGCGTGGAACGTCGGCCGACCTGACCGCCGGCTCAGAGTCCGGGGTCCCTAGACGGCGGCCTCCCTGGTCGCCAGCCACCGCTCCAGCACGGCGGCGACGATGGGCAGCTTCATCGGCTTGGAGATGTAGTCGTCCATCCCCGCGGCCAGGCAGCGCTCGCGCTCGCCGTCCAGGTCGTCGGCCGTGACCGCGACGATGGGCAGGCGGCTGCCGCCGCGCTCGTCGCGGCGGATGCGGCGCGCCGCCTCGTAGCCGTCCGTCTCAGGCATCTGGCAGTCCATGAGCACGATGTCGTAACGGCCGTTCGCGACCATCGCCACAGCCTCCGCCCCGTTGCCCGCGACATCGACCTGGTAACCCAGGCGCTCGATCATCCGCACCGCCACCTTCTGGTTGGCCGCGTTGTCGTCGACGACCAGGATCCTTCCCGGCCTGCGCCGGCGCCCGTCCTCGGCGGGCGGCGCCACGTGGTGCGCGTGACCGCGTCCGGACAGCACCGTCTGCAGCACGTCGAAGAGCTGGGAGGGCCGCACCGGCTTCACCACCTCGGCGTCCACGCCGGCACGGGGGGCGTCGGACAGTCCCGCGGACGTCAGCAGAACGATGCCGACGTCCTTCAGCGCGGAGTCCTCGCGGATCCGCGCCGCCACCTCGGCGCCGTCCATGTCCGGCATCATCAAATCCACGATCACGACGTCGACCTGCTCCGGGCCGCCCGCCACGCGCTGCAGCTCGGCGATCGCGTCGTGGCCGTTGTCGAAGGTCCGCCGGCGCATGCCCCACGAGTGCACGTAGCGCTCGAGGATCACGCGGTTGGTGTGGTTGTCGTCGATGATCGCGACGCCCGTCCCGCCCAGGCTGACCGCGGGCTGCGCCTCGACGCCGCGGGCCGCGGCCTCGCGGAACAGCGCCGTGAACCAGAAGCGGCTGCCCTTCCCCTTCTCGCTCTCGACCCCTATCTCCCCGCCCATGAGCTCGGTGAGCATGCGGGCGATGGCCAGGCCGAGCCCGGCGCCGCCGTGCCGCCGCGTCGTCGAGCTGTCGGCCTGCGGGTACACGGCGAACACGCGGGAGACCTCGTCCTGCCCGAGGCCGATGCCGGTGTCCGAAACCGCGAACTCGATCGCGACCCCTGGGCCCTTGGCCTCGTGCCGCCGGGCGCGCACGACCACCTCGCCCGACTCGGTGAACTTGACCGCGTTCGCAATCAGGTTGATCAGCACCTGGCGCAGGCGTCCGGCGTCGCCGATGACCAGCTCGGGGACGTCCGGCGCGATGTCGACGATCAGCTCGATGCCCTTGTTGGAGGCGGCCTCCGCGAACAGCTCCGCCGCCTCCTGGGTCACGAACCTCGGACCGAACTCCACCTTCTCGAGGTGGACGCGCCCGGCCTCGATGCGGGAGAAGTCGAGGATATCGTTGATGATCGCGAGCAGCGAATCGCCTGACACGCGGATGGTGTCCACGTACTCGCGCTGCTCCTCGGAGAGCTCGGTGTCGCCCAGCAGGCTCGTCATGCCGATGATCCCGCTGAGCGGCGTGCGGATCTCGTGGCTCATGGTGGCCAGGAACTCGGACTTGAGGCGGGTCAGCTCCTGCAGCTCGTCGTTCCGCTGGGAGAGGTCGGCCAGAAGCCGCGACTCCTTCGCCTCCGCCTCGGCGGCGACGGACTGCCTCTGCTCGAGCTGGATCACCACGCGCTTGACGAGCACGCCGAAAGCGACCAGGAGCAGCGCTTCGAGGAGCGCGGGCGCGGGGTCGCCCGACGCCTGGTTCACGAACGTGACGAACACCATGTCCGCGACGGCGAGCGCGGCCCCGACCGCGAACTCCATCGTCGAGTAGTACAGGGCCAGGAAGATCAGGGGCAGCAGCACGAAGGGGAAGGCGCGGACGACGCTGAGCCCGAACTGGACCTCGAGCCCGAACGCGAGCGCCAGGCCGGCGATCGGCGGCACCGCGTGCAGGTAGCGCGGGATCCGGGCCCAGGGCAGAAGGACCAGCGAGCTCCCGAGCACCGTGATCCCCAGCGAGGTCGCCAGGCCCACCGGCTCGCCGGCGACCCAGAGCGGGTACACGGCCAGCACGAACCCCCCGACCACGGGGATGGCGGCGATCCAGCCGTTGCGCGGTGGCGTGTCGACCTGGGCCAGCGGGATCGCGACCAGGGCCACGCCCAGCAGCATCGCCGCGCTCAGGGCCAGCGACGTGGCCACGGCGGTGAAGCCGTGGATGCTCACCAGGCCCACGATGGCGATGCCGAGAAAGGGATAGACGCGCCGGGTGAGGCCGTCGCCGGTGAGTGGGGTGTTCTGTGACGTCAACTTGGCGGCCGCGAGCAGCTTACAGAACGTAGCCCCCCAGCGGAACCGGTCACGGGACGCGAATCGTGCGCTTAAGGCGGCTGAAGCCGAAATGCCCGCATCTAAACTTTGTGCCCTGCGCACCTTCCAGCCCGCCAGGGGGCGCGAAGCGTCAGGGGTATTGCCAGGGACCGGTCAGGAGCCTTCTTCGGGTAGCCGGATGCTGGTGCGTCGCATCGTGCCCTTCGCCGGGCTGGCCGCGATCTTCACCATCCAGGCGCTCACCGATGCCGGGCCAGTCGTCGCCTTCCCCCTCTACCTTGCCGTCGGGCTGGTGGTCGCCCTGCAGGAGGACCGCGCCGAATCCCTCGCCGTGGGGATCGTCGCGGCCATGGCCGTGCTGTCGAGGCCGATGATCGTGGGCCCGGAAACGGACGTGGCGCCGGCCGTCCTCCTGGGGGTGGTGCTGGTCGCGCTCGCCGTGGTCATCACCGAGCTGAGCCGGAGGGCGAGGGTGGCGGCGGAGGCCGAGCGCCGCAGCAGCGCCGAGCTCGCGGCCCGAGAGCAGCGCCTGCGCACCGCGCTCGAGGCCACGACCGTCGGCATCGGCCTGGCCGACCTGGAAGGGCGGTGGACGCAGGTCAACGAGCGGTTCGCCAACGTGGTCGAGCGCTCGCGCGACGAGGTCCTGGGCCTGACGCTCACCGAGATCACAGCCCAGGCCGACCGCGTCGCCCTCGACCAGGCGCTGGCCGTCCTTCGGTTCGGCGACCTCACGCAGTGGGATTCCGAGCTGGGCCTGCGCCGGCCCGACGGAAGCCACGTGCCGGTGGCGGCCACGCTGGTGCGGCTCCCCGCCGCGGACGGCGGCGAGCCGTCGCTCCTGGTCCAGACCGTGGACCTCACGGCGCGCAAGCGGGCCGAGGCGCTCCTGGGCTGCACGGCGGCGGCGCGCCAGGTCATGGCGTCGGGGCTGGAATGGGAGCGGGGCATGGGCCGGCTGCTCGAGACCTTCTCGACCTACCTGCACCACGATGTGGCGCACTACTGGGAGCTCGACCGCGAGAGGCGGATGCTCGTCGTCCGGCACTCGGCCGCGGCGGCCGGCACGCCCTTCGAGCCGATCCGCCAGGCCGGGCTGCGCGGGATCCGGCTCGGGACCGGCCTCATCGGCCGGGTGTGGCAGTCCGGCGTCCCCGCCACGGACGAGGACCTGGACGCCGCCACCTCCGATTACGAGCGCCGAGAGCTCGCCCGGGCCGTCGGCCTGCGCTCGGTCGTCGCGTTCCCGGTCACGGAGGCGGGCGAAGCGATCGGCGTCGTGGAGCTGGCCTCGACCCGGCCCGGAAACCTCCCGGACGACGAGATGGCGCTGCTCACGAACCTGTGCGTCGAGATCGCCCAGTACATCCGGCGCTCGGAGCTCGCGCAGGCCCTCCGCCGCAGCGAGGCCGACCACCGGGCGATCTACGAGCGGTCGCCGATCGGCATCGCGCGCGTCAGCGGCAGCGGCGACCTTCTCGAGGCCAACCCCGCGCTGCTGCGCATGCTCGAGCGCGACGAGGACACGATGCGCGACTCGGCGTGGCCCGAACTGCTGCGCACGTACGACCACGCCGCCTCGCGCCAGCACCAGGCGCCGATCCTGGCCGGAATCACCGAGGGAGGCTCCGTTCAGATCCGCGCCGCGACCGGCTCCGGCCGCTGGCTGTGGCTGCAGATGACCGCGACCTCGATCCCCGACGTGACCGGGCGTCCCGAGCACGTGCTGGTGCTGGTCGAGGACGTGAGCGTCGGCCGCGACACCTCGGACCGCCTCGCCGAGGCGCTCGACGCGCAGCGCGACGCCAACTCCAACCTGGAGAAGCTCGACCGCACCAAGAGCGAGTTCCTCAGCATCGTGAGCCACGAGTTCCGCACGGCCCTCACCGGCATCCAGGGCTTCAGCGAGCTCATCCGCGACGGCGGCCTCGAGCCCGACGAGGTCCGCGCCTACGGCGGCTACATCTTCAACGACGCCGACCGCGTCAACCGGCTGATCGGCGACATGCTCGACCTGGACCGCATGGAGTCGGGGCGGATGTCGATCCGCACCGCCTCGGTCGACGTCAACGAGGTCCTGACCGAGGCGATCTCGCGCGCGGTCGCGTCGACCGTGACCGTGGAGTTCAAGACCGACCTCGACCCTCGCCTGCCCATCGTCTCGGGCGACCGCGACCGGCTGATCCAGGTCATGAGCAACCTGGTCAACAACGCCGTCAAGTACTCGCCCGAGGGCGGCACCGTGACGGTGTCCAGCCGCGTCGAGGGCGGGTTCGCTCTGGTCAGCGTGACCGACACGGGGATCGGGATCCCGGCGGACGAGATCACGCACGTGTTCGAGCGCTTCCGCCGCGTGCGCAGCGGCGCCGCACAGGCGATCCCCGGGACCGGCCTCGGCCTCACGATCGTCAAGCAGATCGTGGAGATGCACGGGGGCAAGATCTGGGTGGAGAGCGCGCTCGGGCACGGGTCGTCGTTCCACTTCACGATCCCACTGGCCGCCGAAGGCGCGCCCGCGGTGCAGCTCCGCCATGGCTGAGGCGACGGGCGGTGGCGGCGTGTCGGTCCTGGTCGCGGACGACAACGAGGTCGCCCAGCGCCTGTGCAAGCGGGTGCTGGAGAAGGCCGGCTACGCCGTGCTGATCGCGGGTGACGGCCTGCAGGCCGTGGACATGGCGCTCGCGAGCCGCCCCGCGATGATCCTCATGGACGTCGCGATGCCGGGCATCGACGGCCTCGAGGCCATGCGCCGGATCAAGGCGGAGATCCCGGGCATGCCGGTGGTGATCGCGAGCGCGCACTCCATGGCCAGCGACCGGGAGCGCTTCCTCGCGGCGGGCGCCGACAACGTGCTGAGCAAGCCGTTCCGGCTGGCCGACCTGATCTCGATCGTCGAGAGCCTCGTGGGGGCGAAGCGGTGAAGGACCTGACCGGCACGCGGCTCGGGCAGTACGAGATCGTCGAGAAGCTCGGCGGGGGCGGCATGGCGCTGGTCTATCGCGCCATCCAGCAGCCGCTCGGCCGCGAGGTCGCGCTCAAGGCGCTCTCCTCCGAGCTGTTCCAGGACGACGGCTTCGTCAAGCGGTTCGAGTCGGAGGCCAAGACGCTGGCCAAGCTCGACCACCCCAACATCCTTCCGATCTACGACTTCGAGGTGCTGGACGGCACGGCCTTCCTGACCATGCCGCTGATCCGCGGCGGCACGCTGCGCGACGTCCTGAACCGCGGGCCGATGGAGCCGCTCAACGCGTGGCGCCACCTGCGCGAGATCGGCGACGGGCTGCAGCACGCGCACGACGCGGGCATCGTGCACCGCGACCTGAAGCCCACCAACGTGCTGATCCACCAGGACGGGCGGGCGATGCTCGCCGACTTCGGGCTGGCGCGCGGCGCGGGCCAGCCGACGCACCTGACCACGATCGGCCTGGCGATCGGCACGCCCGGATACATGGCGCCCGAGCAGGTCATGGGCCACGACGTCGACCGGCGCGCGGACGTGTACGCGATGGGCGTGCTCTGCTTCGAGATGCTGACGGGACGGCTCCCCTACGTCGGGGCCAACCGGATGGAGGTCGCCTACGCGACAGTGAACTCGCCGATCCCCTCGGCGGTGAAGCTGAACGCCAACCTGCCGGACGAGCTCGACGCGCTGTTCCAGAAGGTGCTGGCCAAGGACCCGAAGGAGCGTCCGCAGTCGGTGCGCGAGCTGCTCGCGATGATGGCCAGGCTGCCGCAGCGTCGCTCCGCCGGACCCGGCGTGGTGGTGGCGACGCCCGCGCCGGCCGCCGCCGCCGCGTCCCCGACCGGCGGCGTCGCGGTGCTGCCCAAACCCGCCACCACGACCAAGGGGCCGGACACCGCCTCGATGCGCGTCATCGCTCCCGCCCCCGCCGCGGCGCCTCCGCCGATGTTTCATGGCTCGCCCCCGCCGACGCCCACGGCCGCGGGCTACTCGACCATCCGCACGCTCGAGCTCATGGGCGTGCGCCCCGCCCGCGCGCGCGGCCGCTTCATCCTCAACTCTTACTTCAGCAACTTCTTGCACGTCGCGCGGGACGTCACGGGCGATCGCTGGCCCGAGATCGCTTACGCCGCGGGCCTGGTGCAGTACATCGAGCAGGACGCCCCGCACGACGACCAGCTGGCGTCGCCCGTCGAGTCGCTCAGCCGGCTGAACGAGGCGTTCGAGACGATCTTCGGACCGGAGGCCGAGGACCTGATCCGCCACTGGGGCCGGCGCGCGACCGAGCGGTGGCTGGCCGAGGGCAAGCACGGGCTGGGCGGTGCCCGCCGTTTCGTGCCCGGCCGCCAGCGCAAGCTCGCGGGGGTGGTGAAGAACTTCACGGAGGCCATGGACAACGTGCGTGGCGAGCACACGCACTCGTGGCTGCAGGTCGACGAGCACCAGTTCTGGCTCGTCCACTTCTCGAACATGTTCTCGCTCGGCCGGATCAAGACGGTGAAGTCCTGCTACGTGTGGACCTCGACGATCGAGACGATCCTGCGCTGGGGCGGCCTGGCCAACGACTGGTACGTCGAAGAGGTCGAATGCGGGAGCGTGACGGGAACCTTCGACTGCGCGTTCGCGATCAGGAGCAGCGAGGTCAGCTGAGCGAATTCCCCGGGCACGGCCCTGGGGGACGGCGGTAGCATTTTCTTTGAGCCTCCAACCGCCCTCCCTCCTTTCTGAAGGTCCTCTGCCCCCCGGTGGAGGGCCTTCTCCATTGGTTACCCTCCGTCCATGGCTCGGTTCGCGATCGACGTAACCGCGTGCTGGCGGCCGCAACGGGTGGGCATGGTCACCGTCGCCCTCGAGCTGTCGCGCGCGCTGGTCGCCGGCCGCGGGCAGGACGAGTTCACGCTGCTGTGCAGCCGCGAGCGCCCCGCCTCACTCGCGGGGCTCGACTGCGACGCGGTGTTCGCGCCCTACCGGCACGAGCTGGCGCTGAAGTCGAGGTGGATCCCGGCGATCGAGCCGCTGCTCGACTGCGATGCGATCCTCTATCCCTACTGGCCGAGCCCGCCTGTGCGCCGGCGCGGCGCGCCACCGGCGGTCGTGTTCGTGCACGACCTGGCGTTTCGCATCCGCCCCGCCGAGGTGCCATGGCAGCAGCGGCTCTACATGGGCGCGACCCTCGGCCGCAGCATGCGGGACGCGGCCGCGATCCTCGTCCCTTCCGAGGCGACGCGGCAGGACCTGCTGAAGCACCATCCCGAGGCGGGGCCGGCCGAAGTGGTGGGCGAGGGATTGCCGCCGGGCGAGCCGGCCGGGCCGCTTCCGGAGGGGATCGACCCCGGGTTCATCCTGGCGGTCGGCACCGTGGAGCCGCGCAAGAACTATCTGCGCCTGCTCGACGCGTACCGCCGCCTGCGCGGCCGGCACGGGGCGCTGCCGTTCATCATCAACGGCCGTCCCGGCGTGCCGCAGCTCGTCATCGCGGGACGGCCGGGATGGGCCTACGGCGACACGATCCTGCGCATCCGGCAGGAGCCTGGCGTCCGCTACCTCGGCCACGTCGACGAGCCGACGCTGGCCGCGCTCTACGAGTCGGCCTCGGTGCTGGCGTACCCGAGCCTGTACGAGGGATTCGGGCTGCCGCTGCTCGAGGCGATGGCGCGCGGGGTCCCTGGCGTGGTCGGGAGGGAGGGTGCGCTGCCCGAGCTGGGCGGCGAAGCCGTGATCGCCGTCAACGCCACCGATCCGGCGGCGATCGCCTCGGGCCTCGAGCGGCTGCTGTCGGACGCCGCGCTGCGCGCGAGGCTGGGCGAGGAAGGGAAGCGGCGGGCCCGCGGTTACACATGGGAGGCGGTCGCGGAACGGACGCGGGCCGTGCTGCGGCGGGTTGCCGGCGGTTCCGATCGTAAGGTGGCTTGAATGGCGTCTGAACGAATCTCGGTCCGAGCCCTGGTCGAGTCCGGGGAGCACGACTATCCGCGGCTCATGCGCCCGCTGCTCGACTCGCTCGACCCCCGGCGCTTCGACGTGGCGGCCGGCGAGTTCGACCGGGGCGTCGTGCTAGCGGCCACCGACCGGCCGCTCGACGCGGCCGAGGCGGCGCGGCTGCGTGAGCACGTCGGCGCCGGCGGCGGCGCCGTGCTGCTCCACGGGACGCTGGCCGCATGGTCGGGGTCCGACGCGCTGCGCGAGCTCGCGGGCTGGGTGCCGGGCGGCCCGTCGCGTTCGACCGAGCTCATCGTGCACGCGCAGCCCGACCATCCCCTCACGCGCGGGCTCGAGCCCGAGTGGGCGATGGTGGACGAGATCTTCATCTCGGAAGGTCCGCCGGCGGCGGCCGGAATCGTGCTCGCCACCACGTGGCGCTTCACCGACCAGGTCGTCGCGTACGAGCGCCGCTTTGGAGACGGAAGGTTCGTGTACATCGGCCTCGGCCACGAGCCGTCGACGTACGCCGACCCGAGGTTCCAGCGCCTGATCGCGCGCATGCTCGCCTTCGCCGCCGGCCGGATGCCGGGTGAGCCGGTCGGGATCGGGCTGATCGGCTATGGGGCCATCGCGCGCGACCATGCGGCCGCGATCGCGGCCACCTCAGGGCTGCAGCTCGCGGCCGTGTGCGACCTGAACGAGTCGCGCCGGGCGTCGGCCGCCGCCGACTGGTCGGTCCGCACCTACGCGCGGCAGGACGAGCTCCTCGCCGATCCGGACACCGGCCTGGTGCTGGTCGGGACGCCGCCGGTCGCGCATGCCGGGTCGGTGCTGGCGGCGCTCGGCGCGGGCAAGCACGTCGTGTGCGAGAAGCCCTTCGCGCTGCACGTCGAGGAGGCCGACCGGATGATCGACAGCGCCGTCGCGCGCGGCCTGGCGCTGACCGTCTATCAGAGCCGGCGCTGGGACCCGGACTATCTGGCGGTGAAGAGGGCGCTGGAGTCGGGTCGGATCGGCGAGCCCTTCTACATCGAGTCGTTCATCGGGGGCTACGGGCACCCCTGCGATTTCTGGCACAGCCACGAGCCCATATCGGGCGGGATGATCTACGACTGGGGGTCGCACTACTTCGACTGGATCCTCCAGCTGTTCGGCGCCACTGTCACATCGGTCGCGGCCCAGGCGCACAAGCGGGTGTGGCACGACGTGACGAACGCCGACCAGGTGCGCGTCGACCTGACGTTCGAGGATGGGGCGCAGGCGACCTTCCTGCAGTCGGACGTCGCCGCCGCGCGCAAGCCCAAGTGGTACCTGCTCGGGACGCGCGGCGCTATCGTCGCGGATTGGGCCGACGTGCCGGTGCCGGCGGATCTTCCGGCGCGGGTGAGCGTCCATCAAACCACCCAGGAGGGGGTCGACGTCGCCGTCCTGGGCCTTGGCCGTCGGGACGATCTCGGTTTTTATCGCAACCTGGCGGGCCATCTCGCCTGGGGCGAGAGCCTGGCGGTCGCGCCGGAGGAGGCGCGGCGGAACGTGGCGGTGATGGAGGCGGCGACGCGGTCGATCTCGCTCGGTGGGGCGGCGGTGGGGGTGCGGATCTAGGCCGGTTCGGCTCACAAGAGCTTGTTGGCGCGTTTGGCTCGTTTGGCGACGAACGCGCGCAGTTCGTGCGGGATCTGGCTCGGTTGGCGCAAAACGCGTGGAACTCACTAGGGTTTGCGCGAGTGAGCACCCCCTCGCCTCCGCCCTCGTCGCGCGTGAGATGGGGGGTGCTCGGCGCCGCGGACATCGGACGGGGCGCCGTGCTGCCCGCGATCGCGGCGTCGCGCAACGGCGTCGTGGCGGCGCTGGCCAGCCGCGATCCGGAGCGCGCGAAGCGGATGCTCGAGCCGTACCCCGGCGCGCGCGCGGCCGGCAGGTACGAGGACGTGCTCGCGATGCCCGACGTCGAGGCGGTCTACATCCCTCTCGTCAACAGCCTCCACCGCGAGTGGAGCGAGCGCGCGCTCGCGGCGGGCAAGCACGTGCTGTGCGAGAAGCCGCTGGCCATGAACGCGCGCGAGGCGGAGCAGATGGCGGACGCGGCGCGCCGCGCGGGCAGGCACCTGATGGAAGCCTTCATGTACCGCTTCAACCCAGAGACGCGCGAATTCATCGAGCGCATCCGCGACCCGCTCCACGTGCAGGCCAGCTTCGGCTTCACCCTCACCGACGCCGCGAACTACCGGCTGCGCGCCGCGCTCGGCGGCGGAGCGCTGCTCGACGTGGGCTGCTACACCGTCAGCATCTCTCGGTGGCTGCTGGGGGAGCCCGTGGAGGTGCACGCCGGTGCGCGACTCGAGGGGGGTGTCGACATGACGACCACGGCGCTGCTCGTCTTTCCGGACGGGCGCACCGCTTCGGTCTTCGCCAGCTTCGAATCGCCGGAGGAGCAGGAGCTGCGCGCCGTCACCCGCGACCAGGTCCACGAGCGGCACCGGCCGTTCGGCTCCGCGGACGACGGCTACGACTCCTACCAGCTGATGGTGGAATCGTTCGGCGACACGATTCTCGAAGGGGCGCCGCAGGCCATTCCGATGGAGGAGTCGATCGCCAACATGAGGGTCCTCGACCGGATCCGAGAGGCCGCCGCTACCTCGTGACCTCCGGCCGCAACCGCGGCCCGTCGCGCAGCTCCGTGAGCACCACCGTGACGTACTCCGGGACGGAGAGAGCGGCGAGCTCGTCGAGGGCCTCGTCGAGAAGCCGCCGAGCCTGAGCGACATCGCCGTTCTCGGCGAGGTACTCGCAGATGTGCACGCGCGGGTGCGAGAAGCTGTTGCGCAGCACCGCGTCCGCCGCCGTGGCCGAGGCGAACCACTGAATGGGCTTGCCGGCGGCGCCCTCGAACAGCTCGACGATCTCGGTCAGCAGGTGATCGGACCGCGCCGCGGCATCGCCCAGCGGAGTGCCGATGCCGGCCGCGAGCTCGCGCTCGTTGATCTCGTCGCGCGTGCCCCCGAGCACGTATTCGCGTCCTTCGGCGGCGGCCGCCAGCGCGTCACGCATGCGCTCCCGCCACATCCCGATGTGGAACATCACGAGCGAGGCCGGCCATCCCCTGGGCGCCCGCTCGGACTGCCGCGCCGTCTCGACGAACTCCCGCTCGATCGCGCGTTCGTGCTCGAGCGCGGAGCGTACGGCGGCGGGATCAGGCAGAGGTCAGGTCCGAGGTCCCCTCGCCCTTGGCCGTCACGGGACCCTGGATGGGGATCGGGGGCGGGCTCTCGCCGGCGGCGGCCGGGGGCCCGGTGGGCAGGTTGATGGTGACCTCGTCGGTCGAGATGGAATGAGACTTGACGACGCGGTGACCGCTCGGGTCGATCCACGTGGTCACGTCGGTGGTGAAGGTCCCGTTCATCGACATGCCCGCCGCATTGCCGGCCGCACCGGTCATGCCCATGGTGCCCGTGCTCCTGGTCTCCACGACGGCGGTCGTGATGCTGCCGACCTTCTCGTCGCGCAGGTATTTGCTGTTGCTCGTGATGTGAATCGTCATCAAACCCTTCGGGTCCGTCTGGTCGTATGTCTTGGACCACGTGTCGCCGATCTTGACCGCCTTGTCCGGCAGGACCGCCGCGATGAAGAAGCCTCCGCCGACACCGGCGAAGGCGGCCAGCGGGCTGCCCCCCATCACGCTGTTGCCGTCGATGCTCTCGACGGTGCCGTCCGAGCGGACTTTGACGTCGATCGAGGGCGCCGGCATTCCGCTCGTCGTGTTCGTGATTCCCCCGGCGACCGACTTGAGTGTGAAATCGCTGAGCGAGATCGAGAGGTCGGCGACACCCGAGGGGTCGACGGAGTTGACGGTCACCGTCTCGCCGGCCGTCGCGTCGAGCTGAATGGGAACGGTCATCCCGCTCATGGCCGCCGTCTGCTTCGAGGTCGAGGCGAACTTGTACCGGTATGTGTCGCCGCCCTTGAAGGCGAGGGTGAGCGTGTGAGCTTGCGCGGTGTTCAAGGTGCCGCATGCGGCGACGAGAAGGGCCACCAGCGCGAGCTTCTTCACGTGACCAAAGCCTACGTCAGGGAACGGGATCCGCGGCCTTTTCTTTCAGCTCCGCCGGCCGGGTTTCGGCAGGCGCGGTCACGGAGATCGGGACGATCTGCCGGAAGCGTTTCAGGGCGCCCTCCCAATCGGCCAGGAGCTCTCGCGCGAGAACGCTTCCGGTCCGCTCCGCGTGCTCCTCGATCAGCCGTCGCAGGCCCGCCGCGTCGTCTGCAGGCACCTCGCGGGCGGCCACGCTGTCGGCGTTCAGCTGGCTCCATTCGATCGCGTAGGCGACGCCGCCGGTCATCCCGGCGCCCGCGTTCCACCCGACGGGTCCGAGCGACACCGCGATGCCGCCCGTCATGTACTCGCAGAAGTGGTCGCCCGCGCCTTCGATGACGGCGACCGCGCCCGAGTTGCGCACGCAGAACCGCTCGCCCACGCGGCCGGCGATGAAGAGCCTGCCGCCCGTCGCGCCGTACGCGATCGTGTTGCCCGCGAGCACGGGAGCGGCGGAGCCGTCGTCCGCGAAGGGACGGATCGCGATCACGCCTCCGCCCATCCCCTTGCCGACGTAGTCCTGGGCCTGGCCCTCCAGGCTGAGCTCGACGCCCTCCTGAAGGAACGCCCCGAAGCTCTGCCCCGCGCTGCCGTGGTACTGGCGGCGGGCGCCCGGCTCGAGGGCGGCGCCCACTGTGCGCCGCGAGTTGTCGATGGTCCCGGATTCGGTCCGGGTCGCCGGCTCGTCGCCGTTGCGCGCCCACGTCCGCCGCCGCGCCGCGCCGCCCTCCGTCGCGGCGAGCACGAACGACAGGTCCAGGGGCGCGCCCGCGTCCTGCTCCAGCAGCTCCACGCGGCCGGTGATCTCGTCCAGCGTGCGCGCGCCCATGCGCGCCAGCTCGTGCCGCACCTCCTCGGCGATCAGGAGCAGGTGGTTGACCACGTGCTCTGGACGCCCGGTGAACTTGGCGCGCAGGTCCTCGCGCTGCGTGGCGATCCCGGTCGGACAGGTGTTGAGGTGGCACTGGCGCGCCATATCGCAGCCGAGCGCCACCAGCAGCCCCGTGCCGAAGCCGAACTCCTCCGCCCCGAGCAGCGCGGCGACGACGACGTCGCGGCCGCTGCGCAACCCGCCGTCGGTGCGCAGCGTCACGCGCTCGCGGAGACGGTTGGAGACCAGCACCTGCTGGGCCTCGGCCAGGCCGATCTCCCAGGGCGCGCCCGCGTTCTTGATCGAGGAGAGCGGGGACGCGCCCGTGCCGCCGTCGTGGCCGGAGATCAGGATGTAGTCGGCCTTCGCCTTCGCCACGCCCGCGGCGATCGTGCCCACGCCGGCCTCCGAGACGAGCTTCACGCCGATCCGCGCGCGCGGGTTGGCCGTCTTCAGGTCGTGGATCAGCTGCGCCAGGTCTTCGATCGAGTAGATATCGTGGTGGGGCGGCGGCGAGATGAGCTGCATGCCCGGCTGCGCGTGGCGGAGGCGGGCGATCAGGCTCGTGACCTTGATGCCGGGCAGCTGGCCGCCCTCACCGGGCTTGGAGCCCTGGGCGATCTTGATCTCCAGCTCGTCCGCGCGCTTCAGGTAGCGCGGCGTCACGCCGAACCGCGCCGAGGCGACCTGCTTGACCCGGTTGTCGCGGCGCACCCCGCCGTGGTCGTCGTAGGCGTCGGGATCCTCGCCGCCCTCGCCCGAGTTGGAGCGCGCGCCCAGCTGGTTCATCGCCACGGCGAGCGCCTCGTGCGCCTCGGGCGAGAGCGCGCCCAGCGACATGGCCGTGCTGACGAAGCGCTTGACGATCTCGCGCGCCGGCTCCACGTCCCCGAGGGGCACCGGCTCGCCGGCCTGCTTGATCAGAATCAGGTCGCGCAGGGACTGCGGCCCGTCCATCGCCGAGAGGCGGCGCCACTCGCCGAAGGCCTCCGCATCGCCGGTCTGCGCCGCCTTCTGCGCCGCGCGCACCGCGAGCGGGTTGTACGCGTGGTGCTCGCCGGCCTTGCGGAAGCGAACGCGGCCGTGGTCGGCGATCGCCTCGGGACGGGAGCGCGCGAGGCGTTCGAGGTCGTCGAGGTTGGCTCCGCCGATGCGCGATGGCACCGCGGGGAAGCATGTCTCCATCACCTCCGCGCCGAGACCGAGCGCCTCGATCACCTCAGCGCCGCGATAGCTCGTGGCGCAGGAGATGCCCATCTTGGCCATCACCTTGAGCAGCCCCGCCTCCAGCGCCTTGCGGTAGCGGATCGCGCCCTCGTCACCCGCGGTGGCGAACCCGAGGTAGGGATGCACCGCGGTCGCGCCGATGGTGACCAGGCACGCGACGTCGTGCACGTCGACCACGTCGCCCGCGACGGCCACGATGTCGGTGGTCATGCGCCGCCCGGTCTTCAGCAGGTGCTCGTGCACCGCGCCGACCGCGAGCGCCATGGGGACGGGCACCCGTCCGTGTCCGCCGCGGCGGTCGCTGAGCGCGATGATCTCAGCTCCGGCTGCCTCGCCCGCCTCGCGGCACAGCCGCGCCAGGGCCTCGCGCAGTGATTCCTCGGGGCCGCACGTCGCGTCGAGGACCTCCGCGTCCTCCAGCACGCGTGCGAGCTCGGACGGGCCGAGGACCGGCGACTCGAGCTCCAGCAGCTTGCCGTCGGAGGGCACCGCGGGGTGGTGGCGGCGCAGCAGCTCGCGGTCGACGCCGCCCTCCGGCTCCAGCGTGCCGTGCCGCGCGCCGAGCAGGACGCGCAGCGACATCACCGCCTTCTCGCGCAGCGGGTCGATCGCGGGGTTGGTCACCTGCGCGAAGCGCTGCCGGAGATATCCGTAGATCCGGCGCGGGGTGCGCCCGAGCGCGGCGATGGGGATATCGTCGCCCATCGAGTACACCGGCTCGGCGCCGGTCTCCGCCATGGCGGTGACGACGAACTTCACGTCCTCCGCGCCCCACCCGTGCAGCGCCTGCTGCGCGACGAGGTCCGGCAGCGGCTCGAGCTCGACGTGATGGCGCTCGACCGGGACCAGCGCACGGTCGGCGAGCAGCCCGTAGTCGTGGCGCGACGCGGCGCGCTCCTTGGCGTCGGAGTCGCGCAGCACCCTTCCGTCGCGCGTGTCCACCAGCAGCATCTGGCCGGGACCGAGCCGGCCGCGCTCGACGACGTCCCTGGGGTCCATGGTCACGACGCCCGCCTCCGAGGCCGCGGCGACGACGCCCTGCCGCGTGCGCTGCCACCGGAGCGGGCGCAGGCCGTTGCGGTCGAGCGCCGCGCCGACGAACACCCCGTCGCTGAACGCGAGGGCGGCGGGGCCGTCCCATGGCTCGAAGCGGATCGACTGGTAGCGGTAGAAGTCGCGGACCTGCGCCGCCAGGTCGCCGCGCCCTTCCCAGGCATCGGGCACCAGGCTCATCAGGGCCTCCGAGAGGTCCCAACCGCGCCGCACCAGCAGCTCGAGCGCGTTGTCGAGCGAGGCGGAGTCGGAGCCCTCGCGCCAGATCGCGTCTCGCAGCTCGGGCTCGAGCTCGGCCTCGCGGGCGCGCATCCACGCGCGGTTGCCGGTGATGGTGTTGATCTCGCCGTTGTGGGCGAGCATGCGGAAGGGCTGCGCCAGGCGCCAGTCGGGCATGGTGTTGGTCGAGTAGCGCTGGTGGAAGACGCACAGCCGGCTCTCGGTCGCGGAATCGCTCAGGTCGGGGTAGAAGTCGGCCAGGCGCGTGCCGGCCGTCAGGCCCTTGTAGACGAGGGTCCGGCCGGAGCAGGAGGCGATGTACATGGCCACGCCGTCCGCCGCCGCCCGCCTCTCGGCGCCGCGCCGGGCCCGGTGGAGCGAGCGTTCGAGGGACTCGGCGTCGAGGCCGGGGCTGGAGATCAGGGCGTGCCAGATGGTGGGCATCGTGTCCAGGGCCCGCTCGCCGAGGGAATCCGCGTCGACGGGGACCTGCCGCCACTCGACGTCCTTCAGGCCGGCAGCGCGCAGCGCGTCGCCCATGACGCGGCGGGCCCGCGGGTCCCACTCGAAGAGGACGGCGACCGCGTGGCGGCCGAGCAGCCGCTCCGGGATCTGGAGCAGGACGCCGGCCCCGTCGCCGCTCTTGCCGTCCGCGTCGAGGCCGCCCCGGTGCGAGAGCCGCGCGAGCGCCTCGACGCCGAGGCGGACCGCGTCGTGTCCCAGCTCCGGCGTGGCCACGAAGCCCATCCCGCACGCGGCGCGGGCGGCGGGGAGGTCCCCCGGCCAGGCAAGACGCGAGCCGTTCGGTGGGTTGTCGGGACGTGGGCGATCGAGCGCTGGGGGCACCGAGGCTGAGCGTACGGGGGCGAGCCGCCGCGGTCTAGTGCGCCGCAGACAAAAAACGGCGCGAGTTTGTTATGTGATCTCTACATTCCAAGCAGGGACTGCACGCGCAGGGCGACCGAGAGGTTGAGGCGCGTCTCCGGCTCCTCCAGGTCGAGGCCGGTGATCTCCCGGATCCGGTCGAGGCGGTAGCGCAGCGTGTTGGCGTGGATCCGCAGCTTCTGCGCGGCCTGCTGCTGCTCCCCGGTCTCGAGGTAGGCGCGAAGGGTCGCGACCAGCGCGCCCTTGCGCTGCGCGTCGTGCTCGACCAGCGGGCCGAGGTGGCGGCGGCTGTAGTCGACCAGGCGCTCG
Source organism: uncultured Actinomycetes bacterium (assembly GCA_964559855.1). Classification (GTDB taxonomy): domain Bacteria; phylum Chloroflexota; class Dormibacteria; order Dormibacterales; family Dormibacteraceae; genus 40CM-4-65-16. The sequence continues at coordinate 25,178 of CAZLJC010000023.1, forward strand.
TCGCTGACCGCCGCCAGGAGGCCGGTGAGCCCGAGCTCGGGCACGGCGACCACCTGGCTCCAGCGCTTGAAGCGGGCGAGCGACTCCATCACGGACGTGACCTCGCGCAGCGCGGGCGCGATGCCGGCCGGGGCTTCGGCGGGGGCGCTGAACCCGACCGAGACGGTGAAGCCGGACTTCCAGTCCGCGATCGCCTGCCGGATCTGCAGGCCGAGCGCGTGGCTGCGGGCCTGGTGGTCGACCGCCTCGGCGCCGAGCGGCAGGAGCGCCACGACCTGGTCCGAGCGGCCTAGCAGCAGGGCGCGCTGGTAGGTGGCGCGGACGACGCCGGTGACGCGTCGCAGGAAGTCGCGCTTGATCGCCTGGATGGCGTCCTCCGAGATCTGGCGCGCGCGGTTGAAGCCGCGGAAGTCGTCGATGTCGACGAGCATCACGATGTGGCCGCCGTGCAGCGGGTAGCCGACGTGGCGGGCCCGGCGCTGGGCGGCCGACTCGTCGCCGTATGTGCCGTGGAGGAGGTCCTCGAGGAACTCGCCGCGGACGCGGTTCTCGACCTCGGACAGCTCGCGCTCCTTGGTCAGCGACAGGGCCAGGACGACGGCCGCCTGCTCGATCGCCATGAAGGCCAGCTCCTCGTTGTGGGGCGGGTGGTCGAGCACGGAGATGTAGCCCAGGACCTGGTTGGCGGCCAGGATGGGCGCGATCAGGCGCGGGCGGGACATGCCGAGGTGCGGGAAGGCGTCGACCTTCAGCGGACCTCGCCTCGCCTCCACCTCGCGCAGGACCCGCTGGATCTGCGGGTCGAAGAGCACGCGGTGGGGCGTGCCCTGGCGCAGGATCGTCTCCTTGCGGTGCGGGTCGGCGCTGCCGCCGGCGTGGGCCAGGAGGTGGAAGCTCGCGTCCTCGACGACGACGGCGCTCTCGAGCAGGTCGGCGAGGGTGCGGCAGATCTCGTTCACGCCCTTGCCGTCGAGCACGAGCTCCGTGAAGCGGCGGTGGATCTCGATCGAGCGCTTGAGGCGCCAGTGCTCGGCGTTGATGATGCGCTCGAGGAGCGGGGCCATCAGGTCGACGAACTGGATATCGGAGCCGATGGTGAAGAGAGGGATCTTCAGCCGGTCGGCCTCGGAGATCATCTCTTCGGGCAGCCTGCGCAGGTAGGGCATGGGCCGGACCACGAGCCCGGCGCCGCCGCGCTCGGCGATGCGGGCGACCAGGCCGATCTGGGCGGCGGTGTCGTCCTTGATGGGGAAGCCGGTGGTGAACATGAGGTCGCCGGCCCGGGGGCGGATCTCGGGGGTCTCCATCAGGCGGACCCATTCGATCTGGCGGTCGAGGCCGGCGGCGCCGGCGACGAGCTTGGCCTGGACCAGGGCCGAGCGCATGGCCTCGCGCACGGTGGGGCGCGGCTGCTCGGGCTCGGTCTGCTGGGGGGCGGTCTTCGTCGCGGCCATCGTTCGTTCAGGAGGTAGCTTAGTGTGTGTCCGGGGGACAAGCAAATGTGGGGTTTGCTTGTGTGTGGGGGACTAGTGTTGTTTCGACGCAGCGCGTTAAATCTGCAGCGTGACCTATCAGGACGCGCCCTTCTGTGAGCGGCACGCCGCGCGCGAGGCGATGCAGCTGCGCACGATGCACTCGGATGCGTCGAATCCGGATGTGGTCGTGGGGCTGTTCGAGTGCCCGGAGTGCGGGCACGAGCGGTGGCTGCCGATCAAGACGTCGTACGAGGACAGCGAGGCGGCGGTCCCGGCGGCTTAGGTTTTCCTCCTTTCCCGGGCGCGGGCGTTCCGGGCAGGGGCGCGCTTGGCGCATAACGCGCGTCTCGGGCGAGGTGAGGGGCGCGTTTGGCGCATAACGCGCGTTAATGGCAACTCTATTGGCGGCCCTGTCTGAAGAGCGCGCGGGGGAGGGCGCGCTTGGCGCGTAACGCGCGTCTCGGGCGAGGTGAGGGGCGCGTTTGGCGCATAAGGCGCGTTTCGGGGGCCGCGGGGGCCGGCGATCGGGCGCGGGGAAGCGCGCGCTTGGCGCATAAGGCGCGCCTCGGGGGGCCGCGGGAGCCGGGGATCGGGGGAAGGGCGCCCGGGGAAGGGCGCGGTTGGCGCATAAGGCGCGTTTCGGGGGGCCGCGGGGGCGGGGATCGGGGGAAGGGCGCCCGGGGAAGGGCGCGCTTGGCGCATAAGGCGCGTCTCGGGCGATGGGAAGGGCGCGTTTGGCGCATAACGCGCGTTTCGGGGGCGCGGGGGCGCGGGGGCGCGGGCGGATGACCGGGCGGATGACCGGCGGATGACCGGGCGGGCCGGGGCCCGGCGGCGGGTCAGGGTTTGGCGATCAGCTCCCGCAGGACCAGGGGCAGGATCCCGCCCTGGTGCAGGTACTGGACCTCGGTGGCGTTGTCGATCCGGGCGTGCGTCGTGAAGCGCCGGGTCTTGCCGTCGTCGGTGGCGGCCTCCACCTCCACGTGCTGTCCGGGGCCGATGTTCTCGAGCCCGCGGATCGTGAAGCGCTCGCGGCCGGTCAGGCCCAGCGTGTGCGCGCTCTCGCCCGGCACGAACTGGAGCGGGAGGATGCCCATCCCGACCAGGTTCGAGCGGTGGATGCGCTCGAAGCTCTCCGCGATGACCGCGCGCACCCCGAGCAGCAGCGGTCCCTTGGCGGCCCAGTCGCGGGACGAGCCGGTGCCGTATTCCTTGCCCGCGATCACGATCAGCGGGACGCCCTCCTCCGCGTAGGCCTGCGAGGCGGCGAAGATCGTGGTCTCGTCACCGGAGGGGAAGCGGCGCGTCCAGTAGCCTTCGCGCTCGACGAGCGCATTGCGCAGGCGGATGTTGCCGAAGGTACCGCGCATCATCACCTCGTGGTTTCCGCGGCGGGCGCCGAAGCTGTTGAAGTCGAAGCGGTCGACGCCCTTCTCCACCAGGTAGCGCCCGGCGGGGCTGTCCACGGGGATCGACCCCGCGGGTGAGATGTGGTCGGTGGTCACCGAGTCGCCGAGCAGCGCGAGCACCCGCGCGCCCTCGATGTCAGTGAGCGCCTTCGGCTGAGGGCCGAAGCCCTCGAAGTACGGCGGCTCCTTCACGTACGTCGACTCCGGGTCCCACGCGAACACCGACCCCGCCGGCGCCTCCATCGCCTTCCAGTGCTCGTCGCCCTCGAAGATGCGCTCGTACTCCCGCTTGAACATCTCCTGCTTGACGCACTGCTGCACCGTCGCGTTGATCTCCTCCGGCGACGGCCACAGCTCGGAGAGCATCACGGGCCGTCCGTCGGGCGTGTGCCCGACCGGCTCCTCGGCGAGGTTGCGGTGCACGGTACCCGCCAGCGCGAACGCGACCACCAGCGGCGGCGAGGCGAGGTAGCTCGCCTTGACCAGGGGATGGATCCGGGCCTCGAAGTTGCGGTTGCCCGACAGCACCGCGACCACGCTCAGGTCCTCCTTCGACACGGCCGCCTCGATCTCGGGGCTGGCCAGCGGTCCGGAGTTGCCGATGCACGTGGTGCACCCGTAGCCGACGAGGAAGAACCCGAGCTTCTCGAGCGGCTCGAGGAGGCCCGCGGTCTTCAGGTAGTCGGTGACCACGCGCGAGCCGGGCGCAAGGCTCGTCTTCACGTAGTGGTTGACGGTGAGGCCGAGCTCGACCGCGCGCTTCGCCAGCAGGCCCGCCGCGACCATGACCGACGGGTTGGACGTATTGGTGCAGCTCGTGATGGCGGCGATCACCACCGAGCCGTCCTCCACCGACGCCGTCGGCTTGGCGGCCACGGCCACGGTGGCCCGGCCGTCCACCGGTCCGCCCTCCTGGGTCAGGCGCGAGAGCGCGTCCGCCTCCGGCCGCGGCCCGTCGCCGAAGGCGTGCGAGAAGCTCGACCACACGTCGGGCAGCGCGACCCGGTCCTGCGGGCGCTTGGGCCCGGCGAGGCTGGGCTCGACCGTGCCCAGGTCGAGCTCCATGAGCTCGGAGAACCGAGGGATCGGCTGGCCGTCGACCCGGAACAGGCCCTGCTCCCGCGTGTAGCGCTCGACGAGGTCGATCTGCTCGGGGCTGCGGCCCGTCACCTCGAGGTAGCGCAGAGTCTGCCGGTCGACGGGGAACAGCGCGGACGTCGCCCCGTACTCGGGGCACATGTTGCTGAGCGTCGCGCGGTCGGGCACCGACAGGCTGGAGAGGCCGTCGCCGCAGAACTCGACGAACTTGTCCACCACTCCGTGCTTGCGCAGCATCTGGGTGAGAGTCAGCACGAGGTCGGTCGCGGTCGAGCCGGCCGGGAGCGCTCCGGAGAAGCGCACGCCGACGACCACCGGAGGCGGGAGATAGGCCGGCTGGCCGAGGATCGCCGCCTCCGCCTCGATGCCGCCCGTGCCCCAGCCCAGCACGCCGAGCCCGTTGACCATCGTCGTGTGCGAGTCGGTGCCCATCAGCGTGTCGGGGATGGCCACGCGGCGGCCGCCCAGGTCGCGCACCTGCACCACCCTGGCGAGGTGCTCGAGGTTCACCTGGTGGCAGATGCCCATGCCCGGGGGAACGAGCGAGAAGTTGTGAAATGCCTGCTGCGCCCAGCGCAGGAGCGCGTACCGCTCGTGGTTGCGCTGGATCTCCTTCTCGATGTTGCGCGTGTACGAGTCGCGGAAACCGAACGAGTCGACCTGCACCGAGTGGTCGATCACCAGGTCGACCGGCACGAGCGGGTCGACGTCGCTCGGGTTCTTGCCCGCGCGCTGCATCGCGGAGCGCATCGCCGCGAGGTCCACCACCGCGGGCACGCCGGTGAAGTCCTGCATCAGCACACGCGCCGGGAGAAACGGCAGCTCCGTGCCCGCGACCGCCGGCGCCGGCCAGCGTGTCAGCGCCTCGACGTTCTTCTCGTCCGTCGCGCCTGATTCGACGAGGCGGATCAGACCCTCGAGCAGCACCTTCACGGTCATCGGCAGGTGCGAGACGTCACCGGCCTGGCCCAGCGGATAGAAATCGAGGTCGGTCCCGTTCAGCTTTTCGCGTGAAGGCATCTTCAGATCGTACTAGCGGCCTGCCTCACGCATGGCCTCCGCGATGCGTCGCGGGCCATCGGAAGTTTCGATCTCCTCGATCGGCAGCGGCAGGGCGCGGCGCCAGTTGGGGAACTCGGTCGTCGTACCCGGGACGTTGGGCCTCTCGTGCACGCCGAGCGCGTCCTCGAGCGATGCGAGCACGATGCGAGTGCGTCCCCGCGCGAGGTGGCGGTACGTCTCGACCGCGACGTCCACGGGCGGGGTGCCGTCCGGCAGGCGGGTCAGCTCGACCAGCTTCTGGCGCAGGTGGTGCAGGCGATGCTCCGGCTCGGTGCCGGTCCAGATTCCCGCCACGGTCGGCAGGTCGTGGGTGCCGACGGCGGCCACGGCGTCGTGCGGCCACGTCTCGGGATGCGAGCTTTCGAACCACACCAGCCGGTAGGAGAGCGACCCCTTCTCCTTCAAGCGCTCGCGCACCTCCGGCTGGACCAGGCCGAGGTCCTCGCCGATGACGAAGGCCTTCGCGCTCCGGCTCTCGTGCGCCAGCAGCGCGAGCAGCTCGCGGGCGGGATGGTGCACGTACGCGCCCTGCGCCGGCGTCATGCCCTCGGGGATCCAGAACAGGCGGAACAGGCTCATCACGTGGTCGAGCCGGACGCCGCACGCGTGGCCGCACGCGGCGCGGATCGCCTCGACGAAGGGCAGCCACCGCGCATCGTCGAGCTTCCACGGGTCGAAGGGCGGGATGCCCCAGTCCTGGCCGTCGCGAAAGAACTCGTCTGGCGGCGCGCCGACCCGCATCCGCGGCGCGAGGAAGTCGCGCCACCGCTTCGCGTCGTAGCCGTCGGATGCGAAACCCACGGGCACGTCGGTGACCAGGCCGATCTCCTTCGCCGCGCGTGCGAGCTGCCGGTCGAGGTGGAACTGCAGCCACACGTGGAAGCGGACGCGCGCGTCGCCGGCGCGTCCTTCGCGGGCGGCGTTGAACCTCGCGAAGTCGCGCAGGGCCGCGCCCTCGCGCCTGGTGTAAGCGACCAGGCCGCGCGGCTCGGGCGCCGCCTCGAACACCTTCTCGAGGGCGCGCATCTTGAGCGTGAAGACGCGGTCGTAGTCGATCAGTGGATCGGCGTTGAGGCGCAGCGCCTGGTCGCGCTCCTCCGCCAGGTCCGCACCCGCGGCGCCTTCGACGTCCTCGACGCGGAGATAGACCAGGTTGCGGAACCGGCGCGACGACGCGTAGTAGGGCGATGCCTCGTACGGCAGCGCCGGCTGCTGCGCGCCGAGCGGGTTGAGCAGGATCAAAGACGCGCCCTGCGCCCGCGCCCAGCGCGCGAACGCGCGCAGGTCCGCGAGGTCGCCCACGCCCCAGCTCTCGCGTGAGCGGAGCGCGTACAGCTGGACGGACCAGCCCCACGCGCGCTCGGGCGCGACGTGGCACGGCTCGTCGGGCACCTCGGGCGGACTGATCGGCGGTGGATCGTCGGCCGCCGCCCCCATCGCCTCGAGGACCGCCACGTCGGTCGCGGTCGACGTGTCGATCACATCGCCCTGCCATCCGTGATAGGCGGGGAGGATGCCCCAGCGCCGCGCCCGCTCGGAGATCTGTGGCTCGGTGAGGTCCAGGCGACTCAGCGTACTGGCTGCGCTAACCTCGCGGCATCGATGGCGGTCAGAGCGTCGCTGCGAGGCGCCGTCCGGAGACGCGAGGACCCGCGCCTGCTCACCGGCCGCGGCCGCTTCACGGGCGATATCGCAAGCCCGGGGCGGCTCCAGGCGGCGTTCGTCCGGTCGCCCCTCGCCCACGCCCGGATCGCATCGCTCGACACCGGACGAGCCGCGTCGCTCGAGGGCGTGCGGGGAGTATTCGTGGCGGGCGACCTCGGGCTCTTCCCGCAGGAGGCTCCCTCCCTCGGCCGGTTCGCGCGCCCGCCGCTCGCCTCGGAGGTCGTGCGCTTCGTGGGCGATATCGTCGCCGTCGTGGTCGCGGATACGCGCGGCGCGGCCGCGGACGGGGCGGCGGCGGTCGACGTGGAGTACGGGCCGCTGGCGGCCGTCGCCGGGGTGGCGGCGGCGCTGGCGCCCGGCGCGCCTGTGCTGCACCGGGCCAAGGGCGACAACGTCGCGTCGTCCACCGAGTTCGGCGCGGACGATCCGCTGGCGGGCGCGGAGGTGGTGGTCCGCGCGACGTTCGTCAACCAGCGCCTGGCGGCCGTTCCGCTCGAGGCCAACGCCGTCCTGGCTGAGCCCGACGGGGACGGCGGCCTGACGGTCTGGGCCTCCACGCAGGTGCCGTTTCGCGTGCGCGCCGACATCTCACAGGTCACGGGGATCGACGAGGACAAGATCCGCGTGGTCGCGCCGGACGTGGGCGGCGGCTTCGGGGCCAAGCTCCCCACCTACCCGGAGCAGGCCATCGTCGCGGCGCTCGCCGATCGCCTGCGCCGGGCGGTCGAGTGGGCCGAGTACCGGACAGAGAACCTGGTAGCGATGACGCACGGGCGAGCCCAGGTGCAGCACGTCGCGCTGGGCGCGACCCGGCAGGGAAAGCTGGTCGGGCTCGACGTGGAGGTGGTGGCCGACGCGGGCGCCTACCCCGGGGACGCGCCGGGGCTGACGGTGTACACGCTGCAGATGTCGCCGGGCGCGTACGCGATCCCAAAGGTGCGCGCCCGGGCCACGACGGTGGCGACGAACACCACGGTGACGGCTGCGTATCGCGGCGCCGGGCGGCCGGAGGCGGTGGCTCTCATCGAGCGCGCGATGGACCTGCTCGCGCGAGACCTCGGCATGGATCCGGCGGAGCTGCGCCGGCGCAACCTGATCGAGGGCGAGTTCCCCTACACGACGGCCACCGCGATGGCCTATGACTCGGGCGACTACCGCGGGGCGCTCGAGCGCGCGCTCCAGGCGGCCGGATACGACGAGCTGCGCCGGGAGCAGATGGCGCGCCGGGAGCGGGGCGACACGAAGCTGCTCGGCATCGGGCTCTCCTCGTACGTCGAGGTCACGGGCGTCCTCGTGCCCACCGAGCACGGGTTCGCGCTCGCCGAGCCGGACGGAACCTTCGTGGTGCGCACCGGCACGACGGCCAGCGGGCAGGGGCACGAGACGGCCTTCGCGCAGGTCGCGGCCGCGGCGCTGGGCGTTTCACTCGACCGCGTGCGGGTCGAGCTGTCCGACACGGCGCTCGTCGCGGCCGGCGACGGCAGCTACGGCTCGCGCTCGCTGCAGATCGGAGGGAGCGCCGTGCGGGCCGCGTGCGTGGCGCTCGTCGATCGGGCGATCGAGCGCGCGGCCCAGCGCCTCGAGGCGGACGCCGGTGACGTCGAGCAACGCGAGGAGGGGTTTGGGGTGCGCGGCGTGCCGGGCGCGCTGGTCACGTGGGCGGAGCTCGCCGCGGCCGGGCCGCTGAGCGCGGACGAGGACTTCTTCCAGCTCGACCAGACTTTTCCCTTCGGCTGCCACGTCGCGGTCGTCGAGGTCGACGTCGAGACCGGCGAGGCGCGCCTGGTCAGGCACGTCGCGGTCGACGACTGCGGCACGCAGCTGAACCCGATGCTCGTGGAGGGACAGATCCACGGCGGCGTGGCGCAGGGCGTGGCGCAGGCGCTGTACGAGGAGTTCGTCTACGACGCGGACGGAAACCCGCTCACGACCTCCCTCGTCGACTACACGATTCCCACCATCGGCGAGATCCCGGAGATCGAGACGGTCCGGATGGAGACGCCGACGCCCAACAACCCGCTGGGCGCGAAGGGCGCGGGCGAATCGGGCACGATCGGCTCGACGGCGGCGGTGCAGAACGCGGTCGTCGACGCGCTGTCCCACCTGGGCGTGAAGCACGTCGACATGCCGCTGCACCCGATGCGGGTGTGGGAGGCGATCCGGAGCGCGCGAAGCGAAGGCTGATCAGGCCGCGCGGATCGCGCGCACGGCGCGCCGCACGCGGTCGGGGTCGCGCGCCGCGAAGCCGGCCAGGTAGATCGCCATGCCCAGGCCGATCAGCGCGTAGACGCCGAAGCCCGTTCCGTTGAGGAACGCGCTCAGGTCGTACGTGGCGTGGGTGAGGATCGCGGTGGTGGTGTTGATGTGGCGGCGCACCAGACCGTAGATCAGCGCGTGGACGAAGACCCACAGCTCGACCGGCGTGACCCCGTACTGGACGTGGATCAGCGCGAACAGCACGGCCGTGGCCACGATCCCGAAGCGGGGCTGGAGCGCGCCGCGAAACGCGGTCTCCTCTCCGACCCCGGCCATGACCGCGATCAGCGGCAGGCTCCACGCGGGCACGCCGCCGAAGACGTGGTGGGCCACCAGCGCGATCGACGCCTCGGCGCCCGGCATCAGCCAGGCCATGAGGGCGTTGAGCGGGACGTTGGAGAGGCCGAGCAGCAGGGCGAGCACGACCGCGAGCGCGACCTGCCACGGCTCGGGCCTCGCCCAGCCGAGGCGCTCCGCGGCGGCCCGCCACCTCCGGCTGATTCCGACGCCGACCGCGGCGAACGCGAGCGCGAGCAGCCCGAGCTCCGTCCCGGCGGTGCGCAGCGCCGTCTCGGGCTGGTAGGTGCGGTAGTCGAGCCCGAGGCCGCTCAGCGCGTAGTAGAGCCAGTAGGCCACGAGGCCGATGGCGAGCTGCAGCGCGACCATGCGCACGGGATCGAAGGCGCCACGCGGGCGGCGCGCCAGGGCTGCGGCGGAGACGGCCACGACGAGCAGGCCGCCCGCGACGTAGACCAGCCGGGGCGCGCCAGCGCCGCCGGCCACGCGCACGATCGAATCGCCGGCGACGTACAGGGCGCCCGCGGCGGCGATCACCGCCGTGGCGATCGCGGCCCGCCGGTCCTTGCGCCCGACCGCCGCGAGCAGGACCAGCGCCGCCGCGAGCCAGCGCAGCGCATAGGTGGAGCGCAGGCTCGTTCCGGGGGGAGCGAGCGCGATCGCGGCGAGCGCGAACACGGGGATCCAGCTCCGGGCGAACCACCAGGCGCGGGCGCGGCCCTCGCGGTCGCGTGGTAGAACACTCACCGGTTTGACACCGCGCTCGGCCGCCACGGCCACCGCCTGCCTGCTGATGTTCGTCGCGCCCGGCCCGGTTGCAAGTGCGGCGACAGTGTCTCACCCGGCGGCGGCGCCCCGTTTCGGCGCGTTTTGCGCCAAACGCGCGCCATTCGCGCCGGATTCGGCTCGTTTGGCGCAAAAG
>CAZLJC010000024.1:0-12296 GCA_964559855.1 uncultured Actinomycetes bacterium
CGCCAAATTCCGCTCCTTTGGCGCAAAACGCGCCAATGCCGCCCAGACCCACCTCGAGCGGGCCCTCCCTTACGGTTCCGGGTTCCTCCCCCAACCCGCCGACCTCCGATCAGGCTATTCACCCCGTCAACCCCGCCCATAAACGCCAGCCTGAACGGGATGACCCGGTTCGACGCGATGCTCGAACCGGCGCAGCCGGGGATTGGGGCGGGAATGCTGGCGACTGCTAGGATTTTGCTTCAAATGTCTGGATATCGCCTCGGGCAGGCCGCCACGATGCTCGGCGTCAGCGTCGACACCGTCCGGCGCATGGTCGACGACGGCCGGCTGACCGCCGTCCGGACGTCGGGCGGCCAGCGCCTGATCGAGGGCGAGTCGCTGGCCCGGCTCGCCCGGCCCCGCAAGGCGGCCGAGCCCGAGGTCTTCACCAAGCAGTCGGCCCGCAACCGCTTCCCCGGCATCGTCACGCGCGTGATCAAGGACCGGGTCGCGGCCCAGGTCGAGATCCAGGCGGGGCCGCACCGCCTCGTCTCGCTCCTGACCCGGGAGGCGGTCGACGACCTCGACCTGAAGCCCGGCATGCCCGCCGTAGCCGTCGTCAAGGCGACCAACGTCGGTGTGGAGCTGCCGGGTGAGTAAGAACCTCGCCGCGGCGGCCGCGCTGCTCCTGATGACGGTCGCGTGCGGCGGCGCCACGGGCTCCGGCAGCCCCTCGCCGGCAGCGCAGAAGGTCACCGTGTTCGCCGCGGCGTCGCTGCAGGCCCCCTTCAACAAGATCGCGAAGGCGGGCGACTTCGACGCGACGTTCAACTTTGCGGGCACGCAGACCCTGACCGCGCAGCTGACCCAGGGCGCGCAGGCCGACGTGTTCGCCTCCGCCGACACCGCGCACATGAAGACGGTGCAGGGCGCCGGCCTGCTCGGCGGCTCCCCGCGCGTCTTCGCTCACAACCGGCTCGAGATCGCGGTCGCCAGGGGCAACCCCAAGCACATCCAGACGCTCGCCGACCTGGCCCGGGCGGGCGTCGTGGTGGTCCTGGCCGATCCGTCCGTGCCCGCGGGCAAGTACGCGCAGCAGGCGCTGGCCAAGGCCGGGGTGAGCGTGCACCCGGTCAGCCTCGAGCTCGAGGTCACGGCCGTGCTCACCAAGGTGGCGCTGGGCGAGGCTGACGCCGGCATCGTCTACCACAGCGACGTGGTGTCCAGCGGGCAGGTCGACGGCGTGACCATCCCGGACGACCAGAACGTGATCGCGGAATATCCGATCGCGGTGCTCGGCGGCGCGCCCGACAGGACGGCGGCACAGTCCTTCGTCGACTACGTGCTCTCCCCGGCGGGGCAGGCGGTGCTGAAGCAGACCGGCTTCCAGGCGGCGTGACGCGCGGCCGGCTCCCGGCGCCGCTGCTGGTGCCGGCGACCATCGGGCTCCTCCTCTTCCTCCTCCCCCTCCTCGGCCTGATCGCCCGCACCCCTTGGGACCAGGTCGGCCCGGCCCTCGCCGCTCCGGAAACGATCACCGCGCTCGGCCTGTCGCTGTTCTGCTCGGTGACGGCGACCGCCGCGGCCCTGGTCCTCGGCGTGCCGCTGGCCATGCTGCTGGCGCGCACCGGCGGCCACCTGCGCTCCGCGCTGCGCGCCCTGACCACGCTGCCGATGGTCCTGCCGCCCGTGGTCGGGGGCGTAGCCCTCCTCCTGGCCTTCGGCCGGCGCGGCCTGGCCGGCGCTCCCCTGTTCGACCTGCTCGGCCTCCAGATCCCGTTCACGACCGCGGCCGCGATCATGGCCGAGACCTTCGTGGCGATGCCCTTCCTGGTCATCTCCGTCGAGGGCGGCCTTCGTGCGCTCGAGCCGCGCTACGAGGAGGCGGCGCGCGCCCTGGGCGCCCGGGGCTGGACCGTCTTCGCGCGCGTGACCCTGCCCCTGCTCCGCCCGGCGATCCTCTCCGGCGCCACCCTGTGCTGGGCCCGGGCACTGGGCGAGTTCGGCGCGACCATCACCTTCGCGGGCAACCTGCCCGGCACCACGCAGACCGTCCCGCTCGCGGTGTACGTCGCCCTGGAGACGAGGCCCGAAGGCGCGATCGCGCTCAGCCTCATCCTGCTCGCCGTGTCGATCGCGGTCCTGTTCGGCCTGCGCGACCGCTGGCTCGGCGCGCTGTGAGCCTCGAGGCCGACCTCCGGGTCCGGCGCGACGGGTTTGCGCTGGAGGTCCAGATCACGGTCGAGCCCGGTGAGACCGTGGCCGTGCTCGGCCCCAACGGCGCCGGCAAGACGACGCTCCTGCGTGCGCTGGCCGGCCTGGTCCCGGTCGAGGGGCGCGTGTCGCTGGACGGCGCGGTGCTCGACGACTCCCGGGCCGGCGTGCACGTGCCTCCCGAGGAGCGGCGCGTCGGGCTGGTCTTCCAGGACCACGTGCTCTTTCCCCATCTCTCGGCGCTGGACAACGTCGCCTTCGGCCTGCGCGCGCGCGGCACCAGGGATGCGGGGCGGATCGCGCGCGAGTGGCTCGAGCGCTCGGGTCTCGGCGACCGGGCCGGGGCCAGGCCACGCGAGCTCTCCGGGGGGCAGGCCCAGCGCGTGGCGCTGATCCGCACCCTGGTCACCGAGCCGCGCCTCCTGCTCCTGGACGAGCCGCTGTCCGCCCTCGACGTCACCGTGCGCGCCGAGATGCGGCGCGAGCTGTCGCGCCAGCTCTCGAGCTTCGGCGGCGTGCGCCTGCTGGTCACGCACGACCCGCTGGAGGCGATGGCCCTGGCCGACCGTCTGGTCGTCCTGGAGCGGGGAAAGATCGTCCAGGCGGGCACGGCCGGCGAGCTCACCGCGCGGCCCCGGTCCAAGTTCGTGGCCGACCTGGCCGGCGTCAACCTGCTGCGCGGGAAGGCACATGGCGGCGTGGTCGAACTGGAGGGCGGGGCGACGCTCGCCGTGCCCGAGGCCGGGGACGGGGACGTGCTGGCGGTGATCCACCCCCGCGCCATCGCCCTCTACCGCTCCCGGCCGGACGGAACGCCGCGCAACGTGTGGCGGGCGCGGGCGGAGGAGCTCGACCTGGAGGGCGAGCGGGTACGCGTCCGGCTCGGCGGCCAGGTGCCGCTGGTGGCGGAGGTCACCCCCTCGGCGGTGCGCGACCTGCACCTCGACCGGGACGCGGACGTCTGGGTCGCCGTCAAGGCCACAGAGATCACCGTCTACCGGGCGTAGCCTGGAGCCGCGAAACGGCCTGGTTTAGTTTCTCCGTTGCTTGGTAATCTTGTAATCCACGATGGCGGAAGCCCCCACGGAGCAGGAAGCGCTCGACGCCTATTCGACGACGGTCAGCGGCGTTGCAGAGGCCGTCCTCCCGAGCGTCGCCAGCCTGCGCATCGGGCGGGGCGGGCGCGGGTTCGGCGGCGCCGGGTCGGGCGTCGTGATCACGCCTGACGGGTACCTGGTCACCTCGGCCCACGTCGTGGCGTCGGGCGGCTCGGCCAGCGCCTCGTTCATCGATGGGACGGAGTACGACGTGGACCTGGTGGGCGCCGACCCCCTGTCCGACCTGGCCGTCGCCCGGGCGCGGGCCACCGAGCTGACGCCGGCGCGGATCGGCAACGCCGACCAGCTGCGGGTGGGCCAGCTCGTGGTCGCCATCGGCAATCCGCTCGGGTTTTCGGGGTCCGTCACCTCTGGGGTCGTCAGCGGGTTAGGCCGCTCGCTGGCGACCGCAGACGGCAACGGGCGCCGGCGCTTCATCGAGGACGTGATCCAGACCGACGCGGCGCTCAACCCGGGCAACTCCGGCGGCGCGCTCGCCGACTCGCACGCCCGCCTGGTCGGCGTGAACACCGCGGTCGCCGGCATGGGCCTCGGCCTGGCCGTGCCCATGAACTCGACCACCGAGGCGATCCTGGGCGCGTTGATGCGCAGCGGGCGGGTGCGCCGCGGCTACCTCGGCATCGCCGGCGGCACCCGGCCGCTGCCCCCCGCGGTGGCCGACCGCATCGGCCGCAAGGCCGGCGTCGAGGTGCACGAGGTCGTGGCCGGCAGCCCGGCCGCCGGGGGCCAGCTGCGCGCGGGCGACGTCATCGTGTCCGTCGCGGGGGCCGGCGTGGCGAAGGCCGGGGACCTGCAGCGCCTGATGGTGGAGACCAGCATCGGGACCCGCCTGACGCTCAGCGTCCTGCGCGGCGAACGGCTGATCGATCTCGACGTGGTGCCCGTCGAGCTGAGCTGACGGCCCTGGCGGATACACTCCGCGCGATGGCCAAGACGCGCGACGTCCGGGCGCTCCTGAACGCGCACGTCAGCGACGGCCGGTTCCGGATGGCGGACGTGGACCCCGATTCGCGCCCCGGCTTCAAGGGCGGGGACAAGAAGGCCCTGCGCCAGATCAAGGCCGCCGAGCCGGAGCTGTTCGAGCTGCACGAGCGGCTCTACGCCGAGCGCAAGCGCTCGCTGCTGGTCGTGCTCCAGGGCATCGACACGTCGGGCAAGGACGGCACGGTCACGCACGTGGTGCGCAACTTCAACCCCCAGGGAGTGCTCATCACGCCGTTCAAGGCGCCCACCCCGGAGGAGAAGCGCCGCGGCTTTCTGTGGCGGATCCGGCGACGCCTGCCGCCGCCCGGCTTCATCGGCATCTTCAACCGCTCGCACTACGAGGACGTGCTGATCGCGCGAGTTCACGACCTGGCGGAGCCGGCGGTGATCGAGCGCCGCTACCGCCAGATCAACGCCTTCGAGAAGGAGCTGACGTCGAGTGGCACCACGGTGGTCAAGCTCTGCCTGGACATCTCGTACGACGAGCAGCGCAAGCGGCTGATGGAGCGGCTGGAGCAGCCCGACAAGAGATGGAAGTTCAGCGAGCACGATATCGACGAGCGGGCCTACTGGGACGATTACATGAGCGCCTACAGCCTGGCGATCACGAGGTGCTCGACGCCGCACGCGCCCTGGTACGTGATCCCGGCGAACGACAAGGTGTACCGGAACTGGGCGGTGACCAACATCCTCCTCGAGACGCTGCGCGCGATGAACCCGCGCTACCCGCAGCCGAGGCTCGACATCGCGCGCCTGACGAAGCGACTCCGGGCCTGAGCCCGATTCCCGGCTTCGAATGCCGGGATGTTTGCTACGTTAAGGAATCGCAAAGCACGCTTCTTTTTGGGAGACGGTTGATATGAACCGGATGCGCCTGCTCGGAATCGCCGCGATGCTGGTCTTCGCCGCCTGTGGCTCGAGCGGCGGGGGAGGCGGCGGCGGGGGCGGAAACTCCTACTCCGGCAAGACCATCCAGCTCGGCGCCGTGCTCTCCCTGACCGGTGCCGGGGGCGTGTACGGACCGCAGAGCAAGAACGGGATGATGCTCGCCGTCCAGCAGATCAACTCGAGCGGGGGCGTCAACGGCGCGCAGATCAACCTGACCGTGCTCGACGACACCTCGGACAAGGCGACCTCGGCGGCCAAGGCGCAGACGCTGATCCAGCAGAACAACGTTTTGGCGCTGCTCGGCCCGACGCTCTCCAACTCGGCCGTGGCGGTGCACCCGCTGGCCGAGAGCCTGAAGGTGCCGATCCTCGCCGTCAGCACGACCGGCATCCACATCGTGCCCGAGTGCAACTTCCCCGACACCACCCCGTGCAAGTACGTCTTCCGCGACAGCCTCGGCGAGCAGACCGCGATCCCCGACAACATCAAGTCCTATGTCGCCGATGCGCACCCCAAGACGGGCGTGCTGCTGGTGGCGCAGGACGACAAGTTCTCGAGCGACGGCGGCAACATCGTGCAGGCCACCGTCGGCCAGTACAACATCCAGCTGCTCAAGGTCATCAAGTTCAGCAAGACGGACGCCGACCTCTCGCCGTACGTGACGCAGGCGGTTCAGCTCAACCCGGACGTGATCTTCATCACGTCGCTGGGCGGCATCCCGGCGAAGATCATGAACGCCGCGCGCAACCAGGGCTGGCAGGGCCAGTTCCTCGGCGGCAACGGCTTCAACACGGCGACGGTCTCGAAGCAGGCGGGGGCCGCGGGCAAGGGCGCACGGAGCGCGAGCGCGTGGTACCTCGGCAACACCTTCGCGTCGAACTCCGACTTCGTGACGGCGTACAAGAACGCGTACGGCGTCGACCCTGACCAGTTCGCGGCCCAGGGCTACACGGGGATCAAGATCATCGCGGACGCGGCCAAGCGCGCGAACCTCACCTTCAGCGATATGCCGGGCGACCGCGACAAGCTGCGCGCCGCGATGGAGTCGGTGAACATCCAGACGCCGCTCGGTCCGTTCCAGTTCACGAGCACCCACGACGTGAAGCAGACGGTGTGGATCATCCAGATGGATGGGAGCGGCGGCTTCACGCTCGTCCACCAGATCCCGCCCGGTTCCTGAGGACCACGCGAGGGGGAGCGGGCGACGCTCCCCCTCTCCCCAACTGAGATGTGATCGGCTGATGGACCAGCAGATCGTCAA
The DNA here is from genome assembly GCA_964559855.1 of uncultured Actinomycetes bacterium. Classification (GTDB taxonomy): domain Bacteria; phylum Chloroflexota; class Dormibacteria; order Dormibacterales; family Dormibacteraceae; genus 40CM-4-65-16. Next base: position 6,445 of record CAZLJC010000024.1, read on the forward strand.
CGCGATCTTCATCGGGTCCATCTACGCGCTGTTCGCGGTCGGCTACACGCTGGTGTTCGGGATCCTCGACATCCTCAACCTCGCGCACAGCGCCGTCTTCATGCTCGGCGCCGCGATCACGTACACCGTGCTCACCAAGTACGGGCAGTCGTTCCTGGTGGCGTCGATGGCCGGCATCCTGGCCTCGGCTCTGATGGGGCTGGTGATCGAGTACGTGTGCCTGCGCCCGCTGCGCCGACGCGAAGCGCCGCCGATCGCGGCCCTGATCTCGACCATCGGCCTCGCCCTGATCATCGTCGCGGCGGTGGAGCAGGGCCAGCCCGGCAGCTACTTCAACTGGCTCTGGACCAACGGCGCCAACTCGGTCGCGTTCCCCGCGAGCGCGGTGCCGACGCCGACTTGGCATCTGGGCGATATCACGCTCGAGTCGAGCAAGGTCGTGATCATCCCGCTGGTCATCGTGCTGATGCTGGTGCTGGGCTACGTGATGCGCTACACGCAGGTCGGCCGCGGGCTGCGCGCCGTGGCGGAGAACCCGCGCGCGGCGCGGTTGATGGGCCTGAACGTCGAGCGCATGATCACGTTCACGCTCGTCATCTCCTCGGCCCTCGGCGGCCTCGCCGGAATCCTGTTCGGGGTCGCGCTCGGCGACATCAGCCCGTACATCGGGCGGGACAACGTCGAGGTCCGCGGGCTGGCCGTCATCGTGCTCGGCGGCATGGGCAGCATCCCCGGCGCGGTGATCGGCGGTTACCTGCTGGGCGTGGTGGAGATCCTCGCCCTCGTCACGCTGGGCAGCAGCGCGCGTGGCGGCGTGGCGTTCGCCGCGCTCTTCCTGATGCTCGTGCTGCGGCCCCAGGGGCTGTTCGGCACGCGCCTGCGGGAGCGCATCTAGAGTGCGTCGCCCCCGACGCTCCACGGAGTCGAGGCACTCCTGATGGACTTCTTCGTCTCCCTGTTCTCCGACCCGGTCGGCTTCTGGAGCTCGCACAGCCTGCTGATCTCGCAGATCGGGATCAACGGCATCGTCGCCACCTCGATGTTCCTCGTCCTCTACTCGGGCCAACTCTCGCTCGCCGCGCCCGGCTTCATGGCCGTCGGCGCGTACGTGTCGGTGCTGATGGGGCTGTACTGGCACACGCCCGCGGTGCTGGGCATCGCGGTCGCGACGCTGGCGGCGGGCGTGGTGGGGCTGCTCGTGGGGCTGCCGGTGCTGCGCCTGCGCGGCGTGTTCCTCGCCATCGCCACCATCGGCTTCGTCGAGGCGCTGCGGCTGGGCGTGATCCTGAACGTGCCGATCACCGGCGAAGGCCTCGGGCTGAAGAACCCGTCCGCCGATCCGCTGGGCGGCGTGAACCCGGTGCTGATCTCCCTCGCCGTGGTCGTCTTCCTGGTGTGGCGGTTGACCAAGGGCCGCCTGGGCGCAGCGTGGTCGGCCATCCGCCAGGACGAGATCGCCGCCCTCAGCCAGGGCATCCACGTGGCGCGCTACAAGATGGTGGCGTTCGTCCTGAGCGCGCTGATCGCGGGCTTCGGGGGCGCGCTGGAGGCCCACCTCAACTTCTTCGTGGACCCGGGCGACTCGCAGTACGGCGTGACCCGGGCCGTGCAGGTCCTGACGTTCGCCGTGCTCGGCGGCAGCGGCTTCGTGCTCGGCCCGCTGGTCGGAGCCTTGATCATCACGCTGCTGCCCTGGATCTTCCAGGGCGCGGGCGACTACATCAACATCTTCAGCGGCGCCTTCCTGATCGCCATGATCATCTTCCGGCCGCAGGGCATCGTCGGGCGCGGCGGCCTGGCGATCATGCGCCCGGCCTGGTGGCCGCGAGCACGCGCACGTGCTGCTGCGCCTGGATAGCGTCCAGCGCCACTTCGGCGGCGTTCGCGCCGTGGACGGGGTGTCGCTGGACGTAGACGAGGGATCGATCCAGGGGCTGATCGGCCCCAACGGCGCCGGCAAGACGACGCTGGTCAACGTCGTCACCGGTTACGTCCCCTTCCAGGGCGGCCATGCCTGGATCGGGTCGGACGAGCTGAGCGGCCTGCCCGCGCACCGCGTCGCCGGGCTCGGCGTCGCGCGCACCTTTCAGAACATCCGGCTCTTCAAGGACCTGAGCGCGGTCGAGAACGTGCTGATCGGGATGCACACGCGCCGGCGCGACGACACCCTCGCGCAGCTCGGGACGCTGCCCCTGTTCCGGCGGGCCGAGCGCGAGCGCACCGCCGAGGCGATCGCGTTGATGGAGTCGGTGGGCCTGCCCGGCTCGATCGCGCGGCGCGACGCCCGTACGCTGCCCTACGGCGACCAGCGCCGGCTGGAGATCGCGCGCGCGCTGGCGCTCAAGCCGCGGCTGCTGATCCTCGACGAGCCGGCCGCGGGGATGAACCCGTCGGAGAAGCAGGCGATGCGCGAGCTGATCAAGCGGCTCAACGAGTCCGGCCTCACCATCCTCCTGATCGACCACGACATGCGCCTGGTGATGGGCGTCTGCCGGCGCGTGGCGGTGCTGAACTTCGGGCGCAAGATCGCCGACGGCACGCCCGACGAGGTTTCGACCGACGCGGCCGTGATCAAGGCGTATCTCGGAGCGGGTGGAGGCGACGAGGTGCACACGGCCCCCGGAGCCACCGCGGTGGGCGAGGCGGGCGGCGAGGCGGAAGTCGCGGCGGGCGAGGCTTCGCGCCCGAGCGCGCACGAGCCGGAGCACGCGATCCTCGAGGTCGACGACCTCACGGTGAGCTACGGCGCGATCGTCGCCGTGCGCGGCGCAACGTTTCGGGTCGCGGCGGGCGAGGTGGTCGCGCTGATCGGGGCCAACGGCGCGGGCAAGTCGACGATCCTGAACACGCTCTCCGGCCTGATCCGCCCCGCGTCCGGCAAGGCCGTGTTCGACCGGCTGGACCTCACCACGGCGAGCCCCTCGGCGATCGTGCGCCACGGCCTCGTCCAGGTGCCGGAGGGCCGGGAGATCCTGGCCCGGCAGACGGTGCTGGAGAACATGGAGCTCGCGGCCTGGTCGGGGCGGGACGGCGCCGAGACCCGCCGGCGGATCGAGGACCTGATGAAGCGGTTCCCCATCCTCGGGGAGAGGCGCCACCTGAGCGCCGGATCGCTTTCCGGCGGCGAGCAGCAGATGCTGGCGATCGCGCGCGGTCTCCTGGCCCGGCCGCGGCTGCTGCTGCTCGACGAGCCGTCGCTGGGCCTGGCTCCGCAGATGGTGGACGAGGTGTTCCGGGCGATCGAGGAGATCCATCGCGACGGGACGACGATCCTCCTGGTCGAGCAGAACGCGCTGCGCGCGCTGGCGATCGCGGACCGGGGCTACGTGATCGAGACGGGCAGGATCATGCTCGCGGGCTCGGGGCAGGACCTGCTCCACAACGAGGCCGTGAGGAGGGCGTACCTGGGCGGCTGAGGCGGCCGCCTCGCCGGGCGAAAAAAAAGAGCCCCGGGATTTCCCCGGGGCTCCTCGTAGGTCTCTGGATTACAGAGTCCGGACTGCCTTCGCGCGCGGGCCCTTGGGGCTCGGCTCGATCTCGAAGGAGACCTTCTCGCCACCCTGGAGGCCGTCGAAGTCGCCCTCGGTGCCACTGCGGTGGAAAAAGTACTCCTGTCCGTCCTCAGCCTTGATAAAACCAAAGCCGCGATCCGAAACCAGCTTCTTGATGGTGCCTGTTGGCATTTCCATCTCCTATCTCTCGAACGGCGGGGCCAACTCAACTTGCGAGGCCCGTTCGAGAAAGAGATCGCAGCCTGCGGTGAGGGCCGGCGCTTCGCCGGCTGGTTGAGAGTATACCCGGGATCGGGAGGTCTTAACCGGGAGCCGTCTCGGCGAGCCTCCGGGCCCGCGACTGGTCCACCTCGGTCAGGTGGCGCTTGCGCAGCCGCAGGTGCTTGGGCGTGACCTCGAGCAGCTCGTCGTCGGCCAGGAAATCGAGGGACTGCTCGAGGCTGAGCCTGGTGGCCGGAGTCAGGCGCACGGCGATGTCCGACGTGGAGGAACGGACGTTGGACTGCTTCTTCTCCCGGCACACGTTCACGCGGATGTCCCCGGGCCGCTTCTGGAGGCCGACGATCATCCCCTCGTAGACCTCCTCGCCGGGCTCGATGAAGGTCATGCCGCGCTCCTGCGCGCCGGCGAGGCCGTAGGTGAGCGAGGTGCCGGCCGACGACGCGGTGAGCGCGCCGTTGCGCTGCTCGCGAAACTCGCCGGCCCACGGCCGGTAGCCGACGCCGATCGACCCCATCAGCCCGGTGCCGGCGGTGATCGTGAGGAACGTGTTGCGGAAGCCGATCAGGCCGCGCGTCGGGATCACGTACTCGAGGCGCACACCGCCCTTGTGGTCGTAGTTGATCTCGAGCATCTCGCCCCGCCGCTTGCCCAGCGCCTCGGTGACGGCGCCGACGTTCTCCTCGCGCACGTCCACGGTCAGGTGCTCGACCGGCTCCATGCGCTGGCCGTTGATCACCTTGACGATGGCCTCGGGGCGCGAGACCTCGAACTCGTAGCCCTCGCGCCGCATCGTCTCGATCAGCACTGAGAGGTGGAGCTCGCCCCGGCCGCTGACCAGGAAGCGCTCGGCCGCGTCGGTGTCCGCGACGTGCAGGCCGAGGTTGGTGTCGAGCTCCTTGTAGAGGCGGGCGCGCAGCTGCCTCGTGGTCGAGAACTTGCCCTCGCGGCCGGCGACCGGGGAGGTGTTGACGCCGAACGTCATCCGCACGGTCGGCTCCTCGATCTGGATCCGGGGCAGCGGGTCGGGGGATTCGGGGTCGGCCAGCGTGTCGCCGATCGCAACCTGCTCGAGGCCGGTGAGGCAGACGATATCGCCCGCGCCCGCGGCAGGGGCCGCCACCCGCTCGAGGCCGCGGAACATCAGCACCTGCACCACCCGCGCCCGCGTGGCCTCGCCCGCCTCGTTGAGCACCGCCACGGAGTCGCCGGGCGAGACGCTGCCGCGCGAGATGCGGCCGATCGCCATGGTGCCGGTGTACTCGTCGTAGGCGCGGTTGGCGACGAGCATCTGGAAGCCGCCCTGCTCCGCCAGCGGCGGGGGAACGCTCTCGATGATGGCCTGGAACAGCGGCTCGAGGTCCGGTCCGAGCTGGTCTGGGGCGAGGCCGGCGCGCCCCTCCTTGGCGATCGCGTAGACGATCGGCGCCTCCAGTTGGTCCGCGTCCTCGGCCAGCTCGAGGAAGAGGTCGTGCAGGCGCTCGAGCGTCTTCTTCGGCTCCGCGTTCGCGCGGTCGACTTTGTTGATCACGACGACGATCCGCAGCCCGGCCTCGAAAGCCTTGCGCAGGACGAACCGTGTCTGGGCCATGGGCCCTTCGGCCGCGTCCACCAGCAGGAGGCAGCCGTCGGCCATGTTCAGGACCCGCTCGACCTCGCCGCCGAAGTCGGCGTGGCCCGGCGTGTCGATGATGTTGATCGTCACGTCCCCGTGCCGGATCGAGGTGTTCTTGGCCAGGATCGTGATGCCCTTCTCGCGCTCGAGGTCCTGGCTGTCCATGATGAGCGTGCCCACCGTCTGGTTGTCCCGGAACGTGTGGCTCTGCTTCAGCAGGGCGTCGACCAGCGTCGTCTTGCCGTGGTCGACGTGGGCGATGATCGCCACGTTCCGGATATCGTGCCGCAGGTTGGCCTGGGTCATGGGCGCCGCGAGGCAATATACGGACTCGCGATGAAATCCCGGCTCGGGGTGAGGGTCGTGGGGTAGTTCACGTGGCGCGCAATCGGGGCGCCGACCAGGCGCGTTTTGCGCCAGGCGCGCGTAATTCGCGCTCCGAGAGGCGCGTGTTGCGCCAAACGCGCGTAATTCGGGGGCATCGGTGGCGGAGGAGGCCGGAGGAG
>CAZLJC010000024.1:12396-22122 GCA_964559855.1 uncultured Actinomycetes bacterium
GTTGCGCCAAACGCGCGTAATTCGGGGGCATCGGTGGCGGAGGAGGCCGGAGGAGCCGGAGAACGGCCGGAGGAGGCCGGAGGAGGAGGCGAGGAGGCGGGGGGCGGCCGCGGAGCCTGGTAGGCGCGCCGGGCTTGCAAACTCAACTCGCTTGGGATTGAATTGAGCCTCAGGTAGCCGGCGCGCGCCGGTCGTGTGGGGGAGGTCGAAATGCTGCTGGCATTTCATCAGGCCTATACGCCCGTGGTGGGCAGCATCCTTCTGTCCGCGCTGGTCGCCGGACTTCCGCTCTACGTCCTGTTCGTCATGCTGGCGATCCTGCGCCTGCCCGCCTGGCTGAGCGCGATCGCTGCGATGGCGACGGCATTCGTCCTCGGCTGGCTGGTGTGGGGCATGCCGCTCGGCATCACCGTTGGCACTGCGACGGAGGGCATGGCGTTCGGCCTCTGGCCGATCAGCTGGATCGTGCTGAACGCGGTGTTCTTCCACAACCTGACCGTGGCCAGCGGCGACTTCGACGTGATCAAGAGGTCGCTCACGCGCCTGACCACCGACCGGCGGCTGCAGACGCTGCTGGTCGCGTTCTCCTTCGGCGCGCTGCTCGAGGGCATCGCCGGATTCGGGGCGCCGGTGGCGATCACGGCGTCGATCCTGGCGAGCCTGGGCTTCGAGCCGGTGAGCGCCGCGGTGCTCGCATTGCTGGCCAACACGGCGCCCGTGGCGTTCGGCTCCATCGGCATCCCGGTGGTGACGCTGGGCGGCCTGGTCGCGCCGATCATCGGGCACCCGGTGACGAACACCACGCTCGCGCTGTCCGCCATGGTCGGCCGGCAGCTGCCGCTGTTCTCGATCATCATCCCGGCCTACCTGATCGTGGTGCTCGCGGGCTGGCGCCGCATGACGCAGATCTTCCCCGCGGTGCTCGTGACCGGCGTGTCCTTCGCCGTGGTGCAGTTCCTGGTCTCCAACTTCGTGGGCGCCGAGCTGACGGACATCATCGCCGCGCTCGTGTCCATGGGCTGCCTTGCGCTGCTGCTGCGCGTGTGGCGGCCGGCTGAGACGTGGCGCTTCGCGCACGAGAGCGCGGAGCCGGTGGCGCCGGCCGCGCCGCGCCCTGTGATGGGCGGATCGAGCATGCCCGGCCGCGCCGCCGAGTACGGCGCGTCGTCTCCGTTCGACGCCGTGGACCCGCCGGGGCGCATCGCGCGCGCCTTCGCGATGTACCTGGTGCTGGTGATCATCATCCTGATCGGGCAGATGGGCAACCTGCCCTGGTGGGCCGGCCACCCGGTGGGCGACGCGAAGACGGCGCTGGCGGCGCCGGCCAACGTCACGGCCGACCTGAAGTGCGGCGCGCCCGCGTTCAAGCTGTGCCCGCAGCCGTGGTTCGGGCCTGACCCGGCCAAGGACCGGCAGGCCTTCAAGTTCCCGGACTGGAACTTCCTGTGGCCCGGGACCTACGAGATGAAGAAGGGCAAGCCGGTCTCGGAGATCTTCCGGGAGAAGCCGATCGTCTCCAAGTCCACGGCCTATCCCCTCGCCTTCGACTGGAACTTCCTCGCGGCGGCCGGGTCGCTGGTGCTGTACGCCTGCATCGTGGCGTGGCTGCTGATGCTGCTCGCCGGGTCGCGCGTCAACTTCCTGGCGGTGTACGGCCGCACGCTGCGCCAGCTGGCGCTGCCGATCGTCACCATCGCGTTCATCCTCGCCATCGCGCAGCTCATGAACTACAGCGGGATGACCGCGAGCCTCGCCATCGCGCTGTCGAAGACGGGATTCGTGTTTCCGTTCGTCGCCGCCTTCATCGGCTGGCTCGGCGTTTTCCTGACCGGCAGCGACACGTCGTCGAACACGTTGTTCGGGCCGCTGCAGGCCCAGACCGCGCAGCAATTGCACAACGTCAGCCCCATCCTCACCGCGGCCACGAACTCGTCGGGCGGCGTGATGGGCAAGATGATCAGCCCGCAGAACCTGTCGGTCGGCGCGGCGGGCGTGAACCGCGTGGGAGCCGAGGGGGACATCTTCCGCCGCGTCATCGGCTACAGCCTGATCCTCACCAGCGCGGTCGGCCTGCTGGCGATGCTCCAGGCCTACGTGGTTCCGAGCATCATCCCGTCGCCCTGAGGTTTTTGCGGGCACGGCCCGGCCCACCCCATACGCGCGTTTTGCGCCAGTCGCGCGTAATTCGCGCTCCGAGAGGCGCGTTTGGCGCAATACGCGCGGAATTCGGCGGCGAGCGCGGCGCCGGCGGCGGGTGGGGAGCGTAACGGTGGCGCCCTGACCGGTCGTTAGACCTGCGTGGTGCCGAGAGCGAGACTCGAACTCGCACGTCCTTGCGGACATCGGTTTTTGAGACCGACGCGTCTGCCTGTTCCGCCACCTCGGCGCTCCCCTGAGGGGCTTCGACCATACCATTGGCCGATGCGCACCGCCCTTCTCGCCGCCATGCTCGCCGTGCTGGCGGGCTGCGGCCCGAACCTGACACCGACCTCGAACAGCGCGGCTTCGCCGTCGGCGAGCCCCGCGTCCTCGTCCGTCGCCTCGGGGCCGCGGATCTCGCCGCCGCCCGTGACCCCGCCCACCCCGCCCGAGACGAACCTGCCCGCCTTCGCGTGCGCGGACGCGTCCGGCGGCCAGACCGGCGTGGCCAACACGACCGCGGCGCGGGCCGGCGAGTTCCCCGGCTACGACCGCTTCGTCCTGCAGTTCGATTCGATCGTCCCCACGTACAGCGTCACGCGGCAGGCCAAGCCCGTGTTCACGCAGGGCGCGAGCGGGCAGTCGGTCACGCTCAGCGGCACGGCGGGCGTGCTGGTCACCGTGCACTCGGCCACGGGCGCGACCACCTTCACCGGACCGACGGACATCCTGAACCCGAACTTCGTCATCCTCAGCGAGGCCCGGCAGACGCAGGACTTCGAGGGCTACGTGTCCTGGGGGCTCGGGCTGGCCAGACCGGCCTGCATGCGGGTCTTCACGCTGAGCGACCCCGCGCGCCTGGTCGTGGACCTGCAGACGACGGGCGGCTAGAAACCCGGGCCGCGCGGCGTCATGAGGGCTCTACACGCCGCCCGCTGAGCTATCTTTCGCGGGCGAATATGGCCACCCCAGCGCCCCCGACCCCGCCCCGGAGACGCGGCACCCGCCGCCTGCTCGCCGCCCTGGCGATCCTGGTCCTGATCGTCGCCGGGGTGCTCATCTGGCTGAACATCGCGGCGCAGGCCGCCGTCAGCGTGACCGGGACGCTCACCGTGTACCAGCCGCTCGCCTCCATCGCGCACGGCTCGAGCGGCAGCTTCGCCGCCGCCAAGACGGGCGATTCCGTGCAGGCCGGCGACTCGGTGCAAACCGACGAGAAGGGGCGGGCCGCAATCGTTCTCCCCGACGGGACGCAGACGCGCCTGGCGAGCAGCACCACGATCCGGCTCGACGCGGCGCACTTCACCAAGAACGGCAACCTGCACGACGTGAAGCTCACGCAGCAGATCGGGCGCACGTTCACCAACGTGCAGCACCTGGCCGGCGGCTCGACGTTCGACATCGCGGGCGTACACGCGACGGCGACGGTGCGCGGGACCAAGTTCGAGGTGAACATCAAGCCCGACGGCACGATGATCGTGAAGGTGTTCGCCGGCACGGTGATCCTGCACGGGCCGAACGGCTCGGTGTCGATCGGCGCGGGGCAGCAGGCCCAGGCCAACCCCGACGGCAGCCTCACGCAGCCGATCGCGATCCTGCCGGACTCGGGCGATCCCTTCGGTCCCGCGGTGCTCGCGTCGGCCGCGGTCGAGGAGGGCACGACGCCAGGCACGGAGCAGGACTACGTCGGGCCGCCGCTCCACAACGGCGAGTCGCAGACCTACACGTACAGCTACGCCGGCGGAAAGCTCGTCAAGGCTTCGCTCGGCTATCCGGGCAGCTCGATGACGCTGTCGGTCAGGACGCCCGACGGCCAGACGAAGACCCAGACCGGCGCTCCGCCGATCACGCTCACCACCGACAGCGCGCCCGCGGGCATCTACACGTTCACCGTGACCGGCGTGAGCGGTCTCGGCAGCGGGGGTGAGGAGCCGTTCCTCGCGGTCGCCTCGGTCGAGAGCTGCGCCAGCGCCGACACGGAGCAGAACGGCGCGGTCCACCGCGGCTACAGCGCGCAGGACCTGGTCAGCGCGCTGCAGCAGTCGGGCCAGGCGTCCGGCCTTTCCAATCTCAGGCTGGGGATCAGCGGCAACAGCGCGTCGGGCGCGATCATCGACGGCTCGGGCAGTTACAACGGCGTGGGCTGGAGCGGGTCCGTCGTGCTGACGGCTCGGGACGGAAGCCTTGCCATCCAGCCCGTGAGCGGGACCATGTTCGGGTTGAGCGTCCCCGCGCAGCAGGTGATGCAGCAGATCGCGCAGGTGGTGGGCACCGATCCCTCGAACATCAACCCCGGCTTCACGGTGGACCGCCTGTTCACCTGCAGTTCCGTGCTGATCATCGACGGCCGCTCGGGCTAGGAGACCGCCCTCCTCTTAGTGGAGGCCCAGCAGCCGGTTCAGGGAGCGCATCGCCAGGGTCAGCCCCGAGCCTTCGAGGAACCACGCCAGCTCCGCGACGCCGATCACGGCGACCAGGGCGGCGCTGAGCCCGATCCCCCCGCCGCCGATCGCCGCCGGCCACGGCCGCGCCTCACCCGTCTCGTTGCCCGCCGCCGTGGGCGCCTCCTTGCGCGTCTCCTTCCGCGCAGCCTTGCGCGGCTCTCTGCGCGGCGAGAGCGACGCTTCGAGCCGGTCGAGCAGCTCGCCGGCGGTGGAGGGGCGGCGGTTCGGGTCGCGATCCATCGCCTCCTGGAGCACCTCGGCGAAGGGGACGGGAAGGTCGGGGACGACCTCGCGCACGTTGGGCGGCGGCTCGTACAGCCGGCGGCTCAGCGTCTCGATCCAGCTCTTCGACGAGAAGGGCCGCTGGCCGCTGGTCGCCTCGAAGATGACGGCGGCCATCGAGTACACGTCGGCCCGGCCGTCGACCTCGCGGCCGACCAGGCGCTCCGGCGCCACGTAGTCCGGCGCGACCGGCCCGCCGGTGCCCGGCCCGGTGTTGAAGGATGCGACCGTGCCGAGGCCGAAGCCGGTGAGCAGCGTGCGGCCGTCGTCGGCCAGCAGGATGTTCGCGGGCTTGACGTCGCGGTGCACGGTGGCGCGGGAGTGGGCGTAGTCGAGCGCGCCGGCGATCGGCCGCAGCAGCGAGATGATGCCCGCCGGCTCGTAGCGCTGACCGTCGCCGAGCATGTGGTCGAGGGTGTGGCCGGGGATCAGCTCCGTGACGAGATACGGCTTCTCGCCGTCGTACGCGAGCTCGTAGAGGCGCGGAATCGCCTCGTGCTCCAGCGCCGTGTACGAGCGCAGCTCGAGCAGGAACCGGCGCGAGAAGCTGACGTCGCGCGCCACCCCCGTGCCGATGGTGCGCACGGCGACGCGGCGGTGCAGCTTCGGGTGCTCGGCCTCGAACACCGACCCCAGACTGTCGCTCTGCAGCTCGCGCAGCAGGCGGTAACCGCCGACCTGCTCATGGCCGTTGCTCTCGGCCTTCGGCGCCGGCGCCGGCGCCGACCCGTTCTCGTGCGGGGCTTCCTGTCCCACGAAACTTGAACTTTAGGCCACGGGGCGGGATCGAGGCCCCGGGAGAGGTGGACCGTCCTGGTGTCGGCGAGAGGATTTGAACCTCCACGCCCTTTCGGGCACCAGCTCCTAAGGCTGGCGCGTCTGCCGTTCCGCCACGCCGACTTTGCCTGGAACTCTAGGGAAAGTTCTCGATCTCGACCGGCTCGATTCGGTCCGCAGGTTCGAAGCCGAAGATGCGCGAGAGGACGTAGAACTCGCCCTCCATGGCCCGCCGGATGTTCTTCTCCTGGCGGAACCCGTGCTGCTCGCCCTCGAACGCCACGTATGCGTACGGCAGGCGGTCGCGCCGGCACACGGCGACGAACGTCTCGGCCTGGCTCGGCGGGACGATCTTGTCGTCGAGCCCCTGGAACAGGACGATCGGGCAGCGCAGGTGGTCCGCGAAATAGATGGCGGAGCGGTCGTGATAGACATCCGCGGCCTGCGGGTAGCGGCCGACCAGCGTGTCGCAGTAATGGCTCTCGAACTTGTGCGTCTCCTGGATGAACAGCACCAGGTCGCCGATTCCGTAGTGACTTGCGCCCGCGTTGTAGAAGTCGCGCTTCGTCAGCGACAGGAGCGCGGTGTAGCCGCCGGCGGATCCGCCCGTGATCGAGACGCGGTCGCCGTCGGCGAGGCCCTCTCCCACCAGGTGCCGCGCCGCGTTGATGCAGTCGTCGACGTCCACCACGCCCCACATGCCGTCGAGGCGCTCCCGGTAGGCGCGTCCGTAGCCCGACGAGCCGCCGTAGTCGACGTCGACGATCGCGATGCCGCGGCTGGTCCAGTACTGGTACTCGAACGCGTAAGACTGGCCGGCCGAGCCGGTGGGGCCGCCGTGACAGTGCACGACCAGCGGCGGCTTCTCGCCCGGCGGCGGCTCGTAGTCGCGGTTGCGCGGCGGGTAGTACAGCGCGTGCGCGGTGCGCCCGCCCTCGGTCGGGAACTCGATCGGCCTGGGCACGGTCAGGTAACCGGAATCGACCTTCGTCGGGTTGCTGACCCGCACCACCTCCTGGGCGTGCGTGTCGAGGTCGATCACGAGCACGCGGTCGGCCAGGGTGGAGGAGCCGGCGATCAGGGCGGCCCTGCGCCCCGAGACCTGCACGCCGCTGAGCGAGGTGTAGAGCAGCTCGATGGCCCGGAGATGTCCTGACTCGAGGTCGATCACGCCGAGATGGGTGCCGCCCGCTCCGGTGAACAGGCAGGCGATCTCATCCGGTCCGGCGAAATCGTAGAAGCGCATGCCGAAAGCCCACTGCGGCGCGCCGAACTCGGCGCTGCGCCGGCAGACCGGCTCGTCACCCTCGCCGCGGGCGCGGTAGACGTTCCACCAGTCGTTGCGGTCGGACACGAAGTACAGCTCGCCCAGGGGCGACCATTCGGGCTGCAGCACGGACTCGTTGGGCGCGCCCACCACCTTGCGCGAGGAGCGGACGAGCCCGTCGGCGTCGAGCTCGCCGATCCAGATCTCGCTCTGCTCCCACGGCATGTGGGGGTGATTCCATGTCTGCCAGGCGAGCCGGCTGCCGTCGTGGCTCAGCCGCGGCGACGAGTAGAAGTCGTTGCCCGAGGCGATGGTGATCGGCTCGCGCCGGCCGTCCACGTCGAGCGCGACCAGCGTGTTCACGGCCTCCGGCGCGCCGGTGGTGTGGTCCTCGCGCACGGCGAAGACGCGGCCGCGCGCCTGGTCGACCACCATGTCCGCGTGCCTGATATCGGCGTCCGGCGTGATCGCCCGCGGTGCGCCGCCGCCGTCCTGGCGGTACAGGCGCTGGTCTTTGAAGTTGGTGAAGTACACGGTGCCGTCCTTCACGGCGAAGTGCCCGCCGCCGTACTCGTGCACGCGGCTGCGGGCGTTGAAGCCGGGCGGCGTCACATCGCCGACCACTCCGTCCGGACCCCGGCGGCAGACCACGATGCGCCCTTCCTCATGCGGGCGCAGCTCGGACCAGTAAAGGTCTTCGCCGTCCCAGCGCACGAGCTGGTTGCGGAGGTGCACGGTGCCCTCGAGGAGCACGGCGGGAGTTATGGGCGAGGCCCAGGACCCGTAGGGTGCCTGGTGGGCGGTCAAGCCTGTGGGTTGCGGACGATGAGGGCGTCACCCTGGCCGCCGCCGCCGCACAGGGCGGCCGCGCCGGTGCGCAGCCCGCGGCGCTTGAGCTCGAGCGCCACGGTGAGCACGAGCCGTGCGCCGCTCGCGCCGATGGGATGGCCGAGCGCGACGGCGCCGCCGTTGACGTTGACCCGCTCCTCGTCGAGCTGGAGCATGCGCGTGGCGTTGAGCGCGACCGCCGCGAACGCCTCGTTGATCTCGACCAGGTCCAGGTCGTTCCTGTCCATCCCCGCCTTCTCGAGCGCGCGCACCAGGGCGAGCGCGGGCACGGTGTGCAGCCATGCGTAGCGGTCCGCGCTCATGCCGTGAGCGACGATCTCGGCCAGCGGCTGAACGCCCTCTCTCTCGGCCCGCTCCTTCGACATGACGACGACGGCCGCCGCACCGTCGGAGATCTGCGAGGCGTTGCCGGCGGTGATGGTCCCGTCCTTCTTGAAGGCCGGGGGCAGCTTGCCCAGCGACTCGGCGGTCGTCCCGGCGCGCACGCCCTCGTCGCGCTCGACCACCAGCGGCTCGCCGCGCTTCTGCGCCAGGGACACCGGCGCAACCTCCTCCTTCAACGCGCCGTCCGCCCAACCGCGCTCAGCCCGCTGGTGCGAGCGCGCGGCCCACGCGTCCTGGTCCTCCCGGCTCAGCTCGAGCTCGGCGTTGACCTCGTCCGAGCTCTCGCCCATGTGCTGCTCGGTGAAGGTGGACCACAGGCCGTCGTGGATCATGGAGTCGACGACCGTCGCGTTGCCCATCCGCGCGCCGAAGCGCGCCTTGGGAAAGAGGTAGGGAGCCTCGGACATCGACTCCATGCCGCCGGCCACGACCACCTCGACCTCGCCCGCGCGGATCAGCTGGTCGGCCAGGGCGATGGCGTTCAGGCCCGAGAGGCAGACCTTGTTGATGGTGATCGCCGGCACCTCCTGCGGGATGCCGCCTTCGATCGCCGCCTGGCGAGCGGTGATCTGCCCGGCGCCGGCCTGCAGCACCTGGCCCATGATCACGTAGTCGACGTCCCTACCCTTGACGCCGGAGCGTTCCAGGGCCGCCTTGATGGCGTGCCCGCCCAGGCTCTTGGCGGGAACGTCCTTGAAAGCGCCTCCAAACTTGCCGAAAGGCGTGCGCGCGCCCGCTACTATCACGGAGGCCACGGATTCAGTCTAATTTGGGCCGGTTGAAAGCATGAGAAACGCGCTTCTGATCGTCGATGTCCAGGTCGACTTCGTGGAGGGCGGAAGCCTCGGTGTCGCCGGGGGGATGCAGGTGGCGGCGATGATCGCGCGCCACGCGCGTCATTTCAAGGAGCTCTACCAGTTCGTCGTGGCGTCGCGCGACCTGCACGAGAACGCGCCGGACCACATCTCGGACCACCCCGACTTCGTCAACACCTGGCCGCCGCACTGCATGGCCGGCACGCCGGGCGCGGCGTTCGTGCCGACGATCCAGAACCTGGTGCGCGAGAAGTACATCTCCGCCGTGGTGGTCAAGGGCCGCAACGCCGCGGCTTACTCAGCGTTCGACGGGGCCGACCAGCGCGGGCACCCGCTGGTCGACGTGCTGAAGGAGCAGCGGATCGACCACATCGACGTGTGCGGCATCGCCACCGACTACTGCGTGCGCGCTACCGCCCTGGACGCGCGCAAGCACGAGTTCCAGGTCCGCGTCCTCACCAACCTGTGCGCCGCCGTCAAGCAGGAGACCGGGCTCCAGGCGCTCGAGGAGATGAAGGCGGCCGGCTGCCAGCTTCAGGCCGCGACCGCCCCCTGACCTCCTGAGCGCCCGCCGAGGGCTAGCGCCGGGCGCTCGAGCGCGAGCGGGTCGCCGTCTTGCGGGCCGCCGTCTTGCGGGCCGGGCTGCCTTCCGGCTCGTACTTGAAGGACACGTTGAGCTTGACCCGGTAGGTCGTGACCTTCCCGTTCTCGAGCGTCATGTCCTGCTCGACCACCTCGGCGACGCGAAGGTCGCGCAGCGTGCGGGCCG
>CAZLJC010000024.1:22222-33382 GCA_964559855.1 uncultured Actinomycetes bacterium
GTCATGTCCTGCTCGACCACCTCGGCGACGCGAAGGTCGCGCAGCGTGCGGGCCGCGGTCTCGACCGCCGTGCGCGCCGCCTGCTCCCACGACTGAGTGCTCGTCCCGATGAGCTCGGTGACTCGATAGACGCTGTCCGCCATGCCTTTGTCCTCCTCGCTGTCTGCGTGTCCGCGATCTCGCTCATTCTCGCGCAGCCAGCAGGTCGGCAAGCTTGCGGAGCTCGCTCTCCCGCCCGAGCCTGGCCATCTCGGTCCAGCTCTCGTCGTGCATCGCGTCGAAGGTGAGCACCAGGCGCGTGCCGCCCTCCACGGGAGCGAGCTCCACCACGGTCTCCACCTCGAACGGCTCCACGCCGGGCACGAAGTCGGCGATGTTCCGGTAGACGAGCCGGCGCGGCGGCTCGACTGCGAGGAACGTGGCGCGCTGCACGTTGACCAGCGGCATGCCCGCCCTGGTCATGTACTCCACCTGGTCGGGGCCGACCGCGGTCATCGCGTACACGAGCGCGCCGCCCGGGCGGAGGTCCAGCTCGTCGACCGCGACCGTGAACCCCTCCGGGCCCATCCACGACTCCATTCCGTCCCTGGTGGTCCACAGCTCCCACAGCTCTTCCGGGGTGGCGGGGAAGGTCCGCTCGAGCGTGAGCTTCGGCCGCTCGTTCACCCGACGCGGCTTCCCCGGTAGGCCTTCTCGAGCTCGTGGATGTCGAGCTTCTTCATCTGCAGCATGGCCTGGAACGCGGCCTGCGAGTCGCCCGACTCGCGGTCTCCGAGCATCTGCAGCAGCACCTCGGGAACGATCTGCCAGGACAGCCCGAAGCGGTCCTTGAGCCAGCCGCACGGGCCCTCCTCCCCGCCGTCCGCGGTGAGCGCCGCCCAGTAGCGGTCGACCTCCTCCTGCGACTTGCACGTGACCATCAGGGACACGCCCTCGGAGAACTTGAAGCTGGGCCCGCCGTCGAACGCCAGGTACTCGCGTCCGTCCAGCTCGAACGTGGCGCCCATCAGCTTCCCCTTGGCGACCGGGCCGTCGGTGGTGCTGCGCTGGACGTCGATGATGCGCGAACCGGGAAACAGCGACACGTAGAAGTTGACCGCCTCCTCGGCGCGGTCGTCGAACACGATGCACGGTCTGATCATCTCGATCTCTCCTTGTGGATCCTGCGATCTGGATTTCGCTTGCGACGCTCGAGCTCCGCGGCCATGCGATCGAGGCGCGCGTCCCAGATCGCGCGATAGCCGGTGACGAACTCCGAGAGCTCGCGGAACGGTTCGGGCCGGAGCGCGTAGAGCCGGCGCCGGCCCTCCGGGCGCACGACGACGAAGTTGGCCTCCTCGAGGATGGCCAGCTGCCGGGAAACGCCCGGCTGCCCGATGTCCACGACGTCGACCAGCTCGCCCACGGAGCGCTCGCCCTTCCTCAGCGCCTCGACGAGCCGGCGGCGGGTCGGGTCGGCGAGGACCTGGAACACGTCGGGCATACCGATATATTACTGTAACGAGATATATCGCGTCAACGATGCTTTGTCAGTGCGCGGCGGTGGGCTGCAGCCTCCGCAGCTCGGGCAGGGCTTCGGCGACCCGGTCCGCCAGCGCCTCGGGCTGCGGCCCGCGCAGGTAGATGACCTGCTCGGTGATGCCGAGCTCGAGCAGCCGGCCGGAGAGGTCGAGCAGCTCCGCGCGGTCCTTGCCGTCCCACCCGAACTGGAGCGAGCGCCGCACCTCGGCGGAATCGCGGTCCACCTCGTCACAGGCCGCCTCGAACTTCGCGATGTGCGCCTTGATGGACTCCGGGTCGCCGCCGGAGATGTTCCACACGTCCGCATGGCGGGCGACCAGGCGCAGGACCATATCGCCCTGGCCGCCGATCCAGAACGGCGGGTGGGGCTTCTGCACCGGCCGAGGATTCGAGATCGCGTCCTTCATGTGGTAGTAGCGGCCTTCGAAGTCGGTCCGCTCCTGGGTGAAGAGCGACTTCAGGATCCGCAGCGACTCGCTCAGCCTGCCCACGCGGTGGTCGAGGCCCTCGATGCCGTACATCGAGTGCTCGATCTCCGCCCACGCCGCGCCGATGCCCAGCTCGAGCCGTCCGTTGGAGAGGTGGTCGACGGTGACGGCCATCTTCGCCAGCACGGCCGGGTTGCGGTACGTGTTGCCCGTGACCATGCATCCGATGCGCACGCGGCTGGTCGCCTGCGCCATCGCCGCCTGCAGCGACCAGCCTTCGAAGATCGGCCGGTCGGGGCCGCCCGGTCCGATGGAGGCGAGGTGGTCGAAGACCCACACGTGGTCGAAGCCCGCCTCCTCGGCCACGCGCCAGGTGTGGCGGAGCGCCTCGATCGTAGTGTCCTGGCCAGAGTTCTTGAGCCCGAAGCGGAGCGGGTGCCGCGGCGTCACAGGAGCGTCACCGGCTCGACCCGGATCTCGTTGTGATACTGCCCGGCGAACTGCTCCCACGTGTAGCCCATGTCCTCCAGCTCCTGGCGGTATTTGCGGCGGTACGCCGGCAGGATCTGCGCCGGCGCCTTGCTGCTCACGACCTTCGCGGTGCCGGTGGCCCGGACCATGTCGGTTCCCACCGGGTCGCTGCTCAGGTGCAGCGCCACCTTCGGGTTGGCCTGGACGTCGCGGACCTTCTGCCCGTCCTGCGAGTAGACGACGAAGGAGTCGCCCTGCCACAGGAACCACACCAGCGTGGCGTGCGGCTGCCTGTCCGCGGCCGCGGTCACGAACCAGATGACGAGGTCCTTCTTGAGCCGGGACTCCGCCTTTCTGCCGGCCACGCCCCTAGTTTGCGACTTCCCGAAAACGGGCACATTGGTGACGATGAGCAAGAAGCAGACGGCGGTGCGGAAGAGCGAAGCGGAGTGGAAGCGTGACCTGACCCCGATGCAGTACCACGTGCTGCGCGAGAAGGGCACGGAAAGGCCGTTCACGGGCGAGTACTGGGACACCAGGACGCCGGGCGCATACCTGTGCGCCGGGTGCGGCGCGAAGCTGTTCGAGTCGGAGACCAAGTTCGACGCGCACTGCGGCTGGCCATCCTTCTATGCGCCGGCCGAGGGAGCGCCGATCGAGGAGTCGGTCGACGACTCGCACTTCATGGTCCGCACCGAGGTCACGTGCGCGAGCTGCGGCGGCCACCTGGGGCACGTGTTCGACGACGGGCCGGACCCGACGGGGCTGCGCTACTGCATCAACTCGGCGTCGATCAAATTGGAGCCGGGCAAGCCGGGCCCCGAGTAGGGGCAGGATCTGGAGCCGATTGGGGCGCGTCTGGCGCCAAACGCGCGCAATTCGCGCGGGATCTGGCTCGTTTGGCGCAAAACGCGTGGAATTCGTTCGACCGCGCTCAGCCCGTCATGGGCGACTCATGCGCGCGCGATGATGCAGGTGGTGGTGCCGTGCGCCAAGAGCTTGCCGGTCGCCTCGGCGACCAGCCTCCCCTCGGCCGTCGCGATGGTGCCTCCGCGATGGAGGACGGTGGCCTCGCAGCGCACGCGCCCGGTGTCGAGCGTGATGGGCCGGACGAAGTTGACCTTCGTCTCGACCGTCGTGTAGCGCTCGCCGACCTTCAGCGTGGTGTGGATGGCGCAGCCCAGCGCCGAGTCGAGCAGCGTCATCGCCCAGCCTCCGTGCACCACGCCGATCGGGTTGTACACGTGCTCGCCGGGCTCACCCTCGAAGACGGCGCCGCCCTCAGAGACCTCGACCAGCTGGAAATCCATGGTGGTGGCGATCGGCGGGGGCGGGATCGTGCCGTCGAGCAGCGCGGTCAGGAGCTGAAGGCCGGTCTTCCCGGGGGCGGCCTCGACCGCCGCGAAGGGATCGCTCCACGTGATCGTGCGCGAGCGCTCGGAGCGGACCTCCACCTAGGTTGAAAAGGCCGAAACCGCCGTGAACATTCCCAGGAGGACGATAGCCGCCCTCGAGAGCTGGAGAGGCCTCGGCCCCGAGAGTCCGGGGCCGTGGTAGTCTGCGCCGCGCGATGGAGATCGTCCGCAACGTCGCGCGCCACAAGCTGCGCAGCTCGCTGACCATCCTCGGCATCCTGATCGGGGTGCTCGCGCTGACCACCATGGGCGCGCTGGCGGAGAACTTCAACGCCCTGCTCGACGGCGGAGTGACGTACTTCGGCGGCACCATCGAGGTGGGCGCGCCGGACGGGCAGGCTTCGATCCTGCCTCTGGCCAAGGTGGACGAGATCAGGCACGTCCAGGGCGTCGCGGCGGCGTTTCCCACCTACGCCCTGATCGCCAAGCCGGGGCAGATCAGCACCGTGAGCCTCGGGCTGCCGGACGAGATCGTCGCGAGCGACCCGACGGAGAGCGCCTGGTCACCGCTCAAGACGACCTACGCCCAGGGCCATGCCATCGACGCGGACTCGCAGGGCGAGGTGGTGCTGGGCGCGACGATCGACAAGGAGTTCAAGAAGCGGATCGGTGATTCGATCGACCTGCCCGTCCGGCCGCCCGACGCGAAGCCCGACTTCGTCAACCACACGTTCAAGGTGGTCGGCATCCTGAACCAGACGCGGACGGCGCCGGACACCTTCGCCTACGTCAACATCACCGACGGCCAGATGCTGCTGCACGATCAGCTGCCCGTCGCCATCCGCGACACGGTCGACGTGACGCAGGTGACCGAGGGCATCGACGTCTATGGCAAGTCGGGCAGCTCGATCGGCGACCTGGACCGGATCGCCGACCGGATCAACGCGCAGGTCAGCGGGGTGAAGGCCACGCGGCCGAGCGAAGTGGTCAAGAGCTTCAAGTCCGGCGGCGCGGTGTTCACCGCGATCACGACGGCGGCCGCGCTCCTGGCGCTCATCATCGGAGGCCTTTCGGTGGTCAACACGATGTTCATGGCGGTGGCGGAGCGCACGCGCGAGATCGGGCTCAAGAAGGCCGTGGGGGCGACGACCTTCAACGTGATGACGGAGTTCCTGCTCGAGGCGACCTTCATCGGGCTGGTGGGCGGCGTGCTGGGCTACGGGCTGGGCGCGCTGATCACGATCGTGATCAACGCGACGACGCCGGCGGGTCAGTCGACGTTGTTCCTCATCACCGTCAACCTCACCGTTCTGGCGATCGGCTTTGCGGTCGTGCTCGGCGCGGTGGCCGGGCTGCTGCCCGCGTGGCGCGCGGCGCGGATGGACCCGGTGATGGCGCTGAGGACGGAGTAGCGCATGCCTGGGATCAAGCTCGAAGGGCTGACCAAGCACTACCGCCGCGGCGGCGAGACGATCCGCGCTCTCGACGAGGTGTCGCTGGAGATCGCGCCCGGCGAGTTCGTCGCGGTGGTCGGGCGCTCGGGCAGCGGCAAGACCACGATGCTGGACCTGCTCGGGCTGCTGCTGAAGCCGACGGCGGGGGCCCTGCTGATCGATGACGTGGACACGGCGAAGCTGAGCGATCGCGATCGCGCACACATGCGCGCGCGCCGGATCGGTTTCGTTTTCCAGGAGTACAACCTGCTGAGCGGGCTGAACGTGCTCGAGAACGTGATGCTTCCGCTGCGCTACGTGAAGGACCACAAGGACGGGCGGCAGCATGCGCTGCAGCTGCTCGAGCGCGTCGGCCTGAGCGACCGGATCAAGCACCGGCCATCCGAGCTGTCCGGCGGCCAGATGCAGCGCGTGGCGATCGCGCGCTCGATGGTCAACCGGCCCTCGCTGATCCTGCTCGACGAGCCGACCGGCGCCGTCGACACGGAGACGGCGCAGCAGCTGGTGGACCTGCTCGAGCGGCTGAACAGCGAGGACGGCGTGACGATCGTGCTGGTGACGCACGACACGGACATCGCCGCGCAGGCCCGGCGCGAGATCCGGCTGAAGGACGGCAAGGTCCTGTCCGACCGCAAGCTCGACGTCTCTGTCGGAGGATCGGTTCCCGTAGCCTGAAGAGCCTGAGGATCGGGCTCGGACTTCCCAACGCGGACAGGAGCCTGCACGACGCGCGGGTGTTCGTCGAGCTGGCGCGGCGGGCCGAACGGCTCGGTTTCTCGACCCTCGCCACGATCGGGCGCGTCGCTTACCCGACTTTCGAGGAGCTCGTCACACTTGGCGCGGCGGCGGCCGTGACGGAGCGGATCGGGCTGATGACCGACGTGCTGCTCGCCGCCACACGTGAACCTGTGCTGCTGGCGAAGCAGGCGGCCACACTGGACGTGATCTCGGGCGGGCGCTTCGTGCTCGGCATCGGAAGCGGCGGCCGGGAGGACGATTTCACCGTCACCGGGTCCGGCTTTCACGATCGCGGCAGGCGCATCGACTCGATGCTGGAGCTGATGCGGCGCGCGTGGCGCGGCGAGGCGGTGCCGGGCACGGAGCAGGCGGTGACGCCCCGGCCGCACAACGGAGAGTCGGTGCCGATGATGTTCGGCGGCCGGCATCCGAAGGTGGTCGAGCGCGTGGTCCGGTACGGCATCGGGTACACGCTGGGCGGCGGCACGCCTGAGGCGCTGAAGTCGATGATCGAGCAGGTGAATCCCGCGTGGGAGGCCGCGGGCCGCGAGGGCAGGCCGCGGTACCGCGCGCTGTCGTACTTCGCTCTGGGCGAGGACGTGCGGGAGGAGGCGGAGGAAAACCTCCGCGCCTACTACGGCGGCTTCGGCGACCGGGTGTGGGCGGGCGTGGTCAAGACCCCGGAGGAGGCGCGGGAGCGCGTAGAGGCGTTCCGCGCGGTCGGGTGCGACGAGCTGATTCTGTTCGTCACCGCCGCGTCGGCGGACCAGGCCGACCGGCTGGCGAAAGCCATCCTCTGACGGGGCCCGCGAGTCCCGGGAAACCTTCGCCCGCTCGTGCCCGTTTCTCCAGGCGTGGGGCGCCGCCTGCTCGTCCCGGTCGCGGTCGTGTCCGGCCTGCTGGCCGCGGTGGTGATCGCCTACGCGGCGTTCGTCGCGCTCAGCGCTCCCCTGCCGGCGACCAACCCGACCGGAGCCAACATCAACCAGGCTTGCTCGCCTGGTCCGTGCGCGAACCTGAACGGTTTCGTGCTGTGGGTCTCGAACGTTCAGGCCGGGAACGACATCGTGCGCATGACGGTGAAGTTCCAGAACTCGAGCTCCGCCACGCACACTTCTCCCGACGACCTGCAGCTGATCGATGCGAGCCGGCGCTCCTCCACTCCCATCACGGGAGTCACGGGCTGCGGCACGTGGACGCGCCACGAGTTCTCGAGTCCGGGCGACACGTTCGGACCGGTGAACATCTGCTTTCGCGTCACGAACCCGACGCCGCCGTTCACGCTGCGGTGGTCGCCGGACGAGGGCGCGTTCTGCTGCGAGACCGACCTCAGGCTCGAGCTTTCCTGAGCCGGAGCGCGACGTCGGGGCGGTTGGTGATGAGGGCCTCGGGCCATCCCTCATCGAGATAGCGCCTCAAGAGGGCATCGTCGTCGACGGTCCACAGCCACACGCGCAGCGGCTGCCGGGCGTAGAAGTCGGCGTAACGGTGGTCGAGGGCGACGAAATTCGCGTGGCATCGCTCGATGCGGCCCCACGTCCACTGGGTGAGCTTCTCGGCCAGGGTGAGGCCGGCGCGAACGTGTGGGAAGCGGTCCTTGATCGTCTTGACCGAATCGTCCATGCCGGTCGTGATCACGATCCTGTCCGCGGGCAGATGTTGCAGCGCCTGCTCCACGATCTCGTGCTCGTAGCCTGACTCTTTGAGATCGAGTTGCACCGCGGCGGCGGCCCGCAGCACGGCGTCAAGGGGCGGCCTATCCGCGCCGGGGGCCGGCTCGTCGTGCGCGAGGATGAGCCTCCCGCGCGCGTCGCGGCGAACGTCGACCTCGATCAGATCGGCGTCGCTGTCGACCCATCGCGGATAACCGTCGTGCGCGCTGATCAACATATGTATGGATGCCCACAGTAGTCGTCACGGGTGCGACGGGCGCTCTCGGATCGGCGACGGTGCGTGAGCTCGAGAAGCGCGGCGCGCGGGTGATCGCACTGACGCGCCAGGACGTCGACCTGTCGACGCAGTCGTCGGTGCGAGCAGCGGCGCGGCGGTTGCTCAAGTCGGAGCGCCGAATCGACGCGCTGCTCAACGTCGCGGCGATCTTCACGACGCGGTATCAGAAGACGAAGGATGGTTTCGAGCTGATGCTGGCGACGAACCACCTGGGTCCGTTTTTGTTGACGAACCTGCTGCGCGAGAGGCTGGTCGACGGCGGGCGCGTCGTGACGGTCACCGCGCCCTCGAACACGAAGGTGGACGTGGCGCGCATGCTCGACCGCGCTCGCTTCAACCCGACGTACACATTCGGCGCGACGAAGGCGGCCAACCTGATGTCCACGTTCGAGCTGGCGCGGCGGGCGCACAGGTGGGACGTGCGCGCCAATGCTTTCCACCCCGGGCTCATCCGGTCGGACCTGATGAAGGAGGCGCCGGGCGCGGTGCGCAGCCTGGCTCGCATGTTCTCGCGCGACCCTTCGCATGCGGCGCAGTACCTGGCCGATCTTGCGCTGTCCCCGGCGCACGCCGGGACGACCGGCTGGTTGTTCAAGGGAGGTCGGCACATCGAGGCGCCGAAGGCGGCGCAGGACATCGGCCAGCAATCGCTGCTCTGGAAGAGAACCGCGGAGCTGGTGGAGCTGGAGGGCGGGTTCTGAGCTGAGCGGCCGCGTACCTCCCCGAGCGACGCACAAGCCCTTCACACGTCGCTCATAACTCAGCGGAAGCATTGGTCGTGCAAACCCGCAATTCACCGGGTTCACACCAAAGGAGTTGAGTCAACATGCGACGCGGTTTCGGAATTCTCGGACTGGTGCTGACGGCGATCGTGCTCGTGGTCGTCGGGGCCATCGCGTACAACATCGGATGGCAGGACGGGGTCAACACGCACCTCCCGGCGGCCTCCGGCGCGGCCAACGGCGAGCCGGGCGGCTACTACTACGGCCCCCATTACTGGGGCGGCGGTTTCGGGTTCTTTGGAATCCTGTGGTTCCTGCTGATCCTGTTCGGCATCTTCTGGCTCTTCCGCATGGCGTTCTGGGGCTTCATGGGGCGCCGGATGTGGATGGGCGGCGGCTGGGGCGGGCACGGTCGTGGCTGGGGCCAGGGCGGACCGGGCGGCTTCGGCGGATCGTTCGGATCGTTCGGATCGTTCGAGGAGCGCGCGCAGGAGTGGCACCGCAGGCAGCACGGCGAGCAGCCGCCTTCGGGTTCGGGCACAGGTTCGGCGCCTACCCCTCCCTCTCCCCCTTCTGACACTCGCTCCGTCTAGGAGCGATGGGGCAACCTAGGATGGTCGCCGTAGTGGCGACCATCCTCGTGGTCGATGACGAGCCCCGGATCGTGCAGCTTGTGCGCGACTACCTGGAGCACGGAGGGTTCGCGGTCCTCACGGCGTCGGACGGACCGGCCGCGCTGCGCACGGCGCGCACCGGGCGCCCGGACCTGGTGGTGTTGGATCTTGGGTTGCCGGGCCTCGACGGCCTCGACGTCGCCCGCACGCTGCGCCGTGATGGAGCGGTGCCGATCATCATGCTGACCGCGCGGACGGATGAGTCGGACAAGCTCGTCGGTCTCGAGCTCGGCGCGGACGACTACCTGACCAAGCCGTTCTCGCCGAAGGAGCTGGTTGCGCGAGTGCGTGCGGTGCTGCGCCGGGCGGACGGAATGAACGCTCCTGCCGATGTGATCCGCGTCGGCTCGGACGTCGAGCTCGACGTGCCGCGAATGGAGGCTCGTTTCGAAGGCCGACGCGTCGACCTCACCAAGAGCGAGTTCCAGCTGGTGGCCGAGATGGCACGGCAGCCCGGTCGCGTGTTCACTCGCGCGCAGCTGCTGGACGCGGTGCGCGGCGTGGCCTTCGAGTCCTACGAGCGCGCGATCGACGCACACATCAAGAACATCCGGCGCAAGATCGGCGCGCGGTACATCGAGACCGTGTTCGGCGTGGGCTACCGATTCGCTGAACCTACGACCGCACCTTGAGGGCGGGTGGCGGTCCGGGGCGCTGGGGCGGATGGGACCGCGAGCAGTGGCCGTTCACGGCGCAGCGCCCGGCCTGGTGGCCGGAAGGGGAGCCGTTCCCTCCGCGCGGCCGAGGGTGGCGGCGCGGCCGAGGACCCGCGCCGTTCATCCGCTTCATCGGCTGCTTCGTCCTGGTCGTCTTTTTCGTCGCGCTGATGACCGGCGCGCTGTTCGGATTTTTGTTCCACGAGGGCGGACCCGGTGGGCCGCACGCGTTCTTCCTCTTTCCGCTGCTGATCGTGATCGCGCTGATCGTGATCGGGGCGGCGGGCGGCGCGCGGCGGATGGCGATGCCGCTGAGCAACTTGATCGAAGCGGCGCGGCGGATCGAATCAGGCGACCTTTCGGCGCAGGTGCCGGAATGGGGTTCGGCCGACATCCGCTCGGTGGCCCGCGCATTCAACTCGATGTCGGCCCGCCTGCGCGCGCAGGACGAGCAGCGCCGGTCGTTTCTGGCCGAAGTGACACATGAGCTGCGCACGCCGCTGTCGGTGATCCGCGGGCAGGCCGAAGCGATGGTCGACGGCGTGTATCCGGCGGACGCCGCGCACCTGGCGCCGATCCTCGATGCGACGTCCACGCTGGACCGGCTCGTGGAGGACCTTCGCACGCTGGTGTTGACGGACGCGGGCAACCTCGTGCTGCACAGAGAGCCGACGGACGTCAGTGCGCTGGTGCGCGACACGGTCGAGTCGTTCCGTGCGCAGGCTGATTCCGCGGGCGTTTCTTTGACCGCCGCGCTCGACGACGTGCCGGTGATCGAGGTGGATCCAGGGCGGATCCGCCAGGTGCTCGGGAACGTGCTCTCCAACGCGCTTCGCCACACGCCGTCAGGTGGTTCGGTGCAAGTGGCGGTGGGCTCAGGCGGAGATCAGGTCACCATCACCCTCTCTGACAGCGGCGACGGGATTCCGCCGGATCTTCTACCTCACGTGTTCGAGCGTTTCGTGAAGGGCCCGAACTCGAGCGGCAGCGGCCTCGGCCTGGCGATTGCGCGCGATATCGTCAGCGCGCACGGCGGAACCGCATCGATCACGAGCCAAGCGGGTTCCGGCACGGTCGTATCCCTGGCCTTTCCGGCGGCGTGACCCCCCGATTCGTCCCATGCGCCCCCCAGTTGCGCTCGCGGTCTTGGTTCCGAATCGTCGTAAGGCCGAAGCTGGAGCGGGAGACGGG
>CAZLJC010000025.1:0-33268 GCA_964559855.1 uncultured Actinomycetes bacterium
GCGCTCGGACAGCAGGATGGCGTCCTCGAAGTTGTAGCCCTCCCAGGGCATGAAGGCGACGAGCACGTTGCGCCCGAGCGCCATCTCGCCGTTGTCGATCGCCGGGCCGTCGGCGAGGATGTCGCCGACCTCGACGTGCTGGCCGGGCTTGACGATCGCCCGGTGGTTGAGGCACGTGCCCTGGTTCGAGCGCGCGAACTTCTGCAGCGGGTAGTGACGCTCGGCGCCGCCGCCGTCCGGCTTGACCACGATCTCGAAGACCGGGGTTGCGTGGACGGTCTTGAGCTCCTTGGGGCTGGCCGTGTCGACGACCGTGCCGGCGACGTCCGCCACGATCATCTCGCCCGAGTCCTTGGCCGCGTAGTACTCGACACCGGTGCCGACCAGCGGCGCGTCCGGCACGAGCAGGGGCACGGCCTGGCGCTGCATGTTGGCGCCCATCAGGGCGCGGCCGGCGTCGTCGTGCTCCAGGAAGGGGATGAGCGCCGTCGCGATCGAGACGATCTGCTTCGGCGAGACGTCCATGTACTGGATGTTCTGGATCTCTTCGATCTTGAAGTCGCCGCGCGCCCGGGCAGGGACGCGCGCGTCCACAAACGTGCTCTCGGGCGTCAGCGCGGCGTTGGCCTGCGCGATGCCGTACATGTCCTCCTCGTCCGCCGACAGGTACTCGACCTCGTCGGAGATCCAGGGCACGATGTCGACCGACGCGACGCGCGCCTTGATCAGCGCCTGGATCGCCTTGGCGTCCAGCCGCTGGTTGGCGGCCATGACCTCGGTGCCCTTCGCGTCCATCGCCGGGCGGCGCAGGGTGCGGCCTTCGAGCTTCGGCGCGACGTCTTCGTTGAGCATCACGCGGTTGTAGACGCGGCGGAACGGCGTCTCGATGAATCCGAACTCGTTGACCTTGGCGTAGGTCGCCAGGTTGCCGATCAGTCCGATGTTCGGTCCTTCCGGCGTCTCGATGGGACAGATCCGGCCGTAGTGGCTGTGGTGCACGTCACGGACGTCGAAGCCGGCACGCTCGCGCGAGAGCCCGCCGGGGCCGAGGGCCGACAGCCGGCGCTTGTGCGTCAGCTCGGACAGCGGGTTGTGCTGGTCCATGAACTGCGACAGCTGGCTCGACCCGAAGAACTCCTTGATGGCGGCGACGACGGGGCGCGCGTTGATCAGGGACGCCGACGTGACCGTGTGCGGGTCCGAGATCGTCATGCGCTCCTTGATGATCCGCTCCATCCGGATGAGTCCCATCCGGAACTGGTTCTGAAGCAGCTCGCCCACCGCGCGCACGCGACGGTTGCCCAGGTGGTCGATATCGTCCGGGATCTGCTTCTCACGCGGAGCGTTGTTGAGCTCGATCAGCTTGCGGATGAACGCGATGAAGTCGCCTTTCTCCAGGATCCGCAGCTCGCGCTGGCGGACGCGCTCGAGGATGTCCTCCTCGTCGCGGCCCAGGCGCTTGTCGACCTTGTAGCGGCCGACGCGGCCGAGGTCGAACCGGCGCGGGTTGAAGAACAGGGACTGCAGAAGGTTGCGGGCGTTGTCGACCGACGGCGGGTCGCCCGGGCGCACGCGGCGGTAAAGCTCGAGGAGCGCGTCCTCGGTCTTGGTCGTCGTGTCCTTGTCGAGGGTCGTCTCCAGGTAGCGGTGCTCCGGGTTGTTGTCCACGTCCCCGAACAGCTCGTGGAGGGCGCGCTTCTGAGCCTCGCGGTCGTTCTCCGTGCCCTTCATCTGGGGCAGCTCGAGGGCCTTGAGCAGGACGGTGACGGGCACCTTGCGCTTGCGGTCGATCTTCACCGTCAGCAGGTCCTTGGCCGAGGTCTCGATCTCGAGCCAGGCGCCCCGGTTGGGGATGAGCTTCGCGCCGAAGAGCTTGCGGCCCGTCGCGGGGTCCTCGGCCGCGGTGAAGTACACGCCCGGCGAGCGCACCAGCTGCGAGACGACGACGCGCTCGGTCCCGTTGACGATGAACGTGCCCTCGTCCGTCATCATCGCGAAGTCGCCCATGTAGACCTCGCTCTCCTTGATCTCCCCCGTCTCCTTGATGGTCAGGCGGGTCCGGATCCGGAGCGGGGCCGCGTACGTCATGTCCCGGTTGCGGCACTCCTCGACCGAGAACTTCGGCTGGCCGAAGTCGTAGTCGAGGAACTTCAGCTCGAAGTTCTTGCCGGTGTAGTCCGTGATCGGGTTGATCTCGTCGAACAGCTCGCGAAGCCCGTCGTTCTTGAACCACTGGAACGACTCGATCTGCGTCGCGATCAGGTCTTTGAGCTCGACCAGGTTCGGGATGCGGCCGTAGCTAAGGCGCGAGGGGACTCTCATCTCTGAGATCAATTCGGCTCTCCTTCCAGGAAAAAGGGCGCGCTCAGCTAAAGGGCAGGATGAGCGGCCGGGACGTGCACAAACGGCGAGTATACGACAAGTTTCCCCTCGCGGGGGCGCTTGGACAGGCCTGGGCGAACGGCGCCCGGCCGTAGGTTTCCGGGCACTATACCACCCACCCGGGAACTTTTCATCCCCCGCTTGGAGGAGGCGTCGGCCGGGCGATCCGGGGGAGACCGTCCGGCGCCGGGTTGTCAGCGGCCTTCGAAGGCCGCGAGCAGCGCGATCAATCCGCCGTTGAACGCCCCGAAGAAGGCGCCCATCGCGAGGTGGACGGCCGGGGCCACGCCCGGGACGAGGTTTGCGGCCACCGTTCCGGCGACGGCGCCCATGGTCCCTCCGGCGACGGCGCCGGTGGCTAGGTACCTGGCGGGCCGGGTACGGAGCGCGGGCCGGGCAGATTCGCCGGCGGTCGCGACGGTTCGGGTCTGTCGAAGGGTGATGCCCATGGTTGACTCCCGGACGCTTTGATGTCCCTCAGGCTGACGGCACAGCCTGGCCAGGAGTTGTGGGCGAGCTCAGAGATTCCTGAGCCGTGACGGCCGGACGCGGCTCAGGTCGGTTCCGGCCGCGTCAGCTCCGCTTCGTCCTCGGGTCCGTCGCCCATGTAGACCACCATCCCGGCGATGCCGGCTCCGACGAGCTGCGTCACGAACAGCGTCGCGAACCAGCCCCACGCGCGCTGCCGGGCGAGGCCTACCAGCGCTCCGATCCAGGAGACGAACATCACAAGCATCGAGAGCTCGAGGATGGTGGCCAGGCCCGTGAGGTTGGAGTTCTGGAACCAGAGCTGGGTCGTCGTGTCGACCTGCCGGTAAGCCATGAAGAAGCCCAGCATGGCCCCCATCCACACGATCCAGGCGCCGATGTACCACTCCGTCGCCGTGCGCCTGGTCACATAGGTTCAACGCGCCAGCGGGCAGAATTCGACGAAGCGCCCCCGCGCGCGTTTTAACGATATGCCGGAACGCCGATTGGGCCTGCCGCCGACGATCGCGGCCTGCCTGTTTGATCTCGACGGAGTGATCACTCAGACTGCCACCGTGCACGCCAGGGCGTGGAAGCAGCTGTTCGACGACTTCCTGCGCGAGCGCTCAGCCACCACGGGGCAGCCCTTCGTCCCGTTCGACGCGGACGCGGACTACGCCGAGTACGTCGACGGCAAGCCACGCATCGATGGGGTGCGGTCCTTCCTGGCCGCGCGACACATCGAGGTGGGCGAGGACGAGGTCCAGCGCCTGGCCGCCCGAAAGGACGGACTGTTCCTCGACCTGATCCACCGCGACGGGGTGCAGACGTACGACGGCACCGTGCGCTACCTCCACGCCGCCCGGCGGGCGGGGCTGAAGCTGGCCGTCGTCTCCTCCAGCAAGAACACCACCGAGGTCCTTCGCGCGGCGCAGCTGGACGGCATGTTCGACGGGCAGGTGGACGGTCTGATCGCCGAGCAGGAGCACCTGAAGGGGAAGCCGGCGCCGGACACGTACCTTCGCGCGGCGGCCATCCTCCATGCGACGGCGGGGCAGGCGGCCGTGTACGAGGACGCGCTGGCGGGCGTGGCCGCGGGACGGGCCGGCGCCTTCGGCATCGTCATCGGCGTCGACCGGGACAGCCGGACGCGCGAGCTTTACGAGCACGGCGCGGACGTGGTCGTGAACGACCTCGGTGAGCTGGTGGACGGCTGATGTTCTGCGTCGAGTGCTTCGAGCACGACCCCTGGGCGATCCGCGAGGTGCGCCTCGACCTCGACCGCCTCCCCCAGACGGAATCGATCCTCGCCCTGAGCAACGGCCACATCGGATGGCGGGCCAACCTCGACGAAGGCGAGCCCCACGTCATCTCCGGCTCCTACCTCAACGCGTTCTACGAGGCGGTGCCGCTGCCGTACGCGGAGACCGCCTACGGTTACCCGGAGGCCGGCCAGTCGATCGTCAACGTCACCGACGGGAAGATCATCCGCCTCCTCGTCAACGACGAGCCCTTCGACGTGCGGTACGGCAACCTGATCTCACACGAACGGGTTCTGGACTTCAAGACGGGCCTCCTCCACCGCTCTGTCGACTGGGAGTCACCCGCCCACCGCCGCGTCCGCGTCAGGACGACCCGGATGGTCTCCCTCGTGCATCGCGCCCTGGCCGCCATCGTCTACGAGGTGGAGCCCGTCGATGACGGCGTCGACCTCGTGGTGCAGTCCGAGCTGGTGGCCAACGAGCCGGCCGACGGCGCCAACCAGGCCGACCCCCGGACCTCGCGCGCCGTCGCCCATCCTCTGGTCGGCGAGTACCACGGCCACGCGGACACCTACGGCGTCCTGATCCACCGCACAGGCGGGAGCGGCCTGCGCATGGCGGCGGCCATGCAGCATCACCTCGAGGCTCCCCGGGGCGCCGCGCTGAGCGCGGAGAGCGGCGAGGACAACGCCCGGCTCACGGTGTCGGCCCACGTCCCGCGGGGCAAGCGCCTGCGCCTGGTCAAGTTCGTCGCCTACGGGTGGTCGAGCGTCCGCTCGGCGCCGGCGCTGCGCTCCCAGGTCGAGGGCGCGCTCGCGAGCGGGCTGGACCACGGATGGGAGGGACTCGCCGCGGCGCAGCGCCGCTACCTCGCCGACTTCTGGCGGCGGTCCGATGTCGAGCTGCAAGGCGACCCCGAGGTCCAGCAGGGCATCCGCTTCGCCCTCTTCCACGTGCTCCAGGCGGCGGCTCGCGCCGAGACCCGCGCCATCCCTGCGAAGGGCCTCACCGGGCCCGGATACGACGGCCACACGTTCTGGGACACCGAGACCTTCGTGCTCCCGGTCCTGACCTACACGGCGCCGCAGACCGTGCCGGACGCGCTGCGCTGGCGGCACTCGATCCTCGACCTCGCCCGCAAGCGCGCCGCGGACCTCGGGTTCAAAGGCGCGGCCTTCCCCTGGCGCACGATCCATGGCGAGGAGTGCTCGGGCTACTGGCCGGCGTCGACCGCCGCCATGCACATCAACGCCGATATCGCCGACGCGGTGATCCGGTACGTGTCGGCGGCCGGCGACAAAGAGTTCGAGGCCGAGGTGGGCATCGACCTGCTCGTGGAGACCGCGCGCCTGTGGATGTCACTCGGCCACCTGAACCGCCGGGGCGAGTTCTGCATCGACGGAGTCACCGGCCCCGACGAGTACAGCGCGCTGATGGACAACAACGTCTACACGAACCTGATGGCGCAGCGAAACCTGCGTGCGGCGGCCGATGCGGCGCAGCGGCACGCGCCCTCTGCGCGCCGGCTCAAGGTGACCGCTGCCGAGATCAAAGCGTGGCGTCGCGCCGCCGACCGGGTGCATCTGCCGTACGACGAGAAGCTTGGCGTCCACAAGCAGGCGACCCAGTTCACCGATCACCAGCAGTGGGACTTCACCAGGTGCAAACCGGACCACTACCCCCTCTTCCTGCACTATCCATACCTGGACCTGTACCGGAAGCAAGTAGTCAAGCAGGCGGACCTCGTGCTCGCTATGCACCTGCGGGGCGACGCCTTCACTGCCGAGGAGAAGGCGCGCAACTTCGCGTATTACGAGGCCATCACGGTGCGCGACTCGTCGCTGTCGTCGACCACGCAGTCGACCATGGCCGCCGAGGTCGGCCTGCTTCAGCTGGCCCACGACTACCTGGGCGAGGCGGCCTTGATGGATCTGAACGACCTGGAGCACAACGTGAAGGACGGCGTGCACATGGGATCCCTGGCCGGCGCATGGCTGGCGGCGGTCGCGGGCCTCGGTGGGATGCGTCACCAGGGGGAGCGGCTCTCCTTCCGCCCGCGGCTTCCGCCCGGGATCGACCGGCTCACGTTCCGGATGACGTTCCAGGGCAGGCTGCTGCAGGTGCGGTTCAACCACGCCCGCGCGACCTATTCGCTGCTCGAGGGGCGGGCGCTGGAGGTCGAGCACTTCGACGAGACGGTCCGGATCAGCTCCAGGGCCCCGGTCGTCAGGGGCATCCCCAAGCTCGAAGCCCCGCCCGAGCCCAGGCAGCCGGAAGGCCGCGTGCCCGCGCGCCGCCGGGGGATCGAGCCGAAGCCCAAGCCCCGGCCTCTGCGCAAGACGCATCCCCGGCCGAAGGAGCCGCGCGAGGGTGCCACCGGGGGCAAGGCCGCCTGACCCAGGCCCGTTTCGCGCCTCAGGTCCCGGCGTAAAAAAAGGAGACGGGCTCCCGGAGCCCGTCTCCTCAGCGGATCTTCCTTACTTGAGCTCCGCGGTCGCGCCCGCTTCCTTGAGCTTGGCCACCGCCTTCTCGGCGTCCGCCTTCGACACGTTCTCGAGCACCGGCTTCGGGGCCGCGTCGACCAGGTCCTTCGCCTCCTTGAGGCCGAGCTGAGTCAGTTCGCGGACCGCCTTGATCACGTTGATCTTGCTGTCGCCGACCGCCGTGAGAGTCACGGTGAACTCGGTCTGCTCCTCCTCCGCCGCCGCCGCCTCGCCGCCGCCGGCCGGGCCGGCCACCGCCGCGACCGCCACCGGGGCCGCCGCCTTGATGCCGAACTCGTCCTCGATGGCCTTCACGGCCTCCACGACATCGAGGATGCTCCAGTCCTTGAGCGCCTCGACAAATTCCTTCGGGGTGATCTTCGTCGCCGCCATTTACGCTGCCTCCAACTTGGTTTTGTATGCGTTCAGCACGCCGACGAGCTGCTGAACCGGGGTCTGCATGATTCCGACGAGCTGGCCCACCGGCGACTGGAGCGTGCCCAGAAGCTGCGCCAGCAGGGTTTCCCGGGACGGGAGGTCGGCCAGCTGCCGCACCTGCTCCGGGTTGAAGACGCGGCCCTCGACCAGGCCGCCGGTGATGTCGAGCTTCAGGCGCGTCGTGCGCACGAAGTCGTTGATCAGCCTGGACGGCAGGCTCAGGTCGTCGTAACCGAAGGCGATGCCCATCGGGCCCTTGAGCTCCGACTCGAGGGCCGGAACGCCCGCCGCCTGCGCGGCGCGCCGGGCCAGCGTGTTCTTGACGATCCGGTACTCGACCTTGCCGCCGCGCAGCTTCCCGCGCAGCTCCTGCATCTGCGCCACGGTGAGCCCGCGGTAGTCGGTGAGCACCGCAACCTTGGCCTTCCTCAGCTTGTCGGTCAGGAGGTCGACCTGCTCGGCCTTCTGCTCTTTTCGTGCTTTCGGCAAATAAAAAATCCTCCCCGCCCATGACGACAAGGCAGGAAGGACCAATCGTTCCTTCACTTTCATCGCCTCGGTAGGAAATTGAGCGGCTTGCGCCGCACCTACTGTCTAGGGCAGGTCGCTGATTATACGCGAGCCCGTTCCCAGTCCTCCCGGAGCAGCTCGGTCAGGACGAGGTCGACCCACCTGCCCTCTACGAACCTGTCCTCGTGCCATCGACCGACCTCTTTGTAACCGGCGGACCTCTGCGCCCGGGCGCTCGCCACATTGCCCTCGAGATACCCCGACCGCAGCGCTCTCAAAGGCAGCTGGGTGAAGGCGTACTCGGCACGGAGGCGCATCAGCTCATGCGCGAGTCCCTTGCCCCACACGCTCTTGTCGGCGATCACGGTTCCGGTCGTCCCATGGCCGTGTTTCCAGTCGATTTCGCGGATGCCGGTGCCCCCGACGATGCGTCCTTGGTGCTCGACGGCCCACCACACGGCGTCCGGGTCGCGCGCCATGCGCTCCAGGAATTCGCGCTCCATTTCGACGGACGGCGGGTGCCGCAGCTTGACGAACCGTGTGACCTCGAGGTCGTCGAACCACGACGCCATCTCGACGGCGTCATCGGGACCAGGCGGCCTGAGGCGAACGATCCGGCCGGCGAGCACGGGACCGTACATCGGCGAGATGTTAGCCAAGCCGCGGGAGGCCGGCGCCGGCCGAACCCGACCCGGGGATCAGCCTCCCGCGTTCAGCTTCGCCGCTTCGCGGACGTCGACCGGGACCGACGGCCCCTGGGTCGAGGTGAGGTAGAAGGTGCGCAAGTACTGACCCTTCGAAGCTGAGGGCTTGTTCCGGATCAGCGCGTCGACCAGCGTCGTCAGGTTCTGATGCAGGGCGCCCTGCTCGAACGAAACCTTGCCTATCGGCACGTGGACGATCCCGAACTTGTCGGTCCGGAACTCGACCTTGCCACCCTTGGATTCGCGCACCGCGCGGCCCACGTCGTTCGTGACCGTGCCCGACTTCGGGTTCGGCATCAGCCCGCGCGGGCCGAGCACCTTGCCGAGCGGTCCGACCTTCGCCATCATGTCGGGCGTCGCGATCGCGGCGTCGAAGTCGGTCCACCCGTCCTGCACCCGCTTGACGAGGTCGTCGCCGCCGACGACGTCGGCGCCGGCGTCCTGGGCCTCGCGCGCCTTCTCACCGGCGGCGAAGACCGCGACGCGGACCTTCTTGCCGGTCCCGTTGGGGAGCACGACCGAGCCGCGGACCATCTGCTCCGCGTGCCGGGGGTCGACCCCGAGCCGGATGTGCGCCTCCACGGTCGCGTCGAACTTGGAGATCGAGGTGTCGCGGACCACCTGGCACGCGGCCTCCGGGTTCAGCCCGCCGTCGCCGTTCCCGGCGAGCGCGGCCTGGACCTTCTTCTCCGCCTCGATGTACTTCTTTCCCCTCTTCTTCGGCATCGCGTTGCTACTCCACGACCTCGAGGCCCATCGAACGAGCCGTGCCCTCGATCATCTTCATCGCCTGGTCGGGGTCGAACGCGTTCAAGTCCTTCCCCTTGGTCTCGACGATCGACCGGATCTGGCTGCGCGTGATCCGCCCGACCTTCTCCCGATTCGGCTTGGCCGAGCCCTTGTCGACGCCGGCGGCCCGCTTGAGCAGCTGCACGGCGGGCGGCGTCTTGAGCACGAACGTGAAGCTGCGGTCCTCGAAGATCGTGATCAGGGCCGGCACGACGTCCCCCGCCTGTTGGGCGGTGCGCTCGTTGTAGGCCTTGGTGAACTCCATGATGTTGATGCCGTGCGGACCGAGCGCGGTGCCGACGGGCGGCGCCGGCGTCGCCTTGCCGGCCTGCAGCTCGAGCTTCAAAACCGCGCGGACCTTCTTCTTTCCCATGTCGCTTTCTCTCTACCCGCCTAGTGAACCTTCTCGACCTGGAGGAGGTCGAGCTCGACCGGCGTCTCGCGGCCGAACATGTTGACGAGGACCTTCAGCTTGCCCTTCTCCGGGTTGATCTCGTCGACCTTGCCGTGGAAGTCGGTGAACGGACCGTCCACCACGCGCACCGATTCGCCGACCTGGAACTCGACCCGGATCTTCGGCGCTTCCTGCTTCATCTGCTTCTGGATCGCCCGCACCTCTTTCTCCTGAAGCGGAACCGGGCTGTTCGCGGAGCCGACGAAGCTCGTCACGCCGGGGGTGTTGCGGACCACGAACCAGGACTCGTTCGACATCTTCATCTTCACCAGGATGTAGCCGGGGAAGATGCGCTTCTGGACGTGGCGGCGCTTGCCGTCCTTGATCTCGATCTCGTCCTCCATCGGGACGAGCACCTGCAGGATCTTGTCCTGCATGTCCATCGACTCGATGCGCTTCTCGAGGTTCTTCTTGACCTTCTCCTCATGGCCCGAGTACGCGTGGACGACGTACCACTGGGCGTCGTCCTCGGCGTTCGTCTGAGGGTTCGGCTGCGCGTTCGGGACTGCCATCAGTGGACTCCGTTGTTGTAGATGGTGCGCTTGGCGATCTCGCCGAGCACGTAGTCGGTGCCGCCGACGAACAGGCCGAGGAGAGCGACGGTGAAGATGACCACGAGGGTATAGCGGTACAGCTCCGGCCCTGTCGGCCAGACCACCTTCCGCAGCTCCTCGTAGACCTCGCGCAGGAAGCGGAACGGCCCGCCCACCTGGGCGGCCGGCTCTTCCCGTCTCCGTGTCGTTACCGCCATGTGGCTGTTACTTCGTCTCCCGGTGGGGTGTGTGCTTGTGGCACCACTTGCAGTATTTGCTGAGCTCGATCCGGTCCGGATCGTTCTTCTTGTTCTTCAGCGTCGTGTAGTTCCGGCGCTTGCAGACGTTGCAGGCGAGTGTGATTACTTCTTCCATGGTTGTCTCTTTGGTGGGGAGAAAGAAAAAAGCCTAGGTTCCCTAGGCCTTGTCAATAGTAGCAGACGCCCTGAGCAGCCCCTTACGGTAGAAGGACGCGGCTCAGCGTCTCCTCCAGCCACGCGGCATAGGCCTCTTTCGTCCAGCCGCGGACTCCCCTGAGCAGGCCATGGACCTCGGGCGAGGTGACCGTCCAGAGGATCGCGGCGGCCTCCTCCTCCCCCATCCCGTGACGAAGCGGGCCCTTCTCGGCCAGCCAGGACGCGAGCTTACGGTGGTTCTCGAACCGTCCTTCGTGCATCTTCCTCCGTGCGTCGGCGATCTCGGGTTCGACAGCAGCCGCGGCCCGCATGATGTCGTCGACGGGCCGCGCGCGCTCGATCATCGGCACGATGTCGGCGACGAAGGCCGCGATCAGCCGGCGCTGGGTGGGCTGGGAACGCACTCCCTGGGGGCCAGGCCTTTCGAGGAGCGGGACAGGGGAGTCGTCACCCGCGACGCGCTGGCTCAGCAGCGCCCGCAAGAGTCCGGCCTTGCTTCCGAAGGCGGCGTAGACGGTGTCGGTGGCGACGCCGGCGTCGCGGGCGATCGACTCCATCGTGGTGGTTGCAAAACCTCCCTCGGAGAACAGCCGCTGGGCGGCGTCGAGGATGCGGACGCGGGTGGCCACGGCCTGCTCCTGCCGCAGCCTCGACTCGTATGGCCGCCTCTTGCCCTTTGTCATAGGTTCATCCTAGACTTTCAGTATTGATCCGTGGTGGACTCGGATTATTACTTAGGAGGTCGATTGGATGACGGACCAAGGCAACGAGCAACTGTATCGGCGGCTCATCGAAGAGGTTTTCAACCGCGGCAACCTCGATGCGGTCGATGACCTCGTGGACCCGGACTGCATCGAGCACCAGGCTTCGGCAGGCGGCAACGGGCCAGAGGGGGTCAGGCGTGTGGCGACGTTCCTTCGGACCGCCTTTCCCGACTTCTCCCTCACGATCGAGGACCTGGCGGTCTCGGGAGACCGCGTTTGGGCTCGACAGCGCGGTGGGGGCACCAACCTCGGGGCGTTCCTCGGCCGGCCGCCGACCGGAAGGAAGGCCCACATCGAGGTGTTCGACGTGGTCCGAATGAAGGGCGGAAAGATCGTGGAGCACTGGGGCGTCCCCGACCAGCTCGGCATGCTCGTGCAGCTTGGCCACGTGACGCTCCCGGGCCGCGCCGCCTCGTCCGTTCGCGCCTGACCGACCGCCGGCCCGGTCCATCGGACCGGGCCATATGATTCGATCGATGGCCGCCACCGAGATCGCCGTCCTGCATGGCGACCAGACCGGTGAGGAGCTGCTGAAGGAGGCGCTCCGTGTCCTCGACCCCGCCGTGGTCGGAGTGGGGATCGAAACCCGCGACTTCGACCTCTCGCTCGCGGCCAGGCGCGAGACGCGCAACCAGGTCGTGATCGACGCGGCCGAGGCGTTGAGGGAGCTCGGATTCGGCATCAAGGCGGCGACGGTCACCCCGGAGGGCGCCGGGGATGTGGGCAGCCCCAACGCGATCCTGCGCAAGCAGATCGACGGCCGGGTGATCGTCCGGACCGGCCGGCGCATCCCAGGCGTGCGGCCGCTGGCGGGCGTGCACGCTCCGATCTCGGTCATCCGGATGGCGGTGGACGACGCGTACGGCGCTCGCGAGTGGCGCGAGGGCCACGAGCTGGAGGAATGGGCCTTCCGGACCGAGAAGATCAGCCGGAGGACGTGCCGGATCGTCGCCGAGTACGCCTTCCAGCACGCCGGGCGGATCGAGGCGAAGGTCTTCGGCGGCCCCAAGTTCACCGTCAGCCCGGTCTACGAAGGCATGTTCAAGGAAGAGCTCGACGCGGCCGCTGCCCGCCATCCGGCCGTCCGGTACGACCCGCAGCTCATCGACGCGACCTACGCCCTGCTGCTGGCCACGACCGGCGAGGCGCTGGTCATCCCCGCCCTGAACCGCGACGGCGACACCCTATCCGACCTGGTGATCCAGATGTTCGGGACGATCGCGGGCGCCGAATCGACGCTTCTGGCGTTCGAAGACGCCGGCGCGGTGTCCGTCGCCATGACGGAGGCTCCCCACGGCACCGCCCCCGCCCTCGAGGGCAAGAACGTGGCGAACCCGATGGCCATGATCCTGGCGGTGGCGTCGCTGCTCGGGTACATGAAGGGCGATGCCGCGCGCCGCGCCTCGCGCGCGGTCTACGAAGCGGCCCTGGAAGCGGTATCCGACGGCGTGCGGACCGCCGACCTGGGAGGGCAGGCTTCCACCACCGACTTCACCGACGAGGTGATCCGCAGGATCAAGACCAAGGTCGACGTCTGGAGCGCGCTGGCCGACATCGAGCGCTGATCCGAGGCTAGACGGTGATCCTCTTGAACGACTCGGCGTACTGGTAGCCGCGGCGCTTGCCCACCTCGCGGTGGCGCTGGCGCATGAACTTCTCGAAGTCCCACTCGCGCCCGGGCTTGGCGACCTGGCTCTTGTGCTTGTTCAGCGCCTCGATCTTCCGCTCGAGCGTCGGGGTGATGTCCACGAGATAGTCGCCGGAGGTCCAGAACGGGATCCAGACCTCCTTCACCTCGTGGGGCTCGTAGCCCTGCTTGAGCAGCGACCGGAAGGCACGCGGGTTGCGGGAGTCGGGATAGACCGCGGCCATGGTGGCCTCGCCGACCGCCAGGTGGTCCGGGTGAGAGCCGCCCATCGGGGCGTCGAGCACACGGCCGGGGATGTGAGTGATCACCAGGTCGGGCTTGTACTTCCGGATCATGCGGACGATATCGCGCCGGAGCTTCAGGTCGGGCGCTAGGTGACCGTCCTTGTAGCCGAGGAACTCGACCTTCTTGACTCCGAGCACCCGGGCCGCGGCTCGCTGCTCCCGGACGCGGATCGCCACGAGCTCCGAGTCCTTTTGCGCCGGGTCCTCCCCGCCCTGCCGGCCGTCGGTGACGATGACGTAGGTGACCGCCGCGCCGCTGTCCGCCAGCCGCCCGATGGTGCCACCAGCGCCGAAATCCGGATCGTCCGGGTGCGCCGAAACGACCAGCACCCGGTCGAACTTGGGAAGCCTGCCGTTGCCTCGTGCGGTCGCCACGTTAAGAGACGATAGCCACTAGCGTTTCGGTTTTGCAGGCGCGTTGAGCGAGGCGAGTGGAATCGCCGGCTCGATCGGGGCCCACAGCCCCTGCAGCTGGTCCGCCGTGAGCCGGGTGCGAGCGGCGATCACGCGACCTCCGAACGCGGCCGTCTTGACCGCCGCCCACCCTCCGCCCGTCGCCAGCCGCATCGGCACCGTGACGACCGCCGCCAGTGCCGCGGCCTCCTCCGCCGGCCGGGTGCTGCCGTCGGCCGTCGCCTTCGCCAGCGCGGTCGAATGCTCCTCGCCGGCCTGCCACGGCGTGGCCAGGACGGCGCACTGCGCCGAACCGAGCCGACCCACCGCCGTGACGTAACGGGAGACCAGCGCCCCGAGGGAGCGCGGGTTGGTTACGGGGATGGCCGAGGCGAAGGGTGCGTACGACGCCGCGAACTTGATCGGCGTGAGGTGGTGGCGGTGCACCAGGGCCGAGACCGCATGCCAGGCCGCGACCGCCTCGTCGTCGGTGCGACCTCCGAAGAAGTCGAGCAGGGCGGTGCCCGCCTTGACGAGGGGTGCGACCGCCTCTTCGCTGGCCTCGGGGGCCAGCGCCGCGACCCGCGCCCACGCGGCGGCGTCCAGCGCCGCGACCCGGTGCGCGAACCCGCTGCTGTTCAGATGCACGAAGCTGATCTCGGCCTCGAAGGGCGCGGTCAGCTCCCGCACCTCGTCGGGCCGGAGACTGCCGTGAAAGTCGACGGCGTGGGCCGCCCGCTCGACCGCGGCGAAAACACGGCAGCGGGTGAAGATGTCGAGCTCGCGCGTGCGTTCGAGCCCCGCCAGCAGGGCACGCACGACGCCGGCCGGTTCCGAGCTGCCCTCGCGGGTAACGCTCGCGACGAGCTTGCGGCGGTCGAGCACCCGCAGCCACTGGATCGGAGTCAGCTCGGTGACGCCCTTCACGAAGGCCGCCACCTCAGAGTGGTTCGCACCGTAGGCGGCCGAAGGCTTCGTCGCCGCCGAGGCTGCGGTGCCTGTGCGGCGCGGCGGACGGGTGATGCTCTTCACCGCGCTGTCGACCGCGGCCTTCACCCGCTCCACCGCGGTGATGTCCTCCACCTCGTCCAGGCAGGCGAGCGGGATCACGGGCTGGAGCGGCGCCCAGAGCGCCACCCTCTCTTCGGCGGTGAGGTCGTCGAAGCACCCGAGCACGCGCCCGCCGTGCACGGCCGTCCGGACGGCCGCCCAGCCCGAGTCGCCTGCCAGGAGCGGCGGGATGGTGCGCAGGGCATGGAGGGCGGCGGTCTCCTCGCTGCGCACCTCGGGGTGCTTCGCGACCGCCTGCAGTAGGGCGCGAGACGCGGCGGGCTCGAGCCGCCAGCGCCGCGACAGGACTTCCACCTGCTCCCCGTCCAGCTGCTCGAGCCGCTGCAGGAACCGGCGCGATCGGGGGTCGAGCACGTCGTCGCCGGACAGCGGCACGAGGGGGGCGAATGGCGCGTAGTGGACGGCGAACTTGAGTGCCGGCAGCTGCGATCGCATCACCAGGGCGCTCATGGCCTGCCACGCCGCCACCTGCTTTTCCTCACCCTTCTTGGCGAGCGTGTCGAACAGCACCTCACCCGCCCGCGCCATCGGCTCGGACAGGCGCGTGTCGCTGGAGCGGATCGCGGCCTCGATGGAGCGCGCCGACTCGGTCCCGGCATGTTCCTTGCTGACCAGGGCGACCATGCGCCGCCCCGCCAGGACCTCGCGCCACTGCCACGGCGTGAGCTGGGCGGTCGCGGCGATGAAAGCCTCGACCTCGGCGGTGTGCGGGCCGAACCGGAGAGACGCATGGTCGTTGGCCTGATGGATCCGGGCCAGCAGGCCGTGGGAGGCGGGGGCCACGGCACAATTGTCCGCCTGGGCAGGCCCGCTTACTACCTGCTTAAACGGTTTCGACCTTCATCAGGTTGGTCTGGCCAGGCCGCCCCACGGGGACCCCGGCGACGATCACCACCCGGTCGCCCGACCGCACCAGGCCGGCCTCGACCGCGGCCCGGGTGGCGTTCGCGAACATCTCGTCCGTGTCACGGCCCGGGCTCGTCAGCATCGGGATGACGCCGGAATACAGGGCCACCCGGCGCAGGACCTCCGTGTGGGGGCTCGCGGCGATGACCGGCATCGGCGGCCGAGCCTTGCTGCAGCGCAGCGCGGTCGTGCCCGACTCTGTGAAGGCGATGATCGCGCGCGCGCGCAGCTCGGTGGCGGTGGAGGCGGCGGCATGCGCGATGGCGGCGCCCGCCTGGCCCGGCTCCCGCCAGATCTGGCGCGCCCGCTCATAGGCGGGGTGCTGCTGAGCCGCGATGCAGATCCGCGCCATCGCCCTGACGGCCTCCACCGGATGCGCTCCGACCGACGTCTCCTGGGAAAGCATCACGGCGTCCGTCCCGTCCCAGATCGCGTTGGCCACGTCAGACGCCTCAGCCCGCGTCGGCCGGTTCGAGGTCACCATGGATTCGAGCATCTCGGTCGCCGTGATCACCGGCACGCCCGCCCGGTTGGCGCTGTCGATCACCTGCTTCTGGACCGCGGGCACCTCGCCCAGCTTCAGCTCGACCCCGAGGTCGCCGCGGGCGACCATCACCGCGTCGGCCACCTCGAGGATCGCGTTGAGCTCGCGGATCGCCTCGAGCTTCTCCAGCTTGGCGATCACCGGGATGTTGCAGCCAAGCCCGGACAGGTGCTGCTGGCAGATGACCACGTCGTCGGGCCGGCGCACGAAGGACAGCGCGAGGTAGTCGACGCCGAGCTCGGCGGCCAGCTTCAGATCGTTCAGGTCCTTTTCGGTCAGGGCCGGGAGGGGCAGCGATCGGCCGGGGACGCTGATCCCCTTGCGGGCGCCCAGGAGTCCGCCCCGAATCACCGAGACCTCGGCCTGGCTGTCCGCGACGGCCCGGACGGCGAGCTCGATCCTGCCGTCGTCGAGCAGCACCCGGTCGCCTGGGTGCAGCGCCTGGATGAGCTCGCCGTGGCTCACCTTCACCTCGCCGCCTCCCGAGCCGGAGGAGGAAGCGCCCGACTCGGCGACCAGCATGATCCGGCGCCCGCGGACCAGACGCTGGAACGAGCCTTCGACCGCACCGGTCCGGATCTTCGGCCCCTGCAGATCGCCCAGGAGGGCAACCGGGCGGTCGGTTGCGGCAGCCGCTTCACGCACCCCGGCAGCCGCCTTCCGGTGGCCGGCGGCGTCGCCGTGCGAGAAGTTGAGGCGGGCGACGTCCATGCCGGCCAGCACCATCGACTTGAGCACGGCCGGCGACGCGCTCGACGGGCCGATGGTGCAGACGATCCGCGTGCGCCGGAAGGCCGTCACTGGTAGCGGCGCACCCTGCGCGTCATCTCCTGCTCGGCGTCGATCACACGCCGCTCGAGCTCGAGAGCGCTGATCACCGCGCCTCCCATCCCCCGCACCAGGTCGCGCTGGAAGCGGTCCGACGTCGCGACGGTGATCACGTCGCCCGTCTCGCTCGCCCGGTAGGCGATGCGCTCGATGGCGTGGTCGGCCGAATGTCCCTTCCGGGTGAAGACGATGCGCACGCCTTCGACCGTCTGTTCGGAGTTGGCCATCGCTGTGGAGTGATGGGCGTCGAAGACGACCGTCACCTCTGCTCCGCTGATCATGCCGAGCACGGCCAGGCGGTCGACGAGCTTGTCGCGCGCGGCCTCGAGCGACGCCTCGTTGAGCAGGCGCTTGAGCGAAGTCCACGCATGCACCACGTTGTAGCCGTCGACGATCAGCCTCTCCATTCGCTCACGCCAGCCGCATGTGGGCCTGGCCGATGAAGATCAGCAGGCCGTTGATGTGGGCGAGGCTCGTGAGCGCGATGACCGCTCCGTAGAAAAGGCTCCGCACGGGCGCAAGGAACCAGAGGGCCAGGAAGACGAAGAAGATCCCGTTCATCCCGATCCGGCCGGCCGTGGCCTGCCACTGATAGGGCAGCCATGGCCGGATGACCCCGAATCCATCCAGCCCCGGCACGGGGATCAGGTTGAGCACGAGCGCGAAGGCCTCGATGAAACCCAGGAAGGCCAGGCCGGCGGCGAACGTCACGTGGGCCACGACCCACGCCTGGTCGGCCGAGAGGAGGAACGGGGCCGCGACGATCGCGGCACAGAGCAGCGTGCCGACCGGCCCGGCCAGCGCGACGGCGGAGCTCCACGCGCGCGTGCGCAGCGCCGAGTGGTTGATGTAGACGGCGCCTCCCGGCAGACCGATCCCGCCGATGAGGAGAAAGACGACCGGCATGATGACGCTGAAGACCACGTTCGTGTAGCGCAGCGGATTCAGCGTCAGGTAACCCGATGCCGCGACGGCCCGATCGCCTCCCAGATACGCGACCAGCGCGTGGCCGAACTCGTGGATGCACAGAGAGGTGATCCAGCCCGCTGTGACGAAGAGGATGGTGACCAGGCCGGCGGCTCCGGGAACCAGGCCTGTCCACAGCAGCGCTCCCGACGCGGCGGTGGCCGCCAGGAGACCGGCGAACACAGGGCTGATCCGCACCACCCCTCGGAGCGGCGGCAGCGGCCGCCGCCGCAGCTCGCCGTCCACGGGCGCGGCGCCCGTCTGGAGGCGGTTGCGGAGGTCGTAGAGCG
This sequence comes from uncultured Actinomycetes bacterium, assembly GCA_964559855.1. Classification (GTDB taxonomy): domain Bacteria; phylum Chloroflexota; class Dormibacteria; order Dormibacterales; family Dormibacteraceae; genus 40CM-4-65-16. The sequence continues at coordinate 18,134 of CAZLJC010000025.1, forward strand.
TCAGCCCCGCCTCCTGCAGCGGGACAGCGGTCGACGGCGAGTCGCCGTAGAGGAGCGCGAGGAGCAGATGGATCGAGTCGACGCGGTGATGGCCGAGCCCCTGTGCCTCGCGATTCGCGTTGAGCACGAGCTGGCGCAGCGACAACGACAACGCGCCGTCGCCCGAGCCGTCGAGGTGCACGGCCGCCGGCTCCAGCCCGAGCGCCCGCATCTCGCCCACGGCAAGGCTGTCCGGCGAGTGCAGCGTCGCCTCGAGCACGTCGGTCGGGCTCGTGCGGGCCCGGCGATGATCGGACGCGAGTCGGGTGGCGCTTTCCAGGATGGCGCGCGCGTCGCGGGTGAGCGAAACGTCCGCCGCCGCGCCCTCGAGCTCGCTCACCTCCGCCATCCGGGTGACCAGTTTAGGAGCGCATGCTCAGCGCCCCGGACGCTGCCGCATCACCTCGTACAGCACCGCCGCGGCCGCGGCCGAAGCGTTGAAGCTCGCGACGCGGCCCGCGACGGGCAGCCGGACGCGCGCGTCGCACCGCTCCTTGACCAGCCGGTGCACGCCGGCGCCCTCGCCTCCGACGACGATGCACACCCGCTGCGTGAAGTCGAACTCCCACGGCAGGATCTCGCCGCGCGGATCGAGCGCGACGCACCAGATTCCCGCGCGCTTCACATCCGCGATGGCTGAAGGCATGCCCGAAACCCGAGCGATCGGCAGGAGCTCCGTCGCCCCGGAGCTGGCTTTCGCAGCGGCGGCCGACAGCGGCGCGCTGCGGCGTTCGGGCACGAGGGCGCCGTCCGCTCCCGCGACCTCCGCGCTGCGGACGATGGCACCGAGGTTCTGAGGATCGAGGACCGAATCCAGCGCCACGAGCAGCGACGGATCTGTGTCGAGCAGCTCTCTGAGCGTCAGGGGCAGCCGGGGCTTCAGCTCCGCGACGACGCCCTGGTGCGCGCCCGTCGCCAGCGACTCGATGCGCTGGGGCGGTACGACCTCCACACGGGCCAGGCGCCCGAGCTCGTCCAGGCGCGGGTCGTGCCCGAGCCCGGACGCCTGGTACACGCGTGCCACGCGTCCGGCGCGCGCAGCCTCCAGCACCGCGTTGCGACCCCAGATGAGCTGGTTCAAACTGTCGTCAAGGCATGGTCTCAGACTTCATGGTCCGGGCACGCGAGATCGTCGCGGACGGAGTGGACACCGCACGTCTCGAGGCGGTCGGCCGGGCTCTGGCGGAGGCCTCTCGTGAACCGGGGTTCGTCCCCGAGTCCGAGATGCACGCCCTGCACGGGAGCCTCGCGACCTTCACCATCCTGCAAAGCGACCCCGACGGCCTCACCCTGATGCTCGCCCGCTTCTCGCCCGAAGAGGAGACCCCGGTCCACAACCATGGATCGTGGGGGGTTGCCTGCGTGGTGCGCGGACGCGACCGGTACCGGCACTGGCGGGTGGCCGACGACGGCCGCGTGGACATCCTGTACGAGAAGGACCTCGACCCGGGCTCGTTCGTCACCTTTCTCGGGCCGCCGCACGATATCCACAGCCAGCGCGGCATCGGCGGAGACGCGCTCGAGCTGGTCCTCTTCGGCAGGGACGTGACCTCGATCCCGCGCAACTACTACGACCCGGAGACCGGGGAGGTCAGAACCGCCCTGCCTCGGTAGCCGTGACGCGGCGCCAGCGCACACCGTCCTTCGAGTCTTCGAGCGCGATGCCTCGCCCCCGGAGCTCGTCGCGAATCTGGTCGGCGCGGGCGAAGTCGCGCGCCTTGCGCGCCGACTCGCGCTCGGCGATCAGACGCTCAACCTCCGCGGCCAACCCCGGTTCCTCCGCGTGCAGCACGTCGAGATGCGCGTCGACGTCCTCCAGCAGCGCGCGGAGAGCCGACAGGTTGAGGGCGCCGGCGCGCTCCGCGTCGAGCGCGGCGTTCGCCTCCCGGATGTGGTCGAAGACGAGCCCCAGGCCGAGCGGCAGGTTCAGGTCGTCGTCGAGCGCCTCGCGATAGCGGGTCCGGACCTCCGCGGTGCGCTCGGCCAGGTCGGCGTCCTCGCCAGCGGCCGGCCGCGCACGGTCGAGCCGCTCGGAGAGCTCGCGCAGCCGCCGCACCTGCTCGCCCGCGCTGTGCAGAGCCTCCGGGCCCAGCCTGATGCGCGACCGGTAATGGGCGTTGGCGATGAGGAACAGGCGGATGGCGAGCGGATCCTGGCCCGACGCGAGCAGGTCGCGCAGGGTCGTGAATCCGCCGGCGCTCTTCGACATCTTCTCCCCCGTCGCGTCGGCGAGGTGGTCGGAGTGCAGCCACAGTCGCGAGAACTTCTTGTGGCTGGCCGCCTCCGATTGCGCGATCTCGTTCTCGTGGTGCGGGAACAGCAGGTCGATGCCTCCGGCGTGGATGTCGAGGGTTTCGCCCAGATAGCGCTTGCTCATCGCTGAGCACTCGATGTGCCACCCCGGCCGGCCGGCGCCGAACGGTGCGTGCCACGATGCCCCCAGCACCTCGTCGCCGGAGTGCGAGTGCTTCCACAGGGCGAAGTCGCTGACGCTCTCCTTCTCGTACTTGTCCGTGTCGACGCGCACGCCCGGCTTCAGGCCGGCCCGGTCGAGGTGCGACAGCTCGCCGTACCTCGGAAAGCTCGCGATCCGGAAGTAGACGTCGCCGTCCGCGAGGTAGGCGTTGCCGCTCTCGATCAGCGTGGAGATCATCGCGATCATCTCCGGGATGTGCTCGGTGGCGCGCGGGTAGTGCTCGACCCGCTCGGCGCGCAGGGCGGCCATGTCTTCGAAGAAAGCCTGCACGTACGGCTTCACGTACTCGGCGACCGTCGTGCCCGCGTGATGTGCCTGGTCGAGGATGCGATCGTCGATGTCCGTGAGGTTCATGACGTGCGTCAGGCGGTAGCCGGAGACGCGGAGGTGACGCCGCAGCAGGTCGTAGAAAAGGAACGCGCGGAGATTGCCGAGGTGCGCGAAGTTCCAGACCGTCGGACCGCACGTGTACATCCGCACGTGTCCGGGCTCGAGCGGTTCGAAGATCTCTTTGCTGTTGGTCAGCGTGTTGTGCAGCCGCAGCGCCACGACCCTAGTTTCGCTAAGTGGCGTCCTCGATGGACGCGACCGCCTGGGCGGCGATGCCCGCGCCCTCCCCCAGCGCACCGAGGCCTTCCGGCGATTTTGCCTTGACGTTGACGTCGCCTGTCCCGAGCTTTTCGGCCAGCGCGGCCTTCATGGCCGGGAGATGGTCGTGCAGCCGAGGCTCCTGGGCGATCACCGTGCAGTCGACGTTGGCCACGCGATAACCGGCCTGGCGCACCGCCTGGACCGCCGAGGTCAGCAGATCCAGGCTCGAAATGTCGCGGTAGCGCTCGTCGGACGCCGGAAAGTGCGTGCCGATGTCCCCGAGGCCTGCCGCGCCGAGCAGCGCGTCGATGACCGCGTGGGTCAGGACATCGGCGTCGGAGTGACCGCTCAGCCCGGCCGGGTGATCGATGCCCACCCCGCCCAGCACCAGCCTGCGGCCGGGCGTGAAGGGGTGCACGTCATAGCCGATGCCGACCCTCACCGGGCGAGCGCTTCTTGCTCTCGGATCAGCGCCTCGACGAGCGGAAGGTCCTCGGGCGTGGTGAGCTTGATGTTCGCCGGCTCGCCGGGCACGACGGTGACGAGGTGACCGGCAGCCGCCACCAGCTGAGCGTCGTCGTCGCCGACGAGGCCCGCGTCGGCTGCCTCGCGGTGCGCCCGCGCGAGCAGCTCATGGGCGAAGCCCTGGGGCGTTTGCGCGAGCACTACGCGCGAGCGGTCGAGGCTTTCGATCAACCGGTTTCCCTCCACCCGCTTGACGGCGTCGCGCGGTGAGATGGCGGGGAATGCGGCACCCGACTCCATGGCGGCGGCGAGCACGCGCCTGACCAGAGCCGCGGTCACCAGCGGCCGCGCCGCGTCGTGCACCAGCACGTAATCGCAGTCGCCGATGGCAGATAGCCCGGCCCGGACCGATTCCTGGCGGCTCTCGCCACCGGCCTTCACGATCACCGGCTTGCGCGGTTGCAGCGCCTCGACCTCGCGCTGCGAGAGCTCCAGCCGGCTGGGCGGCCCGACCACCACTATCTTGTCGATCTCGTCGAGCGCGAGGAACAGCTCGAGCACGCGCGCGAGAGTGGTCCTGCCGTTGAGGCGCACGAGCGCCTTGCTGCCGCGTCCAAGCCGCGACCCGGTGCCGGCGGCGGCGACGATCGCGCCGACGGAGCTCATGCGGACTCCTGGCGCTTGCTCGAGCGCCGCGCTTCGGCTCCGGCCGGCTCGGCGAAGATCATGCGGCCCGCCGAGGTCTGGATCACCGACGTGACTGTGGCGGTGATGGTCTGGTTGATGAGCCGGCGCCCGTTCTGGACGACCACCATGGTCCCGTCGTCCAGGCTGCCCACGCCCTGTCCTGGCTCCTTGCCCTCACGCGCGACGGTGAGCACGATCTCCTCTCCCGGGATGGCCACCGGCCGCATGGCCTGGGCCAGCTCGTTGAGGTTGAGGACGGCGACGCCCTCGAGGCGCGCGATGCGATTCAGGTTGAAGTCGTTGGTCATGATGCCCCAGTTCTTTCGCTTGGCCGTGCGGACCAGATGCGCATCGATCTCACCTGTCGCTGCAACGTCGTCTTCGGAGACCTGCAGGTTGATCGAGGGCTCCTTCTGCATCTCCGTGAGGACGTCGAGTCCGCGGCGGCCGCGCCGGCGGCGGGTCGCGTCCGCCGAGTCAGCCACCATCTGAAGCTCACGCAGCACCGAGCTCAGCGTCACTAGCGGCATGTCGATGAACCCGGTCTTGGCGATGTCGAGGATCCGGCCGTCGATGATCACCGAGGTGTCGAGCAGGACGGCGGACAGCCGGTGGCCGTCCGGCTCGCCCGGCCCGCCGAAGAACAGGGCTGCGAGCTCGGTCCGCCGCGTCAGCCCGAGGGATGCGCCCTGGGCGGCCAGCAGGAGGGCGAGCACCGACGAGAGCGCGTAGCCATACGGAAGGTCGCGGACGAAGACCCCGATCAGCACTGCGATGACGAGGCCCACGATCATGCCCAGCAGTCCGCTGAGCAGATCCGGCAGCGGAGTGCTCGTGAGCCGGAAGTTGATCGTCCTCCAGCCGCCCAGCAGATAGGGCGTGCCGAGGTACGCGAAGATCAACCCTTCCAGCGTGGTCAGCCCGATGATCGCCCAGCCGGGGTGGGCGTTCGTGCCCAGTCCCCGGACCATGAAATAACCGAGCAGAAAACCACCGATCACTCCGAGCCCCGTCCCGACCCAGCGGGCGATGTGCTCGGAACGCTTCACGAGCTACCTCCTCAGGAGACCGTCAAACCAGGTCCCTTTATGAATGCGCCGGACTTGATGTGTGTAGGAAAGACGGCGCCATAGGCGTCCGCCAGGGCACGGACCTCGACCACGTCGAGGCCGGCGGGCCGTCCGGCTCTTGAGCCGGCCGGAATCAAAGCGCGCGTCATGCCATGCCGCGCCGCCTCCTGGAGGCGGCGTTCCAGCTGCGAGACGCGGCGCACTTCGCCTGTCAAACCAAGCTCTCCGATGGCAACCAGGCCGTCCGGCAGAGGCCTGCTGTCAAGGTTGCTCACGATCGACAGGGCGAGACCGAGGTCGGCGGCGGGTTCTGTCACCCGGATGCCGCCGGCGACGCTGACGAAGACGTCGGTGTTCCCGAACGCGAGGCCGAGCCTCTTTTCCAGGACCGCCAGGATCATGTGGAGGCGGCTGACGTCGATGCCGTTGGCGATGCGGCGCACCATGCTGTTCTGGGTCTTGTTGACCAGGCTCTGGACCTCCGTAAGAAGCGGCCGCGTCCCTTCCAGGACCGCGACGATCGCGGTCCCTGGCGCGGTCGGCGCCGCCTCGCCCAACAGGGCGGCCGAGGGGTCCGGCACCTGCTCGAGGCCCGCCTCGACCATCGCGAAAACACCGATCTCCTCCGCCGACCCGAACCGGTTCTTGGTCGCCCTGAGGATCCGGAGCTCGTGCCGGCGGTCGCCTTCCAGGTACAGCACGGTGTCAACGATATGCTCCAGGACCCGCGGTCCAGCTATCGAACCCTCTTTTGTCACGTGGCCCACGAGGAAGATCGGAACTCCGATCTCCTTCGCCAGGCGCATCAGGCGGGCCGCCGACTCCCGAACCTGGGTCACGCTCCCGGCGCTCCCCTCGAACCCCGCGTCGGCCACGGTTTGAATCGAGTCCACGATGGCGAGCGCGGGGGCTTCGGTCCGGATCGACTCCGCGATGGTGTCCAGGTCGTTCTCGGCCAGGAGCAGGATGTTGGGCTCGAGCGCGTCGAGCCGCCTGGCCCGCATCAGGATCTGCTGGCCGGACTCCTCCCCCGAGACGTACAGGACCTTGCCGCCGCTCTGCCGGGCCACCTGGGCGGCGGCGTGCATGAGCAGCGTCGACTTGCCGACCCCGGGCTCGCCGCCGATCAGCACCAGGCTCCCCGCCACGATGCCGCCGCCAAGCACGCGGTTCAGCTCGTCCCAGGCGAGACGGCGCCGGGGGGCGTCCTCACCGGAAACCTCGCTGAGCGGGATGGCGCGAGCGGGCTGGGTCGCACGCGGGCGGATGTCCCTCGTGGCCTTTCTGACGTGGAACTCCTGCAGCGTGTTCCAGGCCCGGCAGTGGGGGCACTGCCCCGCCCAGCGCAGGCTTTCGCCGCCGCACTCGGTGCAGACGAAGGTGACGGTCGACGATTTCGGCATTCCCAGACTCTCCCCTGTTCCTCGGGCTTTGACAAGCGCCGCGTACCTTTTTACAGCGCGGAGCGTTTGATCTGGTGAGCGTCACGACGCCGCCCTGACTACCCCCGGGGCGGCGTCACCTTTTCCGGCCGCATTTTCCGCCGTTTTCGCGGGCCCTCCCTCTCCCGGTGGCGCCCCTCCCCCGCGCCGAACAACACCGAGCCGGAGGCCAGTTTCAACAGCCGGCGCGACGCGCGTCAACCCAGCCTGTCAAGAGGCGGCCTGCCGCTCCAGGTCTGCCAGGTGGTCGAGCGCGGCGAGCGGCCCGCTGAGATCGAAGACCTCGGGCGCCGCGGCGCGGACGCTCGACTGCACCGTGCCCGCCAGCTGCGCCCGCAGCTCGAGCGGCAGCTCCGTCCGGCGCCTGGCGTAGGCGCTGACGAACCGCCGCAGCTCGGGGTCCAGCCGGCGCAGGGAGAGCTCCGCCGGCGAGGCCGCCATGAGGAAAGCCGGCGGCGGCGCGGGCGCGGGCGGCCTCGTCACCGGAGAGTCCAGGCTGGAAGGGATCCCCTCCGCGGCGGGCGGGGAGCCAGCAGGCACCGTCCGCGACGGACCGATGGCCCCGGGCACCTGCCACAGCGCGATGAAGTCCGAGTCCTTGACCACGACCGTTCCCGCCGCCAGGTCCCCCAGCCGCTTGCCCCGACCGTTCACGAACAGCACCACCATCCCGACCCCGTACGCATACGGCAGGAAGTCGACGATGCGCACCACATTGCGGATCCCGGCCTGGACGAATGTCATCGGCTCGCCCCGGTCCCCCACCGCGCGCAGGCGGAACACCCGCTTGCCCACGGTCTGCCCCGACCACAGCGCCTCGCACGCCCAGAAGTAGCCGAAGACCACGACGAAGGCGCCGATCACGGCGACGAGGTACGCAAGGGTGCCCAGCCCCGCCACCGCCACCGCGCCCGCGGCAAAGCTCACAGCAATCAGCACGCCGGCCAGGATCAGCAGGTCCAGCAGCTGTGCGATCGCCCGCGTGCCCAGCCCCGCGACCTGGTAGCCGAACGAGACCCGCTCCGGCGTCGAGACGACGAGATCTGTATCGGGAGCCGGTCCGGCCATGGCCTATTGTCGACACATCAGAGCGGAAGACTTTGTCGCGCTCCGCCGCGACGATTGGAACCGGCTCGAGGACCTGCTCGCCACGGCCGGTGGCGGAAGGCTGAACGCGCTCACGCCGGCGCAGGTGCTGGCCCTGTCGGCCCTCTACCGCCGCGCCGCGGCCGATCTCGCGCGGGCGCAGCGCGACTGGCCGGGCGAGCCGGTGGACAGATACCTCAACGGGCTCGTCGCACGGGGCCACGGCATCGTCTACCGGCGCGGCGGTGATGTGCGGCGCCGGATCCGCACGTTCTACGTCGAAACGCTGCCGCGGACGTATCGTGCCGCCTGGCCGTTCCTCCTCGCATCCGCGGCGCTGATGTTCGTGCCCGCCGCGGTCAGCTTTCTGGTCGTGCTCGCCAACCCGGATGCGGCCTCGGGGATCGCCAACCCGCAGCTGATCGACCAGGTCCACCACCACCAGCTCTGGACGCACATTCCGCCCGACGAGCGGGTCGCTGAAGGCGGCTTCATCATGACCCACAACATCTACGTCGTGATGATCGCTTTCGGCCTCGGCGTCTTCTTCGGTCTGCCCGTGATCGCGGTGATGATCCTGAACGGCATCAGCTTCGGCAGCCTGTTCGGGCTCACGCAGGCCTACGGCATCAGCGGAGGGCTGCTCGACTTCGTCGTCGCGCACGGTGTCCTCGAGCTTTCCGTCGTGATCGCCATCGCGGCGGGCGGCCTGATGATGGGCTGGGCGCTGCTCGCGCCGGGCAACCGCAAGCGCAGCGACGCCCTGGTCATCGCGACGCGCCGGGCCTTCACCCTGCTGATCGGCCTGGCGCCGGCGCTGGTGCTCGCGGGCACGATCGAAGGCAACATCTCCCCCTCGGACGCGCCCTTCGGCCTCAAGCTCGCCATCGGCCTGGCCACGGGCGTCCTCCTCTACTCGTACCTGCTGCTCAGCGGGCGAGCCCAGCCCCTACAGCAGCGCGCGCTCCTTCAGCTCCAGGTACCGCTCCACGAGAGTGGGCGACAAGCGGCCGGCGACCACGTCTAGCCCGAGCACGCCGCCTCGGCGCAGCAGCTCGAAGCTTTCGCGCCGGCTGGCGACGAACTCTTCGGCGGCCGCCCACTCGTAGGCCCGGTCCGACGTGTCGATGGGAGCCTCGCGCGCCGCGAGGACCGCCGGGTCCGACATCGCGACCACCAGGACCAGGTGCTTTCCCGCGAGTCGCAGGGCGTGCGCGACCAGCTCACGCGACGCCTGCGGGTCCTGGACGTCGGTCAGGAGGACGATGAGCGAGCGGCGGCTGACCCGCAGCGCGAGATGGGTCATCGCGTGTCCGAAGTCGGGCTCGACGTACTGCGGCCGCACCGCGTACAGCGCCTCGTTGATTCGGCTGACCTGCGTGGAGCCGCGCTCCGGCTTGAGGAAGGCCTTGACGCGATCGTCGAACGTCATCAGCCCGATCCGATCGCCGTGGGCCTGCGCCACCCACGCCAGCATCAGCGCAGCGTTGACCGCATGGTCCAGCTTGTCCAGCTCCCCGGCCGGCGCGGTCATTAGACGTCCGCAGTCGAGCGCGATCATGACCTGCTGCCCGCGCTCCGCCTCCACCTCGATCACCACGGGACGGTCGCGGCGCGCGGTGGCGGTCCAGCTGACGCGCCTCACGTCGTCGCCGCGCACGTAATCACGGAGGCCGGCAAACGCGGTCGACGCCCCTGGCGGCTTCGCGCGGCGCATGCCGCTCATCGCGCGCAACCCGCGCCGCAGCGACAGCTGGATCCGCTTGATCGCGACGATGTTCGGAAACACGGCGATCTCCTGCGCAAGGGGCAGCTTCACCTGCCGGCGCCACCAGCCGTTGGCGCGCCACACCTGAAGGTCCACCGGACCGAATCGATATGCGCCGCGACGCGGCGAGTGGGTCCGGTACCTCAGCTCGAGCCGGCCTCGCGAGTCGAAGCGCCCGCCCACCTCGCGCGGAGCGGGCTGGAGGCCGGCGGGAGCATGGTCGGCAACCGCCGCCATCAGCCCCGCCGCTGCGGGGTTGTCGACGGTCACTGTCACGTCCTCCGGCTCGCCCAGGGAAAAGGGGTCCGGGGTCAAGCGCCTGACGGTGTAGCCTGCGCGGCCGGGAAGTAGGGCCAGGTCGCGCGCCGCGACGACGAGCAGGGCCGCGTTGTACGCGGCCGCGAGGATGCCGAGCACCGGGACCGCCGATGACAGCGCGATCAGCGCCGCACCGATCGCCACCGCCCACAGCAGCTTCGGCTGCGGCGCGACGCCGCGGAAGACCGAGATCAGCGCGGCGGCACCACGCGGCCGAGCACGGCGTCGAGGACGCTGTCCGGCGTCTGGCCCGCGACCTCGGCCTCCGGCCGCAAGATGAGGCGGTGCCGGAACGCCGGCGCCAGCAGCGCCTTCACGTCGTCCGGCGTGACGAACTCGTGGCCGTCGAAGGCCGCGTTGGCCCGGGCCGCGAGCATGAGCAGAACCTCGGCCCGGGTGCTCGCGCCCAGCGCGATCTCCGGTGAGTTCCGCGTCGCGGCCGCGAGGTCGACCACGTAGCGCCGGATCTTCTGGTCGAGCACCACGCGTCCCACCTCGGCCCGGCAGGCCTCGACCTCCGAAGCTCCGAGCACCGCCTCAACTCCCGCCTTCGCCGGGTCGCGCAGCTCGATGCCGGATTCCCAGCGTCTCAGGACTTCCATCTCGCCTTCGGCGTTCGGGTAGTCGAGCCGCACCTTGAAAAGAAAGCGGTCCTGCTGCGCCTCGGGCAGCGGATAGGTTCCCTCGTACTCGATCGGGTTCTGCGTGGCGAGCACGAAGAAAGGCGCGGGCAGCGCGAGCTGCTCGCCTTCGAGCGTCACCCCCCGCTCCTCCATCGCCTCGAGCAGGGCCGACTGCGCCTTGGCCGGCGCGCGGTTGATCTCATCCGCGAGCAGAACGTTCGTGAAGATCGGTCCCCGCCGGAGCGCAAAGGTCCTGGTGGTCAGGTCGTACACGGACGTCCCGAGGATGTCCGCCGGCATCAGGTCGGGCGTGAACTGAACGCGTCCGTAGTCGAGGCTCAGCGCCCGGGCGATGGATTTCGCCAGCAGCGTCTTGCCGGTGCCGGGCACGCCCTCCAGCAGAACATGGCCCTGGGCGACGAGGGCGACCGCGCAGAGCCGGATCGCCGCATCCTGGCCGACCACGGCCTTGGCCACCTCTTCGCGGAACCGGGCGAAGAACTCGGTCGGCTTCATCCTTCGGTCCGCGCCGCCCGGGACCCGCCCGGCTGGCGGCGATTGACCGGATTGGCCAGCCGGTGCAGCCGCTCCGCGGCCCTCATCAGGTCGCCCTCAGTCGCCGACATGGGGCCGAGCGAGTTTTCGATCTCTGCCAGCTCGCTCGCAACCCGTGGTGCCCTCACCCACAGAGCCTGCCAGAACCGCTCGCGCGGATGCACCGGTAAGCCCGTGTAGGACGCCACGGCTCGCTCGGTCGCCCCGGCGAGCAGCCCGAGCGTGACCGACCGGGCGCTCGACCGCTTTAGCAGCCGGCCGACCGCGACTGCCCACTCGACGTCAGAGCGTGGCACCTCGAGCGGCCGTTCCACGACCGGCCCGAAGCGCCGGCCGCGCAGGAACAACCCGAAGAAGAGGGCCACCAGGAGCCACAGCAGCCCGGCTCCCCAGGGCGCGGTGACCCATTCCTGCGGCGCGACGTCGGTGAAGGTCAGCCCATGGTGGTATTCGTCGAAGGCGACCGTCGACCCGGACGGGGCCAGCGCGAGCAGGTCCGCCAGGAGGATCCCGTTGTCCGCCTTCTCCAGGTAGCCGTTGCACAGGAGCAACGGATCCGCGAGGACGACCGCCGCTCCGGCGCCGATGCGTTGCAGATATGCGCCGGGGAAGCCCCCCTCCGTGCGCAGCAGAACGACCTGTGACGATGCGGCCTGCAGAGGCGCCACGACATCGGCGCCATCGACCTTGCTCACGCCTGACACAAGAGGCGTCGCGGTCTCCGTGGTGCCGCTCACGGCGCCGGCGTACCTGGTCACGCCCAGCGCGCGATCGAGCTCGGTGTCGCCCTGCTCCGAGGCATAGACGAGCACTCCGCCGCCGCGCACCCAGGAGAGCGTCCGCTGTGCCTCGTCCGACGAGTACGGGCTCGTCGGCGTGAACACGAACATCATTCCGTAGGCTGCTTGCGGGTCGAACGTGCCGGTCACCTGCGCGGCGGGATGGCCCATCGCCTCGGCATAGAGCAGGACCGCCGACGCCCCGTTGGCCGCATCGCTGTCGGTGCTGTGCTCGGGCGAGTCGCCGTGCGGCTGTAGCGCGTACGCGAGCGCCGCGATCAGCCCGGCGGCGGCGGCGGCAGCGAGCCATCCGCGAGCGCCCCTCACGCCGCCACCTCCAGCGGCCGGCGGTATGGAGCGGCTACGGCGGCAGCCCTCTCGTAAGTCGCTCGGTCGACCTCGCGACCGCCGTAGACGGCGGCCTCGAATGGACCGAGCAATGGCTGCAGCCCCGCGCTGTCGGGCGCGCGCAGGAAGATCTCGCGCACGGTGAGCGGACTGCCCTCCCACGTGCGCTCGCCGGCGAGCGTCGCCGCGACGCCGGCGCACAACCCTCGGATCGCGCGCACGAAGTCGCCCCGCGCGGCCGATTCGTCCGCTTCCGCGAAGTAATCTGCCGCGGGCCGTGGGCCGTCCGGCGCCTGCGCCGCCGACTGCCCGAGGCGGCCGCGGGAGGCGCGAAAGACGAGCACCGCAACCACCACCAGGGTCGCCACGCCGATCACGTAGGACAGCCAGCCGGGTGCGCGCGCGCCCCGGTGGTTGCCGAAGATCAGGTTGAGCAGGTCGTCGATGCGATCGCCGATCCAGCGCCCGATGCGGTCGAGCAGCGAAGGCGGGCGATGCAGGGCGTCGTACCGGCTCATCGACATGACGTCGCGAAGCTTCTGCCGCGCGAGCGAAGGGTCCCCGGTGGCGGCCGGGTGCGACAACGCCGAGAGCAGGACGCGCAGCCGCTCTCGCGCGTCGTCGTATGCCGGCGGCCGGGCGGCGAGGTCGGCGAGGATCTCCGGCTGGCTCTGGCCCGTCCCGGACCTGAGCACGTCGGCCGCCTGCTGCGCCGGGGTGGCGTCCCGGCCTGAAGCGCCTTTGATGAGGTCGTACGCCTGCTGCACGGCCTGCTCGTACGAGGGCAGGTCCTCGGTCGCGGCAGGCGCGCCCGTGGCGCCATGCACCACGAAGAGGCCCGCGGCGGCAAGCGCCAGGGCGACCCGGCGGGCGGTGCTCAGGAGCTTGCCGCGGGCCGCGCCGCCAGCTGATTGGCCATCTGAAAAAGGTCGAGCGCCTCGCGCCGCACTCGCAGATCGAAGTAGACCAGAACGATCGCGATCTGCAGGACGGGGTTCACCAGCGCGTCGACCAGCTCTCCGGTAGCGCTCGCGACGGCGGCCGCGATGTACTGCGATACCACGAGGTCGAGCAGAAGCTGAGCGATCTGCACGAAGGCCGTCAGTCCCAGCCGCACCACGTAGAACACCAGCCCGAGCAGAAAGAGGAGGAGAAACGTCCGCCACCAGCGGCCCTGCACGAGCAGCCGGCTGCGACCCATGGCGCGGCCCAGGCTCGCGTCCTCGACGAACATCGCGGGCGTGACGGCGATCCAGCCCACGAACACCCATATCCAGGCCACGACGGGGAGCACGCAGAGGACGAGGGACACGAGCAGCGACCCGAAGTAGAGCAGCCAGTACCCGAGCAGACCGAAGTAGCGCCGGCCCACGCCCCGCAGGACGCCACCCGCTGATACCGGGCGTCCCAGCGCCGACTCGCATGCGGCGAACGTGACGGCGCTGTAGGTGAAGGGCACGAGGGCCAGGCTGACGAGAGCGGCGCCGGCGAAGACGGGCACCAGGAACGCGGCGCCCGAGAAGTCCGGCGCCGAGCCCACGTCGCTTGCCTGGATCACGCCGCCCAGCGCGCCGAAGGTGAGCGCCGAGAGCGCCGCGAGCGGTACCGACAGGACCACCGAGATGCCGGCGAAGAGCAGGAAGTGCCGGCGGTACATGCGAAAGGTCTCGTCCAGCAGATCGCCGATTTCGAGCGGGCGCAGGCGCAAGGGGGTTGCAGCCGTTACGCTCACGCCACCATTCTCAGGCCTGTCGCATGCGCAGAGCTCAAGCGTTCACTTGATGAGAGGGATGGGACTTGATTCACAGCGCCGCCATCCGTCGCAACGACGTCCGGATCCTCTTCGTAGAGGACGATGTGTCGGTGGCGCAGATGTACCGCCTGAAGCTCGAGCTTGACGGCTACAACGTGGATGTCGCGCCCGACGGGGTCACCGGGCTGGAAAAAGCAAGGACTTTGCGGCCTCACGTCATCTTCCTCGACATAAGGCTTCCCAAAATGGACGGTCTCGCCGTCCTCGAAGCGCTGCGTTCCGACCCACTGACGAGCCACATCCCCGTGATCATCCTGTCCAACTGGAACGAGCAGGACCTGGTCGAGCGAGGCGCGCAGCTTGGCGCGGTCGACCACCTGGTCAAGAGCCAGACGACCCCGGCGCGGCTGTCCAAGCGCCTGGAGGAGCTGCTCGAAAGCTCGTGACACAAAAAAGAGCCGGCCGCGCTGAGCGGCCGGCCGCGATATCGCTTCCGGTCGGAGCTAGGGCTTGGCCGGCGCGGTGCCGGCCGGCTCCTTCTTGGTGTGCCTTGTCGGTGTGAACTTGAGGCCGTCCTCACCTTCCACGTCGATCTGGACCGTGTCTCCGCGCGCGATCTTGCCCCGGAGCAGGTGCTCTGAGAGCTGGTCTTCGATCCGGCTCGTGATCACGCGGCGCAGCGGCCGTGCGCCGTAGACGCGGTCGTAACCCTCCTTGGCGAGCAGGTCCTTCGCCGCGTCGGTGACCTCGATGGTGATCTGCTGCTCGACGAGCCGCTTGCTGAGCCGCTTGAGCTGCAGGTCGACGATCTCTCGAATCTGCTCGGTCGTCAGGCTCTTGAAAACGACCACGGCGTCGACCCGGTTGAGGAACTCCGGCCGGAACATCCGCTTGAGCTCCTCGTCGATCTTCGCCTTGGTGTTCTGGTGCCTGCGCTCGACCTCGTCCTTCTCGTCCACGACCGCGGGCTGGAAACCGAGCGCGGTTCCCGCCTGGTTGACGTCGCGGATGCCCAGGTTCGAGGTCATGATGATCACGGTGTTCGCGAAGTTCACGATCTTGCCCTTCGCGTCGCTGAGGCGGCCGTCCTCGAGGATCTGCAACAGCATGTTGAAGACCTCGGGGTGCGCCTTCT
>CAZLJC010000026.1:0-22868 GCA_964559855.1 uncultured Actinomycetes bacterium
TCAGCACCGGCTCCTACGCCGTGCAGTCGCTGTGGTCCAACGCCTTCAACGGCGGTGCGGGAGGCTGCGTCCTCTCCTACTAGCTGACGGCAGCCACCCAAGACGCAACACACACCACGCCTGCGCTCAGACCCTCGTCGCGAACCGGTCCAGGTAGTGGTTGTCGCCGAGCTTCTTGAGGATCGCGATCCCCGCGTCGATTTCGGCGGCGTCGTTGGTGATGAGCCCGTGCTCCGCGCGGGCGCGGCCGAGGTTGGGCAGGGCGCCGCGCGGCTCCCAGATCGCGATCGCCGCGGCCAACTCCTTCGCATCGCGCCGCGCCAGCCCGATGCAGCGCCTGACCTGCGCCTCCACCAGCGGCACCCGGCGCTGCACGCTCTGCTCCAGCAGCATGTCCAGCAGATCGTCCACGAGCATCGTCCGCAGATCCCCCGCCAGCGCCAGCCTGCGCTCCAGCGCCTCCGCCGGATAGCTCGGGTTCAGCGCGGGATCGTCGGCGCTGAACTCGGCCGCGCCTGAGACGTGAACGGCCAGCGGTTGGTGGACGCTGTCGCCCGGGAATCGCGCGATGATCGACGTGATCGCCTCCGAGGCCGCGCTCACGATCCTCGCGTCACCGCGCGCCCGTCCGATGTCGAGCCCGGCCAGGAAGCCGCGCAGCCCGTAGCCCGCCGCATGGCGTCCGGCGTCGCGCCAGGCCTCGAGCGCGCGATAGAAGACCGTCACCGCCTCGTCCCAACGACCCAGCAGCATCAGCACGAGCGTCCGCCACGCGTAGAGGTGGAGCGCCGGGTATGGCGCCTGCCCGGGTATGAGGCGCGCCATCATGGCGCCCGAATCGCGCTCGGCGGCCGCAAGGTCGCCTGTCAGATAGGAGATCCAGGCGATCATCGAATGCACGTCCAGGCGCTCGTAGAGCCCGAGCCGGCCTTCGAACTCGAGCCGCTCGAACGCCGCCTGCCCCGCCTTCTCCCACTCCCGCCGCGTGATCGAGATGCTCGACAGCGCGTCCAGCGCCGCGCTCGCCAGCTCCGGCTCGTCGATCTGACGCGCGATCGCGATCGCCCGCCGCGCGTCGTCCTCGGCGGCCACGAACAGCTCGGGTTCCAGCTGATGGTGGAACTGCGCCCAGAATGGATAGAAGGAGTCCGCGGCGAGAAACCGGCCGATCGACCGCGGGTCCGTGGCCTGCTCCAGCAGAGACCGCCCCCGCGCGCGCAGCGCGCTCATCTCCGCGTCCGACATCCGGTCGCCCACCGAGCCCTGCCATCGCGTAGCGACCATCAGGATTCCGGACAGAGCGCGGAGCTGGTCGTCCACCTGCGCCCCGGCGCCCGTGTAGAGGTCGAGCGCCCTCCTGTACTCCTCGATCCCGGCGTCCCCGGCGGTGAGGTCCCCGATGCGCTCGTGCAGTCCCGGGCGCAGCGCCGGCGCCGCGAAGTCCAGCGCCGCGCGGATGTGGCGCACGGCCTCCGGCGCGGCGTCGGCGGCGACCGCCACGTCGGCGGCCCGCAGCAGCCACTTCGCCGCGCGCTCACGCGCGAGCATCGTCGCGTGCTCGTCAGGCTCCAGCGCCGACATCAGCACCGCCGCCTCGCGGTAGTGGAAGGCGAGGATCTCGGCCAGCGCCACCTCGCGACCCGCGCTAGTCGACTCCACCCACCGCGCGGCCTCCGCGTGCAGCCGCGCGCGCTCCGCCCGCGGCAGGGTGCCGTACGCGACCTCCTGGATCAGGATGTGGCGGAACGTGTAGCGGTCGCCCTCCGCGGGGCGGATCAGGTCTCGCTCCGCCAGGTCCTCGCACAGGGCGTCGACGTTCTTCTCCCCGCCCGCCTCGAGGGCGGCGATGCCCGAAGCGCGGAAGCTGCGCCCGTACACACTCCCCAGCTGGATGGCGCGGCGCTCGCCTGCCGGCAGCAGGTCGAGGCGCGCGAGGATGGTGGCCTGCACCGTGTCAGGCAGCCGCTCGAGGGAGCCGTGGTCGAGGTACGAGCGCACCAGCTCGCCCGCGTAGAACGGGTTTCCCTCCGAGCGCTCGGCGATCAGGTTCACCACGTCCGGCCGGTCCGTCTCGAGGAGGTTGCGCACCAGGTCACCGACCGCGCTCGGCGGCAGCGGCTCGAGCGCGATCGCCACGTGGTTGAGCCTGCCGCCGGCCCAGTTCGGCCTGCGGTCGAGCAGCTCCGGCCGGGCGAGCACGAGCATCAGCACGGCGCAATCGCCGCGCGGCTGCATGATGAACTCCGCCAGGTCGAGCAGGCTGTCGCTCGACCAGTGCAGGTCCTCGAACACGAGCACGAGCGGATTGCGCCTCGCCGTCGCCTCGATCGCGGAGCGCCAGGCGGCGAAGAGCTGGTCCTTGTCGACGCCCTCCGGGCCGCCCTCGCCGATGGTGGCCGCGAGCAGCTTGGCGTCGCGGTCCGCATCTTCGACACCGAGCCCGCGCAGCCACTCCGCGATCTCGTCGCGAACCTGCGCCGGCATCGCGTCCTCGCTGATCCCCGTGAGCGCGAACAGCACCTGGCGCATCGGCCAGTACGTGAGCTGCTGGCCGTACGGAAGGCACTGCGCCGTGGCGACCATGGCGTTCGGGTCCAGCCCCGGGAGCCAGTCGAGGAACTCCTCGACGAGCCGCGTCTTGCCCGTGCCCGCGGGCGCGATCACGCTGACCATCGAGGGACGCCGGTCGTTGACCGCGCGGCGCGCGACCAGCTGCAGCTGCGCGAGGTCCGTCTCCCGCCCCACGAACGTCATCCGCGCGCGGCGCTGCTGCTTGGGCTTGCGCGGCCCGGCCAGTTCCCTCGCGGGCACCGGAGCGGACTTGCCCTTCGCCCGGATCTCCTGCTCCTCGCCGAACTCGAAATTGACGACGGCCCTGACCGTCCGGTCGCTGGCCAGGATGGCCCAGGGCTCGGCCGCCTGCTGCAGCCTCGCGGCGACGTTGGTCGCGTCGCCGGTGATCAGGAAGTCACCGGCCGACTGATCCCGGCTCGCCACCACCTCGCCGGTGCTGACCCCGAACCGGATCGAGATCCGCCCGCCGAGCAGCGCATCGGACCTGATGCGGTCGCGCATGGTGGACGCGGCCGCGATCGCGCGGTCCGGGTCGTCGCCGTGCGCCGTAGGCAGGCCGAAGACGGCCATCACGGCGTCGCCGATGAACTTCTCGACCGTGCCGCCGTGCTGGGTGACGGTCTCGCGGGCGATGGTGTAGTACCGGGCGAGGATCCGCCGCATCTCCTCGGGGTCGAGCTCCTCGCCGAGCGCGGTCGAGCCCGCCATATCGGCGAAAAGCACCGTGACGATCCGGCGTTCCTCGGTCGAGGGGGCCATACCGGCGACTAGCTTAGGTCGGCCCGCCGCTTTCGCCATGAGCGAATCGGCGGCTCGGGCGGCCGTGCGAGGATCGAGCGATGGCGTCGGGCGACTCCTATGAACCGTTCGCGCACGGCCCGCACCGGGTCATCGCCGAGTCGTTCTCGG
The DNA here is from genome assembly GCA_964559855.1 of uncultured Actinomycetes bacterium. Taxonomy (GTDB): domain Bacteria; phylum Chloroflexota; class Dormibacteria; order Dormibacterales; family Dormibacteraceae; genus 40CM-4-65-16. Next base: position 3,484 of record CAZLJC010000026.1, read on the forward strand.
CGGATGACACCGCACGCGGGCACCGCTTCCCCATCGAAACCTGGACGCCGGAAACCGCCGCGCCCGCGCCGCTCGTACTGTACTCGCACTCGAGCGGTGGAAACCGGCACTCCTCCTCCTTTCTCTTCGACCACCTCGCGAGCCACGGCTACGCCGTCGCCGCGCTCGACCACTCCGAACTCGTCGCGCCCGCGCTGCGCCGCCGAGACGGCGAGACGCCAGAGGAACGGGCCGCACGGGTCCGATCGATCATCGCGGCCCGCGTGCCGGACCTGCGCTTCCTCCTCGCCACCATGCTCGGCCGGGCCGGCGACCGGCTCGACTCCGAGCGCACCGGCGCGGTCGGGCACAGCTTTGGCGGCTGGACGGTCCTGGCGGCGCCCGAGGTCGAGGCCCGCATCCGCTCCGTGGTGGCGCTGGCCCCCGGTGGAAGCGACCACCCGCGGCCCGGCATCATCCCCTCGAAGCTCACCTTCGAGTGGCGGCACCCGGTGCCTGTCCTGATCCTCGCCGCCGAGGACGACGTGCCCGTTCCGCTCGACAACGTGCGCGAGGTGTACGAGCGGGCCCGCGGCCCCAAGCGCATGTTCGTGTTGCGCGCCGCCGACCACCAGCACCTCGTCGACGACGTCGAGGGCGAGCACGAGGGGCTGCGCGGCGCATCGCTTCCCGGCGACGGCGCGTGGATCCCGCCCGCCATGCGCCCGATCGGCGAGCTGATGCCGGCCGAGCACGCGCATCGCATCGTCCGCGGCCTGGCCCTGGCGCATCTCGACGCGACCCTGCGGGGGAGCGAGGCGGCGGAGCGATTCCTCGCCCAAGCCGGCGCCTCCGAACACGAATTTGTCTATCCGGCCTGAGCGCGCCACAATGCGGGCATGCCCGCTCCGCGCGGTCCGATGAAGATGCCCAAGCCCAGCGAGGAGACGAAGGCCGCCTTCGCGCGCATCGTGCCCGACGAGCCGGCGATCACGCTCAAGCCGATGTTCGGCCAGATGTCGGCCTTCGTGAACGGGAACATGTTCCTGGGGATCTTCGGCGACGACCTGATCCTGCGCCTGCCCGAGGCGGACATCGCGAAGGTCAAGCAGCGGGGCGGCCGGGACTTCGAGCCGATGGCGGGCCGCAAGATGAGCGGCTACGTGGTGTACGAGGGCGAATGGCGCTCCAGGCCGCCCTCGGCCCTCATCAAGGCGGCGCTCGAGGAGGGCCGCAAGCTCCCTCCCAAAGCTCCGAAACCCGCGAAGAAGACGGCCGCGGCGGCGGCCCGGAAGCGCTGAGCCTGGGCTAGCGGCGCTTGCTGCGGGACGGCGGCTCCGCGGCCTTGGCCACGACCACGGGCTCCTCGACCGGCGCGACCGGCGCGGCCGGCGCGGCCGGCTCCGGTTCCGCCTGGGGCGCCGCGGGCTGACCCATCGACACCCGGCCGGTGAACGTCGCGCCGTCCTCGACGGTCAGCCGCCCCACGCGGACCTCACCGCCGATCAACGCGGCCGAGCTGCCCACCACCAGCCGCTGGCTGGCGGTCACCGCCCCGCTGACCTTCCCCGCGCCCGCGATCTCGATGTCTCCGGTCGCCTCCAGCGTCCCGTCCACGGTCCCGGACACGCGCAGGTCGCCCTCGACGTAGAGCTGGCCCACCAGCCGGTCGTTCGGACCGAGCACCACCGAGCCGCGCCCGCCGTGGTTTCCGCCGGCCTTGTCGCCGGAGCCGTTCTCCGCCTTCGCGGCGGGAACCGGAGTCGCGACCCTACTGGCCGGACGCCTGCTGCTCAACGTCACCCATCCGGACGTGGCCGTTCAGCGTCGCGCCGTCGTCGATCTGCAGCCGGCGCACGACGATGTCTCCGCTGAGCCGGGCGTTGCGGCCGAGCGTCAGCTTGTCGCGCGCGGTGACCGCGCCCTCGACGCTGCCCTTGAGCGAGACGTTCGAGCCCTCGAGCTGGGCCTTGATCGTCGCGCCGCTGGCGACGTCGATGTTGCCCGTGACGCGAACCTCGCCCTCGACCTTGCCATCCGCGTGGACGGAACCGTCGTAGATGAGCTTGCCCTCGAGCACGTCACCCGGTCCCATCGTGAACTGCTTGTTGCGGCCGCCTTCGCCGCCGCGCTTGACCTCACCGTTTTCCGCAGAAGCCGTGCCTTCTGCCACCGCCTCTTGAACGTCCATGCCTGACCCCCGAGTTGGAATGAAGATGATCCGGGCCGCACCCGCATCAGGCGCTAAAGATTAGTCCCTCGCGGCTGCGATTCGAGGACACATTGGTTTAGAGATCGCCAGGCTACCGGCTGCGGGTCACCTGTGCCGAGTCGATCGCATGTTGGAATCCCGGCAGGGCGCGATCGATCATCGAATCGTTTGCCGTGAGCGAGATCCGGAACCACCCTGGAAGTTCGAAGATCAAGCCCGGCAGCACCATCACGTTCTGCTCCGCGAGCAGGCGCGTGAAGCGCCCGTCGTCCTCGAGCGGGCTCCGCACCATCACGTAGAACGTCGCCTCCGGCGTGACCGCCTCATAACCCATCTCGGTGAGAGCGCTCACCACGCGGTCGCGCCTCCGCTCGAGCGCGCCGATGTCGATGCTCGCCTTCTCGAGATCGGGCATCGCGTGCTGCATCAGCGCGTTCGGAAACAGGTAGCCGTACGCGAGCTGTGACGCGAACACGAGGTTCCGCAGCTCTTCCCGGTCCGGCATGCGCGGCGACATCGCGATGAAGCCCAGCCGCTGGCCTGGCGCGAGCAGCGTCTTGCCGTACGTGTAGATGAGGAACGACCGGTCGTAGAAGCTCAGCGGCGAGTGGAAAGGCCGCCCGTCGAACAGGATGCGGTGGTACGACTCGTCGGAGATGAGGTAGATCGGGTTCGGCGCGTCCTTGAGGACGCGGGCCAGGCGCTCCAGCTCGTCAGGCTGGAAGATGCGGCCGCTGGGGTTGTGCGGCGAGTTGACGATGATCGCCCGGGTGCGCGGCGTGATGGCGCGCGCGATCGCGTCCACCGGCAGCGCGAAGTCCGGCGGCTCGAAGTCCACGCGAATCGGCTTCGCCCCCGCGGCCATGATCATCGGCACGTAGAAGAACCACGGCGGCGAGAGATAGATCGCCTCCGTTCCCGGGTCGAGGACCGCTCGAAGCGACGCCGCCAGGGCGCCGAACGCGCCCGTGGTCAGAGCGATGTCCGCGGGATCGAAGTCGAGGCCGACGCGGTCGCGCAGCGCGTCCACCGCCGTGCGCACCGCGGTGGGCTCGTTGAACTTGTAGGCGAACCAATCCTTGCTCTTCGGCTCGGACCATCTCGCCAGCGCCTGGTGGAGCGCGGGCAGCGGCATCTCCTGCGGGTTGCCGAAGCGCAGGTCGCTGATGTCCTCGCGCGCCGCCATCGCGTCCCAGTGCGGGCTGGCGATCCATTCGAACACGACGTTCAGATAGCCCAGCATGTCGCGTACGGTCGCCGATCCGGCGCTCACGCGAACTCTCCCAGCAGGCCGGCCGCCGTCAGGCCGCCGCCGCGCGACGACACGGCGATGTACGGCTCGTGCCCGTAACCCTTCTGCATCAGCTGCGGATGATCCCGGATGGCGATGCGCCATTCCTCGAGCTGGCTGCGATGGCAGTCGATCGCACGCAATTTCATCATCACCTCGTCGGCGTCCAGCTCGATCACCACGTCGACCTTCTCCTGCGGGACCACGGGCAGCGCGCCGTCGCCACCGCCCAGCCTCGCGGCGTCGCGGTAGAACTCGAATAGCTGCAGGTCGATGCCGAGGTGGTACAGGGCCGGCCGGTCGCCCTCGGTCATCGAGGCGATCGCGGCGTCGGTGCACGCGCCGATCGCGATGTGGTCGGGATGGCCGTAGCCGCCGTCCGGACCCCAGCCCACGACCACCCGCGGCCGGAGCCTGGTTACGTGCTCCCAGATCCGCTGCGTGATCTCCTGCTGGTTCTCGCGCTGCACGCCGCCGTCCGGGTAGTCCCACAGCTCGACGCCGCTCAGCGCCAGGGCCGCGGCCGCCTCCTCCAGCTCGCCGGCGCGGATCTCGGCCAGGTCCTCGCGCTTCGCGCCGGGCGGCTTCCCCGACCACCCGGCCTCACCGTGCGTGGCGCACAGCAGGTGCGTCGCCACGCCGTTTCGCGTGTGCCGCAGCACGAGGCCCCCCGTGCCCATCGACTCGTCGTCGGGATGGGCGAGCACCAGCAGCAGTCCGCCCTTTTGCTCTTCCACGAGCAATCAGGGTATGCGGTCTTCCATCTCCCACGCGTGGTCGAGCGCGTGCCAGGCCGTGCGCCGGATCGCGTACGGCACCGGCCACTTGGTGCCGGGGGAGGCGTCGCGCAGCCCGGCCCGCAGCGCCTTGCGAAACGCCTTGACCGCGTCCACGTCGCGGCTGTCCGGCTGCCTTTGCCGCACGCCGACCGCGCTGCCGTACGCGGACTCGGCGCCCAGCACGTGGTCGTACATCTTCTCCCGGTCCCGCCCGCCCCCGCGCGGGCCCTTCACCAGCTCCGCCGGCGCTTTCGCGCGGACCTGGTCGAGGTAGCGCCAGGAGGCGTCGAGCAGGGCCAGCAGGCGCTCCGTCTCGGCCTCGCTCCTGAGCCGGCTCTCGTCCCGCGCCGGGATGTGCGGCGCTCCGTAGTCCGTGGTCGAGTCGCCCTTCACCCGCTCGACCACCGAGAAGCTCGTGGCGCCGTCCGGCAGGTCGAGCTTCGCGAGCCTGGCCACCCTGGCGTAGCGCGGCGCGTAGGCGGCGAGGTTCTCCAGCGCCGAGCGCTCGTCCGTGCCCGAGCGCGACCAGCCCGGCCAGTCCGCGGCGCTGGCGAAGGCGCGCTTGGTCCCGACCTCTACGTACACCCGCGTCTTCGGCCCGGCCTGGCCCGCCACGACGCCATTAAAGAAGAAGGAGAGAACGAACGTGAGGCGCTGTGCCCGAGGCGCCCCACGTCCACAGAGGTGAAGGTGCCGTCGTCAGGCGGAAGGGCTCGGCGACGCGGTCGCGGGGCAGGCGGCGTTCTCGGCGGCTTCGATCGCGGCGCTCTCGCCGGCCTCGTGGGTCGAGGCCTCGTTCGAGTGGCCCGGGCCCCCGCACGGGTGGCCGTTGGGTCCGGCGCCGCCCGGGTGCCACGTGCCGTTGTTCTCGGCCGCCTCCTGGCTGGCGCTCTCGCCACTCTCATGTGACGGCGTTTCGTTCGACCTCGGCGCGGACGATGGTGACGGTGATGCGGCCGTGAGGGCCGCGCTCGCGGGCACGAACGCGGTCGACCTGGCCAGGACGGTGGCGCCGGCGACGCCTCCGAAGATGAAGGCCGCCGCGACGACCGACGCGAAGACGATGACGCGGGATCTGTTCATACGGCGGATCTTGCTGACTGAAGCTCAGAACGAGCTTGGATTCACGTGTGAGTTTCGAGCCGGAAGTATTGTTTGGCCCGATGAGGGTCATCGAGCCGGCCACGGAGGAGGTCCTCGCGGAGATCCCGGAGGCCGGGCTCGAGGACGCGGACCGCGCCGTGGCCCGCGCCAAGGCGGCCTTCCCCGCGTGGCGGGCGGTCACCCCCGGCGACCGCGGCAGGCTGATGCGCCGCTTCGCCGAGCAGGTCGCCGCCAACCACGAGCGGCTGGCCCGGCTCGAGGCGCGCAACGCCGGCAAGCCCATCGCCGACGCGCGGGGCGAGGTCGGCATGGTGGCCGACGTCTTCCACTACTACGCGGGCGCGCCGGAGAGGCTGCTGGGCAGCACCATTCCCGTGGCGGGCGGCGTCGACATGACGTTCCGCGAGCCGCTCGGCGTGGTCGGCCTCATCGTGCCGTGGAACTTCCCGATCGCGATCGCGTCGTGGAAGGTCGGCCCCGCGCTGGCCGCGGGCAACACCGTGGTCCTCAAGCCGGCGGCGCTCACGCCGCTGACCGCCATCGAGCTGGGCAAGCTGGCCCTGGAGGCGGGGCTGCCCGAGGGCGTGCTCAACGTCGTCGTCGGCGCGGGCCGGGTGGTGGGCGAGCGCCTGGTGCAGCACCCCGACGTGGCCAAGATCGCGTTCACCGGCTCCACGGAGGTGGGCCGGCGGATCGGCGCGCTGGCCGCCGACACGATCAAGCGCGTGACGCTCGAGCTGGGCGGGAAGTCGGCCAACATCGTGTTCGCCGACGCCGACCTGGAGAAGGCGGCGGCGTCAGCCCCCATCGCCGTCTTCGGCAACGCGGGGCAGGACTGCTGCGCGCGCTCCCGCATGCTGGTCGAGCGCTCGGCCGTGGACCGGTTCCTGGCCGCGCTCGAGACGTCGGTCAAGGCCCTCCGGGTGGGCGATCCGCTCGACGACCGGACCGAGATGGGCCCCCTCATCTCCGCCGACCAGCGGACGAAGGTCGCCACGTATGTCGAGGACGGGGCGAAGGTCGCCTTCCGGGGCAGCACGCCCGGCGGCGCGGGCTACTGGTTCCCGCCCACCGTGCTGTCCCCGGTCGATCCGCACGACCGGGCGGCCGTCGAGGAGATCTTCGGACCGGTCGCCGCGGTCATCCCGTTCGACGACGAGGAGGACGCGGTGCGGATCGCCAACGACACCATCTACGGCCTCTCCGGCTCCATCTGGACCGGCAACGGCGCCCGCGCCCTGCGCATGGCGCGCGCGGTGGAGACGGGCGCCCTCTCCGTCAACTCCAACACCTCGGTCCGCGTGACCACGCCGTTCGGCGGCTTCAAGCAGTCGGGCATCGGGCGCGAGCTCGGGCCCAACGCGCTCGACCACTACACCGAGCTGAAGAACGTGTTCATCGCCACGACGTGAGGCGCCGTCGATGAAGATCGCCATCGCGCAGTTCGAGTCGAGTGCCGACAAGGCGTCGAACGTGGAGACGGTGGCGAGGCTCACGCTGGAGGCGAATCGCGCGGGCGCGCGGCTCGTCGTCTTCCCCGAGGCGTCCATGCACACCTTCGGCGAGGCGGACGACGACCTCCATGCCGTCGCCGAACCGCTCGACGGCCCGTTCGTCGACGCGCTGATGCGGCTGTCGTACCGGCTCGGGATCATGGTCTCGGCCGGCATGTTCGAGTCGGTGCCCGGCGAGGACCGCGTGTACAACACCGCCGTGGTGGTCGACCCGCGCGACGGTGTCGTCGCCGCGCACCGCAAGCGGCACCTCTACGACGCGTTCGGCGAGCGGGAGTCCGACCGCTTCCTCGCTGGGAGCGACGAGCCCCCGATCATCGAGGTCGACGGGTTCAAGCTCGGGCTGATCATCTGCTACGAGCTGCGCTTTCCCGCGTACGTCCAGCAGGTCGCGGACCGCGGCGCCGACGCGCTCCTGCTCCCCGCCGCGTGGGTGGCCGGACCGCTCAAGGAGGACCACTGGCAGGTCATGGTCCGGGCGCGCGCGATGGAGAACACGATGTACGTAGCCGGCGCGGGGATGACGGGGGCCGGCTACTGCGGCCGGAGCATGATCGTCGACCCGATGGGGGTGGTCGAGGTTGGGCTGGGCGAGGCGGAGGGGATGGCGATCGGGGAGATCACCAAGGAGCGCCTGGCGCACGCGCGCGCCCGACTTCCGCTGGTTGAGCAGCGCCGCGCCGGAGCTGCCGCCCCAGCCTCCACGACCTAGGACCGGATCGTCGCCGCCACCGACCGCCGGCCCCGGAAAAGCGCCGCCGCGGATCATCAAGCGACGATGCTGACCAGCCTGGAAACCCCACTCCAGCGCACGTCACCGGTGAGGATCGTCCGCGCGCGCAGCACCTTGCCCGAAGCGATCACCAGCGCGTCCGGGAGCCTGAGGGCCTGATGCCGTCCGCGCAGCCGCGCCGCCTCCACGCCGACCGCCTCGTCGATCGGAGTGACGCGAAGATCCAGAAGGCGAATGGCCGCCCGTGCGGCCGCGAGCTTGCCAGCTCGCGCGGGAGCCACGAGCGTCTCCGCCAGCGCGGAGGCAGGGATCGCCATCTCGTCTCCCGCGGCCGCGATCACGGCCTGCAGCGCCTTCGCGTGCAGGGCGTCGGCGGGATCGAGCAGCGCGATCAGAACGCTGGCATCCAGGATGGTCAACGCCATTCGCCGCGAAGTCGCTCGAGGTTCCCGGGCTCCCAGACGCCCGGGAGGCTCCCGGCCACCCGCCGGATGGCCTGCAGCCGGACGGATGCGCTGGAAGGCTCTCGGGTGAGCACGACCCGGTCGCCCTCCATCCCCACCCGAAGCTCATCTCCGGGCCGCAGCTTCATCGCCTCGACCACGTTCAGCGGGAGGGTTACCTGTCGCTTGCCGGACAGGCGCGTGAACCCACGCCGCCGGCGCGCGAGCTTGACTCCCTTGCTCACGAGTCAAGCTTAAGCTGTCGAGGCGCCCCAGGTTGCGCGGAGCATGAAGTAATGGAGCGGGCGATGGGAATCGAACCCACGTAACCAGCTTGGAAGGCTGGCGCACTGCCATTGTGCTACGCCCGCTTCGACCGCGAGTTGGTAGCCCGGAGGGGATTTGAACCCCTGATCTCCACCTTGAAAGGGTGGCGTCCTGGACCAACTAGACGACCGGGCCGCGCCCACGATTATGCCCACCCCGCTCGTGTCGCGATCATGCGGCACGCCAACCCGGCGCCATTCCCCGCCGGTGCCGGCAGCCGCGGCCTCGCCCGCTCCCAATTACCCGCGGGCGCCGGCAAACTTCGAAGTCGGACCGAGAAAACACCCCAACGCGGTGCAAAGCGGATCGCTGCTGATGGTGGGCGGCGAGGGTTTCGAACCCCCGACCTCCAGCATGTCAAGCTGGCGCTCTCCCAACTGAGCTAGCCGCCCGACCCGATGCCTCCGGTGCAGGCAGAGGGACGACTTATTGTAGGAGCGATGCCTCCCTACATCGGCCGGCGCGTGCGCCGCGTCGAGGACGAGCGTCTGATCACCGGCCGGGGACGCTACGCGGGGGACATCAGGCTCGACGGGCTCGTCCATATCGCGTTCGTGCGCTCCCCCCACCCCCACGCGCGCATCCTCGGCGTCGACGCCACGGCGGCGCGAGAAATGCCCGGCGTCCTCGCCGTGTGGACCGCCTCCGACCTCCCTGAAACCGCCGGCGGCATCGAGGAGCGCGCGCCCCACGATATGTCGCCCCACGTCCGCCCCATCCTCACGCGCGACGAGGTCAACTACTCGGGAGAGGCGTACGCGCTCGTCGTCGCCGAGACCGGCTATCAGGCCCACGACGCTGCGGAGCAGGTGATGGCCGAAATCGACCCGCTGCCCGCGGCCGGCGATGTCATCACCGCCACGGCGCCGAACGCGCCCACGGTGCACCCCGACATGACCTCCAACGTCGCGCACGACGCGACCATCGCCTACGGCGACATCGACGCGGCGTTCGCCCCGGACAGCGTGAGCGCGAGGATCTCGCTGCGCGTGGCCCGCGTCGCCGGCGCCGCGATGGAGCCGCGCGCCACCACCGCCGCGCCCGACGAGGCGACCGGCGGCCTGCGCGTGTGGACCTCGACCCAGAACGTCTTCGGCGTGCGCGAGGTCATCGCCCGCGCGCTCGGCCTCGAGGAGGAGCAGGTGCGCGTCACCGCCGAGGACGTGGGGGGCGGCTTCGGCGCGAAGGGCAGCCCGTTCGCCGAGGAGATCCTCACCTCCATCGTCGCCCACCGCCTCAAGCGCCCCGCGAAATGGGTGGCCTCACGCAGCGAGGACGGCGCCACGACCGCGCAGGCGCACGGCGACCTGATCGAGCTCGAGCTCGCCTCCGACCGCGACGGCAAGCTGCGCGGGCTGCGCGGGCGGCTGCTGCACGACCTCGGCGCCTATGCCGGCTCGGGCGCGGGCCAGCCCGACATCATCGTCTCCCACATGCTCAGCGCCTACGTGCTGCCCGCGATGCGCATCGAAACGCGGCTCGTCTACACCAACGCCGTGCCGGGCGGCTTCATCCGCGGCGGCGGAAGGCCGCTCGGCAACTACGGGATGGAGCGCGTCCTGGACCGCCTGGCCGTCGCCCTGGACATCCCGCCCGCCGAGATCCGCCGGCGCAACCTGATCCGGCCCGAGCAGATGCCCTACGGCACCGGCTATCCGGCGGGCCGGCGGGGGCTCGTGTACGACGGGGGCGACTACCCGCGGCTGCTGGAGCTGGCGCTCGACAAGCTCGGCCCGGTGAACACCGACATGGGCGACGGACGCCTGGTCGGAGTCGGCATCGCGGGCTGCGTGGAGTCGACGGGTTTCGGCCGCGGCGAGCCGGCGCGGCTGCGCCTGGACAAGGACGGCTCGGCCCACCTCTACGTCGGCTCGACGCCGCAGGGCCAGGGCCACGAGACGCTGGCCGCCATCGTGGCGGCGGACCGCCTGGGCTGGCCGCTGGAGAAGATAAAGGTCACCGCCGGCGACACAAGCCAGGTCCCGCCGGCCCTGCTCACCGCCGGCAGCCGGAGCGCCGTGCAGGTGGGCAACGCCGCCTCGCTCGCGGGCAAGGCGATGCGCCGCCGCCTGGCCGAGCGCGCGGGCGAGGTGCTGGAGGCGGACGCGGCGGACATCGTGCTGGAGGACGGCGAGATCGGCGTGCGCGGCGCCCCCGCCAAGCGCGTGCCCGTCACCGACGTCCTCCCCGACGAAGGTCACGAGGTGGTCGAGGCGTTCAACCCACAGCGCCCGATCGCCTACTCCAGCGGCTTCCACGCCGCGGTCGTCGCGGTGGATCCGGACACCGGGCAGGTAGAGGTGCTGCGCTACGTGATCGCCCACGACACGGGGAAGGCGATCAACGAGCTCACGCTCGAGGGCCAGATGCACGGCGGCTACGCGCACGGCCTCGGCTACGCGCTCTACGAGGCGGCGGTGTACGACCCCGACGGCACCTTCCGCACGCCGAGCTTTCTCGACTACACCATCGTCAGCACGGGGGAGACCGTGGTCGAGCCCGAGCTGCTGCACATCGTCACCCCGACCGATGCCAACCCGGAAGGATTCAAAGGCGCCGGCGAGAGCGGCACCATCCCGGTGCCGGCGGCGATCTCCAACGCCGTCGAAGACGCGCTGCGCAAGCGCAAGCCGGGCGCGGTGGTCGATCATCTACCCATCAGACCGGACCGCATCGTCGAGATTCTCGGTACGTAGCCCTGGCCAGGACTGACGCGCTCGTCACGACCCCTCCGATCAACAGGGGGGGAGTCAACTGGCGGCGGAACCTCGCCGCGCTGTGGTTCGCCGAGTTCATGGCGATCTTCGGGTTCAGCTTCGCCTTCCCCTTCATGTCGATCTTCCTGTCGCACGACCTGGGAGTCGCTCCCGGGCGCGAGCTCGACCTCTGGACGGCGGCGGCCGCGAGCGTGTCCGGCTTCGCGATGGCGATCGCGAGCCCCATCTGGGGCGTCCTCGGCGACCGGTACGGGCGCAAGCCGATGTTGCTCCGCTCGATGATCGGCGGCGCGCTGACCGTCGGCCTGATCTTCTTCGCCCAGAACCCCTGGGAGCTCGTGATCCTGCGCTTCGCCCAGGGCGCGACGAGCGGCACGGTCGCCGCGGCCACCTCGCTGGTGGCGGCCGAGACGCCGCGCAACAAGGTGGCGTGGGCGCTCGGAGTCGTCACGTCGGCCGTCGCGCTGGGCGGCGCCATGGGGCCGGTGGTCGGCGGCCTCGCCGGCGAAGCCTTCGGGCTGCGCCTGGTGTTTCTCGCCGGCGGCATCCTCCTGCTCGTCTCGCTCCTCCCCGTCGTCCTCGTCGTCCGCGAATCGCCGCTGGTCGCGCGCCGCGGACCGCGGCTGAGCACCCTCACGCTGATCGAGGAGCGGCCGGGCCTGCGCCATTCGCTGACCGTGCTGATCGGCGCGCAGGGGCTGATCAACGTCGTCAACTCGGCCACCCAGCAGCTGGTAGTGCTCCGCCTGCTCGAGCTGGTCACCACCGGCGTGGCCGCGATCAGCGGCATCGGCTTCGGCCTCGCGGGCGTCGCGAGCAGCGCCTCGGCGGTGTTCTACACCCGCGTGACCAGGCGCATCGGCTACGTGCGCACGACGGCGCTCGCCTCGGGCCTGGTCGCGTTCGCGGTCGCCATCATCGGCATCGCGCCCTGGCCCGCCGTGGTCGTGCTCGCGCTGGGCCTGAACGGCCTGTTCAGCGGAGTGGTGATCCCCGCCACCGCCAGCATGATCGGCCTGGAAACGCCGCCCGAGGCGCAGAGCACGGTGTTCGGGATCAACGCGAGCTCCGTATCGCTCGGCTTCTGCATCGGACCGCTCGTCGGCGGCGCGGTGGCCGCGACCGTCAGCGTGCCCGTCGCGCTGTTCGTCTCGGCCGCGCTGGCGATCGGGCTCGCCGTCCTGATCGTGGCCGAGGCGCGCGAGCCCACGGGCTGACGGCCAAGCGCCTCGGATACGCCGCCCTCGGCCTGGTGGCCGCCGCGGCCGCCATCGTGGCGGTCGTCACCCAGCACGCGGCCTGGTGGCCGCCGGTCGTGTTCGCCATCGCGCCCGATATCGCCCTCCTCGCGGGCATGTCGAGCGGCCTCGAGCGCGGCCGGCTGCATCCCCGCGCCGTTCCGCTCTACAACGCGGTGCACCGGTTCTGGGCGCCCGCGGTGCTGCTGGTGGTCGCGCTCGCCCTGCGCCAGCCGGCGTGGGCCGCCGCGGGCCTGGCCTGGATCGCCCACATCGGCGTGGACCGCAGCCTGGGTTTCGGCCTGCGCACGCCCGAGGGCTTCCAGCGCCCCTGATCTCGTCCTGGCGGCCGGCCGCCGGCCGCTGCGACAATGGAACGCTCATGGAAAACCGCACCACACCGCCACCGAGCGTCACCGACCAGGGCAAGCGATACAGCGTCACGGTCCACACCTCGCGCGGCGACTTCGTGATCGAGCTCGTCGAGCCGAAGATCGCGCCCCAGACGGTCAACAACTTCGTCTACCTGGCGCAGAACCACTACTACGAGGGCCTGACCTTCCACCGCGTCGAGCCCGGATTCGTGGTCCAGGGCGGCGACCCGCTCGGCAACGGCACCGGAGGGCCCGCGTACAAGCTGCCCGACGAGTCGAACCCTTCACAGTGGCCGCGCGGCACGGTCGGCATGGCCTCGAGCGCCGCGGGCGTGAGCGGGTCTCAGTTCTTCATCACGCTGGGCGACGCGCCCTTCCTCGCGCGGAACGGCGTCTACAACCGCTTCGGCCAGGTCACCTCGGGGATGGACGTGGTCGACAGCATCCGGGTCGGGGACACCATGCGCTCGCTCGACGTGTCCACCTCGTGAGGAGGACGCTCCTGGCCGTCGCCACGCTGGGGCTGCTGGCCGCCGCGTGCGGCTACCCGGATCCATACGCCTCGAGCGGCACCGTCGCCAACGAGAGCCCGGGCCCGTCGGGCCAGGCCGCCGGATCGCCCAGCGTCGACAACTGCAACGACGGCGCGAACCTGCAGGCCGTGACCTACCCGGACGGCCTGAAGGTGATCGACCTCGAGGTCGGAAGCGGCCCCACGGTGGTCAAGGGCGTGAACGCGACCGTGCAGTACACCGGCTGGCTGACCTCCTGCAAGATGTTCGACTCGAGCCGGCAGGCCGGGCGCACGCCCTTCCAGGTCCAGGTCGGCGCGGGCAACGTCATCCCGGGCTGGGACGAGGGCCTGGTCGGGATGAAGGTCGGGGGCAAGCGCAAGCTCGTCATCCCGTCCGAGCTGGCGTACGGCCCGAGCGGCCAGACCGACCAGAGCACGGGCGCGGTGATCATCCCGCCCAACGCGACGCTGATCTTCGACATCGAGCTGACCGCGGTCACGCCCGGACCCAGCCCGTCGCCTTCGCCGAGCGCCTCGCCCTCTAAGTAACCGTCAGCGTCCCGTGCATGCCGGACTGCTCGTGGCCCGGCTGGTCGCAGAAGTACGTGTACGTGCCGGCGGGGATGCTCGCGACCGTGAACACCAGAGCGTCGCCGGGCGACACCAGGTCGCTCCCGGCCACGCGGTTGCCGCCGCTGTCACGAATGATCATGTCGTGTGACACCGACCCGTTGTTGACCAGGTAGAACACGACCTTCCCGTTCGGCACGCTCAGCGTGGCCGGGTCGAACTTGAAGTCCGCGAGCGTCACGCGCACGGAGCCGGAGGGCTGAGCGGTTCCGCCGCCCCCGCCTCCGCAGGCCGCGAGCAGCGCGGCCGCTGCCAGGCCCGCGGCGATCGACCTCACCGGAAGAAGGCGACCCCGATGTAGAGGATGCCGAAGAGGAAGAACCAGACCACGTCCACGAAGTGCCAGTACAGCGTCACCGCCGCCGGCCCGACGTGATGCCGGGACGAGAACTGCCCGCGCGAGGCGCGGAACAGGATCAGGGTCAAAAGGATCAGCCCTCCCAGCACGTGCGCGCCGTGGAACCCGGTCATCGTGAAGAAGGCGCTGGCGAACGTGTTCGCGGTCAGGTTCAGGCCCCGCTGGAAGGCGGTGATGAACTCGTACAGCTGCCCGATCTCGAATCCGATGCCCAGGATGATCGTGACGATCTGGAGGAGGAAGAAGCGCGGGCGGTTGTCGCGGGACAGCGCCTCGAGCGCGAAGTGGCAGGTGACGCCGCTCGACGCCAGGATGACCGTGTTGATCGCCGGGATCGGCCACGGCGACACGTAGAACTCGGGGGTGGCGCTCGGGGGCGGCGGCGGCCACACCAGGTGCGAGCCGTAGAGGTAGAAGTACACCGCGAACAGGCTTCCGAAGAACATCACCTCGGACGCCAGGAAGATGTACATGCCCATCATCCCGGGCTTGATCGCCGGGTACTCGGGCGTCGGCTCCGGGCGCATCGCGGCGACGGCCACTAGTGGTGTCCCTCCCCTTGAACCTGCGGCCCGTCGGCCGGGAACATCTGGACGTCCTCGACCAGGACCCAGCCGATCACGCCGTACAGGAAGATCACCCCGCCGATCACCGCGAGCGTGATCCGCGCCGGGGCGGCGAAGGGAATCGCCCCGAGCCCGAGGAACAGCATGCCGACGCAGATGACGAAGGGGAAGTTGCTGCTGGGAAACAGGTGGATGCCGAGCGTGTGGGCCCGGGCGGCGAAGTCGACGGTGTCGTCGACCGGAGGCACAGACAGCTCCAGGTCGTACCTCGACGCCTCGGCGCGGTTGACGGGGTCGGCGTCGCGCCACGCCTTGAACGCCGCGGACGCGACCGGGCTCGACGGCCACAGCTTGTAACCGCAGTTCCGGCAGTGGTCCACGAAGCGAGCGGTGAGCAGCCCGCAGTTCGGGCACTCGACGGACATGCTCGGGTTCGAGACGTCGACATAACGAGGCTTTCGGGCTACGGCCACAGTCGTTTTTGGATTCTATCCCGTCGGGAAAACCGAAACGCCGCGCGGCCCGCGCGCCGAGTGCGATTTCGGCCGTGGATATACTTCGAGCCAGTGACGTCTCGAGGCTTCCGCACGCTCCTCACCTGCGCGGGATTGCTGGCGGGAACCGCCCTGCTGAGCTCGTGCGACCTCGGGGGCGTCCACCCGATCTTCCCCAATCCCGTGTCGCCGAACGGGCAGGACATCTACAACCTCTACGTCGGGATCTCGTTCCCCGCGATCGTCGTCTTCATCGGCGTGGAGGCCGCCCTGCTGTGGGTGGTGATCCGCTACCGGCGCTCGCGCCAGCCGCTCGGCTACGTGCCGCCGCAGGTCCACGGCAACACCGTCCTTGAGGTCGTGTGGACCGCGCTGCCGCTCATCCTCGTGCTCGGGATCGCGCTGGTCAGCTTCAACGTGCTCCAGCAGGACTTCCGGCCCATCTCCAACCAGCAGATGGAGGTCATCGTCTCGGGCCACCAGTTCGGCTGGGACTACGACTACGGAAACGGGGTGATCGTCCACCAGGAGGGCACGCTGGCCGGCGACGTGACGCCGTTCGTCGTCCCCGTCAACACGCTCGTGCGGCTTCGCTTCAAGGGCACCGACGTCATCCATTCCTGGTGGGTGCCGGCGATCTCGGGCAAGACGGACGCGGTGCCTGGGTACGAGAACTACTCGTGGCTGAAGATCGACCAGGTCGGCAAATGGCGAGGCGAGTGTGCCGAGCTGTGTGGCGCCGGCCACGCGACGATGCAGATCATCGTGCAGTCCATGTACGGGTACGACTTCGACACGTGGATGGCCCAGGAGAAGGCCAAGGCGGCGGCGTCTCCCCCGGCCTCACCTTCGCCATCCGGCGGGTAGGATAGAAAACAGGTGGCCACCTCAACCCTTCCCCGGCCGAAGCAGTACGACGACACCTTCTTCAAGCCGATCAGCCTCTGGCTGACCACGACCGATCACAAGCTGATCGGGATCATGTACATCGTCACCTCGTTCATCAGCTTCATCATCGGCGGCATCTTCGCCCTGGTGATCCGGCTTCAGCTCGCGCAGCCGAACCTGCAGATCGTCGACCCCGAGACCTACAACCAGCTGATCTCGGCCCACGGCGTCACGATGATCTTCTTCTTCGTCACGATCTTCGTGACCGGCATCGCGAACTACATGGTCCCGCTGATGGTCGGCGCCCGCGATATGGCGTTCCCGCGCGTGAACCTGCTCGGCTTCTGGCTCGTGCCGGTGGCGATCATCCTGTACTACTGCTCCTTCTTCACCGGCCGCGCGCTCGACGCAGGCTGGACCGGCTACCCGCCGCTCACCGAGCCGGCCTACCAGAGCCACAGCCTCGGCGTCGACTTCTGGGCGCTGAGCATCATCGTCTGGGCGATCAGCGGCATCATGGCCTCGACCAACTTCCTCACCACGATCGTCGCGCTGCGCGCGCCGGGGATGAGGTTCTCCCGCCTGCCCCTCTTCGTGTGGGCGCAGATCTCGACCTCGATCCTGCTGCTCGTGGTCGGCGCCCCGCTGGCCGCGGCCATGATCCTGCTCGAGTTCGACCGCCAGCTCGGCACCCACTTCTTCACAACGGACGGCCGGCCCGTCCTCTACCAGCATCTCTTCTGGTTCTTCGGGCACCCCGAGGTCTACGTGATGATCCTGCCCGCGTTCGGTCTGATCTCGGAGATCATCCCGGTGTTCGCGCGCAAGCCGATCTTCGGCTACATGTCGATGGTCGCCGCGCTGTTCGGCATCGTGTTCCTGTCCATGACCGTATGGGCGCACCACATGTTCACCGTCGGCATGAACACCTACGTCGAGGGCTTCTTCATGCTCATGACGATGCTGATCGCGGTCCCCACCGGCATCAAGTTCTTCAACTGGATCGCGACGGCATGGTGGGGCTCGATCGAGTTCACCGTGCCGATGAAGTTCGTGTTTGGCTTCCTCGCGACCTTCCTCATCGGCGGCATCACCGGCGTGTACCTCGCCTCGGTGCCGGTCGACACGCAGCTCCACCAGTCTTACTTCGTGGTGGCGCACCTGCACTACGTGCTGTTCGGCGGAAGCGTCTTCGCGATCTTCGCGGGCATCTACTACTGGTTCCCGAAGATGACGGGCCGCCTGCTCGACAACACGCTCGGCGAGTGGCACTTCTGGACCACGTTCATCGGCTTCAACGGGACCTTCCTGATCATGCACACGCTCGGCCTCGAAGGCATGCCCCGGCGCATCGCGACCTACAGCAACGCCGCCTGGGCCACGACCAACCTGATCATCACCATCTCGTCTTTCCTGATCGCGTTCTCGGTGTTTCTCTTCCTGATCAACATCGTGCGCAGCTGGAGGCACGGCGTGATCGCGGGCAACGACCCGTGGCTCGGCAACACGCTCGAGTGGGCGACGACCTCGCCGCCCCCGCCCTACAACTTCGAGCGCGTGCCGCCGGTCCGCACGTTCATGCCGGTGCGCGACCTGCGCGAGTCAGGCGAGCTGGTCGAGAGCGCGCCCGCGCTGGAGCCGGTCTAGGGAAAGGCCTCCCGCCGCGGCGGGATCAGTGGTGCTCGGTGCCCTCGTGCTCGGCCGATTCGACCTCGAGCGCCTCCTCGGCCGCGCGGTTGCGCGCGTCGCCGCGCAGCACCCACCAGCCGAGACCGGCCACGCCGAGCGCCGCCACGAGGAACGTGACGCTCATCGCCAGCCAGGCGGGCACCCATTCGCCGATCAGGTAGGTCACGAGGCCATTATCGCCGGTGGCGGGCGAGCAACGAAGCTTGGTGGTTGATCCTGCCGGTTAGGGTGTTTATAGCTATGGCGGTGCGCTCATCAACCTGATCAACCTGGTCGACGTCGCGATCCTGGCCGCGGCCGCCATCGGCCTGGCCAACGGATACCGGCGAGGCTTCTGGCTGTCCCTCACCCAGTACGTCGGCCTGCTCGTCGGCGTGCTGCTGGCGGCCGCGACGGCCAAGAGCGCGCTCGATTACCTGCAGATCGACAACCCGAGCGCCCGGCCGCTGGGGGCGGTGCTCGTGCTGGTGATCGGGGGCAGCCTGGGGTCGAGCCTCGGCTTTGCCGTGGGCGAGCCGATCCGGCGCAACATCCTTCGCACCGGGATCCACACCTCGACCGACTCCATGGCCGGCGCCGCCCTGTCGGCCTTCGCCGTCCTCATGATGTGCTGGTTCCTCGGCCTGAGCTTCTCTCGCGGCCCGAGCCCCCAGATCGCGCAGCAGATCCAGCGCTCGGTCCTGCTGCGCGGCCTGGACTCCATCTCGCCCCGGCCGCCCGCGTTCCTCGCCAGCGTGCAGTCCGTGCTCGCCAACGTGCAGTTTCCCGCCGCTTTCGCGGGCCTCGAGCCCGCCCTGCCCGGCGCCCTGCCGGTGCCGACGTCGGTGGACACCGCGGGCGTCAACCGCGCGGCCGCCACGGTGGTCAGGGTCTCGGGCGTCGGGTGCGGCGGGATCGTGACCGGCAGCGGCTTCCCCGTCGGCAACGGCTACGTCGTGACCAACGCCCACGTGGTGTCGGGGACCAGCTCGCACACGATCACCACTCCGGGCGGCAACACGATGCGCGCCACGGTGGTGTACTTCGACCCGGAGCGCGACGTCGCCGTCCTCTACTCGCCCGAGTTCACCGCCGAGGGCCTCACCTTCGGCCCCGCCGAGCGCGGCACCGCCGCGGCGGTCATCGGCTACCCCGGCGGCGGCCCGGAGAAGGTCGTTCCGGCCGTGGTCGACGGCGCGGTCGCGGCCGAGGGCCGCGATATCTACAACCAGAACCTGGTCACCCGCGAGATCTTCGTCATGCAGGCGAGCGTCCATCCCGGCAACTCGGGCGGCCCGCTGGTCGACCTGCAGGGCAGGGTGCTGGGCATCGTCTTCGCCACCTCGGCCGGGGACCCGAGCCAGGCGTACGCCCTGACCGACCAGGAGATCGCCTCGGACGTCCGGGACGCCCAGGCCAATCCCTCCCCGCGCGACACCAGCCGCCTCGAGTGTGCGGCTTAGCAAGCAGAGGAAACCCTCCCGGTTCCGCCCCGCGACCACGACGCGGGGACCCCAGCCCGTTGCGACCACGCCTTTTGCGCCAAACGAGCCAAA
>CAZLJC010000026.1:22968-26700 GCA_964559855.1 uncultured Actinomycetes bacterium
CGACGCGGGGACCCCAGCCCGTTGCGACCACGCCTTTTGCGCCAAACGAGCCAAATCCCGCGGGAATTGCGCGCCTTTGGCGCAAAACGCGCCGCAAACTTCCGCCCCGCGACCACGACGCGGGGCCCGAGCAGGTAGGCCGCTCGCCGCAGGCGCCGGTTACTTCGGGTCGGGCTTCGCCTCTTCGATGAGCATCACGGGGATGCCGTCCACGATCGGATAGACCACCCGGCAGCGCGGGCAGCGCAAGCCTTCGGGCTCTTTGAGCTCAACCCTGGTATGGCACTTCGGGCACGCGAGGATTTCGAGGAGCTCCTGGGAGATCACGGGTGCATGGTAGTAGGGTTGCGCCTGTGATTTTGCGGCGGCTGTACCTGTACGCCGTGAGCACGGCCGCGGTGCTTCTCCTGGCCACCGGGCTGGCCCTGCTCGGCGGCACGCTCGTATCCCTCCTGATGCACGGCGGGGCCGACGACTCGAGCCGCGGACAGCTCGCCGGCTACACCGCCTTGACGGTGGTCGCGCTGCCCGTCTGGGGGGTGCATTTCCTCTTCGCCCAGCGATTCGCCGCGCGCGATCCGTACGAGCGCACGTCGGCCATCCGCCACCTCTACCTCTACCTCGTCTGCCTGGTGACGTCCATCGCCGCGATGGTCCTGGTGCTCAGCGTCCTGGTGGAGCTGCTCCAGCCCCTCCTCGACAACGCCCCCTTCGACGGCGAGACGGCCGCCCGCTTCGGATGGGCTGCCCTGGTCGTCGCCGGCGTGTGGGCGTTCCACTTCCAGGTGGCGCGCGCCGATCGCGCCGTGGCGGCCGAAGAGGGCGCCTCGGCCACGCTGCGGCGCTGGTACATGTACGTCGCGCTGCTGGCCGGCCTGCTCGTCCTGCTCGCAGGGACGCAGGGACTGCTGCAGCAGGCGTGGGCCGAGCTCGCCAACGGGTCGCGCCACCAGTACACGTTCCTCTCCTGGTCGGTCGCCTACGCCCTCGCCGGAGGGCTCCTGTGGGGCGTGCACGCGCGCGCGATCGCGACCGGCCACCTCTCCGAGGACCGGCACTCGACGCTGCGCACGCTCGAGGGCTTCATCGCCCTGACCATCTGCATCGCCACCGCGCTGGCCGGCGCGAGCCTGATCCTCTACTACGCGCTCGCGCGGGTCCTCGGGGTCGACAACCCCGGCGGCGCGGGCAATGACGTCCTGGTGGCGGCCGCGGGCCCGGCCTCGCAGGCGCTCGTCTACGGCATCGCCTGGTTCCTGACCCGCCGCCGCCTCGACCGCGACGCGGGGACGCAGGAGGCCGACCGCCAGGCGGGCGTGCGCCGGCTCTACACCAACCTCGCCTCGCTCGTCTCGCTGGGCGCCTGGGCGGTGGGAGCCGGCGGGCTCCTGTGGACGCTCGCGGAGCAGCTCGAGGCCCCGATCATCGGCTTGCCGGCGCCCGCCTGGAAGGACCCTCTGAGCCTGTGGGTCACGCTGCTGGTGGTCGGGCTCGCCGTGTGGCTCGCGCACTGGCGCCAGGCCCCGTGGGCGGACGACCGGCAGTCGCTCAGCCGCAGGCTGTACGTCTGGGCCGCGCTGCTCGGCGGCGTGCTCGCGGTGCTGGGCGGCGGCGTCGGGATGCTCGACCCCGTGCTCCGGCAGCTGTTCAGCGCCCACCCGCGCCTGAACGACCCGGCCAACCTCGACTTCGGACGCTACCTGGCGGTGATCCTGGTGGCGGCCGGCGTCGGCCTCTACCACCTTCGCGTCCTCCGGGCGGACGCCGCGGCCCGCCCCGTCCGGCCCGCGCAGCCCGCGAGCAAAGCCCCGGCACCCGCGGCCGCCGTCGTCACGGCCGGGCCTGGCTCCGCAGCCGCTCCGGAAATCCAGGCCGGCCCGCGCGGCCGGCGCTACACGCTGACGGTGACCGGCGCCACGGAGGACGACGTCCAATCCGCGCTCGCGAGCCTGCCGCCGCAGGCGAGCTACCTCCTCACGCCCGAAGGGCAGGCCGTCGACGGCCACTGACACTCAGGCCTACCTCGACCTGGTCGACTGGCGCCGCCGCGTCGGCGACCTCTACCGCATCACGGGGCCGGACGCACTCGCGCGCTTTCGCGCCGGCCGCGACACTCTGTTCCGGACGCACCCGCAGTCCCCGGTCGAGCCGGAGGAGCGGAGCACCTTCGCGGGCCTGCGCTACTTCGACCCCGACCCGTCGTACCGGGTGAGCGCCACGCTCGAGCCGGGCGACGGCACCGAGCTCGTGATCGAGACCGGCGGCGCCGACGGCGCGGTGCGGTTCCGCCGCGCGGGCGTGCTGGCCTTCGAGCTGGCCGGTGCGCCGTGCCGGCTGACGGTGCTGAGCCTGGTCCAGTACGCAGGCGGCCTGTTCGTCCCGTTCCGCGACCTGACCTCGGGCCGGGAGACGTATGGCGGCGGCCGCTACCTCTTCGACACGGCCAAGAACACCGACGGCCTGGTGCTCGAGCTGGCCGCCGGCTCGGGCGAGCTGACCATCGACTTCAATTACGCCTACAACGCGTCCTGCGCGTACAGCTCCCGGTGGGCGTGCCCGCTCGCGCCTCCGGAAAACCACCTCAAGGTGGCGGTGCGAGCGGGCGAGCTCGTCTACAGGGAATACGGCTAGGCCGCGACCGAGCTCCCACGGAGCATCCCGATCATCTCGCCGGCGAGGCCGATCGCCTCCACGGTCGGGAGCACCGGGTTGTTGAAGGTGAAGCCGCCGAAGCCCGCGTCGATGTACGGCCGCAGGAACTCCGCCGCGCGCTCGGGCGTCATCGCCTGGCTCGTGGCGCGCCGCTCCGCAGGCAGCCTGTCGAGCACCGCCCTGCCCTCCTGCTCGTTCCTCACGATGGCGAGGCCGATGCCCATGGTGAGCAGCACCGACGACGGGTCGCGGCCGACGGCGGCGCAGTGCTCCTCGAACACCGCCTTCTTCCGCTTCAGCTCCTCCACGGGCCCCGCGAACCAGTGGCCAATATCCCCGTGCCTGGCGACGATGCGCAGCGTCCGCTTCTCGCCGCCGCCACCGATGAGGATCTTCGGGCCGCCCTTCTGAATCGGCCGGGGCACGTTCAGCACGCGGTCGATCCGGTAGTGCTCGCCCGCGAAGGAGGGACGTTCCTCCGTGAACATCAGCTTCGCGATGGTCACGGCCTCCTCCAGCCGGTCCATGCGCCGTCCGATCGGCGGGAACTCGAACCCGTAGCCGATGTGCTCCTCCTCGTTCCACGCCGCCCCGATGCCGAGGATCGCGCGGCCTCTGGAGATCACGTCGAGCGTGGTCACCTGCTTGACCAGGAGCGCGGGGTTGCGATAGGTGACGCCCGCGACGAGCGTCGAGAGCTTGATCCTCGACGTGCTCGCCGCCACCGCGGCGAGCGTCGCGTACGCCTCGAGCATCGGCTCCGTCTCCGGGCCGACGCCGCGGATCTGGTAGAGGTGGTCCATCACGGTGAAGAGGTCGAAGCCCGCCTTCTCCGCCGCGCGCGCATTCTCAACGACGCGCTCGAAGAGCCGGTCCTCCTTGACCCCGGGAAACGTGTAGTTGGGGTGGTGGAATCCAAAGAAAAGTGCCATGTCAAGGACAATACGCGGCTCGTGATCGTCATTCCCTCCCTGCCCTTCGGCGCCCTTCGGCGCCCTTCGGTGCCCTCCGCCCCCGGCCCGCCTCCTCCCAAACGCGCCTTTTGCGCCAAACGCGCCCCTCAACTCAATCCAGACGCGC
>CAZLJC010000026.1:26800-32821 GCA_964559855.1 uncultured Actinomycetes bacterium
TGCGCCAAACGCGCCCCTCAACTCAATCCAGACGCGCGTTATGCGCCAAACGCGCGCATCTGCCAACCCGCCGCGTCGGCAAAACCCGCGCGGCACCCCCGCGACCCATAGATAAGATTTGTCGCCAACGCCGTGTCCATAGACGAACCGCGTAACGGCAAGCCGAGCGGAATTCAGCTCGTCCAGGTCGAGGGCTTCCTCGAGGTCGCCCGCCGGGGCAGCGTCAGCCGCGCCGCCGAAGCCCTCTTCATCACCCAGCCCACCCTCACCGCGCGCCTCCACGGCCTCGAGCGCGAGCTCGGCACCCCGCTCTTCCTCCGCACCCCGCAGGGCATGCGCCTGACCGACGCGGGCCGGGCCTGGATCCCCTTCGCCGAGCGCGCGCTGCGGGCGCTGGTCGAAGGCCGGGACGCCCTCGAGCAAGTGAAGAGCGCCTCCGCCGGCCACCTCATGGTGGCCGCCGCCCCCGCCGTCAGCACCTACCTCCTCCCCGAGCTGCTCGAGCGCTTCGTGGCCGCGCACCCGCGGGTCGAGGTCTCCGTCCGCACCGGGCACTCGGAGGACGTCGTCGACCTCGTGCTGCGGGACGAGGTGCAGATCGGCATCGGCCGGGCGATCCGCCACCCCGAGCTCGAGCTCCGCCCCTTCCACACCGAGGATCTCGCCCTGGTGTGCGCGCCCGACCACCCCTTCACCCGCCGCACCGCCGTGCCCATGGCGGAGGTGGCGGGCCAGAAGCTGATCATGTTCGACCGCACCTCCAGCTACTACGAGATCACGCAGGCGGCGTTCCTCTCCGCGGGCGTGAAGCTGCGCGGCCTGATGATGGACCTCGACTCCATCGAGGCCGCCAAGAAGATGGTCGAGCGCGGCCTCGGCGTGGCCCTCGTGCCCGCGACCGCGGTCGCCCGCGAGGTGGAGGCCGGCACGCTCTGCATCATCCGGATGGAGGACGCGCCTCCGATGCAGAACACGATCGTCGCCTTCCGCCGCCGCGACGCCGGCCCTCCCGAGGGCATCGTGGCCGCGTTTCTCGAACTGCTCGAAACCAGATAACGCGCCGGCCGGCCGAAATCCACATCGATTTTCTCAATCGATTCCATCACATCAATCAATTGGACTTCTATCGAATCTCTTGATAGGTTCCGTGTCATGGATAAGGAAAACCGATCGCGCGAGCTGGACACGGAGACCTCCACGCATGAGTGCGAGTGCCCCGAGCCCTGCAACTGCGACCACGAGAACGAGTAGCTCCCGAGCTCTCTGACACCAACTTCGAAGGAGGCCCACATGGACCTGGTTTCAACACCGCTGCTTCCTGACGGCTACAAGGTGCCCGCGTCGCGCAACGAGCCGGCGAGCAAGCGACTGCGCCGGCTGCTGGCCGAGAAGCCCTACGTCTTCGGACCGGGCGTCTACGACCCGATGGGCGCGCAGCTCGTCATGTATCACGGCTTCGACGCCGTGTACTTCAGCGGCTACTCATTTGCCATCGGCCACCTGGGCACGACCGACATGGACCTCTACTCCTCGGTCGAGATCGCCGACGGCGCCCGCCGCACGGTGAGCGCGCTGCGCAAGTTCCAGCTGACGATGGCCATGGGCGACCCGGACAAGAGCGTCCCGCCCACCCACCTCGAGATCCCTCCCGTCGTGGTCGACATGGACGCGGGCTACGGCAACCTCTTCAACGTGCAGCGCACCGTGGAGCTGTACGTCAACGCGGGGGTCGCGGCCGCGCACATCGAGGACCAGGTCATGCCCAAGCGCTGCGGTCACATCGCGGGCAAGGCGCTGATCTCGACCGACGAGTTCGTCGGCAAGCTGAGGATGATGCGCAGCGCGGCCGACGACCTCGGCCACGAGGACTTCGTCATCATCGCCCGCACCGACGGCGTGTCGGCCACCGAGGCGCCCGAGTCCAAGCGCGGGCTCGACCTCGCCATCGACCGCGGCCTGCGTTACCTCGACTCCGGCGTGCCCGACCTACTGTGGTGTGAGTTCCCCACCGCGCAGCGCGAGCCGACCGTGAAGTTCTGCACCGAGATCCGCAAGCGCTTCCCCAAGGCGCGCTTCGCCTTCAACTACTCCTCGTCCTTCAAGTGGTTCAACGAGAAGGACCCGATCACCTGGGACGAGCTCGGGCTGCTCGGCGTGGGCTTCATCTTCATCACGCTCGCCCTGCAGCACGCGGCCGGCCACGGCATGTCGACCCTGCTCGAGGGCCTCAAGGCGAACAAGGAGGAGGGCTACATGTCGCTGCAGCGCGAGGAATGGGCCGACGGCAAGGACGTGCCGACCCGCTCGCACCACCTGTTCACCGGCGTGCCGTACCACCACCACGTCGGCCAGGAGTACGCGGCCTCGCGGCTGGGCGGCGGCGTGGACGAGCACCTGGAGATCTCGAAGGTCGTCTGAACCGCGCGTCCGTGACGGCCTAGACTTCGCCGGGTAAGAGGCCGAGGGGTGCTGCTGTTTCCGTTCCGCTACCTGCGGTGGCTGATCGGGAACGCGCGCCGCTCGGTCGCCGGCAGGCCGCCGGGCTACGTGCTGTTCGTCATCGAAGGCGACCTTCCCGCCCTCCCCGATCCGCCGCGGCCGCTGTGGCAGCGCGTCGCGGCGCCGGGGTCACGGCTGAGCCTGCGCGAGCTCGGCGAGCGCTTCGACGCGATCGCCGAAGACCGCCGCGTCAAGGGCGTGATCCTCCACCTGCGGCCCACGCCCATGCCGATGGCGCACCTGCAGGACCTGCGCGAGCTGATTGCGAAGCTGCGCGCGGCGCACAAGCGGGTCGTGGCGTGGGCGCCTTTCTACACCACCGCCACCTATTACGTCGCCTGCGCCTGCGACGAGATCGTGCTCATGCCCACCGGCTCGGTGCAGCCGCTCGGCTTCGCCGACACGCACGTGTTCCTGAAGGACGCGCTCGCGCGCGTGGGCCTGAGCGCCGACTTCGTTCAGGTCTCGCCGTACAAGGCCGCGGCCGATCCGCTGACCCGTTCCGAGATGTCCCCGGAGCTGCGCGAGCAGATCACGTGGCTGCTCGACTCCAACCACCGCGAGTTCGCGGACGCCGTCGGCGAGAGCCGGTTGCTCGACGCCGGGGGCGCGCGCCGCCTGATCGACGGCTCGCCGTACGGTGACGGCGCGGCGCTCGAGCAGCACGTCGTCGACGCGGTGCTCGGCGAGGAGGATCTGCCCGCGCACCTCGGCGGGGCCACCGTCGCCACCTGGGAGGCGGCCCGGCGACACCTTCCCACCCCGCCGCCACGCCTCCGGCGCGGCAGGTACGTCGCGGTGCTCCGGATCGAGGGTGTGATCGTCGACGGACGCTCCGGCCGGCTGCCGTTCAGGCCTCCCGTGGGCGTCCCGCTGCTCGGCGACGAGCGCGCGGGCGACCTTTCCGTGGTGCAGGCCGCGCGCCAGGTGGCCGCGGACAAGCGCGCCGCCGCCGCGGTCGTGTACGTCAACTCGCGCGGCGGCTCCTCCACCGCGTCGGAGGCGATGCGCCTGGCCGTCGCCTCGATCGCCGCCCGCAAGCCGGTGGTCGTCGTTATGGGTCCGGTCGCCGCCTCAGGCGGCTACTGGGTCGCCACGCCGGGCTCCTGGATCGTCGCGCGCGCGGGGACGCTCACCGGCTCGATCGGCGTGCTCAGCGGGAAGATCGTGACCGGCGGGCTCTGGGGGAAGCTGCTCGCCAACCGCGAGACGATCGCTTTCGGCGAGCACGCGACCCTCGACTCCGACGAGCGCCCCTTCTCGGACGCCGAGCGCTCGATCGTCCGCTCCGATATCGAGCGCATCTATCGCGTCTTCGTCGAGGTGGTCGCAAAGGCCCGCCACCTGGCGCCGGAGCAGGTGCAGGCGATCGCCGGCGGGCGGGTCTGGACCGGTCGCCAGGCGCTCGAGCACCGGCTCGTGGACGAGGTGGGCGGCCTCGACGCCGGCCTGAAGAAGGCGCGGACGCTCGCCGGCCTCCCGGCCGACGCGCCGCTGCGCGAGGTCCACCCGCCCCGGCGGCCCCTCCCGCCGGCCGCGGCCGCCGCCGCCCCCGCCGCCTGGCTGGGCTATCTCCTGGAGACCCTCGCCCTCCTCAACCGCGCGCCCGCCCTCGCCGTCATGGACTGCTGGCCCCCGGACCCAAGCTAACCCCCGGATCCAGCCAACGCTTTTCCAGCCGCCGCCCCGCCGCCCTCACCCGACCCCCGCGCCCAAATTCGGCGCGTTATGCGCCAAACGCGCCAAATCCGTCGCCAATTCCGCGCGTTATGCGTCAAGCGCGCCCCTCCCGAAGAGCCTGCTGGACCTGGGCGACGACGTTTTCCGGACTCTGAAGGTCCGGCGCCGTGAACCTCAGGAGCCGGAAGCCGGCGTTGATGATGAGGTTCTGGCGGCGGTCGTCCTCGATCAGGCGGTCCCGATGGTTTCCGCCGTCGTATTCGATCACCAGCCGGGCGTCGGGATAGCACAGGTCCGCCCGTCCGACGAACCGGCCGCCGGCCTCCCGCACGTCCAGCTGGACCTCCGGGCACGGCAGCCCGCCCTCGAGCAGGATCCAGCGGAGGCGGGTCTCCATCGGCGATTCCGCCGGGGCCGCCAGAGGCGCCAGAGCGGAGAGCCGTTTGGCTCCCGGCAGGCCCCTCGCTCCATCCGCGTACCGCACGAGGTCAGAGGGTTTGGTCAGCTCCAGACGCAGCGCCGCGTCGATCGCGGCCAGAACGTCAACCGGAGTGAGGTGCAGGCAGAGGTCGCGAAGCGTCCTCAAGACGCTCGTCGCCCGGAGCCCTCGAACCTCGCGGATCTCGTCCGCCTCCAGCTCGTGCCGCCGGACCGTGAGCCCGAGTCGGGAACGCACGCCGGCGCCGGGAGCGACGATCACCTCGACCGGGTTCGTGGCCTGCAGTTCGATGCCCCACAGCCACGCCGCCGTGGGCCCGGCGAAGACCGCGCCGGCAGGCAGAAGGCGGCTCCACGCGGTGAGCAGGAGAAACGGATCGTCGCGCAGCCCTCTCCGGCAGTACAGCCCGGTTCCGATTCTCCGCCACGCCTTTCCCCGCAGCGAATGGCGCGTGAGCCCGGCCGCCCGCGCCTCCTGAAGGGTGAACGGACGCCTGCGCAGCTCGGTCGGGTTTCGGGATCGACGGCCCATGGACGGAAACGGTGAGGCCCAGCGCCTGCCGCGTCCACCCAGCCTGTTAAGGAGCGCCCGGCTCCACCGCGCGGCCTCGCACCCGGCTCGTAACGCTCCGCGCCGCCACTTCCGCGCGTTTTGCGCCAAACGAGCCAAATCCGGCGCGAATTGCACGCGTCATGCGCCAAACGCGCCGAAAGGAGGAAACGAAACGAAATGAAAGGAGGAAACGAAAACGAAAACGAAAACGAACGCTCAGTCGAGCGGCGGGAACCTGTTCGGCTGCCGCTCCCGCAGCAGCTCGTACACCGTCGCCACGATGCTCTCGCGATTCGGCTTGCTGAAGTAGTCCCCGTCAGGCCCGTACGCCGGCCGGTTCGGCGACCCGGAAAGCGTGCGCGGCGCCGCGTCCAGGTGCCACCACCCCTGCTGCACCTCCAGGATCTGCTGCAGCATGAACGCCGACGCGCCCCCCGGCACGTCCTCGTCCAGGCACACCAGCGCGTGCGTCTTCTCCACCGACCGCGCGATCGAGTGGGAGAGATCGAACGGGTTCAGCGTCTGCACGTCGATCACCTCGCACGAGATGCCCAGCCCCTCCAGCGTCGACGCCGCGTCGAGCGCGATGGCGCAGCACGCTCCATACGTGACCACGGTCACGTCCGTGCCCTCGCGCAAAACGTCCGGCACGCCCAAGGGCACGGTGAACGAACCGAGGTTGTTGGGCACCCGCTCCTTCAGCCGGTATCCGTTCAGCACCTCGATCACCATCCCAGGGTTGTCGCCCCGGAACAGCGTGTTGTAGAAGCCCGCCGCCTGCGTCATGTTCCGCGGCACCGCGACGTAGATCCCGCGCAGGGCGTTGAGCACCACCGACATCGGCGACCCCG
>CAZLJC010000027.1:0-5676 GCA_964559855.1 uncultured Actinomycetes bacterium
CTTGGCTACGACGTGACGCTAAGGGAGGCTGGAGCGTGAGATTTTCGGGTTAAGGGCGGATCGACCTCAGTGCCGCGATGCCGCGCTCGATGGTCGCCGGCTTCTTGGGGAAGCTGAACCGGACGTAGCCGCGTCCCAGGCTAGGGTCGTGGTAGAAGCTCGACGCCGGCACCGTGGCGACCGCCGCGCGCTCGATCAGGTGATGCGCGAACTCGACATCGTCGGTCGTGCCGAAGCTCGAGATGCCCGCCATGGCGTAGTAGGCGCCGTGGGGCGCAGCCACTTCGAAACCGCACTCGCGCAACCCGGTGACCAGTGCGTCCCGCCGCTCCCGGTACTCGCCGAGGAGCTCCCCATAAAAGGACGTAGGAAGCTCCAGCGCGGTCGCGATCGCGATCTGCAGCGGGTGCGCGGCACCCACGGTGAGAAAGTCGTGCACCTTGCGGATCCCGCCGGTCAGAGCCGGCGGCGCGACCAGCCAGCCGACGCGCCAGCCCGTGACCGAGAAGGTCTTCGACGCGCCGCTGATCGTGATCGTGCGCTCGTACATGCCGGGCAGCGTGGCGAGGCTGAGGTGAGTGCCCTCATACACGAGGTGCTCGTAGATCTCGTCCGTGATCGCGATCACGTCATGCTCGAGGCACAGCTCCGCGATCAGCCGCAGCTCGGCCTCCGAGTACACCTTGCCGGTGGGATTGTGCGGCGTGTTGATCACGATCGCCCGGGTGCGGCCGTTGAACGCCGCGCGCAGCTCGTCCTCGTCGAAGGACCAGTCCGGCGCGCGCAGCGGGATGTAACGCGGCACTGCGCCGCTGATCACGCAATCGGGACCGTAGTTCTCGTAAAACGGCTCGAAGACGATCACCTCGTCGCCCGGGTCGACGGCCGCGAGCATGGCGGCGATCATGGCCTCGGTGGCGCCGCATGAGACGGTGACCTCCGTCTCGGGATCGACCGCACGCCCCCAGGCCGCGGACTGCTTGCGCGCGATCGCCGTACGCAGCCGCGGCGCGCCCCACGTCGTCGCGTACTGGTTGAAGCCCTCGCGCAGGGCGCGCTCCGCGGCCTCGAGGATGCGGGCGTCTGGTTCGAAATCCGGAAAGCCCTGCGCGAAGTTCACTGCGCGATCGGGACCGTGCAGCTGGAGGTTGAGCCGCGTCATCTCGCGGATGACGGACTCGGTGAAGCTCTGGGCCTTCAGCGACAGCCGAGGGTGCGTGTCAGTGTCCGGGATCGGCTCGCTCCAGGTGCAGGTCGGTGCTCGAGCACGAGAAGCACCGCGCCGGACGCTCGAGGCTCCGCTCCCACCATCCGCAGACGGCGCACGTCCAGCGGGTCTTGGCGAAGAAATCGAGCACGTCCGATCGGCTCAGCAGGCCGACCATCTTGCCGCCGCTGACCACGGGCACGCGCCGGATCCGCTCGCCGATCAGCAGCCGCGCCGCCTCGTCGATGCCAGTCTCCTCGGTGACGGAGATGACGCGCGGGCTCATGATCTCGCGCGCCGTCTTGCCGCGCTTCGAGAACACGTCGGTCTCCGAAACGATCCCGACCACGTGGCCCTCCGGCGCCAGCACCGGAGCGCCGGTGATCCGCCGCGTGGTGAGCGTGCGCGCGATCTCCTCGACCGGCGTGTCCTCCTGGAAGGTGATGACGTCGCGCGTCATCACGTCCTTGACCGGAATCATCGTGAGGTCAGGAGTGTAGCGATCGTCTGGAGGTTGGCGTTGCCGCCGCTGAGCACGAGTCCGGTGCGGCCCCCGGGCAGCCTGCCGGCGATGTGCGCGGCCAGCGGCAGCGCACCCGTCGGCTCGAGCGCAAGGTGCATGCGCGACCACGCGACCTTCACCGCGACGCCGATCTCCTCCTCGGTCACGGTGACGATCTGGTCGACCAGACCCTGGGCGAACATGACCTCGAAGTTACGCTCCCCGACCGCGACCGTGCGCACGCCGTCGGCCAGCGTCGCCGGCGCCGCGTCGAGAACCTGAATCCGGTGTGACTTCCACGTGCGGTACGCGTCGTCCGCGCGCTCCGGCTCGACGCCGATCACCTTGATGGCCGCATCGTGGTGCTTGGCCGAGATCGCCGTGCCGGAGAGCAGGCCTCCGCCGCCGACCGGGGTCACGACGACCTCCAGGTCGGGCTCGGCGGCGAGCAGTTCGAGCGCGGCGGTACCCTGCCCGTGGATCACGTTCCAGTCGTCGAACGGATGAAGCAGGTCGAAGCCGCGGCGCGCCATCTCCTCCTTCAACCTCTCCTCGCGATTGGCGAACGTGATCCCTTCCTGGATGACCTCAGCGCCCAGCGCCCGCGTGGCCGCCACCTTGGCCGGGTTGGCGTCTTCGGGGATGAGGATCAGAGCGGGCAGCCCTGCGCTCGCCGCGGCCAGAGCGACCGCCTGGGCGTGATTGCCCGAGCTCACCGCGATCATCCCGCGGGGCCGCTCGCCACCCTGGGCCATCCGGGACAGCACGGCGTTGAACGCGCCCCGCGGCTTGAACGACCCGGTGACCTGGAAGCACTCGGCCTTCAGGCGCAGCGCGCGGTCGAGGTCGGTGGTGAGGACCGGCGTGCGCCGCACGTGGGGGCGGATGCGCTCCGCCGCCTCCTGGACCGAGGCCGCGTGTTGCCGGACGAAATCGGTCAAGCGACCGCGGAGTCCGGTTCGGTGACGCGTGTGCGGCGTGGGACCCTGCGAATGTTGGTGAGGATGACGCCGGCCAGGATGACGACCATGCCGGCGACGATCGGAACGCTCAGCCGCTCGCCCAGGAGCACGACGCCCCAGAACACGGCCGTGACGGGCACGAGCAGCGTCACCCCCGCCGCGCGCACCGCGCCCAGGCTGTTCATCACGTAGTAGTAGAACAGGTAGGCGATCCCGGTTCCGCCCGCGCCGAGCGCGAGGATCGAAAGGATCGAGGCGAGGTGCAGGTGCGCCTGGGGCATCGTGGGTGCGGCGAGCGGCGTCGCCAGGACGATCGTCACCGCCAGCTGGCCGAGGCTCAGCTCGAACACGCTGACGTTGCGCATCTTGCGCCGCTGGTACATGGCGTTCACCGCGTAGGAGAGCGAGGCGACGATGACGGCCAGCGCGCCGAAAAAGCTGCCGGTGATGCCGTGCGCCGCGAGGTCCGGATACACCAGCACCACGACGCCCGCGAAGCCGAGGAGCACTCCGGCGTAGTTCACCAGGGTCGGGCGCTCGGAGGGCACGACCCAGTAGATCAACACCGCGGTCCACAGCGTGGTGGTGGCGTTGAGGATGCTGGCGAGTCCCGTCGAGATCCGCTCCTCGCCCCACGCGATGGCGATCCAGGGGATCACCGCGTTGGTGATCGCCATCACGGCGAACGACGCGATTCGCGCGCGCCAGCCCGGGCCGAGGATGGGGCGGCCCATGGCCCGGACGATGACGGCGAGCGTGACGAAGCCGAACGCGGAGCGCCCGAGCAGCAGGACCTCAGGGCTCACGTCGTGGACGGCCAGCTTGATGAACAGGAACGACGCGCCCCAGATCAGCGCGAGCCCGATGAGGGCCGCGTACGGGAGCAGCGGGTGGCTCGGTCTAGACACGCGTGCCCCACTCGTCGGTGGAGAGCACGAGCGTGACGGGTCCGTCGTTTTCGATGCTCACCCTCATGTGTGCTCCAAAGCTGCCGGTCTCGGTGCGTATTCCACGCTCGCGAAATCTCTGGACGAAGGTCTCGTACAGCCGCTCGGCGCGTGCGGGGTCGCCGGCCCTGAGGAAGCTGGGGCGGCGTCCCCGGCTCATGTCGGCGAACAGCGTGAACTGGGAGACGATCAGGGCCGATCCCGCCACGTCGGCAAGGCTCCGGTTCATCTTGCCCTCCTCATCCGCGAACACGCGCAGCTCGACGATCTTGTCCGCCAGGCGCCGCACATCGGTCTCGTCGTCGTCGGGCGCCGCACCTACCAACAACACGAGCCCGGGGCCGATGGTTGCAGAGCCGCCGTCCCACCGCACCGACCCCGCGGCGGCCCGCTGCGCGACTACCCGCAACTCTCGAGATCACCCAATCCAGCGCTCCTTTGGCGGCTCCGCCCGGCCACGACTGTGTCTCCCGCGTCTCCCAATAGTGGCAGCGGGAACGGCATTCTCGGTCGCGTCCGGCACCTGCTATGAAAGCGACGACGCCATGGTCATCGGCCGCTTCCCCGGTGAGACCAGCTGCCTCAGCGTTTGCTCAGCGGGTCCTCCGCTTGACCTCACCGCGTGATCTCGATGGCGGTGCTCATCGCCACCGGGATCAAGCGAACTGGTGAACGTGAAGTAATCGGCGTCGACGTCGGACCGGCCGAGGACCTCGAGTTTCTGGCGCGCCTTCCTCGGCCAGCTGGTCAGCCGCGGCCCCCGGGGCATTCGCCTGGTGACCTCGGATAGCCACCTCGGACTCAAACAAGCGGTGCTTGAGGTCCTGACCGGAGCCACCTGGCAGCACTGTCGCGTCCACTTCATGCGCAATGCCCTCAGCACGGTGCCCAAGGTGGCGCAGCAGATGGTGGCGGCGACCCTGCGCACCATCTTCGCGCAGCCCGACCTGCGCTCTGCGCATGACACCGTGGAGCGGATCTGCGCCCTCTTCGAGAAGCGCTATCCCAAGCTCGTCGAGGTCCTGCGTGAGGCGGAGACCGACGTTCTTGCGTACTACGGCTTTCCGGTCGAGCACCGCCGGCAGCTCTGGTCGACCAACTCCCTCGAGCGTCTCAACAAGGAGGTCTCCCGCCGCTGCGACGTGGTCGGCATCTTCCCGAGTCGCAAATTCACTGCTGCGTCTGGCCGGCGCGCTGCTCGAAGAACAGAACGACGAGTGGGCTGTGGGCCGCCGCTACTTCAGCACCGAGCCCATGAACAAGCTCTACGAACCATCCCATGAGGAGGTGGTGCAAGCGTTGCTCGAGCTGCAGAGCGCATAGGATGTCGACGGAACCGCGCGGACCGGACGTCTCGCGACATGACCTCGAGTTGCTCGCTAGGTAGCAGGGAGATGAAGAAGTGTTCATCGGCCACTTTGTCCCGGCAGAACTGCTCCAGGTACTCGCACCGAACACTCCGCGATGGGTTGCACTCGCCGGTGTGAGCTTTCCAGATCTACTCTGGGGTGGAACTGTGCTGGCGGGCGTAGAGGAGGTGGCGTGGAACCGGGAGTCGCCACTCCAGAAGAACATCAAGTTCGTGAAATACCCCTACTCGCACTCGCTGGTCCTGGGGACTTTGCTTGCGTGCATCCCGGGGCTCGCGATCGGGCTGTGGCTTGGGCCGGCAGCGGGCCTGGTCTTTGTCGCTGCGTCCGCGTCTCACTGGCTGCTGGACACGATCGTCCACCTGCGCGACTTGCCCATTCTCGGCTTTGACGGGGACAGGAAGGTCGGTTTCGGTCTGTGGCGGCATGGATCGGTGGCGCTGGTGGTCGAGTATGTGTTCTTCGCCATAGGAACCCTTCTGTTCGTGCCACGCCAGAGCTGGGCATACGTTTTTGTCGCCGGGTTGATCCTGCACATGATCAACCTGAATTCGTTCATCGGATTCACCAAAAAGAACCCGATACCCTCAGGCAAGGCGTACGCAGCTCTCGCATTCGTCGGTTTTGGAGCGGCCATCTGGTTGTTCAACGTGGCGTTTTAGACACAGGGCATGGTGCAGTTCAGGAT
>CAZLJC010000027.1:5776-32672 GCA_964559855.1 uncultured Actinomycetes bacterium
CCATCTGGTTGTTCAACGTGGCGTTTTAGACACAGGGCATGGTGCAGTTCAGGATGTAGGCGGGCGACAAATTCGTATGAGCTGGGTTCGCGCCGAACCAGGCCGCCTTGCGACCCCCTGCGGCGCAGCCGCACGCGCGATGTGGCGGAACCAACGCTGTACCGGGAGGAGGAGCAGCGCCTGCGGCGGAGCCGCACGCGCGATGAGCGGGAACCATCCGGGTTCCCTCTCATACCCAGCGCTCCTTTGGCGGCCGGGCTCCGCCTGGCCGCGACTATGCCCCTCCGGCTCCAGACGATGCGGGTGGAAGGCTCTTCAACAGATCCAAACCGTATACCGGAGGGTGAGCAGCGCCTGCGGCGGAGCCGCACGCGCGATGAGCGGGAACCATCCGGGTTCCCTCTCATACCCAGCGCTCCTTTGGCGGCCGGGCTCCGCCTGGCCGCGACTATGCCCCTCCGCCCCCGGCGATGCGAGTGGAAGGCAACTGGTTCAATCCCAACCGTATACCGGAAGGAGAGCAGCCCCGTCGCGAAGCGGCCGGGCGATGCGATCAATAGGTCCCAACCTGACCGCGCCTGGCGCGCAGAGGAAACCATCCGGGTTTCCTCTCATTGGTACCCAGCGCTCCTTTGGCGGCCGGGGCTCCGCCTGGCCGCGACTATGCCCCTCCGCTCCAGACGATGCAGGTGGAAGGCAACTGGTTCAATCCAAACCGTATACCGGAAGGAGAGCAGCCCCGACGCGAAGCGGCCGGGCGATGAGAGGAAACCATCCGGGTTTCCTCTCATTTCCAGAACCATCCGGGTTCCCGCTCATACTCATATTTTCGGCCCGAAGTGCGGCTCCGCCTGGATCAGCGAGTCGATGTAGCGGAATCGTTCGTAGCGCATCTGCAGCAGCGCCCCGGGCGGACGCTCGAGCAGCGGCTCCATGTGCCTCCACAGCGCCGCGTCCAGCGCGGTCGCCGCGGCATCGTAGTCGGCGCTCGCGCTTCCCGGCGGCTCCGGGATCACCTCTTCGACCACGCCCATGGCCAGGATCTCGCGCGACGTCAGCTGCAGCTGCTCCGCCGCCTCGACCTTGCGCGCGTTGTCGCGCCACACGATGGAGGCCGCCGCCTCTGGCGACGCGACTGAGTAGATCGAGTTCTCGAACATCAGCACGCGATCTGCCACGCCCATTCCCAGCGCTCCACCGCTGCCGCCCTCGCCGATCACGGCGGCCACGATCGGTACCGGGATCTCGAACCACTCCATGATCGCCCGCGCGATCGCCGAGGCGATGCCCCGCTCCTCCGCCCCGGCCCCCGGATAGGCGCCCGGGGTGTCGATCAGCGAGACGATCGGGAATTCGAACCTCGCCGCGTACCGCGCCAGGCGCAGCGCCTTGCGGTAGCCCTCGGGGTGCATCATTCCCCAGTTCCGGGCCACACGTTCGTTCACGCTCCGCCCCTTCTGGTGGCCGAGGAACAGCGTCGTGCGGCCGTGCCACGTCCCGATGCCGCCGGCCAGGGCGGGGTCGTCCGCGCTCAGCCGGTCCCCGTGCAGCTCGATGAAGTCCGGGGCGAGGCGGCTGATGTAGTCCAGCGAGTAGGGCCGCCGGGGGTCGCGCGCGAGCTCGACCGTCTCCCACACGCTCATCGGGCGTGCATCTCCAGCAGCCGCGCGAGCAGCGGACGGAGCTCGGTGCGGGGCGTCACCAGGTCGACCTGCCCGTGCTGCAGCTGAAACTCGGCGCTCTGAAATCCAGGGGGCAGCTCCGCGTACGTCGCCTGCTTGATCACGCGCGGGCCGGTGAACCCGATGGCGGCGCCGGGCTCGGCGATGTTGACGTCTCCGAGCAGCGCGAGGGAGGCCGCCGTGCCGCCGAACGTCGGATCGGTAAGCACCGAGAAGAACGGCACGCGGGCCGCCTGCAGGCGTCCGACCGCGGCGTTCACCTTAGCCAGCTGCATCAGGGCCAGCACGCCTTCCTGCATGCGCGCTCCGCCCGAGGCGGAGACCAGCACGTACGGCACCCCGGAGGACACCGCCTGCTCCATGCCACGCGCGAGCCGCTCGCCCGCGACGATGGAGAGCGTCCCGCCCACGAACCCGAAATCGAATGTCGCGAGCCAGATCGGGCGGCCGTCGAGCGTGCACGTCCCGGTGCGCACCGCCTCGTTCAATCCGTCCTCCAGGAGCTGGTCGACCACCGCCGCGTAAGGCTTCGGCACCGTCCAGCTGAGCAGGTCGTGCGAGCGGATCTCGCTCCACCGTTCCTGCCACGAACCGCTGTCGGCGATGAGCGGGATCCACACTTCGGCCGAAAGCCGGAAGTGGTGCCCGCAGTTGACGCACACGTAGTTGTGCGCGCGCAGCTCGCCGCTCTGGAGGCCGATTCCACAGCCCGGGCAGTTGGTCGGGACCAGGATCTCGGGCAGCTCGCCGCCCTGGATCGGAACCTCGCGGGGCAGCCTCTCGGCGACCGCCATCAGAGGCTGAGGCCCCCGTCCACCGCGATCACCTGTCCGGTGATGAACCCGGCCTTCTCGGAGCAGAGGAAGGCGACGGCCGCGGCCACCTCGCCGGCGCTCCCCTCGCGCTTGATCGGCGTGAGCTTCACCAGCTCGCCCACCATCTCGTCCGTCAGCGACCCGGATGTCAGCTCCGTTCTCACGTAGCCGGGCGCGACGGCGTTGCACGTGATGTTGCGTGAGCCGTATTCGCGCGCGACGGACTTGGTGAATCCGATCAGCCCGG
Organism: uncultured Actinomycetes bacterium; assembly: GCA_964559855.1. Taxonomy (GTDB): domain Bacteria; phylum Chloroflexota; class Dormibacteria; order Dormibacterales; family Dormibacteraceae; genus 40CM-4-65-16. The sequence goes on from CAZLJC010000027.1 coordinate 8,521, forward strand.
CCTTGGCCGCGGCGTAGTTGGACTGCCCCGCGTTGCCGGTCAGACCGACGATCGACGTGATGTTCACGATGCGGCCCCAGCGCGCGCGCATCATGCCGGACATGATCGCCGCTCGCGTGGTGGCGAAGGCGGAAAGCAGGTCCGTGCGGATGAGCTCCTCCCAGTCCGGCGGCGACATCTGGATCAGGAGCTTGTCGCGCACGGCCCCGGCGTTGTTCACCAGGACGTCGACGCGGCCGACGGCCTTGATCATCGCCTCGACCTGCGCCGGGTCGCCCACGTCCGCCTGGTAGGCGGTCGCGCCGGGCAGCGCGGCGGCGCATTCCTCCGCCGCCTTCTTGTCCGAGCGGTAGTTCACGACCACCCGGGCCCCCATCGCGGCGAGCGCCTCGCTGATGGCGCGGCCGATGCCCTTGCCGCCCCCCGTCACAAGCGCCGTCTTGCCGTCCAGGTCTCCCAATTAAGTGGTGGCCGGGCCGGAGTCGATGAACAGCTCTTCCATGTTCCACGTGTCGACGCCGGGGATGTGCTTGGCGGCGAGGCTGGCGAGCACGCGTCCGGGACCGAGCTCCACCACCGTCCGCACCTTCATCGCCCGCATCGACACCATGGTGCGCGCCCAGTCGACCTGGCGCAGCATCTGCAGCCTCAGCTCCTCCTGCAGCGCGCCGACCGTGCGCAGCGCCTCACCCGAAGCGTTCGCGAGGATGGGGATCGAAGGCGCCTTCAGCGGCAGCAGGTCGACGGCCTTGCGGAAGGCGCCGGCCGCGGCCTCCATCAGCGGGGTGTGCGCGGCCAGCGGGATGGTGAGGATGAGCGCGCGCCGCGCGCCCGCGGCGAGTGCCAGGCGCTCCGCCTCCTGGACCGGCGCGATCTCGCCCGACAGCACGAACTGCACGTCGGCGTTGCGGTTGGCGACCCAGATGGCGCCGAGCCGCGACGCCTGCTCCCGGATCTCCTCCACCTTCGCCTCGTCGAGCCCGACGAGCGCCACCATGCCGACGTGCTCGCCGGCCGCTTCGGCCATCACGCGGCCACGCTCCTTGACCAGCAGCAGCGCCGCCTCCCAGGGGATGGACCCAGCTGCCGCCAGCGAGGCGATCTCGCCCAGGCTGTGCCCGGCCGTCACGCTGACGTTCTCCAGGCCATAGCTCTCGCGCCAGACCTCGTACGCGGCCCAGCACACGGTCATGACGCAGGGCTGGATGACGTCTGTGCGGTTCAGCTCCTCTAGCGGGCCCTCGAAGCACAGCTTGCGGACCGGCATCTCGAGCACCTCCTCGGCGCGCTCGAAAACGCGCCGGGCCGCCGGGTAGCGCTCATAGAGCTTCTTGCCCATGCCCGGCTTCTGCACCCCCTGTCCAGGGAAGAGCAGGGCGATGGGTCCGGAGAGGTTGATCACCGCGACATCACCACGTCATCCGCTACGCCCACTTCAGGAGCGTCGCGCCCCACGTCAGGCCGGAACCGAAACCGGCCAGCAGCACGTGGTCGCCGGACTTCACGCGTCCCTGGCGCACCGCCTCCTCGAGCGCGAGCGGGATGGACGCGCTGGAGGTGTTGCCGTATTCGTCGATGTTGACCGCCACCTTCTCCAGCGGGAGGCCGATGCGCCGGGCGGCCGCGTCGATGATGCGGAAGTTCGCCTGGTGCGGAACCCACAGGTCGATCTCGTCAGGGGACACGCCGGCCGCGGCGCAGACCTCCTGCGCCTGGCGGATGAAGATGTCGACGGCGAACTTGAACACGTCCGGGCCCACCATGTCGATGTAGGGGTTGGCGTCCTTCGCGGCGTACGCGCCCTTCTCGATGTTGCCGGCGGTGACCTGCGCGTAACCGCGGCCGTCCGAGCCGAGACACCAGCTGAGGAAGCCGGCGCCCTCGCGCGCCCGAGTCACGACCGCCGCTCCCGCGCCGTCTCCGAAGATCACAGCGGTGCCGCGATCCGCGTAGTTGAGCATCCGGGACAGCACCTCGGCGCCGACGACCAGCACGGTGTCCGCGCGCTCGCTGGCGATGAACGAATCGGCGATGGAGAGCGCGTAGACGAAGCTCGTGCACGCGGCCAGCGTGTCCCAGGCGACCGAGCCCGGCGCGTCGAGCTCGTTCTGCAGCCGGCAGGCGACCGACGGGAATGGTCCATCCGGCGACGACGTGCCGACCAGGATCATGTCGAGGTCCTGGGCGCTGATCCCGGCCGACTTCAGAGCGGCGCGGGCGGCCGTGGTCGCGAGCGCGAACGTGGTCGTGCCGGGCTCCGCGATGTGCCGGCGGTGGATGCCCGTGCGCTCGGTGATCCACTTGTCGGACGTGTCCATCATCCGCTCGAGATCGAAGTTCGTCAGCACCTTCTCCGGAGCGTGCACGCCGATGCCGGCGATCGCGCTCGGGCGACCCTTGGCCTTGAACGCGCGCAGAGGCAGCGCGTCCGAACGCGTGCGGTAGTTGGTGGTCACCGCCATTCCTACGCCTCCAACCGCTCGGCCGTCTTCTGCTCCAGGTAGGTCCAGAGATCCGAGATCGTCTTCATCTTCTCGAGCTCCTCGTCCGGCAGCTCCACGTCGTACTTGTCCTCGATCGCGGCGATCAGCTCCACGAGGTCGAGCGAGTCGGCCGCGAGATCGCGCTGAAAGCTCTTGTCCATCTGGACCTGGTCCGGGTCGACGCCGAGGATCTCTCCCGCGAGGTCCTGCAGCTCCTTGAAGTTCAGCTGGCCAGCCATTCCAATCCTCCTCAGTTGTTCGCGCCGGCCGGGGCTTTCTTGATGACCAGCGTCGCGTTGTGGCCGCCGAACCCGAACGAGTTCGAGATCGCGACCGAGATATCGGCCTTGCGGGCCTTGTTGGGCACGTAGTCGAGGTCGCACTCCGGGTCCTGGTCGTCCAGGTTGATCGTCGGCGGCAGCAGGCCGCGCTCCAGCGCCAGGACGCAGGCGGCGGCCTCGATCGCGCCCGCCGCGCCCAGCAGGTGCCCGTGCACCGACTTGGTCGAGCTGACGGCGAGCTTGTAGGCGTGGTCGCCGAACACCGACTTGATGGCCTTGGTCTCAGCGACGTCGCCGAGCTTGGTCGAGGTTCCGTGGGCGTTGACGTAGCCCACCTCGGTCGGGTCGATGCCGCTGTTCTCCAGCGCGTGCTTCATGGCGCGCGCCGCGCCCTTGCCTTCCGGCTGCGGCGCGGTGAAGTGGTACATATCGGCGCTCGCGCCGTACCCGGCGATCTCGGCCAGGATCCGCGCACCGCGCTGCCGCGCGTGCTCCATGTCCTCGAGCACGAACATCACCGACCCCTCGCCCATCACGAAGCCGTCGCGGCCGACGTCGAACGGCCGGCACGCCTTCTCCGGCTCGTCATTGCGCTCGCTCGTCGCCTTGATCTGGCAGAACGCGCCCATCGTGAGCGGGGTGATCGTGGCCTCGGAGCCGCCCGCGATCATCGCCACCGCGTCTCCGCGCTTGATGATCTCCGCCGCCTCGCCGATGCCGTGCGCGCTCGAGGCGCACGCGCTGACGATCGCGTAGTTCGGGCCGCCGGCCTGCGTGTGGATGGCGACGATGCCCGCGGCCATGTCCGCGATCATCATCGGCACCGTGAAGGGGCTGATCCGCTTCGGCCCGCGCTCCATCAACGCGGTGTGGCTCTTCTCGATCTCCTCCATGCCGCCGATGCCCGAGCTGACGATGACGCCCACGGCGTCCGGGTCCATCTGCGCGGGGTCGAGCTGCGCGTTGGCGAGCGCCTGCTTGGACGCGGCCAGCGCGAACTGGCAGTAGCGCCCGATGTGGCGCGCGGTCTTGCGGTCCATGTACTGCTCGGCGTTGAAGTCCTTGACCTCGGCTGCGATCTTCGTGTCGAAGTTGGTGGTGTCGAAGTGCGTGATCCGGCCGACGCCGGACACGCCCTCCACGAGATTCGACCAGACGGTTGCCACGTCATGGCCGATCGGGGTGACGAACCCCATGCCAGTCACGGCCACGCGGCGTCCGTTCGAATGAGATGTCATGAGTCCAGCATAGGGACGCGAAGGCCAAAGGGCACCCGCACCAAGTGGCAAAACCACCGCCAAGCTTTGGACCTCAGGTCCAAAGCGATCAGAGGATCTTCTGCAGGTCCAGGGCGAGCTGGAGGCGCAGGCGCGTGGCCGGGACGTCGAGATCGCCCAGCAGCTCGCGCAGTTTCTCCAGGCGGTAGAGCACCGTGTGCCGGTGCAGGCCGAGCGCGGACGCGGCGTCCTTGACCGAGCCGCGCTCCAGGTAGGCGCCGAGCGTGTCGATCAGCTGCTCCCGGTTCCTGAGCGCCGGGTCGCCCAGCCGGCCCAGGCTCTGCGTGACGAAGCGCTCGGCGAGCAGCGGGTTCTGCGCCAGCACGAGCAGCGGGATGACCTCGTCGTGGCCGTGCACCAGGGCGTCCGGCCGCAGCTTGCGTCCGGTCTCGATCGCCTGCTGGGCCTCGAGGTAGGAGCGGGAGATGCCGTGGAGCCCTGCGTGATGGCCGCCGATGCCGGCGCGGACGCGCGCTTTCAGCTGCCCCGAGCGCTGGCCAGCGAGCTCGTTCAGCTCGACCACGAACTGCCGCGCCTGCTCGGTGGCGTCGATCGAGTCGGCGGGCCACAGGACGACGAGCGTGCTGGGGTCCGTCGGGTGCATCAATACTCCGCGCGGCACGTCCAGCGATGCCGCCACCTCCGCCAGCGCCTGCCCGCCGCGCTCGCCGTCGCGGTTGCCCACCACCAGCTTGCAGACGATCGCGATGTAGCCCGCGGCGCCGAGCGGCGCGTTCACCGCGAGCGCCTGGCGCTGCAGCTCCAGCTCGGAGTCGAAGTTGTCGCTGATCAAGGCGTGGAAGAGCCGCGCGATCGCGCGCGTCCCGCGCTGCATGTGCTGCTCGCGCGCGTGCAGGTACGTCTTCGTCACCTCGGCCGCAACCTGGTCGAGCGCCGCGAACACGTAGTTGGCGATCAGCATGATGCCCTCGGGCGTCGCCTCCGGATGCCCCCGCCAGGCGCGCAGGATCTCGTTCCACGCGACGCGGGCCGCGATCCGGTACGCGGACAGGATCGGCTCGACCGACTGGCTGCTGCGCGCCTGCAGGATGCCGAGCTGCGCGACCCGGCGCAGCTCCTCCTGGGTGGCGGGCCGCGCCTCGCGCGCGGTGGCGAGGAAGAGGTCGAGGCCGGCCTCGCAAGCCCGGGCGATGGCGTCGCGCTGCGGCGGCACGCCGGTCGACGCGTCCCACCGCACGAGGCCGACGACGGCGCGGGCCATGTGCCGGGCGAGCCCGGCGCGGCGGGCCTGGATCTCCTCGATCAGGCCCTTGGGCAGCTCGGGGACGACACGGGCCGCTTTGGACCTCGAGGCCATCTTGGCCATGAGGCGACTATACGGCTGCTTACCGGTGTCTATCCACGAAGTCCAGGATTCGGCGCCACGCGTCGTCGGATGCGTCCTGCCACTCGGCCTGCCGCCGGTCGAAGAAGCTGTGCGGTGCCCCGGGGTAGACGTGCTGCTCGTGCGGCACGCCCGCGGCGGAAAGCCTGCGGTCGAACTCCGCCGCCTGCTCCGGCGTCGTGGCCGCGTCGTTCCCCGCGACCAGGAGCAGCAGCGGCCGCTTCATCTTCGAGATGTACTCCTCGCTGCGGCTCGGCCGGCCGTAGAAGCCGATCGCGCCGTTGAGGTCGGGATGGAAGGCGGTCTGGTTCCAGGAGTTCGAGCCGCCGAAGCAGAAGCCGACCGTGAACAGCGACCTGACCGCGCCTCCGTCCGGCGACCTCAGGTACTCCATCGCCGCGCCCGCGTCGGCCGCGATGTTCTCCTGCGTCGTCTGCTCGACATGCGGCCCGTACTCGAACTGCTCGCCGCGGTCGCCGTCAGGCGCGGTGCGGGCGAAGTAGTCGATCGCGACCGCGTCGATGCCGGCCTCGGCGAAGCGCTGCGCGAGCTCTTTGTAGAACTGGTGGAGGCCGCGCACGTCCGGCATCACGACCATGCCCGCGCCGGAGGGTTGCGCGGCGCGCGCGAAGTAAGCCGCGAACCTGGTCCCGTCGGCCGAGGTCAGAGTCAGATCGCCGTGGTCGGATGCGGCGCCGCCGATCGGCGGAAGAGGCGGTCGGGCGTCATCTCCATAACACATACAGACGAATAGTCTGAGCAGGTTTGAAGATCGAGAGCGATCTCACGTAACGAGGCACCGGAGCGCGAGCAATGGAAGGGCCAGAATTTCACGCGCATTGCGCCAAACGAGCCAGATCCCTCGCGAACTGCGCGCGCTTGGCGCCAAACGCGCCGATGCGTCTGCAGATTCCGGGCCCGGCCGGGCCTAGCCCGCGACCTCCTTGTAGCCCAACCGCCCGAGCTCTGTCCGGATCGTGCCGGCCGCGCCGTCCATCATGGCCGGGTCCGGGTCGGGATCCTGGTTGGCGAAGTCCAGGTCCCGCATCCCCCGGATCGGCACGACGTGGATGTGGCAGTGGGGCACCTCGAGGCCGGCCAGCATCAGGCCGATCCGCTCGGGCCTGAAGCCCGCCATCTGAGCCCGCCCGACCGCCTGCGCCACCTCGAAGAGGTGGTCGCGCAGGCCAGGCTCCAGGTCGATCCAGTGGTCGATCTCGCGGCGCGGCACGACCAGGGCGTGACCGGGCCGGAGCGGGCGGTTGGACAGGAACACGACGCACTCCGCGTCCTTCCAGACGAAGCGCGCCGGCACCCGGCCTTCGATGATCTGGGTGAAGATCGTCGGCATCAGACGTGCGGCTCCCACTGAAAGAACCGGATGCCGGCCGCCGCGCCGGCCACACCCCAGGCCAGCAGCACGAGCAGGTCGTTGGTGTGCAGGCCGGATCCGCTGAGGGCGAAGAACGATCCGATCAGGGCGTCGGCGAAATGCCGCACCGGAAACATCTTGCCGGCGAGGTCGAGCCACTGCGGCGGGTTCTGCAGGGGGACGAAGACGTTGGAGATGAACAGCAGGGGCAGGATTGTGCCGTTGACCACGGCGGGCGCCGCGTCCGCGTTCGGAACCAGCGACGTCACCGCCACACCCAGCGTGCTGAAGACGGCGGCGCCGACGAGCACCGTGAGCGCAAAGGCGGGCAGCGTCCTCGTGGGCAGCGTCGCCCCGTACGCCAGGGCGCCGAAGGCGCAGCAGATGACGACCAGCAGGATCGCGAGGACGAGCGCGTGCAGGACGCGCGCGAGCATGTAGCTCCACACCGGAAGCGGGGAACCGTGAATCCGCTTCAGGGTCCCGGCGTCGCGCGAGAACGACAGCGACATCGCGATGTTCGTGTAGCACGCGGTGATGACCGAGAAGGCGCAGATCGCGGGCACGTAGAACGTGGCGACGCGGACCGTCTCGTTGGGTCCGACTCGCATCCGGCCGTTGCCGAAGATGAGGGTGAAGATGACCAGGAACATCAGCGGGAAGATCAACGTGAAGAAGAGCGAGGCGGGGTTGCGCACGAATGCCTGGTTGACGTACCAGACCTGGCGCAGCCCGAGGCGAAAGTCCCTCATTCCGCCGCCCGCGCCGTGTCCTGGGTGATGTCGAGGTAGACGTCCTCGAGCGACGGCCGCGTCACCTGCAGGCCTTCGAGCTCGATGCCGGCCTCGAGCGCCCACGAGGTGAGCTGGTGGAGGTCCCGCGTCGGGTGCTCGGTCTGCAGCACGACGTCGGCGCCGTCGCTCCCCGCCGCGGCCCGCAGCCGCTCCGGCAGCGATACGCCGTCGGCGGCACGAAAACGAATCTGCGTCACGGCCTTCTGGCGGCCGGCCAGCGAGCCGGGCGCCCCCTCGGCGACGATCCTGCCGGCCGCGATGATGACGACGCGGTCCGCGAGGTACTGGACCTCGTCCATCGCATGCGAGGTGAGGAAAACGGTCTTGCCAAGGCCGGCGAGGCCTTTGATCACCTCCCACGCCTGGCGGCGGGCCTCCGGGTCGAAGCCGGTCGTGGGTTCGTCGAGGAACAGCACCCGCGGGTCGCCGGCGAGGGCGATGGCGACGTCGAGCCTGCGCATCTGCCCGCCGGAGAGCCGGTTGACGCGCGAGTCGCGCTTGTCCTCGAGCCCCACCAGCCGCAGCACCTCGGCCGTGGGTCTCGGCCGGGCGTAGTAGCCGCCGAACATGTCGACGGTCTCCCTCACCGTCAGGTACGGATCGGCGCCGCTGGACTGCAGGACGATCCCCAGGCTCTCCTTCAAGCGGCGCTCGCCGCGCGCCGGGTCGTGACCGAGCACCGACACGGTGCCGCCGTCGCGGCTTCTGAACCCTTCGAGGATCTCCACCGTGGTCGTCTTGCCGGCGCCGTTGGGGCCGAGCAGCGCGAAGACCTCACCCTCGGCCACGCTGAAGCTGATCTCTCGCACCGCCTCGACCGGGCCGTACGACTTGCGCAGGTCGACCACCTCGACAGCCTGGGTGGGCACGTCCCGACGATGCTAGCCCAAGCCCGCGATCAGCCCCAGAACCTGTCCGGCAGCTCCTCTCCGAAGGCGTCCTGGTAGCGCCGGCCGAACTCCTGGCGCGTGTATCCGTGCTCGATCGTGCCCACGTGCTCGACCGCGTGAGTCGCCGCGAGCGAGGCGACGCGCCCCGCGTCCTCGAGACGAAGGCCGCGCAGGAGGCCGGCCACCAGGCCCGCCCGATAGGCGTCCCCCGCGCCTGTCGGGTCGGCCTCGCTGACCGCCGCCGCCGCGGGAATCTCCACCGAACCGTCGCGCGTGTCGATGCGGGAACCGTTACGGCCCAGCGTGGTCACGACCATCTCCGTCAGCTCGAGCAAGCCCTTCATGGTCCGGCTCGTGCGCTGCTGCACGAGCTCCAGCTCGTAGTCGTTGCCGATCACGATCCACGCGCCGTTCGCACTGTCGGTGAGCTCCTCGGCCTGCATGTGGGGCAGCTGGTGGGCGGGATCGAAAAGAAATGGGACTCGCCGTTCGCGGCACTCCGCCACCAGGCGCTTCATGGCGGTCGGATCGTTCGGCCCGATGATCACCGCGTCGACGTCGGGCGGCGCGTCCTCGAGGCCCAGCATCGCCGCGCGCCACATCGCGCCGCCGTAGTACCCGGTCAGCTGGTTGTCGTCCATGTCGGTGGTCGTGAAGCCCGTGGCGCTGATCTCACCGTCGAGCAGGCGGAGCCCCCGGCAGTCGATGCCCCGCGCGACGAGCCAGTCACGGTACTCGGTCGCGTCGGACCCGGCGGTCGCGAGGACGGCGGCGGGGTAACCGAGAAGCGAGAGGTTGTAGGCGTAGTTCCCGGCCACGCCCCCCCGGCGCTTCTGCAGGTCGTCGACCAGGAAGCTCAGGTTGAGGATGTGGGTCTTGTCGAGGAGGATGTGGTCCTTGAACCGGCCTTTGAAGGTCAGGATGTAGTCGTACGCGATCGACCCTGTGCACAGAACCATGGTGTTCCGTCGGGCAAGGCTAGCGGAAAGGAAGCGCTGTCTTCGACATTCCGCGCCGGCGAAAGGTGAGGGCGTCCGGCTGGACGCCCTCGCCCCGACCTACCGGCTGGTGGTGCGGCGCCGGGCCGCCGAGCGCCGGGCCGCCGAGCGCCGGGTCGTCCGCCGCGCGGGACGGGCCGCCGGCTCGCGCCGGGGGGCCAGCTCACTCGCCGCCTCGAACCGCGTCGCGGTGCGAGCGATCGTCTTGAAGGAACGGTTGAAGATGCGCAGCGTCTGCTTGGCGACGTCGCCGATCACGTCCGGCCGCTTGGCCTGGGAGCGCACCACGTGCAGCCCCTTGATCGCCATCTTCTCCGGCAGCCTGCCGTCGACCTCGACCCCGAACACGGTCATGCGATCGGGCAGCATCGCGTTCAGGCGGCGGTTGATGCGGCGAACGGCCGGCGTCCCCTTGCGCTCGAAGTTGCGCACCTGGCGGCGCGCCGCGCCGGCGGGGTTGGATACGACTTCCGCGGCCGCCTCTGCGGCGCCGACCGCGACCTCTTCGACGGTGGTGGCGGTGTCTGCGATCTCAGTTGCCATCTCGAATCTCCTTCTCCATGTGGTGCCAGACTGCAGCATAACGCGGCGCGTCAATTTGCATCAACCGGAGGTTTGAGCCGAGCGATGAGCGCCTCGGCCGCGGGGCCGAACACGTCGTAGTGCGCGACCTTGCGACGCTTCTCGGGCTGGATCCATTCCGGCCGGAGACCGTGCCGCCGGCCCCACTCCTCGAGCACGGCGCGCAGGCCGATCACGTGGAGGAAGGGCTTCTCCCGCCGCAGCCCGCGGATCGTCGAACCGTGATACGAGTCGAAGTTGCGGTGGATGGCGACGCCGCCGGCCTCGGCGTACGCGATCGCCTCCTTGATCTCCCGCCGCTCGAAGTACCTCTCCCGCATCAGGACCCCGGGCGGGCGTCGGGACAGATCGGGCGGTAGGTGCAGAGCCGGCACGGACGGCCGGCATGCTCGGGACCGAGCCGGAAATCGCCCGCCGCGATCCTGCCGGCGGCCTCCTTCACGCGCCGCTCCACCTGCGCGGCGTCGGGCTCGACCTCGTGCTGCTCGCCCTTGCGGAGGTCGAACAGGACCAGGCGCGGGTAGCTTCCGCCGGGGAGGAGCCCGCGGCGAGCCGCCACGCCGTAGATCCGAAGCTGCAGGCGGTACGCGTCGAGCAGGGCGGCGTCGAGCGAGGCGTTGGTCTTGAAGTCGACCAGCACGGTCTGTCCCTCGATCTCGCAGATCCGGTCGACCACACCGCGCACGCGAGTGCCGTCGATCGACATGTTGAAGCCGGCCTCGACCGCCAGCGTCCGGGCCCGCGCGAGCGGCTGCTGGAGGTAGCGGAGAAGCATCTCGCGCCCGGCGTCCGGCCCAGAATAGAGCTCGACCAGGTCTCCCCCGGTGTTGTGCCACGCGGCCAGAGCCTCGTGGACGGCGGCGCCGAGCTCGGTCGAGCCGATGGCCCGCACATGGCGGGGCTGCAGCTCGTCCGGCGGCGCGGGGACGTTCCACACCTCCGCGAACCGGTAGCGCACCGGGCACAGCTCGAAGTCGTGCAGCTGCGAGAAGCTCAGGTCCACCGAGATCCTCGCCGGCGCGCCGGACGCGAAGGCCGCGGGCCGGATCCGCTCCAACCGCTGCAGCACCGCCGCCACGACCGCGGGGTCGTCGTGCACCCGGCCGTTGGTGGCGCGGGGCACGGGGAGCTCCAGCTGCTCCGACTCGACGACCGTCGCGGACTCGGGATGGGCGAAAGCCCAGCTCAGGATCTCGGCGAAATGGTCGTGGTCGTCGATGCCGTTGGCGCCGACCTCGCGCGCCGTGGCCTCCTCGCGCGTCGCGGTCACGTAGAGCTCGTCCCGCGAGCGCGTCAGCCCAACGTACACGATGCGCCGGCGCTCGCCGACGGCCAGCTTCACCGCAGGCGCCCCGGGCGACGTCTCCACGTAGCGCGGATGCTTGTCGCCCCGCCACGTCTTCATCACGAAACCGAGGGAGTCCGGGTCGAAGAACAGGCGCTCGGTGTCGCGCGGCCGCGGCGGTCGCAGGTTCACCAGGAACACGACCGGAAACTCGAGGCCCTTGGCGGCGTGGATGGTGAGCAGCGACACCGCCTCCGCCGCCTCCTCGGTCGCCTCGCCGACGGGCAGCTCGGCGTCGATCACCTGGTCGAGATGGCGCACGAAGTCGCCGATCCCGGCGAGCGCGAGGTCGCGCTCGAAACGCCCGGCCAGCTGGAAGACCTTGCGCAGGTTGAGCAGGGCGCGCGGGCTCCCGTCTCGCCGCGCTCGCAGCTCGGCCCAGCGGAGGTAGCCGCTCTCCTCGAGCAGCCGGTTCAGGACGTCGGCGACCGTCATCGCGTCGCGCAGCCGGCCGATGCGGTCCGTCAGCTCGATCAGCTGGACGGCCTGGGCCGCGACCTTCGCCTCCATCTCCGGAAATCCCTCCAAGCGCGACTCCTCGAAGCAGTCGCGCAGCCGCATCCCGGACCGGCCGAAGCGGCGCGCGGCCAGCCGGTACATGCCCGCGTCGGAGAGGCGGACGATCGGTCCCTGCAGAATCCGGACGAGCGCGCCGTCGTCCATCGGGTTCTCGGTGAGGCGCAGCAGCGCGACCACGTCCTTGATCTCCTGCCGGTCGAAAAAGCCCGACCCGCCGCTGGTGACGTAGGGGATGCCCTGCCGGCGCAGCTCGTCTTCGAAGTCGCGCGGAAGCATCCGCACCGAATGCGAGAGGATGGCCATATCGCGAAACGCGCGCCCCTGCACGTGCAGCCGGCGGATCGTGTCGGCGACCGAGCGGGCCTCGGTCCGCGAGTCGGGCGCCATCAGGACCGTCACGGGCGGACCGCCACCCGAGCCCCGTGTGGCGACGAGCTCGGGCTCGGACGCGAAGTCCGCGTCCCGTCGGATGAAGTCCGTCGCGCAGTCGAGGATGCCCTGGAACGACCGGCGGTTGTGCGTCAGCGGCAGGGGGCGGCCGGGAAAGCGGCTGCGGATGTTCTCGATCTCCGCGTCGCGCCACCCGTAGATGGACTGCTTCGCGTCACCGACCACCGTCACGTTGCCGAAGCCGTCGGCGGCGAGCAGGCGTATCAGGTCGAGCTGGATCCGGTTGGTGTCCTGGAACTCGTCGACCAGCAGGTGGCGGAACCGCTCCCGGCACCGGGTGCGAAACTCCGGCACCCGTTCGAGCGCGTCGATCACCTGCAGGATCAGGTCGTCGAAATCGCGCAGGCTCTGCGCGTGCAGCGCCTCCTCGTACGAGCGGTACACGGTGTAGAGGACGTCGATCGCCTCGAGCTCAGCCCTGCCGGCGTCCGGGCCTCCCTGACCGTTGCCGGCCCCGTTGGCGCGCGCCGGCCGCCCCGACCAGGCCCGCGCGTGGAGCTCCAGCGCGCGGTTGCGGAACCTCTCCGGCCCGATCCCGCGCCCCTTCAGCTTGAGGAGGAAGCGCAGCCCGGACCGGATCAGGTCGTCGAGATCCTCGACCGACAGCGCCGCGTACGCGTCGGGGTCGAAGGGCGCGGCCGCCCCGCTGCGCAGGCGCGCGATGAGCTCCTGCTCGAAGAGCCGCTGCGCCGTCTCGTCGAGGACCCTCATCTCCCGCGGCGAGCCGACGAGGTATGCGAACTCGTCGAGCAGCCGCGCGCAGACGCCGTGGAAGGTGCCGATCCACGCGCCGTCGAGCACCTGTGGACCGAGGTCGGGCCGGCGCGAGCCCAGCTCGCTGGTGATCCGGCGGCGCAGCTCCTCCGCGGCTCGGTCGCTGAAAGTGACCGCCAGGATCGAGTCGGGAGGGGTGTTCTGCTCCACCAGCCAGCAGAAACGCTCGGTCGCGGTGAACGTCTTGCCGGTGCCCGGCCCCGCGGCGATCAGGAAGGCGCCGTCGGGGCCGGCGTGCGCCGCGGCGCGCTGCTCCGGGCTGAGGACCGGTCCGCCGGCGCGGGTCGTGGCGCTCATTCCGGCGGCGCGCCCCCATACGAGCACACGGCCGCGTGCGGGCAGGAGCCGAAACGCGTCACGCACGTGCCCGGTAGGTCACGCGGCGCCGGCTCGAAATGGCCCTGCTTGATCCGGTTCACGGCCTCCCCGACGATCGCGCGGCTCCGCTCGAGATCCTCGGCGGTCAGCGGCTTCTCGCGGTATTCCTTGAGCCCGGCGGGCCGGCCCACGCTGAAGATGTCCTGCCGCATCCCGCCCCAGACCCAGTCCTTCGGATACCAGAGCGAGAGGAACCGAGGCGTGAAGCCCAGCGGGTTGCCCTCCTCGTCGACGCCGTCCTTGCATGCGAGGTAGTAGAGGGCCAGCTGCACGTCGTAGAGCTCGGGTCCGAAGTACGCCTCGTAGGCGTAGCGCATGGGCTTGCCGGAGCCGGTCTTGTAGTCCACCACCTCGACCTCGCCGTCGCCCACGTCGTTGACGCGGTCGATCTTGCCCACGATGTCGGTCCCGTCGACGCGCAGGCGGAAGCGCTTCTCGACCGCGAGCGTGCGCAACCGGCGGATGTGCTGCATGCCCGTCACGGAGCGGATGTAGTTGTTGAGCACCGCGCGGACCTGCTTCTCCTCTCGCCTGCGGTCGAGCACGCCTTCCATGCGCGAGAGGTAGCCGTCGAGATGCCGCTGCAGCGCGGCTTCGAGCCACTCCCGCTGCTGCTCGGGCTCGCGCGGGCGCCACTCGTCCTCGTGCTCGTGGAAGTCCTGCAGCACCTCGTGCAGGAATCCGCCCCGCTCCATGGCGATCGAGCGCGGCTGCTCGACCAGCCCGGGGTGGTGGTTGAACCAGTACAGGCGCGGGCATTTCAGATAGTCGTTCAGCGTGGTCGGGCTGAAGTGGTCGATCTCCACGCCGGCGGGATTGCGCCCTCCGCCGTAGGACTCGAACGGCTCGCCCGCGTCGCTGTCGCGCAGGAACCCGACGTCGAGCCCCTGCTCCTGGGCGCGCGCCAGCGCGGTTTCCGTGAGCGCGGACGGATGGGAGGCGAGCAGCACCTCCGCCTCGCGCGCGACGAGCACGTCGGACGGGTCGAGGCGGGACGAGGCGCGCGTCAGCTCCCGGCCCTCCGCCACGGGCGCGGCGAGCTCGAGAAAGGCCGAGCGGCCGGCCTCGCGCAGGTAGGTGTCCGCGTAGGTGATGTAGAGGCGGCCGCGCGCCCGCGTCATCGCGACGAAGGCCAGCCTCGCCTCTTCCGCCAGGTGCCCGTCGGGGTCGGACGGCCAGGAGGGCATGAAACCGACCTTGTAAGCCTCGAGCCACGCGCGATCGTCGGCGTCGAGCAGCGGGTGCGGCCGGGCGGCGAGCGGGAACAGGCCGTGGGCGAAGCCCGCGCAGAAGACGACCTCGAACTCCAGGCCCTTCGCCTGGTGCACGGTCATCACCTGGACGGCGTCGCGATGCCCTGCCGCCGCGTTTGTGTCGTGGGCCGCGGCGGCGAGCAGGCTCTCGAGGGACCCGGAGAGGTCGGCGAGCAGGGGCTTAACGCCGTGCAGCCGCTCGTGCACGACCTCGATCGCCTCGAGCCCCTCGATGGCCGCCCGCAGGTCCCCGATCGCTTCGGCGCGCTGGTCGGAAGGAAGGTCGAGCTCGAGCAGCCTGGCCAGCGCGCCCTCCTCCATCAGCACCGCGTACGCGAGGCTGGCGACCGGCAGCTCCCCGGCCTTCCGCTCCAGCCGCTTCCGGGCGGCCATCCAGCGGTGCAGGCCGTCCAGCTCGGACTCGCTGAGATACGCCATGAAATCGGGTTCGGGCCGCGGCTCGCCGGACGGCTCGCCGCCCCACGGGAGCGGGTAGCGCGCCGCGTCGCGGACCGCCAGCGCGTACATGAGGCGGTCCATCACCTTCTTGAGCGGCCGGGCGCGCTCGCCGGCGTGGGCGCGCAGCCGGCCGACCGTGCGCGGGCCGATGCCACTTAGGCTCGAGGCCAGGGCGCTCTCGAAAGCGTCCGGGTCGTTCGGGTCGCGCAGCGATTCGAGATGGCCGACGAGGAAGCGCACCACCTCGTTGCGGGCCGTCGCGCCCCAGCCGCGGACCTCGTAAGCAAGGCCCAGGGCGCGCAGCGCCTCCTCGAACGGCGCGCCCAGGGCGGTGGTGCTGCGGAGCACGATCGCAAAGTCGCTCAGCCGAAGCCCGGGCTGCTCCGCGCGAAGCCGCTTGATCTCACGGGCGCAGAAGAACGCCTCGTCGACCGGGTCCGCCTCGTGCGCGACCACGACGGAGGGCACGGCGTGCGGGCGGTCGGAGCGCAGCTCGCGCGGCGACCGCGCCGGCTGCGTGGCCCGCAGCAGCCGCTCGCCGGCGTCGAGCGCCTCCTGGGAGCAGCGCCGGCACGCGTCGAGGTGGTGCGTGGTGGCGTGATACACCTCGACGAACTCCTGGCTGAGCAGCCGGGGGACGGTGCCACGAAAGCCGTAGATCGACTGGTCCGGGTCGCCGACCACGACCAGGCGTGGTGCCGCGCCGGGCGGCGCGATGAGCTGCAGCAGCTCGAACTGCGCCGGGTCCACGTCCTGGAACTCGTCGACCAGCACCAGCTTGAACTTCGACCGCAGGCGTTCTAGCACGACCGGGTTGGACTGCAGGAGCTGGATCGCGCCCGAGATCAGGTCGCGGAAGTCGCTCAGCTTCGCCGTTTCCATCTGCCGCTGGTAGGCCTGGTAGAGGGATGCGAGCACGCGCAGGCCCGCCGTTCCCGTCGCCTCCGCCGCCAGCAGAAGCGCCGAGGGATGGACCAGGTTCTGCTTCATGAGGGCGACGAACGCCAGGACATCGTGCGCGAAGGCCTCGGACCGCCGCACGCCCTCCAGCGCGCCGAGCCCCGGCGAGTCCAGGCCCTCCAACACCCTGCGCATCACGATCCATTCCTGGAAGCCGTTGAGCAGCAGCCGCTCGTGCTCGGCGCCCGAGTCGCGCAGCACCCGGTGGCAGAAGCTGTGGAAGGTCGAGATCCAGGCCTCGCCGTAGTCGTCGCGCAGGCGATCGTCGATCCGGCGGGCGATCTCGTCCGCGGCGCCGGTCGAGAACGTGAGGACCAGGATCTCGGCCCGCCCGGCCAGGCGTGAGCTCACCGCCTGCTCGTAGAGATCGACCAGGGCATGCGTCTTTCCGGTGCCCGGCCCGGCCAGCACGCGGACGGGACCGTGGATTTCGCGAACGTCGAGTGGCAACAGGTCTCCCGGGGTCGTCCCCCCGAAGTCAGAGGCTGCGCCCCGACCTCGCCGGGCCCCCAATCACGGAGCGGGCGACCTGATTATGCGGGCCTGCGACCCCTGGAGTCAGCCCCCGCCGTTAAGGGCCACCACGCCGCGATCGCAAAGGCCGCGAGCAGGGCGAACTCGAACCACGGCCACTGCTTGAGGTGAGGGCTGTAGCCCTCGAGGTACAGGAAGGGGCTCGCCAGCAGCCACCCGGCCCCGATCAAGGCGCGCCAGCTGAGGACCGGGCGCGTCTCCCAGACCATGAACCCCGCCGCCGCCAGCATGCAGAGGTCCGAGGCGTGCAGGTAGGGCGAGATCACGAGCGAACCGACCACGGCCAGCGGCAGCACGAGGCCGGGCGTGGCGCGCAGCTGATACGCGCCGGTGAGCACGACCCCGACGATGAGGACGCGAAGGGCCAGCGCGAAGAGCCCGGCGGCGCCCAGGACGCCGTGCAGGGTCAGGTCGTCGGCGCCCGTCGGCAGCGGGCCGCGGAGCTGCGCGACGTACCCGGCGATCCCCTCGCCGCCAAAGGTCAGCATGACGATCGCGGAGATGACACCGGCGCCCACCACCCACGCGGCGAAGGCCCGGAAGCGGCCGGCGAAGAGCAGCGCGGCCGGCACCAGGATCGCGGTGTTCGGCTTGAGCAGGATGAGGAGCAGCGCAAGGCCCGCGAGCACATCGCGCTTCTCGCGCAGCAGGCGCCAGGCGACGACCGTTCCCGCGGCCACGAGCGGGACGACCTGGCCTACGTTGACCGCGTGCATCACCCACCAGGGCGCGAGGGCGCCGACCACGGCGATCCACCTGCTCAGCCCGGTGCTGGTGGCCGCCCACGCGAGGGACGCCGCGAAGACGGCGAAGGAGAAGACCGCCCACACGATGTACGCGGCGTCGTACGGAAGCAGCGCGAGCGGGGCGGTGGCGAACGCGACGGTCGGCGGGCTCAAAAAGGGCTGGATCTTTTGGCCCGGGACCAGGTCGTACTGCGCGGCCGCAAGCATCGTCTGGTCGTAGACGTGCGACCAGCCGATCCGGACGCCGACCTGCGCGGCCGCGAGATAGGTGTGAAAGTCGACGCTGATGGGATCGTGCCGGATCAGGATGTCGAGGGCGAGCGCGGCCACGACCACGCCGAAGGCGAGGACGAGCCAGTTGCGCCGTTTGATTGACATGTACATACGGTCGAACAAGAAGAACTCTCCCCCGGCCATCGAAGTAACGCAACGCCGACGCGTGCTTTCTATATTCCGGAACGCATGGCCCGGCTGTTAGCGACATTTTCGCAGCAAAGGAGCCTGGGCGTCGCGGCCGGCGCGTTGGCGATATTTTTGGCGCATCTGCCGGAATTCACACACCGGCTGCTCGACGGCGACGAGGCGATCTACGGCACCGTCGCCAACCTCATGAACCTCGGCGGCCCGCTGTACGGCGCCGGGGGCGTGGACAACAAGCCGCCGGGCATCTTCTGGATCTATTCGCTGATCTTTCGGGCCTTCGGGAATTACCAGATGACGGCGGTGCACGCCGCGGGGTTTATCGCGATGGCCGGCACCTGCGTGCTGATCTATCTCATAGCCCGCGACGCCCACAGCCATGGCGCCGGCTTTCTCGCCGCGCTTTTCTACGGGCTGCTCACCGCAACCGGAAATCCGCGGCTCCTGGCCACGAACACCGAGCTTTTCATGATGCTGCCGCTCGCGGGTTCCGTCCTTCTCTTGCTGCGCCGGAGGTGGCTGTGGTCCGGCATCCTGCTCGTCGCCGCCGGCGCCTTTCGCCAGTCGGCCGCCGTGAACGTCCTCCTCGTCGCGTTCGCGGTGGTGTGGCTCGAACCGCCGCGCTCACGCGTGCGGGCCACGGAGGCTTTCGCGCTCGGAATCGTGATCGCCGCGCTCGCCGTGGTCGCCGTGCTCGCCCTGACGGGTTCGCCGGGCGGCTTCTTCCGCTGGACGATCCAGACGCTGACCGGCTACGCCTCGAGCAGCTGGACGCCGAGCCTGGTGTGGCCGCGCGCGAGGGACAGCGTCGTGCCGTTCGTCCTCGACACGGTCGTGCTCTGGATCGCGGCCGCCGCCGCTGTCACGCGCTGGCGCTCGTCGTCGCCGCAGGCGCGTCTGATGATCGTGTGGCTGGCCGTCGGGATGGCCGGGTCGCTGGCCGGAGGCCACCTCTCGTGGCATTACTTCATCCAGGCGATGGGACCGCTGGCCGTGGTGGCGGCGATCGGCCTCGCGTCCTTCAATCCGCGGCGCAGCCTCGCGCTGGCGGCGGCGCTTGGAATCATCGTCCCCGTCGTGGGATGGTGGATCTTCGACCTTAGCGCCGATCCGCTGACGTACGACTTCAGCCCGCCCGTGCCGCAGCACGAGACGGTCGCCGCCTATGTGGCGGCGCACACCTCACCGTCGGATCGAGTTTTCATCTGGGGCGACTGGCCCGCGGTCTACGTCGAGTCCGACCGCACCATGTCGAGCCGCTTTCCAGGATTCCTGCGCGGTTTCGCGCGCGGATCCGGACTCCCGCCGAAGAACTGGGACACCGCGCCCGACGTGTGGCCGCTGCTTAGATCCGACCTGACGGTCCATCCGCCGGCCCTCATCCTCGACACCGCCGCCGCGGGCTGGAGCGACTTCGAGTCTTATCCGATGAGCGACTACCCGGTGCTGGAGACGATCGTCACGACCCAGTACCACGAGGTGGCGACGGTCGACGGCGTCGTCATCTACGCGCGCAACGCGGGCGCTCCCTGAGCCTGCCGGCACACGCCGGGCTCGGTGGACTAAGCCTGAACCTTCGGAATCTTGACCGGCGGCAGCGCAGGAGGCGGCCGCGCCGGCACAGCGGGCAGGGCGCCGGGCGCTGAGGGGAGCGGGGCGGCCGGTGGCAGAGGCAGGGGCGCGCTCACCGCGGCCGGTGGCAGAGGCAGCGGCGCGCTCACCGCGGCCGGCGCGACCTGCGGCACCGGGGCGGCGACCGCCGCGGCGCCGGAAGCCGGGGGCGCGGACCCGGGCGGAGGCGCCGGATCGGTCACCGCGTGAGGACGCGGGGCGGTGACCGAGACGACCGGTGCCGCGACTCCGCCACCGACTGAGGGGCCATCCGAGGTCACCCCACCTGTTCCCGGCACCGCGGCCCCGCCGGCGAACGCGACCGCCACCGCGACGACCGCGACCGAGGTGGCCTCGGCGGCACGGTGCACCCAGTCGGCGCACCACCGGCCGCCCAGCCATATGGCGACGGCGTAGGCCGAGCGGCGCGCTGTCGCGGCCCCGCGGCGCAGCTGGCGGCTGATCTCGTCCAGCGCGTGGCGCAGGCGCGCCGCGACGGCCGCTTCCGTCATGCCGATCTGGGCCGCGATCTCCTGGTTCGAGAATCCGCCGAAGTAGGCCAGCTTCAGCACGTGGCCATCGCGCTCGGGCAGCAGCCGGACCGCATCGCCGATCGCCTGGCGGAGCATGGCGTCCGAAAATTCCTTCCAGCAGTACGCCGGCTCCCCGCGGACAAGCATGTCCTCGACCAGGACGCGTTTCAGCCCCAGATGCGCCCCCCGGAGGCGCCTGCGATCGACGTGTTCACGGCGGTTCCCCGTGAGGAGCCACAGCCGCCATGACTGCGCCGCGCGGTCGGGCAGCGTCAACTTTTGCGTCAAAGCCTTCCTGAAAGTTTTAACTTCCCAGCGCGCCCGAGCACCCGCGATCCGCTGGGCGGCGGCGAGGGCTTCACGGGGCGCCTGATCTCGAGAATTCGGCGCTGTTCGGGGGCCCTGGCGAACATCCGCTCGGACCCCTTCGAGCCCACTCGAGGCGCCCCGCCTCGCTCACCTCCTCGAGGCGGCCGATCCTGTATACAGACGGACACAGGTAGTCCAGGAAGACGTCGCATCAGATGACGGCGGGCACCGCCACTCGAAAGACTCCGACGAGACTGCGGCTGACGCGTATTCCAGACAGCTGGGCGTGGATGTGGCCGGACATCTCCATTCGCCTGCTGCCGTTCGCGATCGCCATCGCGGTCGCCTGGCGCCTGACGTCGAGGGCGTCCTGGTTGGGCCTCTCCATGGGCGACCTCGCCGCGCAGCTGGGGTTCGGCGTCGCCGGCGCGGCGGTCCTCTTCGTCGCGGCGGCGGCCACGCAGTGGTGGCTGACGCGCGGGCGCGGCGCGCTCGACGTGCCGCGGGACCCGGCCGATATGTGGTTTCAAACCGCCTTCTATGCGGTGAACGGATTGCTCGAGGAGGCCTTCTTCCGCGGCCTGATGCAGGGCGGCCTCGCCATGCTGTGGGGCCGCCCCGCCGGTTTCGCGCTCGCCACCGCCGCTTACGTGCTCTACCACCGCCTCGGCCGCTGGACCTGGCCGGACACGCTGGCGACGGCCCTGGTCGGCGTCCCGCTCGGCCTCGCGTTGTGGCTGCTGCCCGGGCCGATATCCCTGGTCGGGGTCTCCATCGCCCACATCGCCGCCACGTGCGGCTTCCTCGGGCCCGGGCCTTACCTGCTCAGAAAGCTGCGGTTGCTCTAGACCTGGCGGCGCCGCACCGCGAGGTAAGCGAGCAGCGCGAACAGGACCACGACGAAGACCCACCACAGGATGTCAGACGCTCCAGACGCTCCGGGGATGCTCGCGATCGCCTGATCGAAGTTCGGCCGCGGCTCGCCCGGCGGCGGCGTGAAGAGCGAGAACTCCGCCCGCGCGATCTGCCGCTGCGCATCGCTCGTGAGCGGGTGCGGAACCAGCCAGTAGGCGACGTTGACGGCGCCGTTCAGGAGCGGGTTCGTGCCGAGGTTCCCGGAGACGAAGAACTGATGGAGCGTGATCACGAACTGCTCGACGCCGCGATAGACGAGAGCCACCACGACCGCGACGATGTTGTTCATCCAGGTGCTCAGCGCGAGCACGAGCAGCATCATCGCGAGGCCGTTGGCGATCGAGGTGACGCTCTCGACCCATAGGGCCTGCTCGAGCCCGCCGCCGAACAGGAACATGATCAGCCTCGCCTCGAGCGTGAGCAGCCCGACGATCACCGCCATCGCTCCGACCGCGGCCAGCACCTTCCCGATCGTGTAGGCGAGGCGCGTCACGGGCTTCGAGAAGATCGACACCGCCGCGCCGGAGTCGAGGTCGTGATAGATCGCCGTCATGCCGACCGCGATCGAGACCAGCAGGGTGAACAGCCCGAGCACCTGCAGCAGCAGGTTCGCGAACTGATACTCCGTGGCCTGCCTGACCTTCTCCGGGTCGGGCTGGACCGCGCCCGGTCCGGACACGACCACCGTCGCGCCCTGCAGGGTGCTTGCGATATAGAGCAAGCCGCCGAGGAGCGCGATCCCGGCCAGGCCCACGACCAGAAAGACGAGGAGCAGCCTGCGCCGCGAGAGCTCCAGCACCGTGTACCGCGCGACCGCGAGCACCCCCGTCATGCCTCTTCCTTTTCCTTTGCTCTCTCCCGCCCGTCGTTGATGAACGAGGGCAGCTGCTCGCGCGGGGGCCCGGCGGGCTGGACGAGCTCGACGAACACGTCTTCGAGCGTGCGGCCCTCCGGCACGACCTCGGCCATCTTCCCTTCCTTTATGACGTGGCCTCGGGCCAGGATCGCGACCGTATCGCACACGCGCTCGACCTCGCTCAGCAGGTGGCTGTTGAGCAGGATCGCCACGCCGTTGTCTTTGAGCCGCTCGATCAGCGCGCGCACGTCGCGCCGCCCGAGCGGGTCGAGGTCGGCCGTCGGCTCGTCGAGGATCAGCAGCTTCGGCCGCCCGAGGATGGCCTGGGCGATGCCCAGCCGCTGCTTCATGCCTTTCGAGAACTGGCGGACCTGGCGGCGCTCCCCCTCGAGACCCGCGAAGGCAAGCGTCTCCGGGATGCGCCGCTTCCGCTCCGCCTCGTCGAGTCCGAGCAGCCGCGCGAAGTAGTCGAGCACCTCGGTGGCGCGCAGGAACTTCGGGAAGTCCGGGTCCTCGGGTGAGAAGCCGAGCTGCGCTCGCGCCGCCGTATCGCCAGGCTGCGCGTCGAACAGGCTGATCGTCCCCGAGTTCGGGCGCAGCAGGCCGGCGATCATCTTCACCACGCTCGTCTTGCCCGCGCCGTTGGGTCCGAGGAGCCCGAAGGCCTCGCCGGGCTGGAGCTCGAAGCTGACGCCGTCGACCGCCCAGGGCTGCCGGATGCCGTACCGCTTGCGCAGATCGTTCACGGTCAGCACCGCGGCCATGAGATTGCCGCGACTATACCTGCGTGGCATCGACCTCGCTCGAGCTGGACCGCCGGCAGCGCGTCACGCTCATCTGGGTCGGGGTCGCGGTCGTGCTGGCGGGCTTCGACGGCTCGATCCTCGTGCTGGCCCTGCCCGCGATCGCGGCGGAGTTCCACGCCACGACGTCGGACCTGTCGAGCCTCGGCTCGGTCCTGGAGGTGGGCGCGCTCGGGGCGCTCGCCCTGGCCACGTTCGCGGACCGGTTCGGCCGCCGCCGGCTGATCGCGGTGGGCGTCGCCGGGTTCTCGCTCACGAGCCTCGCCAGCGCCTACGCGCCCTCGCTGGCGGACCTCGCGCTGCTCCGCCTGCTCGGCGTGTGCTTCGAGGTCCTGGTGCTCGCGGTCGCCACCGCGCTGGTCGTGGAGGAGGCGCCGCGCACGCACCGCGGCCTTGCGGTCAGCCTGCTCGCGCTGCTGTCGGCCACAGGGCTCGGCGTCGTGGTCATCGCCTATCCGATCCTGGCGCCGCACTGGCGGTGGCTGTTCCTGGCGGGCGGCCTCGGCGTGCCGGCGGCTCCGTTCATCTGGTGGCTGCTGCCCGAAGGTCGCACGTGGCAGGCGGTCGAGCACAGAGGCGCGGCGCTGCGCCTGCTGCTGCAGCGGCCGTGGCTGCGCCGGCTGATCGTGCTGGCCGCGATGACCAGCCTGCTCAACGTGCTGCTCGAGCCCGCGGGCCTGCTCTACACGGTGTTCGCCAGTCGCGTCCTCGGCTGGACCCCGACGCAGATCAGCATCCTGGTCGTGGTCGCGGGCGTGTTCGGCGCGGTCTCGTACCTGGCCGGGGGGCAGCTGAGCGACCGCTACGGCCGGCGCGGCCCGGCGGTCGCCCTGACCGTCGCGACCGCGGCCGCGACGAGCCTGAGCTTCGCCGGCGGGTCGATCGGGTTCTTCGCGGGCAACGTGCTGTGGAGCGCGTTCGCCAGCGCCGCGACGCCGGTGTTCGGTTCGTGGTCGGCGGAGCTGTTTCCCACGCGCGCCCGAGCCACCGCGGAGGCGGCGACGTCGGTGGCCGTGGCCGTCGGAGGCATCGCCGGGCTGCAGGCGGTGGCGCGCCTGTCGGCCTCGGCCGGGCTCGGCGGGGCGATCGAGCTGGGGGGCGTGGCGGCCGTCGCGGGCGGCCTGCTCCTCTTCCTGCTGCCGGAGACGAGGGAGCAGCCCCTGCCCGAGTGAGCGGCCGGCTCAAACGGCCCACAGGATCCCCAGGCGACTTCGGCGCGTTCAGTGCATTCGGCGCGTTCGGCGCCAAACGCGCGCAATTCGCGC
>CAZLJC010000028.1:0-29890 GCA_964559855.1 uncultured Actinomycetes bacterium
TTCATCGACAACATCTTTCGCTACCTGCTCGCGGGCTCAGAGGTCTCCGCTCTGCTCGGACGCATGCCCTCGGCCGTCGGCTACCAGCCGACCCTGGCCAGCGAGATGGGCGAGCTGCAGGAGCGGATCACGTCCACCCACAAGGGCTCGATCACGTCGGTCCAGGCCGTGTACGTGCCGGCCGACGACTACACCGACCCCGCGATCCAAACCGTGTTCGCGCACCTCGGCGCGACGCTCACGCTGCAGCGCTCGCTCGTGGAGATCGGCATCTACCCGGCGGTCGACCCGCTCGGCTCGTCGAGCCGGTTCGTCGAGCCGTCGATCGTGGGCCAGGACCACTACGACGCCGCGCAGGGCGTGAAGCGGATCATGCAGCGCTACAAGGACCTGCAGGACATCATCGCCATCCTCGGCATGGAGGAGCTTTCCGAGGACGACAAGCAGGCGGTTTCCCGCGCGCGCAAGGTGCAGCGGTTCCTGTCCCAGCCGTTCAACGTGGCGCAGCGCTTCACCGGCCGCGAAGGCAAGTACGTCTCGCGCGAGGAGACGGTGCGCGGGTTCAAGGAGATCCTCGAAGGCAAGCACGACGACCTGCCGGAGCAGGCCTTCTACATGGTCGGCACCATCGACGAGGCCCGCGAGCAGGCCGAGCGCATGAAATCCCAGAGATGAAGTACCCGCTGCGGGTGGTGAGCGTCGAGCGGAGCCTGTTCGAGGGCGAGGTCGACTACATGATCGCCAACGGCGCCGACGGCGAGCTCGGCGTCCTGGCGCGCCACGCGCCGCTCATGACCATCCTCAAGCCCGGAGCGCTGCGCATCCAGGAGACGTACGGCGGCGAGGAGCAGGTGATCTTCGTGGGCGGCGGATTCCTCGAGGTGCTGCCCGAGCGCGTCACAGTGCTGGCCGACGTGGCCGAGCACGCCGAGGAGATCTCCGTCGAGCGCGCCGAGGAGGCCCGGCGCCGCGCCCAGGAGAAGCTCGCGGGCACTGTCACCGCCGACGAGGAGCTCGAGTTCCGGAACGCGCTCGCGATGGCCGAGGCGAGGCTCCGCCTGGCCAGGGCCAGACGGGGATAGGAAAGGGCCTCTCTCGGGGTACGGTTAACGCCTGATGGGGAAGCTGGAGGCGCCCGCGCGCAAGCGTGCCCTGCGCATCACCGGAGGGGCGGAGCTCAGCGGCGACGTGTGCGTCAGCGGCTCGAAGAATGCCGCCCTGCCGGAGATGGCCGCCGCGCTGCTGACCGCCGAGCGCGTCACGCTGCGCAACGCGCCGCGCGTCACGGACACGTCGGTGATGAGCGACATCATCCGTGGCCTGGGCGGCAGCGCGGAAGGCGACGGCACGATCGTGATCGACACCGGCAAGGCCAGGGGGAGCGACGTGCCCGACGAGCTGGGCGGGCGCATGCGCGCGACCATCGTGCTGCTCGGGGCCCTTCTCGGCCGGTTCGGGCACGCGCGCGTGCCGCGTCCCGGGGGTGACGATATCGGCGCCCGCCGCGTGGAGCAGCACCTGCGCGGCTTCCGGCAGATGGGCGCGCGCGTGACGGAGACCGAGTCCGAGATCGTCGCCGAAGCCGATCGCCTGCGTGGGGGCCGCATCGTCTTCGACCTTCCAACGGTCACCGGTACGGAGAACATCCTGCTGGCCGCGGTCCTCGCCGAGGGGCGCACGGAGATCTTCAACGCCGCGCGCGAGCCCCACGTCCAGGACCTGTGCCGGCTGCTGACGAAGATGGGCGCGCACATCGAGGGCATAGGCACCGAGCAGCTCGTGGTCGAGGGCACGGACAGGCTTGGCGGCGCGGACCATTCCGTCATCTCCGACTACCTGGAGGCGGGCACGTACGCGATCGCGGTCGCCACAGCGGGGGGCGAGATGCGGATCGACTGCACGCACCCGCACGACCTGCAGATCCTCCTGCTCAAGCTGGAGCAGGCGGGCGCGCACGTCGACGTGGGCGACGGCTGGTTTCGAGTCGGACGCCGTGCCGGCAGGCAGCTCAAGCCGATCGACATGTCGACGTGGACCTTCCCCGGATTTCCCACCGACCTACAGGCCCAGTACATGGCGCTGATGACCCAGGCGGAAGGCGACAGCGTGATCTCCGAGTACGTGCACGAGAACCGCTTCCAGCACGTGCGTGAGCTGGCGAAGATGGGGGCGAAGATCACCGTCACCGGCCGGCTGCACGCGTTCGTCCACGGTCCGACCCGGCTGCGCGGGACGGAGGTCGACATCCCCGATATCCGGTCCGGCGCGGCGCTGGTGATCGCCGGACTGATCGCCGAGGGCGAGACGCTGCTGCACAACGCGTGGCACGTCGAGCGCGGCTACGAGGACATGGTCGGGAAACTGCGCTCCGTGGGCGCCCGGATCGAGGCCGTGCCCGAAGAGCAGGCTGCCGAGCGGTCCGCTCACACCTACGAGTAGCGCGGGCAGCCTGGCGTGTCGATCCTGTCGCGAAAGATCGGGGTCGACCTTGGGACCTCGACCGTCCAGATCTTCGTCAAGGGCGAGGGCGTCGTCGTCAACGAGCCGTCGGTCGTCGCGCTGGAGGCCGGCGGAGCGAAGGTCCTCGGCGTGGGAAGGCGCGCCTACCAGGCGTTCGACCGCTCGTCCAGCGAGGTGCGGATGGTCCGTCCCGTGCGGGAAGGCGAGATCGCCGACCTCTCGGTCACCGAGCGCGCGCTGGAGCACCTGCTGTCCCTCGTCCAGGGCCGGCAGCGGCTGTTCCGGCCGGAGGTGATGGTGTGCATGGCCTCGTCGGCGGGCTCGGCGGAGCGATGCGCCGTCACCGAGGCCGCGATCGCCGCCGGCGCGAAGCACGCCTGGCTGATCGACGAGCCGCTGGCCTCCGCGATGGGCGCCGGCCTTCCGATCGCGGAGGCGCGGGCGAGCGCGATCTGCGAGATCGGCGGGGGCGCGACCGAGATCGCGATCCTCGCGCGTTCGGGCACGGCGCTCGCCCACTCGGTCCGGGTTGGCGGCGACCGGATCGACGCGGCGATCGCGGATCATGTGAAGCGCAAGCACGGCCTGGAGATCACCGCGGCGGTCGCGGAGCGGGTCAAGCTGGAGGCAGGCTCCGCGCTTCGCGTGAACGAGCCGCTCGTCGCGCAGGCCGCGGGCCGCGATGCCGCGACGGGCGAGGCGCGGAGGGCGGGGCTCACCTCGGACGAGATCGTCGAGGCGATCCAGGATCCGCTGCAGCTGATCGCGGCAGCGTTGCGCCACATTCTCGACCAGGCGCCGTCGCGGCTGGCGGCCGACGTCTACGCCGGCGGCATGGTGCTGTCGGGCGGCGGCGCGCAGCTGCGCGGCCTGGACCGGTTTCTCGCCCGCCAGACCGGGATCCCCATGCGCCTGGCGGCGGATCCTCAGACCGCCGCGGTCCGCGGATCGACGCTTGCGCTGGAGAGCTTCGAGGTCCTGAAGCGAAACCAGTCGTACGTCCGCTAGATGTCGTCTGACGGCCGTCGACCGGCCGCTCGGGCGGAGCGGCCGGCGGGAAGAGGCGGCACCCACCTCCGGATCGTCGTCGACGGAGCGGGGCTCGACCGGCCCCGGGCGGGGGTCGGCGTGTACACGAGCGAGATCCTCCACGCGATGCACGTCGACAGGCCGGACTGCACGCTCGAGGTGTTCGGCCCGCGCGGAGGCGGGGTCCACGTCCCTGACGCGACGTATCACCTGCAGCCGCACACGCGATTCTTCGGGCGGCACCTCCGCTGGCCCGCCCAGATAGCCCGGATGGATCCGGATGCCTACTTCGGTCCGGTCGGGGCCCTGCCCCTCGGACCGGTGCGAAGGCCCTCGGTGATCACCGTCCACGACCTCGCGATCTACCGGAATCCCAGGTGGTTCCCCGGCCGCCAGCCGCTCAGCACGCGGCTGGTCGTGCCGCGGTCGGTGCTGCGCGCGGACGTCGTGATCACTCCTTCCGAGAGCACGGCCCGCGACGCCGCCGAGATCTTCGGTCTCGACCGCGCGCGCCTCGACGTCATCCCGCACGGCGTGTCTCCACGGCTGCGCCCGCTCGGCGCCGAGGTGATCGCCGAGGCGCGCGAGCGCCTCGGGCTGCCGGAGCGCTTCATCCTGTTCGTCGGCACGGTCGAGCCGCGCAAGAACCTCGAGACGCTGCTCGAGGCGTGGGCGATGATGCGGGACCGGCCGGACCTCGTCGTCGTCGGCTCGTGGGGATGGCTGTACGAGGGCATCCGCGAGCGCATGAGCCGGCTCGGGCCCAGGCTGCACCATCTGGATTCCGTCGAGCCGGGGGAGCTGCCGGCGATCTACAACGCCGCCAAGGTGCTGGCCCATCCCGCCTGGTACGAGGGCTTCGGCCTGCCGC
This sequence comes from uncultured Actinomycetes bacterium, assembly GCA_964559855.1. Taxonomy (GTDB): domain Bacteria; phylum Chloroflexota; class Dormibacteria; order Dormibacterales; family Dormibacteraceae; genus 40CM-4-65-16. Next base: position 4,361 of record CAZLJC010000028.1, read on the forward strand.
CCCTGGAGGCAATGGCCTGCGGCACGCCCGCCGTCGTGTCGGACCGCGCGAGCCTGCCCGAGGTCGTGGACGACGCGGCGCTGGTGGTGCCGGCCGGCCAGCCCGACGCCTGGCGCAAGGCGCTCGAGCAGGTCGTCGAGGACACCGAGCTCGCGGCCGATCTCCGGCGTCGCGGGATCCTGCGCGCGGCCCGGTTCACGTGGAGCCGAGCCGCCGGGAGGACGTGGGAGGCGATCGACCGGGCGATCAGGCGCTGAGCGCTTCCCGGATGGTGGCCGCGACGGCGGCGGCGGTCCGGTCCCAAGTGAAACCGGCGGCCCGCGCCCGGGCCGCGCGTCCCAGCTTCGTGCGGAGCGGCTGGTCCTCGAGCGCGGTCCGGATGATGCCGGCCAGCTCGTCCGGCGTCGCCGAGGGATGGAAGTACAGCACCGCCTCGCCGCCCACCTCGGGCAGGGACGAGGACATCGCCGCCACCACCACCTTGCCCCGCGCCATCGCCTCGAGCACCGGCAGCCCGAAACCCTCGTAAAGGCTCGGCACCACGACCGCGCCCGCGCGCTTGTAGAGCAGCTCGAGCGTCGGCTGGTCGACGCGGCCCAGGACCCGGACGGAGGCGGAGCCGCGCAGGCGCTCGACGATCGCCGCGTCCCGCTCCGGCCCCGCCACCACGAGCGTGACCCCCGGCAGCCGCTCGATCGCGGCCATCGCCGCGAGCTGGTTCTTGCGGCGCTCGACCCGGCCGACCTGGAGCACGAAATCGCCCTTGATCCCCAGCTCCTCGAGCCGCGCGGCCGGGGCGGGCACAGGCCTGGCGACCGTGATGCCGAGCGGGATGACGGCGATGCGCTCCGCCGCCACGCGATAGATCTCGACCAGGTCGGCCTTCGTCGTCTCCGACACCGCGATCAGGCGCTTGCACCGCGCCGCCGCCCAGCGCGTGCTCAGCGTCAGGTAGGCGCGCTCGGCCGGCGCGTAGGCGTCGGGGTGGCGCTCGTAGGCGAGGTCGTGCACGACCGCCACGGCCCGGCCGGCCCAGGCGAACGGGACGACGTGGCCGGGCACGAAGAGCATGTCCGGGCGCTCGGAAGCGAGCGCCAGGGGAAGCCGCACCTGAGACCACAGCCGCGGGAAGGGCAGGACCGTCACGTCCATCCCGAGCCCGCCGCGCGGGCGGGCGGCGAAGAAGCGCCACCGCAGGTCGGGGGCCGCGGCCGGCAGGCGGGAGCAAACCTCGCGCGTATACGTCTCCGTGCCCGTGACCACGGTGCGCGTCGCCGGGTTCACGTCGACCGCGACGGTCGACGGATGGGTGCGGGATGCCATTTTCCGACGACCTTAAGCTATCGGCGATGAGGTTCGCGGCAGGCCGGGCCACGGTCGCGCTCGCCGGGCCGGTGAGTAGCCGCGCTGCCTGAGACGAGGGTCCTGGGGGTCAGGATCGACTGCGTCGACATGCCGGAGGCGCTGCGCCGGGTCGAGCGGTTCGTCGACGAAGGCGGCATGCACCTGGTGGCCACGGTCAACCCCGAGTTCGTCATGCGGGCGCGCCGCGACGCCGGCTTCGCGCGCGTGCTCGAGACTGCCGACCTGTGCCTCGCGGACGGCACGGGCGTGGTGTGGGCCGCCCGCCGGAGCGGCTGCGGGCTCGCCGGCCCGGTGACCGGCGCGGACCTGGTGCCGCGGCTCGCCGAGGCCTGCGCTCGTCGCGAGTGGCGGCTGTTCCTGCTCGGCGCGGCCCCGGGAGTGGCGGAGGAGCTGGCGGCCAGGCTGCGCGCCGCGCATCCCACGCTGCAGGTCGCCGCACACTCTGGCGACCCGCACCCGTCCGGCGACGCCGAGACGCTCGATCTCGTCCACCGGCACCGCACCGATGTGCTGCTCGTGGCGTACGGCGCGCCGAAGCAGGAGCTCTGGATCGACCGGCTGCGCAATCACCTGGACGTCAGGGTGGCGGTGGGCGTCGGAGGTGCGTTCGACTACCTGGCGGGGCGTGTTCGCCGGGCGCCGGGATGGATGCGTGAGGCAGGCCTCGAGTGGCTCTACCGGCTGATCCGCCAGCCCTGGCGCGTCCGCCGGATGGCGGTGCTTCCGCTTTACGCACTCGATGTTCTGAGATCGCCCAAGTAGGATGGCGCACCGTGGCTTCCGAGTCGCCGGCCGCGCTCAGCGTCGTGATCCCCTGCTTCAACGAGCAGGAGCGGCTGCCGCGCACGATCGAGCAGGTCGAGCGCTATCTCGACGCCCGCGGAAAGCCGTATGAGCTCATCCTCGTCGACGACGGCAGCAGCGACGGCACGCGCCAGCTGATGGACGCGGCGGCGGAGCGCCATCCCTCCGTCCGCGTCGAGGCGCTGCCCCGGAATCGTGGGAAGGGCCGGGCGCTGGCGACGGGCGTCGAGGCGGCGAGAGGGGAGACGGTGCTTCTCACCGACGCGGACCTCTCGACGCCGATCGAGGAGCTGCCCCGGCTCGAAGCCGCGCTGGCCGGCGGCGCGGGGATCGCGATCGGATCGCGCGCCCTGCGCGGCTCGCGGGTCGAGGTGCACCAGCCGATCTACCGAGTGGTGATGGGCAAGGGGTTCAACCTGATCGTGCAGGCCGTGCTGCTGCCTGGAATCTGGGACACGCAGTGCGGCTTCAAGCTGTTCCGCGCCGACGTGGCGCACCGGGTCTTCGCGCAGCTCGTCACCGACGGCTTCGCCTTCGACCCCGAGGTCCTGTACCGCGCGCGGCGGCTCGGGGTGAAGATCGCGGAGGTGCCGGTCGTGTGGCGCAACTCGGCGCCGACGAAGGTGAACGCGCTGCGCAGCTCGATCGACATGTTCAAGCACGTGCTCCGGATCAGGTTCAAGGGTTGAGCGAAAAGCGGCGCCTGACCGAGCGGCGGGCGGCGCCGACCGAGGTGCTGGTCGTGCTCCCGACCTTCAACGAGCGCGAGAACCTCGAGCGCGTGGTCGAGGGCGTGAGGCACCTCGGCCACGACGTCCTGATCGTCGACGACGCATCCGGCGACGGCACCGGCGAGCTCGCGGACCGCCTCGCCTCCGCGGACGACGGGGTCCGGGTGCTGCACCGCGAGCGCAAGCTCGGGCTCGGCAGCGCATACGTGGACGCGTTCGAGATCGGCCTCGGCGAGGGATCGGCCCTTTTCGTGGAGATGGACGCGGACGGCTCTCACCGCGCGCAGGATCTGGAGGCGATCATCGGCGCGGCCCGCGCCTGCGGTGGCCTGGCGATCGGCTCGCGGTACATCCACGGGGGCGAGATCGCCGGCTGGCCGCCGCATCGCCTGTTCCTGTCCCGCGGGGCCAACGTCTACTGTCGCGCGCTGCTCCGGCTCCGGACGCACGACTGCACCTCCGGGTTTCGCTGCTACACGCGCGAGCTCCTGTCGAGCATCAAGCTGGACTCCGTCGTCTCGCAGGGCTACTCGTTCCAGATCGAGATGGTCCACCGCGCGGTGAGGCTGGGCTACCCCGTGGTCGAGGTGCCGATCCGCTTCGAGGACCGGATCGCCGGCGCGTCGAAGGTCTCGCGGGGTGAGATCAGGCGGGCGCTCTGGACCGTTCTTCGCTTGAGCATGTCGCAGTGAAGGTCCTGGAGGGAGAGGCTTCCCCGGCCCGCTCGGCACCGGCGCCTGAGGGCTCGACGGCGCGCGCGGGCGCGCTCAGCTGGCAGGCTCTCGCCCAGTACCGCCTGCCCCTCGCGATGGGCCTGGCGCTGGCGGCCGTCACCGCGATCCCTTACGTCTACGCCTACCTGAACCAGCCCCCCGGACACGTCTTCATGGGCTTCTTCTACCTCGGCGACGACGCCAACACATACCTGGCGAAGATGCGCCAGGGATTGGAGGGCTCGTGGTCCTGGCAGAACCGGTACACGACCGAGGCCAGCCCAGGCGCCTACCTGTTCATGTTCTGGATCGTGCTCGGGCACGTCGCCGGGCTCTTCCACCTGCCGCTGATCGTGGTCTTCCACCTCGCCCGCGTCGCGGCGGCATTCGCGCTCGCCGCGGCGGCCTGGTTCACGATCCGCCACTTCATCGCCGACCCGGGGGCGCGGCGCTTCGCGTTCTTCCTGCTCTCGCTCGGCCTGGGGATGGGTTACGTGATCCAGGCGCTGGGCCACCCCGTGATCTTCGGCCATCAGACCGACACGCTCGACTGGCGCATGCCCGAGCTGACGGCCTTCTATTCGGTCCTCGCGCTGCCGCATTTCGCGTGGTCGGGCGTGTTCGCCGTGCTCGGGGTCGGGTTGACGCTGAAGGCGATCCAGCGCGGAAGCCTGCTGGTCGGCGTGCTCGCCGGCCTGGCGTGGCTCGGCCAGGCGTCCATCCATCCCCAGATGCCGATCCTCATGGGCGGCGCGACCGCGGCGGCCCTGATCGTGCGCCCGGCGCCGCGCCGGGGCTGGATCGCCGCGGCCATCGCCTTCGCCCTTCCCGCGCCCTACATCCTCTACTCGTACCTCGCGTTCGTCGGGAACCCCGAGGTCGAGCGCTGGACGTTCCATTCGAAGAACGCGCTGCCCCCCGAGACGATCAGCCTCCTGTTCGCCATCGCGCCTCAACTGCTGCTCGCGCTGACGGGCCTGCCCGGCGCCCTTCGCCGGCGCAGCCGCGAGGACGTCTTCCTGGTCGCCTGGCTCGTGCTGCTCGCGGCCATCCTCTACCTGCCCAACCCCGCGGGTGACCTGAGGCGCCGTTTCCTCGACGGCCTCTACCTGCCCCTGGTCGTGCTCGGCGCGCAGGGCCTGTACGGGACGATCCTCCCGCGCCTGCGCAGCCTCCGCGCCCGGCGGCTCATTCCTTTTACTTATGTGGCGTTCACGACGATCGGGAGCGCCTTCCTCGTCCTCGCCCCGCTGGCCGTGGCGGCGCAGCCGCAGTATTCGGTGACCGCGGCCGAGTACCAGGGCCTGACCTGGCTCGGCGCCGAGCCGGCGGGGCGGGTCCTGTGCATGCCGGGAGTCGGATTGTTCGTCCCGGCCTACAGCCCCGACACCGTCTACGTCGGCCACTACGACGAGACCTTCGGCTACGCGACCAAGACCCAGGTCGCCTTCGACGCTCTGACCGGCCGCACCGACCTCGAGGCGTTCCTCAGCCAGAACGGCATCCGCTACGTGGTCTGGACGTCGGACCTTCAGACGCCGCCGCCCGCGAACCTGGGCGCGCCCAGCTACGACACGCCGAACTTCAAGATCTGGCGGCTTTACTGAACCCGGACGTAGATCACCGCGACCTGGTCCTCATAGACGAGCTTCCAGCGGGGCTGGGTCGCGAGCACGTTCGACAGCGCCTCGTCCCGGTTGTAGACGACGTAGTCGACCTGGTAGCGGTCCAGAATCTGCTCCCAGTCCGGCCGCAGGGTCTGGACATCCTCGTACTGGTTGAGCAGCGGGTCGCCCATCAGCGCGGCCTCGCCGAAGATGAACACCCTGCGGTTCGGCTGCGGGTAGAAGCGGTAGGCGAGGTACCCGCCCCAGCCGTACTGGTTGTACATGCGGGTTCCCACCTCGGGATGTGCTGCCAGCCAGCCGGCCGCGCCGACGGGGTAGCTGCTCGTGTCGAGCTGCTGCTGGCGCTGGGGCGCGACGGCGGTCGCGATGCGGGTGAGCGTGGCCCCGCCGATCACCACGAGCATGACCGCCGTGACGGCGGCGAACAGCGGCCGCGGCGGTAGCTCGAAGCGGCGGTGGCGTGAGGCCGCGTACGCCTTCCACCACTCGCCGTACGTGTTGATCAGGACCGGGGTCACCGCGGCGATGAAGAGCGCGATGTTGCGCACCGACTGCAGGGCGAGGAACAGCGCGAGCGCCGTCAGCAGAAAGTCGTAGAGGGAGGGCCGGCGCAGGGCGAAGCCGGCCACGGTGAGGAGGATCATCGCCTCGAACGGGCGCAGGAACGCCTGGTGGAAGTCGGGCGAGAACCACTCCACGATCAGCCGCTGCTGCGCGACGCTGCCCTCGGTCTGGAAGGGGTACGGGTAAAGGCTGAGGAGATGAGGCGTGGCCGCGACGGCGAGGGCCGAGCCGGCGGTGATGACGGCGAGCCGCCGCACGTGCATCCGGTGCGCCGGCTCGTCCCGGTGAAGAATCCACGCGGCCGCCTCGGCGGCGAGCGCCACGCCAAGCCATGCGAAGGCGATGACCCACCCGCCGTGCAGGTTCGCCCACACCACCATCACGAGCGGGAAGAAGTTGATCGCCCGGCTGCGCCCGCTCAGGTAGCCGTGAAGCCAGTAGAGCTCGAGGCAGGAGAGGGCGAACGTGATCATCTGCGCCCGCGGGCCCCAGATCGGAGCGCCGGCGACCGCGGCCAGGGCGAGCCCGAGGCCGGCGATTACGAAGGGCTGCCGGCGGACCTGGCGGAACATGAGCCAGAACCCGCCCCACGTGATCAGCCCGAACGCGATCTCGAGCGCCGCCAGCCCCAGGGTGCTGTACGTCAGCCACATCAGGATCTCGGTCAGGTACTCGTGGTCGGTCCAGACATGGCTCGGCACCGTGAAGGTGAAGAGGTCGGTCGACGGGAGGCGGCCGTTCTCGACCATCCAGCGGCCGGTGCGGAGGTGCCACCAGAAGTCGGGGTCCTGCTCCGGGCCGATGAACAGCGACACGATCACCGTCAGCACGCCGCCGAGCAGCAGCGTCCGGGCGCTGAGCCAGGCCGTCAGCCGGCCGCGGCTACCGGCGAGCGAAGGGGTTTGGTACGTAGCGAGGGACGCGTCTTGCATATTCGGGATAGTCGCCTGGGAACGCGGCCTCGAGGACACGCTCCTCCCATCGGATTCGCAGCACCTCGCAGGCGATGAAGTACGCGACGGCGACGATGCTCAGCCATCCGGCGGTCGCCAGGTTGACGCCGATCGCGGTCACGATCTCGCCGAGGTAGACCGGATGCCGGCTCAGACCGTACGGGCCGCCGCGCACCAGCCGGCGCGCCTCCGGGATGATCGAGAACGAGCGGCGCAGGTAGGCCAGGCCCCACACGGAGTACGCCAGGCCCAGCGTCGCCAGGATATCGGCGACGGGAAGCAGTCCGACGCGCAGCGTGCCGCCGGGCAGGAAGCTCGCCGAGATCGCGGCGAAGGTCCCGCTGAACGCGATGAAGATCACGTACGCGCGACGGTCGGTCCCGCGCCGCGGCAGCCGCACCGTGTACAGGACCACCAGCATCGTGAAGTACGCCAGGCCCAGCAGCTGCTGCACGAGGAAGAGGACGTCGCCGGCGCTTCGGATGCCGTGGAAGCTCGCGTAGAGCAGCAGGATCTGGCGGGCCAGGAACAGGCTGAAGAACAGCGCGGGGACGAGCCGGCTGAAGAGCAGGTCGCGCCAGTAGGCGCCGCCGCGCCGCTCGACCTCTGCGACCTCTGGGACCTCTGCGACCCGCGTCACCGCCATGCGACCGGAAAGACTAGCGACCGGGAGGGCGGGTCCGGTCGTTTTCGCTTATTGAATTGACCTACCCGGGGCCGATGAGTAGGATCCTCGTCCGCGAGAGGCCCGGAAAAATACCGCGCAAGAAGTGGTACCCGGGGCCGTCAAGCAGGTTGGAAAACCTGTAGTTCAGGAAAAAGGAGGTGAATACGCAGAAATGTTGAGCCTTTACTGGAAGCTTCGGAGCCTTACGACCCGTCAGGAAGGCCAGGGCATGGTTGAGTACGCCCTGATCCTCGTCCTCGTTTCGATCGTCGTCATCGTGATCCTTCTTACGATGGGCAACCAGATCAAGAACGTCTTCTCCAACGTCGTAGCCGCTCTGGGAGCGTAGTTCCCAACCGTAGTTGCACCTTCAAAAGAGAGCCCCGCGAGGGGCTCTCTTTCTTTACATCGAATAGGGGAGAAGATCGCGGTCCCCATGGTTACAATGTCGCCACCTTTCAGGAAATCCACGGAGGTGACTTAGTTTGGCCGTCGCACCTGCAGCTGCTGCGAGACCCCGTCCTGGCGGCGGTCGTCTCTTCATCATCGTCGGCCTGGTCATGGCCCTCGCGGCCTTCGGCCTGGTCTTTCTACTCGGCAACACCGTGGGCGGTGGCGGCGGCATCGGTGGCGCTCCGACCGTGACCGTGGTCGTGGCGAAGCAGACCATTCCGCTGCGCCACGTGCTCACGCTGGACGACCTGGACACCGCGAAGGTGTCGGGTAACTTCACCAGCTCGAACAACACGTACGCAAGCAAGAACGACGTCGTGAACCTGATCTCCGAGATCAACATCTCGAAAGGATCGGTGATCACCTCCGATATGCTGGCCCGCGACCCGAACGCGGTGCTGACGGGCGCCGCGCCCGCGTACCTTCCGCTCGCGAGCGGCTTCGTCGGCATCACCATCCCGACCGGTGAGCAGATCGGCGTCGCCGGACACATCAGCGTCGGCGACTACATCACCGTGATCGCGTCCGCGAACGTCAGCGTCTTCAACACCGGCAGCGGCGCCACGGTCGGACAGGGCTCGGTCAGCAAGACCGTGTTCACGAACGTGCGCGTGATCGGCCTCGGCCCCGCGTCCAACGGCGTCTCGTCGGCGTCGGGCGCGAACGCGCCGGCCGGGAGCGCCGGGCAGACGTCCGGCATCACCTCGAGCCTGACCGTCGAGCTGACCCAGTGCGATGCCGAGTACATGACGTGGTTCCTGACCAACATGTCGGTGAAGTACACGATCGAGTCCTTCCACGACTACCTCGCGCAGCCACCGAGCGCGCCGGACCCGAGCTGCCCGGCCGTGATCGCGGCGCAGGGAGTCAGCCCGAAGCAGGTCGACGCGCGGTACCACTTCACTCAGCTGGTCCTCGGCCGCTAGCAGGGTCCGTTGGGCCTACTCGACAGGGTCAAGCAAAACCAGACGATTCCTCCGGCGGGGCCGGCCGGTAACGGCCCCGCCACCGCAACCTTGCCCGGCGCGCCCGCCGCTTACTCGGCGACCGCCATCCCGGTAGCGCCGGCCGCGGCTCCCGCCGCGCCCGCGGCCGCCCCCACGCTCTCTCAGCGGGCCGGGGTCACGGCCGGAGAGCTGACCCCGGCGTTCACCGCCGCCAAGGTGCAGATCCACGCCAAGCTGATCGAGAAGTTCGCGGACGAGATCGATTCCAGCAACAAGTCTGGCGTCCGCGAAAAGATCGTCGAGCTCGCCGAGGAGTACTTCCGCGCCACGGCGATGACGATGACCAAGAACGACAAGGAGCGCCTTGTCGACTCCGTCCTCGACGACGTCCTCGGCCTCGGTCCGCTGGAGGCTTTGCTGGCCGACCCGAGCATCACCGAGATCATGGCCAACCACCCCAAGCAGATCTATGTCGAGCGCAGTGGCGAGCCGCAGCTGTCCGCGGTGACGTTCGAGTCCGAGCGCCAGATGCGCCAGGTCATCGACCGCATCGTGAGCCTGGTCGGCCGGCGCGTCGACGAATCGACGCCGATCTGTGACGCGCGCCTGAAGGACGGCTCGCGTGTCAACGTCGTCATCCCGCCGATCGCGCTGAAGGGACCGTGCCTCACCATCCGCAAGTTCGCGAAGGAGAAGTGGGGCCCGGCCGATATCGTGAACCGCTTTCGGTCCTCGAGCCCGGAGATCATGACGTTCCTGCGCTCGTGCGTCCGCGCGCGCCTCAATGTCCTCGTCTCCGGCGGCACCGGCTCAGGCAAGACGACTCTTCTCAACATCCTCTCCACGTTCATCCCGGAGAGCGAGCGCCTGATCACGTGCGAGGACGCCGCGGAGCTTCAGCTTCAGCAGCCGCACTGGATTCAGCTCGAGTCGCGGCCGCCCAACGTCGAGGGCAAGGGCGCGGTGCCCATCCGCGAGCTCGTGAAGAGCTGTCTGCGTATGCGCCCGGACCGCATCATCGTCGGCGAGTGCCGTGGCGGCGAGGCCCTGGACATGCTCCAGGCCATGAACACGGGCCACGACGGCTCGATGTCGACGCTGCACGCCAACAACCCGCACGAGGCCCTGGTCCGGCTCGAGACGCTGGTCCTCCAGGCCGGCCAGGATCTTCCCTCCCGCGCCATCCGCGAGACGATCGGCTCCGCGATCCACCTGATCGTGCAGCAGTCCCGCCTGCGCGGTGGAGTCCGGCGCATCGTCAGCGTGGCCGAGGTGACCGGGATCAAGGAAGGTGACGTGCAGTACCAGGAGCTGTTCGTGTTCAAGCAGGTCGGCGTGAGTTCCGAAGGTAAGGCGGTCGGATATCACACCGCGACTGGTATCCTGCCGCTCCGGCTCGAGCACCTGCGGGCTGAGGGTGAAGACGTGGACGAGAAGATTTTCAAACCGGTGGGCCAGCCGTCCCCCGAAAAGCTGTACTGAGGTTTAGGAGGAAGAGATGTCCCTTCCCGTGGTTCTGGCGCTGATCGCCTTTGCGGGCGTCTTCCTCTTCTTTCTCGGGATCAGCCAGATGCGCCGCGCGGCCGGCGGGTCCGAGGACTTCCAGGCTCGCCTGGCGGCCTATGGGGTGACGACCGCGGGGGCGGCCGCGCTTCCGCAGGGCTCGGGCATGCGCGACACGCTGAACCGGCTTTTCTCGCCCGCCGCCGACCGCTTCGGCAAAGGCGACGTCAAGAAGGGCAAGCCGTCGGTCGCGGAACAGCTGCAGCGCGCGGACCTCAAGCTCCGCCCGTCGGAGTTCTTCATGATCCAGATCGGAAGCGGCGTGATCGTCGGCCTGATCGGCCTGTGGCGCTGGGGCATTCTCTTCTCGCTGCTCTTCTTCCTGGGCTACCTCATCCCCGGCTTCTACGTGAAGTACCGCATCGGGCAGCGCCTGAAGAAGTTCAACGCGCAGCTCGGCGACACGCTGACGCTGCTGTCCAACGCCCTGAAGGCCGGCTACTCGTTCGCGCAGGCGATCGACACGGTGGCCAAGAACGCCACGGCGCCGATCGGCGACGAGTTCGGCCGGGCCGTGCGCGAGATGAACCTGGGCGGCTCGCCCGATGAGGCGCTGCAGAACATCACCAAGCGCATCGCCAGCCCCGACTTCGACCTGGTCGTCACGGCCTACTCGATCCACCGCACCGTCGGTGGCAACCTGGCCGAGATCCTGGACAACATCGCCTACACGATCCGCGAGCGCATCCGGATCAAGGGGGAGATCCAGACCCTGACCGCCCAGGCTCGGGCCTCGGGCACGATCATCACCGCGCTGCCCATCCTGCTCGCGACGTTCATGTTCTTCGTGACGCCGACCTACTTCCAGCCGATGTTCCGCAACATCATCGGCTGGATCCTGATCGCGATCGGCGGCTTCATGATCTTCCTCGGCAACATGATCATTCGCCGCATCGTGGCGATCGAGGTTTAGCAATGGGAACCACAATGCTCCTCGCCCTCCTCTGCGGCGGCGGCGTGCTCATCTTCTTCATCGGCCTGGCGCGGACGCCGTCGACCAACACCGCGCAGATGGTGCAGCAGCGCCTCTCGGTCTACGGCGGCGAGAAGCCGCTGACGGTCGAAGAGATCGAGCTTCAGCGTCCGTTCAGTGAGCGCGTGCTGCGTCCGAGCATCGAGCGGCTCGGCTCGCTCCTGTCCCGGTCGACGCCGCAGAAGGCGCGCCAGGACCTGCTCAACCGCCTCGAGCTGGCCGGGCGCCCCGGCAACCTCACGCCCGAAGACTTCGCCGCCGTGCGGCTCGTCGCCGCGGCTGTGCTGGCCGCGATCGGCCTGCTGCTCGGGCTGCTGCTCCAGAACACGCTGTACCTGGTCATATCGCTCGCCCTCGGCGCGATCTTCGGGTACTACCTGCCGGTGCTGTGGATCCGGCAGAAGGTGGACGGCCGGCGGACGGAGATCCAGAAGGGGCTGCCGGACGCGCTGGACCTGCTCGTGATCTGCGTGGACGCCGGCCTCGGCTTCGACGCCGCGCTGGCGCGCGTCACCGACAAGTACAAGAACGCCCTCTCCGATCTGATCTCGAAGGCGCTGCGCGAGGTGAGCCTCGGCCGCCCGCGACTCGAGGCGCTGGACGAGATGGGCCGGAACAGCGGCGTCGACGACCTGCACAACTTCATCCAGGCCGTGATCCAGTCGGAGCAGTTCGGCACCGGAATCGGCAAGATCCTGCGCATCCAGGCGGACGAGATGCGCCGCAAGCGCCGCCAGCGGGCGCAGGAGAAGGGCGCGCAGGCCACGCTGAAGATGATGCTGCCCATGGTCGGCTGTATCTTCCCGACGCTGTGGATCGTGCTGCTCGGGCCGGCCGTGCTGATCCTGATGAACCGGGGATGACGCCCAGGAACTAACCTGGCGACGTGACGCCGCTCTTCTCCATGCCGAGCGCCTTCGTGCCTTCGGTCGGCGTGGTGGAGCTGGCGCTGCGCGGCATCTTCGTCTACTTCGCACTGCTGGTCGCGCTCCGGCTGTTCGGGAAGCGAGAGGTGGGGCAGTTCACGATCTACGATCTCGTCTTCATCCTCCTGGTCGCGAACGCCTTGCAGCCGGCGATGACAGGCCCCGACAACTCGATCACGGGCGGCGTGGTCTTGATCGTTTCCCTGGTGGTGGCCAACTGGGCGGTGGGGCAGCTCGACCGCCTGCCGGCGATCCACCGCCTGTTCAGCCCGCCCGCCACGGTGATCATCCGCAACGGCACGTTCGTGCGCTGGGCCCTGGACCGAGAGGGCGTCACCGAGGACGAATGCCAGATGGCGGTGCGCGAGCACGGGCTCGACAGCATCAAGGCCGTGCAGCTCGGAGTGCTGGAGCCCGACGGCACGATCTCGATCGTGCCCAAGGAGTCCACGATGCAGCGCGGAAAGCGCCGGGTGCGCTTCATCCGCCGCAACTAGTCGGAGAGGAAGTCCAGGGCCGCGCGCTTGAACTCCCCCGAGGTCACCGCGCTCATGTGGTCGCGGCCGGGAAGAGTGACCAGCCGCGCCGTCGGAATCAGCTCGATCAGCTCAGGCGCGCCTGCCGCCAGGTCGTCCCGGTCGCCCACGACGATCAGGATCGGCGTCCGGATCGCGCCCAGCTCGCGGGGGTCGCTCCGCGGGCGGAGCCCGGCGATGCACGCCGCGAGTGCGGCCAGGTCGTTGCCGGGGCGCGACGCCGCGAAGCGGTAGAACGTCTGCGCGATCGGGTCGTCGGTCGGCTCGCCGGCGCGCAAAGCCGTCGCGATCTCCGCCGAATGCGCGATCGCCCCCTCGCTGCCCAGGCCGCCCAGCACGGCGCGCCTGATCCGGTCGGGATGCGCGATCGCCAGCTCGAGCCCGATCCGCGCGCCCATCGAGTAGCCGAGGTGATGGGCGGACTCGACCCCGACGTGGTCGAGCAGGCGGACCACGTCGTCGGCCATGACGTCGATGGCGTAGGCGGCTTCCTCGTGCGGCTTGTCGCTGTGGCCGTGACCCCGGCAGTCGAGCCCGATGACGCGAAAGCCCGCGCCGGCCAGCGTCTCCTGCCACCGGCTGCCCACCCAGTTCAGCCGATAGTCGGAGGCGAACCCGTGCACGAGCATGATCGGCGTGCCCTGGTCGGGTCCGTGGACCTCGTAGTGCAGCCGTATGCCATCGCTGTCGAAATCCACGGTCGACGCACTACGCTAGTCCATCCTCATGAAGGGAAGGCGCGCGGTGCACGAGCGCAGCGGGCAGGTCCTCGCGGAAGAGCTGGAGATGCCCGCGACGATGTTCGGCCGCGGCGTCGGCCTGATGTTCCGCCGCTCGCTCGCGCCGGGCAGGGGGATGTGGATCAACCCCTGCAGCGGAATCCACATGATGTTCATGCGCTTTGCGATCGACGCGGTCTTCCTGGACCGCCACGAGCGCGTCAAGAAGGTCTATCGCGACCTGCCCCCGTGGTACGGAGTGGTGTGGTGGGAGATCGGCGCGCGGAGCGTGCTGGAGCTGCCGCCAGGCTCGACGTCTGGCATCGACCTCCAGCCGGGCGACACGATCATCATCCAGTAGACGTCGGGCTGAATCCGGTTAAGAGGCCCTTGACGGGCGGCCTACGTTGAGCGCGTGCTGCTCGACCTTCTCTTGCCGCCACGGTGTGGGGCCTGCCGCCGCATCGGGTCGTGGCTGTGCGCCGAATGCCGGCTGCGCATCCGCCGGCTCCAGGAGCCGCTGTGCCCCAGGTGCGGCGTCGAGCTGGACGCGCCCCGCGACCGCTGCGCCTGCCGCGGGCGCCTCGTCGCGCTGACCACCCTGCGCTCCGCCGTGTCCTACGAAGGGCCGGCGGAACGGGCGCTCCACCGGTTCAAGTACCAGGGCTGGCGCCGCCTGGCGCGGCCCCTGGCCGGGCTGATGGCCGAGCGCCTGGCGGTCGAAGGCGTGGCGGGTGGGCTGGTGGTCGCGGTGCCGCTGCATCCCCAGCGGCTCCGCCAGCGTGGCTTCAACCAGGCCGAGCTGCTCGCCCGGGAGATCAGGCGCCACTTCGGCCTCGGCCTGCCCCGCGGCGACCTGCGCCGCATCCGGCCCACGCCGCCTCAGGTCGGCCACGACCGCAGGTGGCGGCTCCAGAACGTGAAGGGAGCCTTCGAGTGGGTCGGACCTCCGCTGGATGGCGCCCCGATCCTCGTTATAGACGACGTGGCGACGACGGGGGCGACCCTCGACGCCTGCGCAAGCGCATTGCGCGCGGCCGCCTCGGGGCCCGTAACCGGGGTCAGCGTCGCGCGGGTGAATGTATAGTTGGCGCCGATTTGTAAATTCCCGCGCGGAGGAGCCGAATGGCAGTCCGGATCCCTGGAATCAACATCGATGAGTACTACCAGCAGCTCGGGCCGATTGAGCCGCTGATCCGCGACGACCGGGTGACCGAGGTCATGGTCAACGGCAGCGACCACGTCTACGTCGAAATGGCCGGCAAGGTGGTGCTCACGAACATCAAGTTCGTGGACGAGGACCAGCTGCTCAACGTGATCCAGTTCATCGTCCGGACGGTCGGCCGCCGCATCGACGAGCGCTCGCCGCTCTGCGACGCCCGTCTCGCCGACGGCTCCCGCGTCAACGCCGTGATCCGGCCGCTCGCGCTGAACGGCCCGCTCCTCACGATCCGCAAGTTCTCCCGCGACCCGTTCCAGGTGGAGGACCTCATCCGCTTCGGCACCATCAACGAGGCCGGTTTCGGCCTGCTCAAGGCCGCGGTGCTCGCCAAGGCCAACATCATCGTGTCGGGCGGCACCGGCACTGGAAAGACCACCTTCCTCAACGTGCTCTCCGGCTTCATCCCGGTCGAGGACCGCATCGTCACGATCGAGGACGCCGCGGAGCTGCAGCTCCACCAGGAGCACGTCTGCCGCCTCGAGACGCGGCCCAAGGACATCAACGGTGAAGGCGAGATCACCATTCAGCGCCTGGTCATCAACTCGCTGCGCATGCGGCCCGAGCGCATCGTCGTCGGTGAGTGCCGTGGCGGAGAGGCGCTGGACATGCTCCAGGCCATGAACACCGGCCACGACGGATCGATGACCACGCTGCACGCCAACACCCCGCGCGACGCCCTGGCCCGGCTCGAGACGCTGGTCCTGATGGCCGGCGTCGACCTCCCGGTGCGGGCCATCCGCCAGCAGGTCGCGGGCGCCATCAACCTGATCGTCCAGCTCAACCGCCTGCGCGACGGCTCGCGCAAGGTGACCGCGATCACCGAGATCGTCGGCATGGAGCAGGACGTGATCACGATGCAGGACATCTTCGTAATGGAGCAGAAGGGCGCCACGCCGGACGGCAAGGTGGTCGCCGAGTTCCGTCCGACGGGCCTGCGCCCGAAGATCCTCGACCGCATCTTCAACCAGGGCATCCCCCTTCCCAAGGAGATCACGGCGCTGTTCCCGCCTCCTCCGGGATACCAGGCCTCCCAGCGCTAGAAGGGAGTCCCGGACCAGACTAGGCAAGGCGCCGGGCCGGGTTTATAGTGGGGTTGTGAGGGTCGTCCTGCACGACCGTACCAACGGTCTGGGGCAGGAGGTGCGCGAGACGGCGGAGCGCAAGCTCGACCGTCTGGTGCGCCACTTCGGCAAGGTCGTCGACGTCGAGCTCGAGTTCTCGGAAGAGCGGAAGCAGAGCGACCTGACGACGTTCGTGTGCCGGATCCTCGTCCACCTCGACGGCCGCCGCGCCCCAGTGCTGCAGTCCCGCGAACGAGGCGCCGATCCGCAGTCGGCGCTCGACCTCGCGCTCGACAAGATCGACCGCCAGGTGGTGGCTTACAAGGAGAAGGTGACCCACCGCAGGCAGCCGGTCTCGCCGGTTCGCGTGCCCGCCGCCGGCGAGGCGAGTGAGGCGGGCGAGGAGAACGTGGAGGGCCTGGACGAGCCGGAGCGGCTGCGCCTCAAGCTGAGGCCGATGGCCGTCTCCCAGGCGGTGGCCGAGCTGCGGGCCGACAGCCAGCCGTTCCTGGTCTTCCTCGACGAGGACTCGGGCGGCATCCAGATCGCGGTCAGGCGGGCGGACGGCTCGCTCGCCGTGATCGAGCCGGTGATCACCTGACAGAAGCCGGCTGATCCTCGGATTCGAACTCGGCTGGGCCGGGTAACCTAGGTGGGCAGTGGTTGTCCTTAGCCGGCTGCTGGACCCCAACGAGCGGGAGGTCAAGCGCCACCTCGCGATCGCGACGGCGGTCAACGCGCTCGAGCCCGAGCTCAAAGAGCTCGACGACGCGGGCCTGCGCGCGCGTTCCGACGAGCTGCGCGAGCGGGCTCGCGCCGGGCATGACCTCGACGAGCTGCTGATCGAGGCTTTCGCGGTCTGCCGCGAGGCGAGCCGGCGGACCATCGGACTTCGCCATTTCGACGTCCAGCTGGTCGGCGGCATCGTCCTGCACCAGGGAAAGATCTCGGAGATGAAGACCGGTGAGGGCAAGACCCTGGTCGCGAGCCTGGCGCTCTACCTCAACGCGCTGGCCGGCAAGGGCGTGCACCTCGTCACCGTCAACGACTACCTGGCGCGCCGAGACGCCGGATGGATGGGTCCGATCTTTCACGCGCTCGGCATGACGGTCGGCGTGAACGTCGGCTCGGCGGCCACGTTCGTGTACGACCCGGAGTTCGTCGACGAGACCCACCCCGACGCCCGCCTCCAGCACCTCCGGCCGGTGTCGAAGCATGAGGCGTACCAGACGGACATCACGTACGCGACCAACTCCGAGCTCGCCTTCGACTACCTGCGCGACAACATGGCGCGCGACCTGTCGCAGTGCGCCCAGCGCGAGCTCAACTACGCGATCGTGGACGAGGTCGACTCGATCCTCATCGACGAGGCGCGCACGCCGCACATCATCTCGGGTCAGTCCGAGGAGTCGACCGAGAAGTACTACGAGTACGCCCGCTGGGCCGCGCGGCTCACCGAAGAAGAGGACTACGAGGTCGACCTCAAGCACAAGTCCGCGTCTTTGACCGAGCAGGGCATCGCGAAGATGGAGCGCTGGACCGGGATTCGCAACATCTACGACCTCGAGAACGTGATCGAGGCGCACCAGATCAACCAGGCGCTGAAGGCGAAGGCGCTCTTCCTGCGCGACCGCGACTACCTCGTCAAGGACGGCGAGGTGGTCATCGTCGACGAGTTCACCGGCCGCACCATGCCCGGCCGCCGCTGGTCGGACGGACTCCACCAGGCGGTCGAGGCCAAAGAAGGCGTGAAGGTCCAGCAGGAGCAGAAGACCATCGCGACGATCACGGTCCAGAACTACTTCCGCCAGTACGACAAGCTCGCCGGCATGACCGGCACCGCGATCACCGAGGCGGAGGAGTTCCACAAGATCTACGGCCTCGACGTCGTCGTCATCCCGACGCACAGGCCGATGGTCCGGTCCGACCATCCGGACGTGATCTACAAGACGGAGAAGTCGAAGTTCGAGGCGGTGATCGATGAGATCGTCGACATGAACAAGGCCGGGCGTCCGGTGCTCGTCGGCACGGTCTCGGTCGAGAAGTCCGAGCGGCTGGCGCGAATGCTCGAGCGCCGTGGCGTCAAGCACAACGTGCTCAACGCGAAGCAGCACGAGCGGGAGGCCGCGGTAGTCGCCGAGGCGGGGCAGAGGGGAGCGGTCACGATCGCGACCAACATGGCCGGCCGCGGCACGGACATCGTGCTCGGCGAGGGCGTGAAGGATCTCGGCGGCCTGCACATCATCGGCACCGAGCGGCACGAGAGCCGCCGCATCGACAACCAGCTGCGCGGCCGCGCGGGCCGCCAGGGCGACCCCGGCTCGAGCAAGTTCTTCATCTCGCTCGAGGACGACCTGATGAAGATCTTCGGTCCGGCGGCCGACCGCATCGGGCGGCTGATGACGAGCCTCGAGGTCGAGCCGATCGAGCACCCATGGGTCGCGCGTTCGATCGCGAGCGCCCAGAAGAAGGTCGAAGGCATGCACTTCGACGCCCGCAAGCACGTCGTGGAGTACGACGACGTGATGAACAAGCAGCGCCAGATCGTCTATGAGGAACGGCGCAAGGTCCTCGAGGGCGCGGACGCGCGCGGCAACATCCTCGGCTACGTCAAGGACATCGTCACCAGGGGCGTCGAGCAGCACTGCACGAGCCGCCACTTCGAGAACTGGGACCTCGAAGGTCTGCTCAAGTACCTGTCGGCTTACCTTCCAATCGCGCCCGGCTCCGAGATCCCGGAGGCGGCCCTCCACAGTGGGACGGCGGGACTGATCGACCATCTCGAGGGCGCCGCCACCGAGGCTTACGACCGCAAGGTCGAAGAGATCGGGGCCGACATCATGCCGGTGGTCGAGCGCGACGTGATGCTGCGCACGATCGACTGGCAGTGGATGGAGTACCTCACGCAGATGGAGCACTTCCGCGAGGGCATCGGCCTGCGCGCCTACGGCCAGCGCGACCCGCTCGTCGAATACAAGAACGAGGCGTTCGACATGTTCAACGAGCTGCGCGAGCGAATCGAGGCGTCGATCGTGGCGGCGATCTTCCGCGTGCAGGTGCAGCGCAACGCGCCCGCGCCGCCGCCCCCTCCGCCGCTCGTGCGCAACCTGACCGAGAGCGGGCCCGCGGAGCTGGACGGTGGCAACGGGGCGGGTGGGCCTCCGAAGGCGCAGCAGCGCAAGGCCGCGCCCGTCGGGGCGGCGAACGCGGCGGTGCCCGCCGGAGCGGCCGCCAAACTCGGGCGCAACGATCCGTGCTGGTGCGGGTCGGGCAAGAAATACAAGAGGTGTCACGGGAAATAAGGCGTGGGGGGATCGGGATCCCAGCACGAGCCCCCCTCTCGGCGCGACGATTGGGCGGCATCATGGAACGAGGAGTCGTGACCCGGCGGAGCCGGGTCACCAGCACAGGGGAAGAAAGAGGGAAGTTATGGACGGGCAACTGAACCCGAAGGAGCTTTTGAACCGGATCCTGCAGCTCAAGGAGCACCTTTGACCTGCCCGGCAAGGCGAAGCGCGCCGACGAGCTGGAGGCTCAGCTCGCGCAGCCCGGCGCCTGGGACGATCCGCGCCGCGCGGGCCAGATGGGACGTGAGGTTTCCGAGAACCGCGAGCTCGTGGCGACGTGGGACCGCCTGGAGCGCCGCACCCACGACCTGATCGAGCTCGAGGAGCTGGCCGACGGCGACACGGAGCTCGAGGGGCAGGTCGACGACGAGCGGGCCTCGATCGAGCGCGAGCTGCGCGCGCACGAGCTCGACCTGCTGTTCACCGATCCCTACGCGAACCACAACGCGGTGGTCACGATCTCCGTCGGCCAGGGTGGCATCGAGGCCCAGGACTGGGTCGAGATGCTCCTGCGCATGTACCTCAAGTGGGCCGAGCGCCGCGCATTCGAGAACGAGATCGTCGACGAGTCACGCGGGGAGGAGGCGGGGCTGAAGAGCACGACCTTCATCGTGCGCGGACCTCGCGCCTACGGGCTCCTGCGCTCGGAGCACGGCGTGCACCGCCTGGTGCGCATCTCGCCGTTCGACCAGAACCACCGGCGCCACACGTCCTTCGCCCTGGTCGAGGTAATGCCCGAGCTCGAGAGCTCGGACGAGGATGCTGTCGTGGTCAACGCGCAGGACCTTCGGATCGACACGTACCGGTCCACCGGCGCGGGCGGCCAGCACGTCAACAAGACGGACTCGGCGGTGCGCATCACGCACCTTCCCACGGGCATCGTCGTGACCTGCCAGAACGAGCGCTCGCAGATGAAGAACCGCGAGATGGCGATGAAGGTGCTCAAGGCGCGGCTGTTCCAGCGCCGGCAGCAGGAGGCGGCCGAGCAGCTCGACCAGATCCGCGGCCAGATCATGCCCGCCGAGTTCGGCTCCCAGATCCGTAACTACGTGCTGCAGCCGTACACGCTGGTCAAGGACGTGCGCACCGGTCTCGAGGTCGGCAACGCCCAGGCTGTGCTCGACGGCGAGATCGATCCCTTCATCGAGGCGTGGCTGCGCTGGCGCATGACCCAGCAGGGCGAGGTGTCCGCGCAAAGGTCGTAACCCGCCTCCGTTAAACGAGTGTTTGAGACTCGGGGAAGGGGTTGGACTCTGGCGGCGCATCGGGTATACTGCCCGCGACTTAGCCACGCGCGCCCGCCGGCGCGTACCGCTCCAGCAAGAGACGCAGCCCATGCTTTTAACACCGGACTTCGAAACCCGGCCCGTCATCAGCTTCCAGCACGTCTTCAAGACGTACCCCACGGGAACTCAGGCCCTTCGGGACGTCAACCTGGAAGTCCCTGAGGGAGACTTCGTCTTCCTCGTCGGGCCCTCGGGCGCCGGCAAGTCGACCCTCGTGCGGCTGTTGATCCGCGAGGAGAAGCCGAGCAAGGGCAAGATCTTCGTCGACGGCGTCGAGCTCGGGCGCATGAAGCGGCGCAAGCTGCCGCACTACCGGCGCAAGGTCGGCCTGGTCTTCCAGGACTTCAAGCTGCTGCCCAACCTGACCGTGTACGAGAACGTGGCTTTCGCGTTGCGCGTGCTGGGTGAGCCCGAGCACTCGATCCGCACGAAGGTGACGGACGCGCTGGACACCGTCAGCCTCACCAGCAAGGATCACACCTACCCGTCGCACCTCTCGGGCGGCGAGCAGCAGCGCGTGGCGATCGCGCGAGCGATCGTTCACGCGCCAAGCTTCATCATCGCCGACGAGCCGACCGGCACCCACGACCCGGCGACGTCGAGGGAGATCATGCAGCTCTTCCTGCGCATCAACGCGCGCGGCGCCACCGTCGTGATGGCCACACACAACCGCGAGATCGTCGACCTTCTGCGCCGGCGCGTCGTCGCCATCGACGCGGGGCAGGTGGCCAGGGATGACCGCTCAGGCAGGTACCACGAAGATGTTGAGAAACCTAAAGTTCGCGCTCGGTAGCGCCTGGCAGAGCTTCTGGCGGAACCTGGCGGTGAGCCTGGCCGCGGTGATGTCGATCACGCTGATCCTCATCCTCGCCGGGGTCAACCTCCTCGTCGGGCACGCGTTCTCGCAGGTGCTGGACGGGCTGCGCGACAAGGTGAGCGTGATCTCGATCAACGTCGCGGACGACACGCCCCTCCAGAACGTCACCGACTTCCAGCAGCAGCTCGCCGGCGACCCGCGCGTGGTGAGCGTGCGCTTTGTGACCAAGGACGAGGCGCTGGCCCAGTTCAAGTCCGACCCGCAGAACGGCGTCCTCGCGCAGCAGATCGAGGGCAACCCCCTCGACGCCAAGCTGGAGGTGCGCGTCGCCAACCTGACCGACGTCGCGGCCATCGACCAGATGGCGCGGCAGTGGCCGGGCGTCGACCCGACCGACCCGACCAACTACCAGGGGGATTTCGTCAACCGCATGCTGCAACTTTCGGCGTGGCTGAACCTGGCGGGCGTCGCCCTGCTGGGGATGCTGCTGGTGGTGTCGGTCGTCATCGTCATGAACACGATTCGCACCGCGGTCTATCACCGGCGAAAGGAGATCGAGGTCATGAAGCTCGTCGGCGCGACAGAGTGGTTCGTGCGCGGTCCCTTCGTCCTGGAAGGCGTGATGACCGGGGTGATCGCGGCCGCGATCGCTCTCTCGTTGCTCGTGATCGCGTACCAGCCCGCGGTCGACCGGTTCCACTCCGACATCGGCTTCATCCCGCTCACCTACGACCCGGCCTTCATCTCGAGCCTCGCGCGCGACCTGCTCGTGGGCGGCGCGATGCTCGGCGCCATCGGCAGCTACATCGGCGTCCGCCGCTACGTGAGGATCTGACATGAAGGCCAGAGTCGCGCTCGCCGCGATCCTCGCGACCCTTTTGTGGGCGCCGCAGTCCGTGCACAACGTCTCGGCCATCTACTGCTACCCCGGCGACCCGCCCGCGGTGTACCAGGCGTGCGTCGCGTACAACAACGGCATCGGCCAGCAGGTGAACAACCAGAACCAGCTCGACAGCATCCAGGCGCAGATCACCAACGTGCAGCTGCAGATCAACGCCATCGACGGTTTGATCGCCAACCTCAACAAGCAGATCGCCGCCCAGCGCGCCCTCATCGCGCAGACCCAGGCCGCGATCGACGACCTCAACCGGAAGATCCGCTTCGGCGAGGCCGATCTGTACCGGCTCCAGGCGCGCGAGAGCGTGCGGCAGGAGATCTTCGACGCGCGCATTCGCTACGTCGACTCGCACGGGGCGGTCAACTATGCCCAGCTGGTCCTCACCTCGAGCAACTTCAACCAGCTGATGAACCGGATGGTCGGGGCGCAGGAGATCGCCACCTCGGACCAGAAGCTTCTGGCCGACCTGGCGAGCGAGCACCTGCTCGTCAACCAGTCGAACCAGCTGCTCGGCACCCAGAAGTTCCAGCAGCAGACGCTGCTCCAGCAGCAGCAGGCGACGCAGAGCGACCTCGACAAGAACCTCGCGGCGGAGAACGCCGCGATGGTCGTGGAGCAGAAGCTCGAGCAGCAGCTGGCTGATCAGTACGCCAAGGTTCAGGCCGAGCGCGCGGCGATCGACGCGCAGGTCGCGCAGCTGGCGCAGCAGTACGACGCGGCCGCGGTCAAGGCCGGTGGCGGCAACGGCGTGTTCGAATGGCCGGAGCCGGCGTGCGGCCCGAGCTGCATCACGCAGGGCTTCGGCTGCTCGTCCTTCTACCTCGAGGTCTACGACCCGAACTGCCCCTGGCCGCACAAGATCCACACCGGGATCGACATCGCGGGTCCGTACGGGACGCCGATCGTCGCCGCCGACACCGGCGTGGCGTACCTGTATCCGGGCAGCGTGGGTTACGGCAACCTGCTCGTGATCATCCACGGCAACGGCTATTCGACCTACTACGGCCACACCGCCGGCTACGCGCCGGGGCTCTACTCGGGCGAGGTCGTCCCTCGCGGGACCACGGTGGCGTTCGAAGGCTCGACCGGGTGGTCGACGGGGCCGCACCTGCACTTCGAGATCAGGGTGAACGGCGTGTACCGGGACCCTTGCATCTGGCTCGGCTGCTAGCGAACGAGATTTCGCTAACCTGCTGACATGAATCTCCGCGTCGCCCTGCGGGGTGGCGCCGTGGTGCTCATCCTCGCCATCGGATTCATCGCAGGCGCGTACGTCGACCAGGCGTGGCCCGACTACGTGCCGTATCTCGCGCACCACAACGTCGGGAAGATCGACCTGGCGGAGGCGCAGGAGGCCGCGCGCCTGATCCAGGCCGACTACGTCGACCCCAACGTCAACACCACGAAGCTGGCGCAGGGCAGCGCGCAGGGCATGGTGCAGGGCTTGGGGGATCCGTTCTCGTCGTACTTCAGCCCCGACCAGTACAGGCGCCTGCAGGACAACTACCAGGGCCGCTACACGGGCATCGGCGTCTACCTGAGCTTCAGCACGGGGTATCCGGTGATCACCGGCACGCTGCCCGGATCCCCGGCCGCCGCCGCCGGGCTCAGGTCGGGCGACCTGATCGTCAAGGTGGGGGACAGGGACGTGAAGGGGGTCAGCGTCGACCAGGCGTCCGCGCTGATCGAGGGACCGACCGGGACAAAGGTGACGATCACCATCTCGCGCGCCGGGTCCGAGATGACGTTCACGCTGACCCGCGCGGAGATCACGGTGCCGACAGTGCAGTCGTCCGTGATCGGCAACCACGTGCTGTACGTGCGAATCTTCCAGTTCGGCTCGCAGACGTCGGCCGACTTCTCCAGCGCGTTGAAGAGCGGGCTGAGCGGCGCGAGCGGGATCGTGCTCGACCTGCGCGGCAATCCCGGCGGCTTCACCTCCGCGGCCGAGGATGTGATCTCGCAGTTCGTCACCAGCGGCGAGACGTTCGAGACGCGCGGCCGGAGCAGCGTCGACCATCACCAGGTCGGCTCCCCGCACCTCGCCCCGAGCCTGCCCCTGGTCGTGCTGGTCGACGGGAACAGCGCGTCGTCGTCCGAGATCGTCGCCGGCTCGCTGCAGGTCCACGGGCGCGCGAAGCTGGTCGGGACGAAGACGTACGGGAAGGGCTCAGTGCAGCAGGACTTCGTCCTGTCGGACGGCGCCGACCTCCACCTGACCGTGGAGCGGTGGTATCTGCCCAACGGCCAGACGATCGACCACAAGGGCCTGACACCCGACGTGCCGGTCACGCTGGCCGACTCCTCGGACATGTTCGACGTCCAGCAGGCCTCCCTGGGTTACGCCAAGGACACCCAGCTGAACGCGGCCTTGAATGTGCTCACCGGTGGGTAGACTGGGTCTCCGCTGACGGAATCTTGGGCGGTTAGCTCAGCTGGCTAGAGCGCCTCGCTTACACCGAGGAGGCCGTTGGTTCGAATCCATCACCGCCCACCACGCCCGGTTTCGCGTCCATGCCCGCCGCTGCCGGCGCCCGCGGGCTTCAATGGCTGGAATTTCCCGCCGCCGCCGGCGGCCGCGGGTTCAGCCCTCGCCGACCGCCCCGCCTAGAGGCGGCTGACCGCCGTTCGCGCGAGCGCTTCCACCTTCGTGGGGTCGCTGGTCGGTCCGATCACGATGAACATCACGACGTTCGACTTGATCACGAAGATCCCGATTCCGCCCTGTCCCTGCTCCTGGCCGGTGAACTCCAGCGCCTTGTCGCCGATGCCGCTGACCTGATGGACGTTGGTGACGCTGGTCTGCAGCATCCCGGTCGCGACGGCATTGAGGTCGACGGCGCTGGCCTGCGTCGTATCGGGGTAGGCCATCGCGTACACGAAGACCGACGCCCCGGTCGTGGTGTTCGCGTAGATGCATGCGCCCGGGATCTGCGCCCCACCCGTGGCCTGGTTCGTCATCTCCGCGCCGGCCGCCGTGGTGGCGTCCGCCGCCGTGACGAGCTTGCACGCGTCGACCGACGAGATGAGGGAGGGGGAGGGGCTCGGGCTCGGCGAGTGCTCCGACGATGACCCGCTGCTGCTCGCCGTGTTGCTGGAGCCGCCGCAGGCCGCCAGCAGAACCACCGCGCCGGCGCATGCGACGGCGGCCGTCAGGAGCCGGGGAAGAGGAGATGCGGCGGTCACGGTTGGGCCCGTAGTCTCGCAAGGGCAAGACCGGCCGTCAAGGCCCAGATGCGGTCGGCCGATAAAATTAGCCGCCGTGCCGAGGTAGCTCAGCTTGGTAGAGCACTTGACTGAAAATCAAGGTGTCCCCAGTTCAAATCTGGGCCTCGGCACCAATCCGGCCACCAAGCC
>CAZLJC010000029.1:0-27608 GCA_964559855.1 uncultured Actinomycetes bacterium
CGGAAGGTGAGCACGGAGAGGACCGGCCCGAAGATCTCCTCCCGGGCGATCCGGTAGGACTGCGATACGTTCGTGAAGATCGAGGGCGGGAACCAGAAACCCCGCTCGGGAATCCGGCACTCAGGCTGGTAGAGCTCGGCGCCCTCCTCGATCCCCGACTCGACCAGCGCCTGGATCTTCTCCAGCTGCGCGCGCGAGTTGATCGCGCCGATGTCGGTGTTCTTGTCGAGGGGATCGCCCAGGCGCAGCGTCGACAGCCGGACCTTCAGCTTCTCCAGCAGCGGCTCGGCGATGGACTCCTGCACCAGCAGGCGGGACCCCGCGCAGCACACGTGGCCCTGGTTGAAGTAGATGCCGTTCACGATGCCCTCGACCGCCTGGTCGAGCGGCGCGTCCTCGAACACGATGTTGGCCGCCTTCCCGCCCAGCTCGAGCGTCAGCTTCTTGCCGCTGCCGGCGATCGAGCGCTGGATCAGCTTGCCGACCTCGGTCGAGCCGGTGAAGGCGACCTTCTTCACGTCGGGATGGGAGACCACGAGCGAACCGGTCTTGCCGGCGCCGGTGACGATGTTGACCACGCCCGGCGGGAGGTCCGCCTGCATGCAGATCTCGGCGAACACCATGGCCGAGAGGGGCGTCGTCTCAGCGGGCTTCAGCACCACCGTGTTGCCCGCGGCGAGCGCCGGCGCGATCTTCCACGCGAGCATCAGGAGCGGGAAGTTCCACGGGATCACCTGCCCGGCCACGCCCAGCGGCCTCGGCCTGCGGTTGGGGAAGGCCCACTCGAGCTTGTCGGCCCAGCCGGCGTAGTAGAAGAAGTGGGCGGCGCTGAGCGGGACGTCGACGTCGCGCGACTCCTTGATCGGCTTGCCGCCGTCCATCGTCTCGACGACCGCAAGCTCGCGGGCCCGCTCCTGGATCAGGCGCGAGATCCGGAAGATGTAGCGCGCGCGCCGTGAGGGCGACAGGCGCGACCACGATTCGAAGGCCTTGCCCGCGGCCTTGACCGCGCGGTCCACGTCGACGGCGTCGGCCTCGACGATTTCCGCGAGCTTCTGCTCCGTGGCCGGGTTGATGGTCGGGAAGTGCCTCTTGCTGTGGCCCGGCACCATCCTGCCCCCGATGAACAGGCCGTAGCGCGGCTGGATCTTGACGTGGTCGATCGACTCCGGCGCCGGGGCGTACTCGAAGACCTGCCGCTCGAGCGTGTCGCTGGGCCGCTTGGTGATGGCCATCAGTCGATGGTGAAGTAGTCGGCCGACTGGTACACCCCGCTGCGCTCCTTGTCGATCTGCATCAGAACGTCGTTCAGCAATGTGGAGGCGCCGAGCCGCAGCCGCTCAGGCGTCATCCACTCGGCGCCGAGGGTCTCATATGTAAGGACGAGGTAGGCGATGGCCTGCTTGGCGGTGCGGATCCCGCCCGCCGCCTTGAACCCGACCGGCCGCCCCGTCTCGCGCACGAAGTCGCGGATCGCCTCCATCATCACGAGCGACACGGGCAGCGTCGCGGCCGGCTGCACCTTGCCGGTCGAGGTCTTGATGAAGTCCGCTCCCGCGGCCATGGCCAGGATGCTGGCCCGGCGGACCGCGTCGTACGTGCCGAGCTCGCCGGTTTCCAGGATCACCTTGAGGTGCGCCTCTCGGCACGCCTCCTTCACCGCGACGATCTCGTCGTAGACCCGCTGGTAGTCGCCGGCGAGGAACGCTCCGCGGTCGATCACCATGTCGATCTCGTCGGCGCCCGCCCGGACCGCCTCCTCCGTCTCCGCCACCTTGATCGAGGTGAAGCTCTGTCCCGAGGGAAAGGCCGTGGCCACCGAGGCGATGTGCACCCCGCTCCCGCGCAGGTGCTCCACGCAGTCGGCGATGCGCAGCGGGTACACGCACACCGCGGCCACCGCGGGCACCGTCGGGTCGCCCGGCTTCGGGCGGACCGCCTTGGCGCACATCGCCGCAACCTTCCCCGGCGTGTCCTGGCCCTCGAGCGTGGTGAGGTCCATGCAGCGGATGGCGAGGTCGAGCGCCCACAGCTTCGACGACTTCTTGATCGATCGCTTGGCCAGCGACGCCGCGCGCTCGTCGGCCCCCACCTCGTCCACGCTGCGGACGCCGCGCATCAGCGAGCCGAGGTGCGTGAGCGAGAGGGCGGTTGCCATCAGCGCCGATTATGCGACGGTAGGCCCGTGCGGGTAGCCGACCTGAACTGGATGCAGCTGGAGCGCCTGCTCGAGCGCGAGCGCCGCATCGTGCTCCCGCTCGGCTCGACCGAGCAGCACGCGTACCTGTCGCTGGCGACGGACGCCATCCTGGCCGAGCGCGTCGCCGTCGAGGCCGCGGATCCCCTCGGCGTCCCGGTCCTCCCCGCGCTCGCCTTCGGCATCACGCCGTACTTCGCGGCGTTCCCGGGCAGCCCGTCCGTGAACCAGGCGACATACCTTTCCTTTGTGGGCGAGCTGCTCGATTCGCTGCGCGGGCAGGGCTTCGAGCGGTTCCTGATCGTCAACGGACACGGCGGCAACCGTCCGGTCGACGGGCTCGCCGGTCCTGACGTTGCGGTGCATCACTGGTGGGAGGCGCCGCGGACGCTGGCCGTCGTGCGGGAGGTCGATCCCGAGGCGTCGCACGCATCGTGGATGGAGAGCTTTCCGTGGAACCGCGTGCCCGGGGTTGCGTTTCCGCAGAACCACAAGGCGCCGGCGCCGCGCACGGCGACCGACCCGCTCGAGGTGCGCGCCCAGATCGGAGACGGATCCTTCGGCGGTTGGTACGAGCGCCCGGAGGAAGACGTCATGCGCGTGTGGCGGACCGGCGTGGAGGAGACGCGTGAGGCGCTCGCGAGGCTGCGCTGAGCCTGCTTCGCAGGAAGGCGTCCGCGGCTGACTTCGGCCAGCTGAAGCGGGAGCGCCGGGCGAAACCACGCCTGGGCCTGATACGACTTTCCGCGTGCGTGCTGCTCACCGCGTGTGGAGGCGGCGGGACCGCCGCCGCGCCGAGCCCGAGCCCGCCGGCGAGCCCCGTGCCGACGCCGAGCTTCAGCTCGCCCGGCGCGCCCGCCCCAGAGCAGCGGCAGGAGATTTCGCTGCCCGCCCCGGTCGAGGAGACCGGCGCCGCGGCCGCAGGCGGAAAGCTGTACGTCATGGGGGGCTTCAACGCCGCGGGCGCCAGCCTCGATTCGGTTTACGTCTTCGACGGGAGCGCGTGGCGGTCGGGGCCGCGGCTGCCCCTCCCCCTCGACCACCCCTCCGCGGCCAGCCTCGACGGCCGCGTCTACATCTCGGGCGGCCACAGCAACGGCCGTGACAGCGCGGAGCTGTTCCGGCTGGACCCAGGCGGTTGGACGCGGCTTGCCGACATGCATCACGCGCGGGGCGGCCACGCCCTGATCGCCCTGGGCGGCCGGCTCTACGCGCTCGGCGGCAACACCCGCCTGGGCGAAGTAGGTCCGGTCGAGGCGTACGACCCGCAGTCGGGAGCCTGGAGCGTGATCGCCACTCTGCCCGTTGCGCGCAACCACGTCGCGGGGTTCGTCTCGGACG
This sequence comes from uncultured Actinomycetes bacterium, assembly GCA_964559855.1. Taxonomy (GTDB): domain Bacteria; phylum Chloroflexota; class Dormibacteria; order Dormibacterales; family Dormibacteraceae; genus 40CM-4-65-16. Next base: position 3,539 of record CAZLJC010000029.1, read on the forward strand.
GCCGGGCCTGCCTCGCGGGGGGCCGGTGGCCGACGACCACTCGGGTCGACTGCCTGGACGTCGCGACCGGCACGTGGTCAAGAATGCCCGACCTGCCGCACGCGACCAGCGGCGCGGGCGCCGCCACCTTCCTCAAGGGCGACGTGGTGGTGATGGGCGGGCAGAACGCCGGCGAGACCGCCATCGTCGACCAGCTCACCCGCACCGCCGCGACCGGTTGGACGCCGGCCGAGGCGATGCTCGTCCCCCGGCATGGATTCGAGCTCGCCATCTTCGCGGGCCGCGCGTGGGCGTGTGGCGGCGGCGTCCGTCCCGGTCTCGCGCCGGTGGCCGTGTGCACGTCGGTGGCCGATACCGCGCTGGGATCGAGGGGTCGTTGACCACGCCGCAGCAGCCCCTTCACAAAACTTAACTATCTAAATTTCGAGCGTCCGCGAACTCACGGCCCAAGATTTGCGCCGTGAGCTCACCAGGCGGCCCTCCGGCGCAACCGCCGCAACTTTCACCCGACCACAAGTGGTTCTGGGACGGCTCAGCCTGGCAGCCGATCGCCCAGCACGAGGCGGTGTTCCCGACGTGGCGCGGGGTCGGCGCGGGACTGCCCACGGCCCAGGCCGCGCCGGCGGTTCAGCGGATACCGTCGCCTCCGCCGCAGCCCGCCCGGCGCGCCCCGGTTGGCGCGCCCGCCTATCGCCTGGCTCCTCCACCCCCCAATCAGGCCGCGGCGCCGCTCTGGCGCCAGGACAACCGGCGCCTGGGGCCCGGCCGATACCTGTACTTTGCCGCCGGAGCGATCGCGCTGGTCCTGGTTGGCGTGGTGCTCACGTCGCTGGGCACGATCACTCTTCCCTGGCAGCAGGCAGCCGCTCAGCCGGCGGTCGCCAGCCCGACTCCCGCGCTCAGCTCGCGTTCGGACCGGGGTGTGGCGGACAGCTTCATCAACGGCATGCTCTCGCCCCGGCTGGCGGACGTGTACGACAGCATCGTGATGATGCGCCAGGCATGTCCCGCGGGGATGACCGCGTCCTGCCAGGACGGTCTCGTCGGCATCGACAACAGGACCGGCCGCCTCCTTCAGCAGATCGACGCGGCAACGGTCCCGCTCTGCATCGCGGCCCCGACGGCGGCGATCCGGCTCGACCTGTCCAAGGTCGACGGCTGGGCGCAGTACTCGATCAAGGCGTTCAGGGCCAATCGGGCGGCGGATGTGCAGACCGGGTGGACCCAGCTGTCGGCGACGTACACGCTGGTCCAGGCCGACGGCAACGCGGTGGTCAACGCGTCGAAGGTGTGCGACACGCAGCTCACCGGGCCCTGATCCCGCGCCCGCGCCATCGACCAGGCGTTTAATTGGCTGCCATGACGCCCCGCGCTTCCGCCCGGCCGGCGGTCGGTGAGAAGCGCCGGCAGGACCTTGTCGTCGCGGCGTACCTCGCGATCGCCGGGCAGGGATTCGAAGGTCTCCGCACGCGTGAGGTGGCGGCTGAAGCCGGCGTCAACGTCGCCACGCTGCACTACTACTTCCCGACCAAGGAGTCCTTGATCCGCGGCGTGGTGGACCACGCGATGAGCCGGTTCCGGTCCACTCTGGCGCCGAGCGGCGAGCCGGTGGGGCAGCTGCGTGACCATCTCCGGGCGGTGCGCAAGCTCCTCCTCGACGAGCCGGAGCTCGGCGCGGTCATGGCCGAGCTGGCGCTCCGCTCGTCGCGCGACGACACGATTCGCGACCTGCTCGTCGAAACCTTCCAGGCGTGGCACACCACCATGCGGGGCCTGCTGCGGCGCGGGGTCCGGGGCGGCGAGCTCCGGTCCGAGCTCGACACTCCTGGCGTGGCGGCGATCGTGATCTCGACGATCACCGCGACGATGTTTCCGGTCATGAACGCCACCTCGGTCGGAGACGAGGCATTCGCGCAGCTCGAGAGGTGGCTCGGACTCACCACCTGACCTCGTGGAATCAATCAACTGATTGATCGGTTGAGCTATCCTGAAGGAACACTTCAGGAGGAAATCCAGATGGTCTCTGATTCCGCGCCTTCCCGTGTACCCGGCTTCGTCGACGTGTTGAACCCGCTCGCCCGGCGGCTGCTGAGAATCGGCCCGCTGATGGGCCCGAACGCGCTGATCACGGTTCGCGGCCGCAAGAGCGGTGTTCCGCGGACGACCCCCGTCGCGCTGGTCGAGCTCGCGGGCCGGCGCTGGGTGATCGGGACGTTCGGCGAGACCAACTGGGTGCGCAACCTGCGCGCTGCGCGCGAGGCCACGCTGACGGTGGGGCGAAAGAAGGTTCACGTGACCGCGAGCGAGCTGAGCGTCGCCGATCGCACGGCCTTCTTCACCGAGCGTCTCGGGCCCTACGCCCGGCGACTCCCGGCGGGGTCTCTGCTGCTGCGGGTGCTGGGAGCCCGGGACGTGCTCGACGATCCGGCCGGGGCCGCCGAGCGGCGGCCGGTGTTCGAGCTGCTTTCCTCCTGAGGCGCGCCCGCTCGATCTACCACCGGTGAAGGATGTGCCGGTCCTCCCACCTCGCCAGAATGTTGCGGGGCAGCTGGATGACGCGAATCCTGGTGGTGGAAGACGATGCCAGCCTGCGCACGGTGATCCGGCTGGTGCTCGAGCAGGCAGGCTATGAGATCGCTGAGGCGCCAAACGGGCTTGCCGCCTTCGAGCAGCTCGGGGAGCTGGCGCCGGACCTGATCCTGGTCGATTCGAAGATGCCGCTCCTGAGCGGTGCGGGGCTGATCGAGAAGATCCGCGCGGAACCGGCCCATGCGTCGATGCCGGTGGTGCTGCTGACCGGCCTGCCCGGCTCCGTGCCGGCCAGCGTGCGCGCCGACGCCATCGTGGCCAAGCCTTTCGAGAAGACCGACCTGCTCAATGTGATCGGCCGCCTGCTCCAAACCGAGGCAGAGCCGAGTTGACCGGTCCGGGCGGGAGCTACTCCGCGTCGGGCTGAGCCGGAAGGGCGGGCAGGGTGAGGCGGAAGACGCTGCCCTTCCCGGGCTGGCTCTGGGCGGTGAGGTCGCCTCCCAGGAGCCGCGCGGTCTCCCGGCTCAGGTACAGGCCCAGCCCGGTGCCGGGGATGCCCTGGGCGCGCTCGCCCCCCACGCGGCTGAACCGGGCGAAGAGCTTCGGGAGATCCTCATGGGCGATCCCGATCCCGTGGTCGGTGATCAGGACCTCCGCGTCATCGCCCTGCCGCCGCACCGCGCAGCCGACGTCGCCCCCGGCGGGTGAGTACTTGAGCGCGTTGTCGAGGAGGTTTTGCAGGACCATCTGCAGCCGCTCGGGGTCACCGTGCACCGGCACGTGCTCCCGCGGAAGCACCAAAGTCACGTTCCGGCCCCGCGCGAGCGCGGCCACCTCGTCCCGCGCTCGGGCCGCCACGTCGCGCAGGTCGAAAGTGCGGAGGTTGAGCCGGAGGTTGGGGTCCTCGAGCCGCGACACCTCGAGCACCTGGTCGACCATGCGGTTCAGCTCGTGCACCTTGTCGTTGATCGCCGCCGCCGCCTCACGCACCGCGGGCGAGCCCGCGTGCGCGGAACCCTCGGCGAGCGTGCCCGCGTACACGGAGATGACGTTGATCGGACCCCGCATCTCGTGCGACGCCATGCGCAGGAAGTCCGCCTTGGCCCGCTCCAGCGCGCCCATCTCGTCCGCGGCCGCCTTCAGGCGTGAGCGTTCCTGCTCCTGCGCCTGCGCGACCCTGGCCTCGTCCTGCCTGTGCTGCCAGACGAGCCCCGCCGCCATGCTTGCGGTCTTGAGCAGGTAGGCGTCGCGGTCGCTGAACCCGTCCGGCGAGGTGGAGTTGAAGGCTGCGACGAGCCCGAGCCGCAGATCCCCGACACGCCAGCACACCGCGACGGTGTTGCGCACGTCCATCACGCCGAGGACCGAGCGGTAAGGCTCGAACTCCGGTCCCGTGTCGATGGTCGAACGCAAGACGTGATCGTGGTACACGATGCGGCTCGCCAGGTCGTTGCCGTGCGGGCTGCACGGCACCGTGACGTCGCGCAGCACGCCGTCGTCGAACCCGTAGCTGCTCGGCTGCAGGCGCATCACTCCGTTGTGCACCGTGGTGAACAGCACCTTGCCCGCGCCGACCACTCTCGCCACCCGGGCCGAAAGCTCTCCGAAAAAGGCCTCGATCGGTCCGCTCGAGCCCGCGACCCGTGACACCTCCAGCAGCGCGCGGACGCCCTCCTCATGGGCCAGCTCGGCGTTCATCCGGTCCAGCGCGGGCGCGGTGACGTCGTAGCCGGAGACGAGGAGGTGGGTCACGTTGCCACCTCCATCCTTCAGCGGCCAGATGCTCCAGTCCCACATCGTGACGTCGCCCGGAAGCACGAACGGCCGCCCTTTCAACCCGGTGAACTCGGCGTTGTGGGAGTGCGCCGGCTTTCCCACCCGAGCCACGTCACGGAAGATGGCCAGCACCTGCGGGGCGGCATACAGCGCGTCCTCGAGCCGGCGTCCCGCGAGCGGCCGGCGGTCGGCCTGGTACCAGCTCTCATAAAGGTTGTTGGCGTACACGAACCTCAGGTCAGGCAGCTTGAGCAGCCCGATCCCGACCGGGAGATCGTCGAGGGCTTTGAGCAGCACGGAAAGCGTTGCGCCGGGATCGTCGACCGCGACGAACCGGCGGATCGCCTCGCCGATCTGAAGTTCCGCCGAGCTCTCCATCCTTCCCCCCGGGTCCTGTTGCGTCAGCTTGTGAACGGCTCAAGCCCGCGTGGTGGTCCCCTGGCGCGCGGCTGAAGCCAAGACAGGAGAGTCTAGCGAGGGGCGCTGGGCTCAGGCCCAGGGATGCGCTCGTGCCGGCTCCGCGGCATCGAGCGGACTCCGATTCGGTAGCGTTACCTCGTGGCGGAGATGAGCCAGGTCCGCAGGACGGCGAGCAGCCAGAAGTGCGCCGGCCGCCGGCAGAGGTCGGTCGCGCGCCGCCGCTCGACCCGCTTCTCCAGCTCTGATGCCTGGCTTCCCGCCAGCTTCTCCTGGGCATACCAGTTCATGGCTTCCTCCTCAAAGCGTTCGGTCGATACCGAACGATTTATACTGTAGCCACCGAATGGCTATTCCGTCAAGCACCCAGCGCGTGCGCGGCGCTCCCGCGCCTTCCGAGCCGGCGATCGACGTCGATTGGGGACTGGCTTACGAGTCCCTGGTGGGGCTCGCGATGTTCATCGGCGGCGAGGAGGAGGCCAGCTATGACGTCGGGCCGGCGTGGTTCAAGTCGCTCCGGCGGAGAGCCTCACCAGAGCTGCGAGAAGGCGGCAAGAGGCTTTTCGGCACGGAGGCCTACGGCCTGGTCGGCCTGGCCGGCATCGCGCGCGCAGCCGGGGGCCGGAGCGTCGCCCGGCTCGTCGAGCGCCTGCGCAGCGAACGTTCGGACGAGCCGAAGTGGGCGATCCTGCACTGCACGTCGACCGCGCAGCGGAACGCCATCATGGCCGGGGATCAGAGGGCGATCCAGGCGCACCTGAGCAAGCTCCACGGCGGCGGCTCCCGCGAGGCCGGGCTGCGCATGATCAAGACCGACTCGCACGAGCTCATGGAGGAGGTCGCCCAGCTCATCGAGCGGTGGGACGCTGAGATCTTCTCGGAGATCGGACCGCCTCTCGAGGCGGAGCTTCGGACCGCCGCCCAGTCGGTTTCGCGCCAGGCGCGGCAGCTGACGTGGGACCGCCTCATCATCAAGGCCACCCGCGGCGTCGAGTACCGGCGTGAGCCGTGGATCGACTCCATCGTGCTCGTGCCGAGTTCCCTCAACCGGCCCTGGGTCGACATCGCGGAGTACGGCACCACCAAGTTCTTCCTGTTCCCGGCCGGCGCGGAGTCGGTCGTCCCCGATACCCAGCTCGTCGACCTGTACAAGGCGCTCGGGGACGAGACGCGGCTGCGCATCCTCCGCCTGCTCTCCGGCGGCGAGTCGAGCCTGACCGACATGGCGGAGAAGCTCGGGCTCGCCAAGTCGACGGTGCACGGTCATATGCGGATCCTGCGCCTCGCCGGGCTCACGCGATCCGTCGTGGGCGACGAGGGCAAGGGCTACGTCCTGGCCGACCGCCCGGACCTGAATTCGCTGCTCGACACCTACCTGAAGGCCTGATGTCCTGACGGCGATCCAGGTCGGCGCCCTTCTCCCGTCTCGTGAATCGATGCTGTGGGGCGACGGCGAGGCTACTCGGACACCATGCGAGCGCTGCTCGCGGCGGTGCGCCGGGCCTCAGCCTGGGGCGGCGCTCGCTTAGGTGCTCGGCGACGCGGAAGGGCCCGCCGAGCTCGAGGGCCGGGCGGACGGCGACGGTGCGGCCGAGGGCGAGGCCGACGGCGAAGGGGACGACGAGGGCGTCGGCGCGGCGGAGTGGGCCGGCTGCGCGATCGCGGGCACGATGTTCGGCGCAGGCGACTCCGCGATCCGGGGTGGCACGGGCGCCGCGGAGAGCAGCAGCCACAGCGCCAGGCCGGTGACCACCAGCGCGGTCGGCACCGCCAGCCCCTCGGCGGCGCGCTCCGGCCATGAGCCGGTGCTCTGCGCGGAGTTCCGGTAAGCGCGGCGGAACGGAGTCAGCTTGATGCCTTCGGCCGCCGCCCCGGCCCACGGCGCGTTGGCGTAGACGCCCGCCTGGAACAGCAGCAGCACCGCGATGGCGAGGGAGGGTAGCGAAGGTGCCCGCAGCACCATCGCCAGCGCGGCGACCGTGCCGACGCCGGCGATCAGCGTCTCGGTCTGCGCCGTCCGCACCGCGCGGATCAGAGACGAGCCCTTGTCGCTCGACTTCGGCGTCCGCAAGAACGCGCTGTGGAATCGAATCAGGCCGCGCACGCACGCGAGGGTCACGACCCAGCTCAGCGCGAACCACACCTGGAGGCCGGCGATCGCGTCGCGCCAGGTGCACCGCGTGCGCAGCTTCATCGCCCAGACGGCGCGCAGCAGGCCGGACGCGAGGAAGGCCAGCGGAAGTCCCAGCGCGATCCCGGTCATGCTGCGAATCGGCAGCTGGTGGTGCGTGGCGGTCGACACCGCGGTCGCGAGGAGCAGGAGCGTGAAGCACGTCATCAGCACGTCGCCGAACCATTGCACGTTGCCGAGCAGGTAATGGATGCGCTGCGCCGCGCTCAGCTTGTCCCCGGGCCGTGGCAGGACGAGTCGCCTCCAGTGCAGGCGAAGGATCTGCACGCCGCCGAGCGCCCAGCGGAATCGCTGCTTCTTCAAGCCGTCGAAGGTCAGCGGCATCAGCCCATCGCCGAAGGCCCTCGCGACGTAGACGCCGCGATAGCCGAGGGCGAGCATGCGCAGGCTGGCCTCGGCGTCCTCGGTGACGATGTCCTGGTTCCACCCGCCGATCTCGTCGAACACCGAGCGGCGGATCAGGCCCATCGTGCCCGCGAAGATGATCGCGTTGCGGTGCGCGCGCGCCGGCATGGTGATCGCGAAGAAGTAGAGGTAGCTGTAGAAGAGGCCGCGCAGGTAGCTGTCGTCCGACCAGTCGCGGTAGTTCTGCGGCGTCTGGACGAAAGCCACCTTCGGATCGGCGAAATGACCGATGACCGAGCGCAGCCAGTCGGGCCGGACCACGTAGTCGGCGTCCACGACACCGAGGACCTCGACGTCAGCCGGCAACCTGCGCGTCGCTTCGTTCAGGGCGCCGGCCTTGTAGCCGGGCCAGTTCTCCAGGTGCATGAACTGGAAGCGCGGGCCGAGCTTCCTGCACTCCTCCTCCACCGCCTTCCAGTTGTCGGGGTCGGGCGTGTTGTTGTCGACGATCTGGACCGTGAGGTCCGGATAGTCTATGCCGGCCAGGCCCTTGAGCGTCTCGCTCAGGACCTCGAGCGGCTCGTTGTACGTCGGCACCTGGATCGCGACCTTCGGCAGGTACGCCGGGTCGGCGGGGTGCGCGGGCTCGGTGCGGCGCGAGACGGTGTCGATGATCTCGAACAGGTACGACACGGAAAGCCCCAGGGCGGCGATCTCCAGCAGGAGCAGCACCGTCGACGCCAACAGGTAGAGGGGGCTACGCGACAGGACGTAGGTCAGGGATCCGGCGTACCCCAGGTAGGCGAGCGACGCGAACAACACGGTGGCGAAGAGCTGCGCGCCGAACCAGCTCCATTCCCGCGCCGCCACTCGCAGGGCGGCGGTGACGACGACCACGGCGGCGGCCAGCCCCAGGTAGAGCCTGGGCTGTTGCGTGAAAAAGCTCGCGCCGGCCGTGGTCAGGGCAAGCGGCACCAGCCCCGCCGGCAGGCCGAGGAAGATCCGCGCGCGGACCACGCCGGGCACCATCCCGACCACGGTCGTGACGAGCGCGAGCACACCGAAAAACAAAGCCGGCGCCAGCATTCCGCAAACAGAACGCGCAGTTCAGAGCGCCGCCCCGAAAGCGGCTTCACGCCAGGCGTTCGCGCAACGCACGTTCGAAAGCCGGGTGCGGCCCTCGCTTGGGAAGCACGATCCGCGAGACACCGCCGAAGTCACGGTGCGCCGTCAGCGCCGCCGCCAGCGCGCCGGCCAGCCCCTCGGCCGCGTGCGGGTCGAAGTCCGTCTCCCACCACAGTCCGACCACGCGCAGCTCGTCCGCCTTGCGGTCGATCCGGGGCTCGATGCGCCCCACGATCCGGTCGCCGAAGAGCAGCGGCAGGACGTAGTAGCCCCACCGCCGCCTGGCCGGCGGGACGTACACCTCCCACAGGTAGTCGAAGCCATAGAGGTCGCGCAGCAGCCTGCGGTCCCAGGCCAGCGGGTCGAGCGGAGCGAGGAAGGCAACCTGCGGCGCGACTCCGCCGGGAGGTGCGCCTCGCCGGACCTCGCGTTCGGCCGCGTCGAGATACTTGCCATCGGCGCTCGGCATGTGGCGGATGCCGCGCAGCCCTTCGATCTCCACCGGCGCGAGCGCGCCCTCCGCGATCAGCGCCCGCCGCTGCTCGGTGCGTTCCAGGCCCGTCGGCCCCGCGCCGAGCCAGACCTCCCCGGACGCTCCGACCGCGAGCAGGCCGTGCGCGCGATAGCGCGAGAGGAGCTTGTGCCTGGCCTGCTCCTCCGCCGTCGGCCGCTGCTCCAGGAGCTCCGCGGGAAAGAGCCGTTCGACGAGGTCGTACACCCGCTTGTTCCCGTCACGACGAGCCAGCCCGAGAATGCCCGCGAGGGCCAGCGCCTCGAGCACCGCCCTGACCTGGTTGGTCGGCCGCCAGAACCACTCGATCGCCTCCCGCGGAGCGACGTCCGTGGAGGCGAGCGGGCCGCCCGACCGGATGCGCTCCATGAGCTCCGTGACCAGGTCGGCGTGCGCCTGGAACGTGCTGCTCGAATGTCGCGCGTGACCGCGGTCCCACGCGATCCGGTACCAGGGCAGCTCCGCGGTCGGCACCAGGCTCAAACCTTTGTTGTAGGTCTCGTACAGCGCCCGCGTGCGATAGAGCAAGCCTTCCGTCCACTCGCGCCTGTATCCGCGGATCCGCGCGAGCAGGGACAGGTCGTGGTTTCGCCCGGCGACGTCGATCGGATCGAACTGCAGCGACCCGAGCCGGTCGAACACTCGCATCACGCTCGCCGGCCGAGCCGGCAGCGCACGGGGCGGCGCCAGGAGATGCCGCAGGACGAGGTAGCGCCGCGCGACCTCGCGCGAGATCGTCCGCGGAGGCGAGGAGGTCGTCGCGGCTACAGGCTGCGCCTCGCCGCGGGAGACTGGGCCGGCGCGATGGCCTGCCTGTAGCGCTCGGCCGACCGGTGCACGGCGGCCTTGGCGTCCGACATGACGTTGCGATCCCACCACGCGCCGTGCAGCCGCTCGAAGGCGAACGGCTCGACCGAGGCGACGACCGAGTCGAGCGTCTCCGCGTTCAGAGGCACGTAGTTCGGAAAGCTGTACATGAACGAAACCCAGCGCCTGTCCTGCGCGACCTGGAAGATGTCTCCGGCGAGCAGCGCCCCGGCGCCGTCCGCGCCGGCCGGCCAGTGCATGACCGTGCCGCCCGGGAAGTGACCGCCCGAGCGGATGAGCGTGAGCCCGTCCCACAAGGCACGCGTCTCGCCGCTCCAGAGCTCGATGCACTTGTCGGGCCTCATCACCCACTCGCGATCCGCCTCGTGCAGCAGGACCGGCGCGTCACCGAAGGCGCGGCTCCACTCGACCACGCATGAGTAGTAGTGAGGGTGCGAGACCGCGATCGCGCGCACGCCGCCGAGGCGGTTCAGCGCGCTGACGGTTGCGTCATCGATCAGCGAGATGCAGTCCCACAGCACGTTGCCGCCGGGCGACTGCACCAGCAACGCGCGCTGCCCGATCGCGAAAGACGGCGAGGTGCCGATGCCGGCCACCCCGGCGTCCGTGCGCACGTCGTTGTGGTGGCTTTCTTGCAGCTCGTCGAGCGTGGTCCAGCGCTGGCCCGACCAGCCGACGTACTGCCGGTCGTCCTCGCACACCGGGCACCGCTCCGGGGGATCCGGGGAGGGAGCGAACTGCACGCCGCACGTGACGCAGATGAAGCACGTGGCCACAGGACAATCTTGCTTGAGGCCGGCCGGTTCGCGCTCATGCCGCGAACCTGAACCCCAACCCGCGCTGGAATTTCATCGTCAAATCGACCGTTGCCACAAGGGGCCAGATGAAGCGAATCCACTACGCCTGGATCATCGCCGCCGTCACGTTCATCGCGCTGATGGGCGCGGCCGGCTTCCGCGCCACGCCCAGCGTGCTGATCGTGCCGCTGCAGCACGAGTTCGGCTGGAACCGCGCGGTGATCTCGGTCGCGGTGTCGATCAACCTGATCCTGTTCGGCCTGACCGGTCCATTCGCGGCGGCGCTGATGGATCGTTTCGGGCTTCGGGCGGTGATCGTCGGGGCGCTGACCACCGTCGCCGCGGGGGCGCTGCTGACCACGTTGATGCGCTCGCCGTGGCAGCTCTACCTGCTCTGGGGCGTCGTCGTCGGGCTCGGCACGGGTTCGATCGCCTCGGTGCTCGCGGCCACGGTCGCGGGCCGCTGGTTCGTGGCGCGGCGAGGGCTGGTGCTCGGCGCGCTCACCGCCGCCGGCGCGACCGGGCAGCTGATCTTTCTGCCAGGCCTGGGCTGGCTGGCCCAGACCTACGGGTGGCGTTATGCGGCGATCGCGGTCGCGTGCGGGGCGCTGGCCGTGCTGCCGCTCGTCGCGCTGTTTCTGCGCAACCGGCCCGCCGACGTCGGCCTCACCGCGTATGGGGCGACGGAGGCGGATTCCGCGCCCGCGGCCGTGGGCAGCCCCGTCGCCAACGCGTTCCGCGGCCTCGGCATAGCGGTGCGCTCGCGCGACTTCTGGTTCCTGGCCGGAAGCTTCTTGATCTGCGGCGCGTCGACCAACGGGCTCATCGGCACGCACCTCATCCCCGCGTCGATCGACCACGGCATGGCCGAGGTCACGGCCGCGAGCCTGCTCGCAGTGATCGGCGTGTTCGACGTCGTCGGCACGCTGGCCTCCGGATACCTGACGGATCGATTCGACAGCCGCTGGTTGCTGTTCGCCTACTACGGCCTGCGGGGGCTGTCCCTGCTGGCGCTGCCGTACGTGATCGGCAACCCGAGCTTCGGCCTGTTCCTGTTCATCGTCTTTTACGGCCTCGACTGGGTCGCCACGGTTCCGCCCACCGTGCAGCTGGCGCGCAAGGTCTTCGGGCAGCAGAATTTCGCCATCGTGTACGGCTGGATCTTCGCCTCGCATCAGCTCGGGGCCGCGGCGATCGCGTTCGCGGCGGGAGCGGTGCGGACCTATTTCGGCGACTATCAGCTCGCGTTCATGAGCTCAGGACTCCTCTGCCTGCTCGCCGCCGGACTCGTCCTGCGCATCGGCGGGGGCCGGCGGCGCGCAGTGCCGGCGCCCGACGTGTTCGAGCCCGCGGAGGGGCTGGCCTACTCCTGAAGCTCGGACGGCGGCTGGGAGTGGCCGCCGTCGCGGCCGCCTGCGCGCTTCTTCCCCAGGCGGCCTCGGCGCACGCCCTGCTCGTCGGGTCGGATCCCGCGGCGGGCTCAACCCTGCCGTCGCCCCCGGCGGCGGTGACGCTGGTCTTCTCCGAGCCGGTGTCTCCCGCGGGGGCGGGAATCCAGGTGTTCGCTCCCGGCGGGCGGCAGGTCGCGGGGCGGCCCGTCTCGCGTGGCTCCGTGCTGGTTGCGCCGCTGCGCTCCGGCGAGCGCGGGACGTACGTCGTCACCTGGCAGGTCTTCGCCTCGGACACGCATCCTTCGCGGGGAGCCTTCAGCTTCGTGGCCGGCGCCCCGAGCCAGAATCGCTACAGCGCCCTGCTGGCGTCCGCGGAGGTGGGGACGGCAACGCCCGCGGGTGTCGCGCTGCAGGCTCTGGCTCACTGGGTCCACTTCGCCGGTTTCGCGCTGGTCGTGGGCGTGGCCGGTTATGCGCTGCTCTTCGGCTCCGGCGGCCGGATCCCGCCGCTGGTCCTGGCCGGTGTCGCGCTGCTGATCGCGGCCGAGCCCGTCGAGCTGCTCGCCCAGCTCGCGAGCCTCTCGTTCGATTCGGACACGGCGCTCGCGGTGCTCGGCTCGACCTTCGGCCGCCTGCTCGGACTGCGGTTGGGCGCGGCGCTGCTGATCTGGGCGCTGATCCCCACCGGTCGCGTATGGCCTCTGCTCGGCGTGGGCGCGGCCCTCGCGCTGGTGGACGGGCTCCGGGCTCACGCCATCCCCGGGCTTCCCGGCGTGGGCCAGTTGCTCGTCGCCGTCCACGTCTCGGCGATGGGGCTTTGGGCCGGCGGCCTGGTCGCCTTCATCCGCGCGCCGGATCGGCGCTTTCCTCGCTTCGCCGCGGGAGCATTCGGCGTCACGGCGGCGACCGGTCTGCTGCTCGCGTTCGCGCACACCCACCTGGGCGCCACGCTGGTGACCAGCGAATACGGCCGCGTGCTGCTCATCAAGGTGGTGCTCGTGGTTGTGGCCGGCGGGCTGGCGCTGCTCGCGCGGCGCCGCCTCGAGCTCGCCACCGCGGTGGCGATCGTCGCCGCGGCCGCGGTGGTGGCCGCCCTGCCCCCGCCGGTCTAGGCCGTGGCCGCGCCGCCGGCGGGCCCGACGGTGGCAATCTGTTGATCACGATGACCTTCGTCGAGCTGGGCGCTTACCTCGACCGCCTGGAAGGCACCCGCGCTCGCAACGAATTGGTGCGGACGCTCGCCGAGCTCTACGCGGGCGCCTCGCCGGACGAGATCCAGCCCCTGACCTATCTGATCCAGGGCCGGCTCGCGCCGTTCTTCGAGCCGGTCGAGATCGGGATGGGTGAAAAGCTGGTCATGGCCGCGATCGCGCAGGCTGCAGGCCGGCCGATCGACGAGGTGACCAGGCTCTTCGGTACGCTCGGCGACCTCGGCCTGGTGGCCGAGAAGCTGGCGGCGAAGCCCAGAGGCAAGGGACCCTCGATCACCGAGGTTCACGCCCGGCTGATGGACGTCGCGGCGGCCGCCGGCGCCGGCTCGGTCGAGAAGAAGCGGACGGGCTTTGCCTTGCTGCTGAGCGAGCTGGATCCCACGTCGGCCAAGCACCTGGTGCGGATGTCGCTCGGCCGCCTCCGGCTCGGCATCGGAGACCCGACGGTGCTGGAGGCGCTGTCCTTCGCGCGGAAGGGCGACCGCTCGCTGCGCCCCCTCCTCGAGGCCGCCTACAACCGGACATCCGACCTGGGTTTGATCGCCCGGACCTTCTGGACCGAGGGCGAGAAGGGCGTGGAGGCCCTGAGGGTCACGGTGGGCCGCCCGCTGCGCCCGCAGCTCGCGGAGCGGCTGCCGAACCCGGAGGCGGTGATCAAGAAGCTCGGGCCGGTCGCGGTCCAGCCGAAGTACGACGGCGTTCGGGTCCAGATCCACAAGGACGGCGCGCGGGTGCGTGTCTTTTCGAGAAACCTCGAGGACTATTCCGAGATGTTCTTCGAGGTGGTCGAGGCCGCGAAGAAGCTGAAGGACCGCAACCTCATCCTCGACGGCGAGGCGATCGGCTTCAACCCGGAGTCGGAGGAGTACCTGGCCTTCGTGCAGACGGCCTCACGACGGCGCCAGCACGGCATCGAGGAAGCGGCAGCCCAAACACCGCTCGTCGCGTTCGTGTTCGACGTGCTGTACCGCAATGACAAGGATTTGACCTCTCTTCCTTATGAGAAAAGGTATGCCCAGCTCGCGGAGGTGCTCGGCGACTCGAAGGTGCTGATCCGCACGCCGCTGAGCTCCGCGGATTCGGCCGAGGCGCTGACGGCGACGCTGCTGGACAACATCAGCAGGGGACTCGAAGGCGTCGTCGTGAAGCGGATGGACTCGCCCTACCAGGCCGGTGCCCGCAACTTCAACTGGGTCAAGCTGAAGCGGACGACGAGCGGCCAGCTCAACGATACGGTCGATCTCGTGCTGCTCGGCTATTACTTCGGCAAGGGCAAGCGCACCGGCTTCGGCCTCGGCGCGCTGCTCGCGGGCGTTTACGACGCGGAGCACGACCGGTTCGACACGATCACCAAGATCGGCACGGGCCTGTCCGACGCGGGCTGGCGCGAGATCCACCAGCGCGCCGACCCGCTGCAGGTGCCGGAACGGCCGGCGCGCGTGCGCTCTCTGCTGACGCCCGACGTGTGGCTGAAGCCCGAGGTGGTCGTGGAGGTGCTTGCGGACGAGATCACACCGGGCGCCAACCACACCGCGGGCAAGGTGGGCGACGCACCTGGCTACGCCCTCCGCTTTCCGCGCATCGTCTCGTTCCGGTCGGGCGACAAGCGGCCGGAGGACGCGACGACGGTGAAGGAGATCGAGGAGATGTACACGCAGCAGCGGAGGCGCCCGGTTCCCGCCTAGCGCGACTTCCTCTACTGCGGCTTGCGCGCGCGGATGTACGCGCTTCCCACCTCGCACTCGCCACCCGGCATCCGCTGCGTGGAGTGCACCTCGATCTCGATGCCGGCGAAGCCGGCCGCGGCGAGCAGGTTCCGGTACCGGTCGACGGGAATCGTGCCCGCGATGCAGCCGGCCCACTGGTCCAGCGCCTGCTTCACGTCCGCGGAAAGCGGCGCGAGCTCGACCATATCGGCGACCGCGAACCGTCCCCCGGGCTTCAGGACGCGAAACGCCTCCCTGATCACCGCGCCCTTGTCCTCGGCCAGGTTGATGACGCAGTTCGAGATGACGACGTCCACCGCATCGCCGGGCAGCGGGACCTGATCGATCGTCCCCTTGAGGAACGTCGCGTTCTCGATGCCGGCCTTCTGCCTGTTGGCGTTGGCGAGGGCGAGCATCTCGTCGGTCATGTCGACGCCATACGCGTGGCCATGGGGCGACACGCGGCGCGCGGAGAGCAGCACGTCCAGCCCCGCGCCGGAGCCGAGGTCGAGCACGACCTGTCCTGGTTCGAGCTGCGCCACCATGGTCGGGTTGCCGCAGCCGAGGCTCGCCGACTCGCGCAGCCCGACCGCGGCGAGATCGCCGGCAGAGTACGAGCCGCCGCAGCCACAATCCGGACCGTCCGCGGCGCAGCATCCGCCAGCGGGCGCCCCGGATGGTTGGACGACGGCGATCTGCCGGGCGGCTTCCGCGTAGCGAGATCGGACTGCCTCGGTGACCTTGCTCATGACTCGCGCTCCTTCCATTGAAACTTGTCGATGGATAGACCTTAGCACAAGCCATCGATGATCGTCGATGGAAGTTGTATGCTTGCCTTGGGATGGCCCTCAAGGAGCTGCCTGTGGTGCGGGAACGAGGCGTGTGCTGCCCGCTGCCCGAGGTTGATCCCGAGTGGGCGGAGGAGACGGCGTCTTTGATGAAGGCGCTTGCCGATCCCACGCGGCTCAAGATGCTGGCCGCGCTGTGGAAGGCCAAAGCGCCGGTCTGCATCTGCGACTTCACGGCCGACCTCGACCTGGGCCAGCCGACCATCTCGCATCACATGGCAAAGCTCAGGGACGCCGGCCTGGTCGAGTCGGACAAGCGCGGAATCTGGATCTACTACCGCCTGCGGTCCGACCTGGCTCCGGACACCCGCCGGCTGCTCATGCAGCTGATGGCGTGATGCGATGACTGTCCATCGAGCGACGTCCACCAGGGTCGGGTGCACCTTGACGCCGACGAAACAACGGGAAGCTCAGCAGGCGTGGCAGAGGCTGTTCCGCACTTCGCTCGTCGCCCGGACCGAGGTTCCGGGCGGGGTTCGCATCGAGGTCCGTCCACAACGCGCGGAGGAGCTGCGCCGGCTGGTCGACGTGGAGCGAGGCTGCTGCAGCTGGATCACATTCGAGCTGGACGGTCCTGTGGTCACCCTCACGGCGGCAGGCGCGGGAGAGGGCGCGGTCAGGGAGATGTGGCGGGCTGAAGCGGCCGGAGGCCGATAGGTCAGGCGGTCGGTCGCGCGGACACCAGCTCCGCCAGCAGAGCCTGGACCCTGACGTCGATCTCGTCGCGGATCGCCCTCACCTCGGCAAGCCCCTTGCCCGCGGGGTCGGTCAATTCCCAATCGAGGTAGCGCTTGCCGGGGAAGATCGGGCACGCGTCGCCGCAGCCCATCGTGATCACGACGTCGGACGCCTGGACGGCGTCGGTGGTCAGCGGCTTGGGAAATTCCTTCGACACGTCGAGACCGATCTCCGCCATCGCCTGCACCACGGTCGGGTTGATCTCGGAGGCCGGCTCCGAGCCCGCGGAGAGGACGCGAACAGCACCCTTGCCGTGGTGGTCGAGCAGGGCGGCCGCCATCTGAGAGCGGCCCGCGTTGTGGACGCAGACGAAGAGCACCACGGGGGCCTGGCCGGCGGTCATGTCAGTTACTTCTATGTTCCCACCCCTGCCCTCTCTGGAACGTGAACCTGGGGGTTCACCATGGTCGCGGCACGGGCGATGAGTTCGGACGGGTGGTTCAGTCATACCCCGTGAGGGCCAGAACGGATTGAAGACGGAGCTGCGAGGATGAAACTGACGATCAACGAGAACGTCTCTCTCGACGGTGTGATGCAGGGACTCGGCGGACCCGGTGAGGATCGCAGGGGCGGGTTCGAGCGGGGCGGATGGGCGCCACCGCTGTTCCGGGAAGAGGCGACGACGTTCCTCCGCGAGGTCTACCACCGGGCTGACGCCTTTCTGTTCGGCCGGCGGACCTACGAGATCTTTGCCGGCTCCTGGGGTGTGTGGGCCGATCCGGGCGACGACCCCATCTGGACGGCGCTGAACACGCGGCCCAAGTACCTGGCCTCGACCACGCTCACCGACCCGCGGTGGGCGAACACGACGGTGCTCTCGGGGGACCTGGCGACCGCCGTCGGTGAGCTGAAGGCCCGGCCCGGAGGGGAGCTGCAGGTGCACGGGAGCGGCGACCTGGCCCGCTGGCTCCTCGCGCATCGCCTGGTCGACGAGATCACCCTGCTGGTCTACCCCGTGATCATCGGCCAGGGCACGCGGCTCTTTCCCGAGACCGGTCCCGACGCGCAGCTCGAGGTGGTGGAATCGCGGCCCACGTCGACAGGGATAACGATCCAGGTCTACAGGTTCAACGGCCGACCGCAATACGTGCCGCCCGAGTCGTAGTTTCTTCGATCACGCCACTGCTCCAAAGGAGGACCAGAGATGTCACTCGTGCGTGTCAACAACTTCTCGATCTCGCTCGATGGCTTCGGCACCGGGGAGGGTAAGACCCTCGAGGCGCCGTTCGGCCACGCCGGCGACCGGCTGCACGAGTGGCTGTTCGCCACCCGTTGGTTCAACGAGATGGGCGGCCGGCCCGGCGGTGCCTTCGGCGTGGACGATGCCTTCGCGCGGCAGCACGATCCTGGGATCGGCGTCGAGATCATGGGGGCTTTGAAGTTCGGCTACCCGGGATGGCACGAGGACCCGGAGTGGAAAGGCTGGTGGGGTCCAAACCCGCCGTTTCACACGCCCGTCTTCGTCCTCACCCATCACGTGCGCGCGCCGATCGAGATGGACGGCGGCACGACGTTTTACTTCATCGACGCCTCACCGGCCGAGGCGCTGAAGGCCGCGCGCGAAGCCGCCCCCGGGCAGGACGTGCGCATCGGTGGAGGCGTCACCATGCTCCGGGATTTCATCGCGGCCGGACTCGTCGACCTGATGCACCTTATGGTCGTTCCGATCCTGCTCGGCCGGGGCGAGCGCCTGTGGGACGGACTCGAGGGTCGCGAGGCCGACTATCGCATCGAGTCGGTCTCCGCGCCGAGTGGCGTGACGCACTTGACGTTCACGCGCAAAGGTGTGTGAGGTCGGGCTCCATGTGGCGCATTCGGCAGGCGGCGTGAGCCAGGGGAGCCGGCGATCGGTCGGTGATTTTGACTGGCGTTCAGGGCCGAACGGTGACAGGATGTATGGCCGAAATGGCCGGCGGGGCCTCGTTTTGCTCTAACTGCGGCCAGCCGGTGCATGGCGACGAGCGCTTCTGCACCTACTGCGGCCATGAATTGAGAGCTGCGGCCGCGATTCCGGCGGCCAGAGTTCCAGCCTCCACGCCGGCGTCGGTGGCAGGCCCGTCCACTGCCGTGCCCGTGAACGCGGCTCATCAGCCGGCCCCGCCGCAACACTCCCCCGACGGCAAGTATTGGTGGGACGGGACCACCTGGGAGCCGGTTCGTGCGGCCAGCCCTGGGCCGGTCGTGGCAACACCTGGCAAGGGCAAGAGACACCCGGCCCTCAAGGCGGCGTTGATCGTGGCTGGGTTCGTGGTGCTCGCGATCGCAGTCGCAGCGGGTATTGCGGTTTGGCAGTACCACGAAGCGACCAGCGGCCCGTACGCCGCCGTAAGAACCGACTACGACCAGATGATCGCCGCCGACAACGCGGTCGTCAAGGCGGACATCCACCAGCAGGTGCAGCTTCAGCCGAACAGCAAGGACATAACCATGAGCCAGGCGGGCATCGAGAAGAGGATTGCCCTGCGCAAGGCTTTTGACCAGCAGGTGAAGGCCTTGCAGTTTCCGGCTTCCAAGGACGCGCAGGTTGCGCAACTGTTGCACGACGAATCCAGCCTCGAGCAGATCTATGCGACGGAGGAAGCGGATCTGAAGGCCAACAACACTTCCAAATACAAAGGGGACGTGGATGTCGCCGGAACACTGCAGGGCGCGACCCACGACGACGTGGACAGGCTCGGCACGCCCTGATGCGCCAGTGAACCTGTTTGGGTCGAGCAGCGCTATGAGGGGGAGCCCAGGGTAATGAACTTTTGTCCAGCCTGTGGTGGTGCGTTGCGCCCGGGGGCGGGCTTTTGCGGCAACTGCGGCCAGAATCTGAGCTCCGCCTACGAAGCCAGGTCCATCGCGAGGGAGGCGGTGGACCAGGTGCTGGACCGCAAGGACGAGGCGCTGAAGTACATCAAGGACAAGTCCGACGCGGCGTCGGATTTCGACCAGCAGTTCTCCTCCTGCATGCAGGCCAAGGGGTACCCGGTCTCCCCGGGCGTCCTGTCGAAGATCGAGGGGCTCGTGCCCTATATCAAGGAGAAGGCAGGGAACGCGGGTCCAGATGCGTTGAAGGACGAGATCGTCGAAAAGGTGCTCGAAACCCTTGGAGCGGAGTTCTTGTCTGCTCTCACGGTGCCCCTGGCATTGGCGTCGGAGGTTTATGACCATGCGGCCTTTGGTCACGCCCTCGTAGACTGCGCGCTTCGGGCGTACCCGGGCGGTCCTGGCCCGTATACCACCCAGTGGCTGGATGCTTTCCCCGTGCCGGATGCGGAGCAGGCACAGCCGCTTCCGCCGCCGGACGCGCGTCCGGCTGTGCCCGATTTGCCCCCGCCGCCGCCGAACTGGCAGCCGATGGTGGTGCCGCCGCCGTCACCGCCGGCGTCCGGAGGTGGGGCCGGCAAAGCGATTGGAGGGATGGCCTTGGCCGGCCTGCTTGGGCTCGGGGTCTTTTTCGGCGCTCGCCTGCTGATCGATCCCTCCACCGGGACTCCGACGACGAATCCAGTCGTGGCTGTCAGCAGCGTGGCCATTACATCCGCCGGACCGATCTCCTGCACCTCGCGTGCGCACGCCAATTTCTACGGAGTGACGTGCAGCACCACCGTGGTCCTGACGATCTCGGGCGACGTCCCGAGCCAAGGGGTGACGGTGCTGATGAGCTACCCCTACGGTCAGGACCTCAATGGCGCCACCATGCACGGCAGTATGCGAGTGCCCCAAGGGACCTCAGGTCCGATATCGGTTCGGGTGACCACCGACGAGATGATCTACTCGGGATGCACGAACTATCCGAACTACACCTCGACGGTCGATGTTTATGACGGGCAGATCGTGAACACCGGGCCGCTCCTGGCCAGCCGGACGTTCACGTACAACCTGACCTGCCATTGATGGCACAGCAGGTAGACAGCGCAGAGGTCTGTCCGAGATGTGGCAGCCAGGGCATCGCTGGGGAGCGCTTCTGTACCACCTGCGGGCACAGTTTGGGGGCGGTCACGGTTGCTGCGAGCACTGCGCGTCCGACTACCCCGCCGCTGGCCGGTCTTGCGAAACCGATGACCCAGCAGGCGTCGCCTCAGTACTCGGCAGATGGAAAGTATTGGTGGGACGGGACCAAGTGGACGGCGATCAGTTTGCCGAAGCCGGTGTCGCAGCAAGCACCGCCACAGTACTCAGCGGATGGGAAACACTGGTGGGACGGAAGCAAATGGACGGCCCTGGCATCCCCACCGGCACCGACGACAAAAGTGGAAGTGACGAACAAGAGGCGCCGTCAAGGTCAGGGATTCTTGGTCCTGGGGGTGGCGACCGTGGCCTCCGCGATTGGTCTGCTGCTGATGAACGCCCAGGCCGGAATGTCTGCGTCGGATTTTGAGCCCGTGTTTTATGGGCTTTTGATTGTGGCGGGGGCGTTCACGGCAATCGGGGTGGTGATCCTGGCGGTATCCGGGCGGGGCTAGTGCGCCTCTCTTCGTTCTAAAGCCGAGTCATCCCAGCACAGGTTCAGCTCGTCGAGAAGCCGGCGCTTTGACCTGCTGGATCGCACATCGTGCTTGGCCTTGGCGAGCGGTTGCACCAGAACATCAACGACCCGCGGCCGACCTTCCGTCGCGGGTGGTCGCCTCTCCTTCCGCCGCGGCTTCTAGACTTCCCTCGGGGTGTTCACCGGGGCGAAATACGCGCGCAGCGGCGACGTCAACATCGCGTACCAGGTTGTCGGTGAAGGGCCCGTCGATCTGGTCCTGACCTTCGGCTGGGTGTCGCACATCGCCCACGTCTGGGACCTGCCGGCGATAGCGTCATTCCTCCAACGGATCGCTTCGTTCACGCGCCTCATCATCTACGACAAGCGCGGTACCGGCATGTCGGACAGGGTCAGCCCGCTGCCGACGCTCGAGCAGCGGATGGACGATGTCCGTGCGGTGATGGACGCCGTCGAGTCGGAGCGAGCGGCGGTGATGGGGATTTCTGAAGGCGGCGTCATGTCGGCTCTGTTCGCGGCGACCTATCCCGAACGAACGATGGCCCTGATCATCAACGGCAGCTATCCGTCTCGCCTGTGGAAGCCTCAATACCCGTTCGGCATCCCGCCCGGCCAGTACGAGCATGCGATGGCACGGGTCGAAGCGATGTGGGGCAAGCAGTCGATGGACGCCTACGCGCCGAGCCAGCTGGACAACCCCGAGGTGACAGCATGGTGGAGGCGATTCACACAGCTCAGCGCCAGTCCGAAAGACGCCGCCGATCTGATGCGCATGAACACCCAGATCGACATTGGCGGGATTCTGCCCACGATCCGGGTGCCCACGCTGGTCATTCACGCCACCCACGACAAAGTCGCTCCCATCGAGGCCGGCCGCTACTTCGTCGAGCACATTCCCGACGCCAAGATGCTCGAGCTGGACTCCATCGACCACTGGTTCTACTTCCTGGACGCCGACGTGGTGATCGGCGAGATCCAGGAGTTTTTGACCGGCGTGCGAAGCATTCCGGCGCCCGATACGACGCTCGCAACCGTGCTGTGCACCGACGTACCGCAGTCAGGCGCCCACGCGGTTTGGCTTGGCGACAAGCGCTGGCAACTACTGGTCGACCAGCACCATGCCGTGGTGCGCAAAGCGCTGACGCGATACTCCGGGAGAGAGATCGAGGCGGGCGAGCGCGGCATCACGGCGGTCTTCGACGGCACGGCGCGCGCAGTCCGATGTGCGCTGGATATTCGCGACCAGCTGCTGCACCTGGGCCTTCGCATCCGCGCCGGCCTGCACGCCGGTGAGTGCGAAATCGCCCACGGCCGTCCTCGCGGCGTCGCGTTGCATGTTGCGTCGGGCGTGATGCAGAGCGCCGAGGCGGGCGAGGTCCGGGTGTCAGGCACGGTCAAGGACCTGGTCGTCGGGTCAGGCCTGGAATTTTCCGATCGAGGCGTGGGGGTATTCCCCGGCATCCCGGGCTCATGGAGCCTGTACGCGGCGGGGCCCGACCAGACGGTGGAAATCGCGGAGCCCGTCCGCGCCGGCAGCGCGCTCGCGCTCAGCAAGCGCGAGCGGGAGGTCGCTCAACTGCTTGCGCGTGGCATGAGCAACCGCGAGATTGCCCAGCGCCTTTTTGTGTCGGAGCGAACGGTCGACAACCACGTCCACCACATCCTCGACAAGCTCGGCTTCGACTCACGAGTCCAGGTGGCGACCTGGCTCGTCAAAAATGAGCACTTGACATGAGCATCGACTGAGCCTTCTCCCCGATGGCGGGGGTGGCACTCAAGACCTAGCTTGCCTGGCATGGCGACCAACCCCGGTCGCAGATGCACCGCAAGGAGGTACGTAAATGGCGAGGTTCATGGTCGAGCGCACGTTTCCAGACGGGCTGGAGATCCCGTTGACAGACCAGGGTGTGCAGGCGTGCCTGTCGGTGGTCGATACCAACGCCGAGCTCGGTGTCACGTGGGTGCACTCGTACGTCACGGAAGACCACATGAAGACGTTCTGCATCTACGACGCTCCGAGTCCCGACGCCATCCGCAAGGCCGCGAAGCTCAATCAGCTCCCCGCGGACAAGATCACCGCGGTCCGCGTCCTGGATCCGTACTTCTACCGCTGAGAGGTGATTCAAATGCGCTTGTTGACCGTCAAGAGGGTGCTCTTCGCGTTCGCCTTCGTTGCCATCTGTGCGTTTCCCTTCAATGCCCTGGCCGACTCGCTGCCCAGCGGTGAGCGCGCCCACGGAAACGTGACGATCGAGCCCGCCTACGACGATATGGACGGCAGCATCGTCTACCTACAGACGCCAAACCACCACGCGCCGCTTGGACCGACCAACACGACCCAGCAGGTAAATCCGCACGCGGTGGCGCCGCTCTACCTCATCGTCTATCCCGCGGGGACGAGCGGCACGTTCAACTGCATGGGCGTGCCGGGCAACTGCCCAGACCACGGTGGAGTCATTGCCGGCCTTGCGGCGAGCGTGATGCCGAGCGTGTATCCATCGGCCAATGCCGTTCCCGGCCACGACCACCTGGTCGGAGTCGCCAAGACGGGCGGCGACTTCAACGTCGCCTGGCACGTGTACGTCGAGCTGTTCACGTCGGACGCCGCGGTGCACCACATCACCTTGCTGAGCGACCTTAACGCGACCAAGGCATCAGGTGGGCTGATGGAGGTCGACACAGGGATCGTGTTCCTGTGCGCGGTCGTCTCCGAGTCGTCATATCTAGCGGGCGCGCCGGTCGGGTAGAAATTTCCGCGTTTGCCGGGAGGGTTTCGACCCTCCCGGCACGTTCGCGAATCGAGAGGCTCTCGGCATTGCGGAAGCTCGTCGGCAGTCACATACGCCGGAAAACTGACGCTTTGCAGCTGGGTCAGCCGGACTTGCACATCGTGATCGGGCGTGATGGTGCACACCATGGTGGTCCTCGCGCAGGGAGTCGAACCCTGAACCTTGGGATTAAGAGGCTGCGGGCACGCAGAGTCGGGGAGGGTCAGCGAATGTCACGGAGTGTCAAACCCGCTCGGACCTATGACGCAGCAGGGTCACAGAGTGTCACCGAGTGTCACAGAGTGCCTGCGTGAAGGTGTCAATTGAGGTGTCAAATCGGCTCCGCGTCGCCGTGCACCAATTTGTGGAGGCGCGCTCGGCTACCTGTCTATCGCAACTTGAGCCCCCTCATTGG
>CAZLJC010000030.1:0-25913 GCA_964559855.1 uncultured Actinomycetes bacterium
CTAGAGCGGCTCGCCCGGCCGGGGCGACGTCTGGGGCTGCTCCGTGACGACCGAGTGGTGCCTGAACTGCACGTTCGGGCTCACCGCCGCCTGCGGCTGCTTGGCCTTCTTTTTCTTCTTCTGCTCCCGGCCCTGCTTGTCGCGACCTTTACCCATGGCGCCCAGTTTCCACGACCAGGGCCAGCTCGCGCAAGAACGACTCGACGTCCGTGACCAGCCCGATCGACTGCCAGCTGCCGCGGTCCGCCAGCTTGGTCACCACCGCCGGGTTGATGTCGACGCAGACCGTGCGCACCCCGGCCGGCAGCATGTTGCCCGTGGCGATGGAGTGCAGCATCGTCGAGAGCATCAACGCGAGCCGCACCCCGCGCACCGCGGACCGCATCCGGCGCTGCGCCTCGATCATGTCCGTCACCACGTCCGGCAGCGGCCCGTCGTCCCGGACCGAGCCGGCAAGCACGATCTCGACGCCGTGCTGGATCGCCGACCTCATGACCCCGGACGTGAGCTGGCCGCTCTCGACCATCTGGCGCAGGCCGCCCGCCGCCCGTACCCGGTTGATGGCGCGCATGTGGTGCTCATGCCCATGCTCGATCGGCAGGCCGCTCTCGATGTTCACGCCCAGGGCCGTGCCGAACAGCGCCGACTCGACGTCGTGGACCGCCAGCGCGTTTCCGGCGAACAGCACCTGCACGTAGCCCAGCTCGATGAGGCGCGAGAGATGGCGGCCCGCTCCGGTGTGCACGACGGCCGGTCCCGCGACGACCAGGACCTTGCCGCCGGCCTCGCGGATCTGCCGCATCTCCTCGGCGATGCCTCCGATCAGGACCTTCTTCGGCTTCTCCGCGGAGACCTCGCTTCCCATGAAGCTGAAGATCTCGGTGTCGCGCGAACGCTCGAGCGGCGTCACGCGCACGCCCTGGTGCCCGACCACCACGTCCATTCCGGTCTTCGCGTCCTGGAACACGATGCACCAGGCGCGCCGCGCGGAGCGGTCGACGGCGATCGCGGTGTCCATCTCGATGTTCTCCACCTGCAGCCACCGACCGTCGACCAGCACCTCGGTCGGAAGGTTGCTCGTCGAGTAGAAGCCCTCGGGGAACACTCCGTCCTGCGTCACCTTGACCAGCCGCACCGGCTGCTCGTGCTCGACCGTGGCGCCCAGCGCCCGCGCCCGCTGCACGATGCGGTCCAGCGCCTCGGGCGAATCCGCGTAAACCTCCATCCGGCACAGCGACGGGTCCGTCTTGTGCTGGCCGACCTTCAGCTCCTGGATGGTGAAGTTCCCGCCGACGTCCATCACGAGGTCCATGATCTGCGGCAGCATCATCGAGTCGATGATGTGGCCCTGCAGCACCAGCCGCGCGGTGTGCCGCCGTTCCTGCTGGGGTCCTTGCGAGCTCATGCGCGCACGCCGGCGGCGACGTTGATCTGCCGCTGGAGCGCTTCGGCCGCGGCGGCGGGGCTCGCGGCGTAGATCACGGACCGGCTCGCCGCCACCAGGCAGGACGCCGGATCGCCGTTGAAGGCGGCCCTCACCGCAGCCTCGGCGTCGCCGCCCTGGGCGCCCACGCCGGGCAGGAGGAAGGGAAGCGCCGTCACGCCGCGCACCTCGGCCACCTGGGCGGGCGCCGTGGCCCCGACCACGAGGGCGACGTTGCCCGCGCCGTTCAGCCGCTCCGCCAGCTCCACCACGTGCCGGTACACCGGACGCCCGCCGCTCTCCAGGTGCTGCAGGTCGGTCGCTCCGGGGTTGGAGGTGCGACACAGCACGTACACGCCGCGGTCCTTGTAGCGCGTGAACTGCTCCAGGGAATCGGACCCGAGGTACGGGTTCACGGTGGCGGCGTCCATCGCGAGCACGTCGAAGACCGCCCGCGCGTAGGCGCGCATCGTGTTGTCCATGTCGCCGCGCTTGGCGTCGAACAGGAACGGCGTCTCCGGCGCCGCCTCGCGCAGCTCGGCCAGGGCCTTCCAGCCATCCGGGCCGTACTGCTCCCAGAAAGCGCTGTTGGGCTTGAAGCAGCACGCGTGCTCCTCGGTCTGCCGGATCACCTCCTGGGCCCAGCGAACCGCGCCCGCGACGCCACCCTCGATCCGCTCCGGGTCGGGGTCCAGCCCTACGCAGAGCATCGTCTGGCGTTCGCGGGCGATCGCGCGCAGCCGCTCGAAGTAGCTCACTGTGCCAAATCGTAGTTCCGCCCCGAAGCGACAATTGAGTCATGAGGATCGCGCTCTCGCAGGTGAACCCGGTGGTCGGCGACCTGTCCGGCAACGCTCGCCTGATCGTGGAGTGGATCGATCGCGCCCGAGAGATCGAGGCCGACGTGGTGTGCTTTCCCGAGCTCGCCATCACCGGCTACCCGCCCGAGGACCTGGTGCTGAAGCCCGCGTTCGTCCGCGACAACCTGGCGCAGCTGCGGCACGTGGCGAAGGCGACGGCCGGGATCGCCGCGGTCGTCGGCTTCGTCGACGAGGAGGGCGATATCTACAACGCCGCCGCGTTCCTGCGCGACGGCGAGGTAAAAGCGGTGTTTCGCAAGGTGTTCCTGCCCAACTACGGCGTGTTCGACGAGAAGCGCTACTTCCAGCCGGGACACCTCTGCCCCATCGTCGAGATGGACGGGGTGAAGATCGGGATGTCGGTGTGCGAGGACTGCTGGTTCCCCGCCGGCCCCATGGCATGGGAGGCCCATCACGGAGCCCACCTGCTGATCAACATCAACGGCTCGCCCTACCACTACGGCAAGCGCGCGCCGCGCGAGGAGATGATCGCCGCCCGGGCCTCCGACTACGGCGCGTGGGTCGCGTGGGTCAACACGGTCGGCGGCCAGGACGAGCTCGTCTTCGACGGCAACAGCGTGGTGTTCGATCCGGCCGGCCGGCTCGTCGCCCGCGCGGCCTCGTTCGTGCCCGAGCTGCTGGTGTGCGATATCGACACGGCACGGCCCCTTCACCGCCCCACCGAGCAGCTGCGCCGCGAGGCGCAGGCCGCCGAGGGTCTCGAGCTCGACGTCACCGAGATCGCACTCGCCGCACAGGGGCCCGGTCCCCGACGGGCTGCCCTCGAGGCCCGCATCGCCACACCACTCGAAGGCCCCGCCGAGATCTACGCGGCAGTCGTGCTCGGAACACATGACTACATCCGCAAGCAGGGCTTCGAAAAGGTGATCATCGGCCTGTCCGGCGGCGTCGACTCCGCGCTCACCGCCGCGATCGCGTGCGACGCCCTGGGCGCGGACAACGTGATCGGCGTGCGGATGCCCTCGCGCCACACCTCGGACGAGAGCCTGGAGGACGCCGAGCAGCTGGCCGACAACCTCGGCATCCAGCTGATGGACCTCTCGATCGAGCCGGCGCACCGCGGCTTCGAAGAGCTCCTGGCCGGCGTGTTCGAGGGCACCAAGCCAGGCACCGCCGAGGAGAACCTCCAGCCGAGGATCCGGGCGACGATCCTCCACGCCCTCTCCAACAAGTTCGGCTACATCGTGCTCAGCACCGGCAACAAGTCCGAGATCGCAACCGGCTACACGACGCTATACGGCGACCTGGCGGGCGGCTACGCCGTCCTGAAGGACATCACCAAGACGATGGTCTACGAGCTGTGCCGCCATCGCAACTCGCTGAGCCCGGCGATCCCTCAGCGCATCCTGACCAAGCCGCCGTCGGCCGAGCTGAAGCCGGGCCAGAAGGACACGGACAGCCTGCCGCCGTACGACCGGCTCGACCCGATCATCATCGGCTACATCGAAGAGGATCAGAGCCCCGACGAGCTGATCGCGGGCGGCCACGACGCGCAGACGGTCGCGCGGGTGATCCAGCTCATCGACCGCAGCGAGTACAAGCGGCGCCAGGCGCCTCCCGGCGTGAAGATCACGCCCAAGGCGTTCGGCCGGGACCGCCGCATGCCGATCGTGAACCGCTACGGATCCGACGGCGCCGCTCCGGCAGGGTCGCGCCTACCGTAGGCATAATTCAAATCGATCTCACGTATAGATAGGAGCTATGGCCGGGTCGTTTGACGTCGTTGTGATCGGTGGCGGGCCGGGTGGCTACGTCGCTGCCCTGCGCGCCGCGCAGCTGGGCGCCAGGACCGCCGTGGTCGAGAAGGACCGTGTGGGCGGCACGTGCCTCGTCCGCGGCTGCATCCCCACGAAGGCGCTTCTGCAGTCGTCCGAGCTGTACACGCTGGTCAAGGCCGGGGCGCCCTTCGGGCTGGTCGCGGACAGCGTCGGGTTCGATTGGGGCGCAGCCCAGAAGCGGAAGGCCGCCGTCGTCGACCAGCTGGTCAAGGGCGTCGAGGGCCTGCTCAAGGCGGGGGGTGTCACATCCTTCAAGGGCGGCGCGCGCCTGGCCGGCAAGGGTGCGGTCGAGGTCTCGGGCGACCGCCTCCAGGCCAAAGACATAGTGATCGCGACCGGCTCGGCCGTGGCCCGGATCCCGCTGCCCGGAGCCGAGCTGACGATCGATTCCGACCAGATCCTGGAGCTGAAGGAGGTTCCCCGCCGGCTCGCGGTGATCGGCGGCGGAGTGGTCGGGATGGAGTTCGCCGCGATGTTCGCGGCGCTGGGCGCGAAGGTGACGGTGCTCGAGATGCTGCCGCGGGTGCTGACCATGGTCGACTCCGACCTCGTCGCGGCCTACACCAAGCACCTGGCCGGGCTGGGGGGCGAGATCCACACGGACAGCAAGGTTTCGAAGGTGGTGAAGGCCGGTGGCGGCCTGCGGGTCGAGTTCTCGAGCGGCGGCGAGGGCGGCGTGGTCGACGCGGACCAGGTGCTGCTCGCGGTCGGCCGCGTGCCCTACACGCAGGGCCTCGGCGCGGAGAAGGCCGGGGTCAAGCTCGAGCGCGGCCGCGTGGTGGTCGACCAGGGCCTGCATACGGACGCCGAAGGCGTCTGGGCGATCGGCGACGTCATCGGCGGGATCATGCTCGCCCACGTCGCCTCCTATGAGGGCATCTGCGCGGTCGAGAGCATCGCCGGCCACCAGCGGACCCCGGATTACCATGCCGTCCCGAACTGCGTGTACACCGACCCGGAGATCGCGCACGTCGGTCTCGGTGAGAAGGACGCGAAGGACAGGGGGCTGCAGGTCAAGATCGGCCGCTTCCCCTTCGCCGCCTCGGGCCGCGCCCTGACGCTCGGACAGTCCGAGGGCTTCGTCAAGGTCATCGCCGAGGCGGAGAGCGGCAAGCTGCTCGGCGCCCACATCATCGGCCCCCGCGCCACCGACCTGATCGCCGAGGCCACGCTCGCCATCCAGAACGGGCTGACGATGGAGCAGCTCGACCTGACCATCCACGCCCACCCGACGCTGCCCGAGTCCCTGATGGAGTCGGCCCTGGCGGCGCAGGGCCAGGCCATCCACGTGGCCAACCGGCGTGCGAGCGCACCCGGCGGCGGCGCGGGCGCCGCCACGCCGCCGGCCGGCGGCGAGGCGAAATCCGTCCCCCCAGTGTCCAACCATCAAAATCGAGAGAAGGAAATGGCTGCCACCGTAAAACCCTCTTCCCCACCGCCCACTCCCAGCGCCATCAATCCCAAGGCGCTCGAGCTGAAGAAGGAGAACCGCGACTTCCTGCTCGCGATGCACCGCCAGATGCAGCTCATCCGGCGGTTCGAGGAGCGGGCGCAGGAGCAGTACACGAAAGCCAGGATCGGCGGCTACTGCCACCTCAACATCGGCGAGGAGGCGACGGTGGTCGGAGGCATCCTCGCCCTGCAGTCGAACGACTGGATCTTCACCAGCTACCGCGAGCACGGCCATGCGATCGCGCGGGGCGTCGACCCCAAGACGGTCATGGCCGAGCTCTTCGGCAAGGAGACCGGCACCTCCCACGGACGCGGCGGCTCGATGCACCTGGTCGACTACAGCCGGCGCTTCATGGGCGGATACGGCATCGTGGGCGGCCACCTGCCGCTCGCCGTCGGTGGCGGGTGGGCGGTCAAGTACAGAAAGCAGCCCGACGTGGTGTTCTGCATGTTCGGCGACGGCGCCACCAACATCGGCGCGTTCCACGAGTCGCTGAACATGGCCAAGGTGTTCGACCTGCCGGTCGTGTGGTTCTGCGTCAACAACCGGTACGGCATGGGCACGCCCGTGGAGAAGGCGTCGGCCGTGGCGGACGTCTACAAGAAGGCGTGCGCGTACGACATGGAGTCGATCCAGATCGATGGCATGAACGTGCGCGAGGTGATGCTCAAGACCCACGAGATCGTCGAGCGGACCCGCAAGGACTCGGTGCCCCGCTTCATCGAATCGCTCTGCTACCGCTTCCGCGGCCATTCGGTCGTCGACCCGGACAAGTACCGCTCCGAGGAGGACAAGGTCACGTGGCGCAAGGCCGACCCGATCGTCGCCTTCGAGCACGAGCTCGAGACGAGCGGGCTCGCCGACGAGGAGCACTTCAAGAAGGTGCGCCAGGAGATCGACGCCGAGGTGCGCGACATCATCCAGTTCGCCGAGGAGAGCCCCGACCCGAACGTGGACGAGCTGTACAAGTACGTCTACGCGGGCCAGTGGGACGACCGGCCTGAGCTGCGGGCATATGAAGGGGTCCCGGCGAATTCAAGCGAAGCTCCGAATTCGCGGGGCAAAGAGAGGGTCTGATGGCGACCGCGGTCAAGGCGGAGGAGAAGCTGTATCGCGTCGCCCTGCGGGAGGCGCTGGCGGAGGAGATGGAACGCGACGACACCATCTACCTCATCGGCGAGGACATCGGGAAGTTCGGCGGCGCCTATCGCGTCACCGAGGGCCTGCTCGACAGGTTCGGACCGCAGCGCGTAGTCGACGCGCCCATCGCCGAAGAGGTGATCGTGGGCACGGCGATCGGCTCGGCCATGCTGGGCCTGCGGCCCGTGGTCGAGCTGATGACCATCAACTTCTCGCTCGTGGCGTACGACCAGATCGTCAACAACGCGGCGAAGATCCGCTACATGTTCGGCGGCGAGGTCAAGGTGCCTATGGTCATCCGCATGCCGGGCGGCGCGGGGCACCAGCTCTCGGCGCAGCACTCGCACAGCTTCGAGGTCCT
Source organism: uncultured Actinomycetes bacterium (assembly GCA_964559855.1). GTDB lineage: Bacteria > Chloroflexota > Dormibacteria > Dormibacterales > Dormibacteraceae > 40CM-4-65-16. The sequence continues at coordinate 7,037 of CAZLJC010000030.1, forward strand.
CTACGGCCTCATCCCGGGCCTGCTCGTGGTCGCGCCGACGACGCCCGAGGACGCCAAGGGCATGCTCAAGTCGGCGATCCGCTCCGACAACCCGGTGATGTTCCTCGAGTCGATGAGCCTCTACAACGTCAAGGGCGAGGTTCCGGCCGGCGACTTCACGACTCCGCTCGGAAAGGCGGCGCTCCGCCGCTCCGGGTCCGATATCACGATCGTCGGCGTGTCGCGCATGGCGGTGCTGGCCCACGAGGCGGCCAAGCAGCTGGAGGAGGAGGACGTCGACGCCGAGGTCATCGACCTGCGCTCGATCCGCCCGATCGACTGGGCGCCGATCGTCGAGTCGGTGCGCAAGACGACTCGCTGCGTCGTGGTCGAGGAGGGCTGGTCGACGTACGGCGTGACGGCCGAGCTCACCGCCGGCGTCCAGGAGCGCTGCTTCGACTACCTCGACGCGCCGGTCCGCCGGCTCGGCGGGGCGCAGGTGCCGATGCCTTACGCGCTCGGCCTGGAGAAGGCCTCGATCCCGACCGCGGAGGACATCAAGCGGCTTGTGCGGGCCACTCTGGGGAGGAAGGTCGATGGCTGAGGCGCGGCCGTCTCGGGCGGTGCTTCCGGAGTTTCGGCCATGAGCGACGTCAACATGCCCAAGCTCTCCGACACCATGGAGGAGGGCACCATCGTCGAGTGGAAGAAGAAGTCCGGCGACCAGGTGAAGACCGGTGACGTCCTGGCCGAGGTCGAGTCCGACAAGGCGACGTTCGATCTCGAAGCGGACGCCGACGGCGTGCTGAACATCCTGGTCGAGCAGGGCGTGCCGGCCAAGATCGGCGCCCCGATCGCGCGCATCGGCGAACCTGGCGCCGAGCCCGCCAAGGCGGCCGCTGAGCCCGCCAAACCGGCCGCCGGCGCATCGAAGGCGAAGCCGAAGGAGCCGGAGACGCCTCCCACGGTGGCCGAGGAGCGGCAGCCGGCCGAGAAGTCCGCGCCGCCCGCCCAGGAGCCCTCCTCCCCCCCAGCCCAGCAGGCCGCGCCGGCTCAGCGCGAACGTGGAGCCGAAGAGCAGGACGGGCAGATCAAGGCGTCGCCGCTCGCCAGGCGACTCGCCGGCGAGATGGGGGTCGACCTCGCGTCGATCAAGGGCACGGGGCCGGACGGCCGCATCGTCAAGGAGGACGTGATGGCCGCCAGCGGCTCCCGTCCTCAGGCCGAGCGGCGGCGTCCGCAGCCCGGCGCCGGAACCCGCGGGGGTGGCCCGGACGTCGAGGCGGTCGAACCCAACCGGATGCAGGCCACGATCGCCCGGCGCATGATGGAGGCCAAGACCACCATCCCCGAGTTCCAGGTCACGGTCGAGGCCCGGGTCGACGAGGCCGTGAAGATGCGCCTCCAGCTGAAGGAGGGCGTCCCCGGCGCGGAGAAGGTGACGATGACCGACTTCCTGGTCCGCGCCTGCGCGCTGGCGCTCCGGAAGTTTCCCGAGGTCAACAGCTCGTGGGCGGACGGGCGCTTCCAGCGCAAGCGCGCGATCAACATCGGGCTCGCGGTCGCGCCGAGCCAGGGCATGGGCCTGCTGGTCCCCGTGGTCCACGACGCCGACCTCAAGGACATCATCCAGATCTCCATCGAGTCCCGGCAGGTGATCGAGCGCGCGCGCTCCGGCCGCCCCGGCGAAGGCGATTTGAGCGGGGCGACCTTTTCGATCTCGAACCTCGGGATGTACGGAGTCGACGAGTTCACCGCGATCATCAATCCGCCGGAGTCGGCGATCCTTGCGGTCGGCGCCATCAAGGACGTGCCAGTGGTGGAGGACGGTCGCATCGTGCCGGGCAAGGTGATGCGCATGACGCTCTCGGTCGACCATCGCGTCTTCTACGGCGCGACCGCGGCGCAGTTCATGGCCGAGGTCAAGCGCCTGGTCGAGAATCCCGTGACGCTCCTGGTCCCCGCGCAGCAGTGACGCCCGCCGAAGCCGCGGCCGTCCTGGAGGCTTCGGGCCAAGCCTACGTGAACCTCCTGCGCTCGCTCACGCCCGAGGCGGCCTCGTGGCGCCCAGCGCCGGAGGAGTGGTGCGTGAACGAGTGCGCCGGACACGTCATCGAGGCCGAGCGGCGCGGCTTCGCCGGCCGGATCAGGCTGATCCTCTCTCAGGACGAGCCGACGTTTGAGCTGTGGGATCAGCCCGGCGTGACCCGCGCGCGACGGGACTGCGAGAAGGCGCCTCAGGATCTGGCCGAGGAGCTCGCGACGCTGCGCCGGGAGAGCCTCACCATGCTGCGCGCCGTGCAACCGGACCAGCTGCGCCGCGCCGGCAACCACCCGCGCGTCGGAGCGCTGAGCGTGAACGACCTCATGCACGAATGGGTGCACCACGACAGCGACCACCTGCGCCAGGTTTTCGGCAACGTCGAGGCCTACGTGTGGCCCGATATGGGCAACGCCCAGCGCTTCTCCAAGCCGTAGCCGTCAGGCGACGGCCTTCTTCTCCGCGCTCGGTCGCGACACCGCCTCTCTCGACTGCGGCAGCTGCAGGTGCAGGCTGAGGTTGCGGGCCTCGTCTATCTCTGCCCAGAGCTTGCCCCGCATCGCCACCGCCAGTTCCCGCGAGATCGACAGCCCGAGACCCACGCCGCCGGCAGCGGACGAGCGTGACGGGTCGGCGCGGTAGAAGCGCTCGAACATCCGGTTCGGGTCGGGGGCGATCTCGCCTGCCGGGTTGACGATGACCGTATGGACGATCCCCAGGCTGACGCTCACGCTCGCCGTCACCGTGGATCCGGCGGGCGCGTACTTCACCGCGTTGTCGAGGAGGTTGTTGAGGATCTGGCGCAGGCGCTCGGGGTCGGCCGCGACCGGCGGCACGACGTCCGGCGCGTCCAGGCGAAGCTCGAGCTTGCGCTGGACGGCCCTGGGCCGCACGATCTCGAGCTCCTGGTCGAGCTGGCTGCGCAGGTCCACGGCCGCGATATGGATCGAGATCCCGCCGGACTCGACGCGCGCCAGGTCCAGCAGCTCCTGCGCCATGCGCAGCACGCGCTCGGACTCCTCGTGGATGATCGCCGCCGCCCGAGCGCGCTCAGTCTCCGAAGTCAGGCTGCCGTCGACCAGGGCCTGGCTGAAGCCGATCAGGCTGGTCAGCGGCGTCTTCAGCTCGTGGGAGACGTTGGCCAGGAAGTCGCGCTGCGCCTTGCGGGCACGCTCCACCGCCTCGGCCATTCGGTTGAACGCCGAGGCCAGGAGCCCGATCTCGTCCGAACCCCCGATGTCGACGCGCTTTGAATAGTTGCCCGACGCGATGGCCTCGGACGCGGCCGCGAGCTGGGCCAGCGGCCGGGAGAGTGACCGGCTGACGACGAGGATCAGCAGGATGGCCACGAGGAGGGCGGCGCAGCCGGCGGCGAGCAGGCGGGTGGCCAGCGTGCCGGCGGCAGCCGACGCCACCGCGTCGCGCGGCTCGGCGATCACCACCGTGGTGGCCGAGACCGGGTCGCGGTTGGCGTTGAGCCCTGGGGCCGCCGCGACGAGGTACGGCTGCCCGTTCAACGTGGTCTGGAGCTCGTAGATTCCGCCCACCCGGTGCGCGTCGCCGATCCCCAGGCTCGAGCCGATCACGTCCGGCCGGGCGCTGTCGTAGACCACGAAGCGCTCGCTGTCGACGAGCAGCAGGCGGTTGCCGCCCAGCTGGGGCGCCAGCTGGTCGAGCCGGTCGACGAACTCGCCGTACGGCGCGAACCGCCCGCACGCCGTGCCGGTCGGGTTGCGCGGCGCGGTCAGGCACTCGTTGCGCATCACCAGCAGGCGCGCGGTGGCCACCTGGCGGTCGAGCTGTGACTGCGCCGCGCCGATCTCGAGATCGCGAATCATCAACCACGTCAGCGCGCCCGCCAGCAACAGGCTGACCGCCACGATGCTCGCGGCCGCGGCGAGGAGACGCGCTCGGAGCGTCAGCTGCCTGCCAGCTCCAGGCGGTACCCCACTCCCCACACGGTCTGGATGCTGGGGTTGGCGATCTTCGCCGCCGCGAGCTTCTCGCGCACCTGCTGGACGTGCACGTCGACCGTCCGCGTGTAGCCGGGGAAGTCATACCCCCACACGAGGTCGAGCAGCTCCGCGCGCTGGAAGACGCGGCCGGGGTGCCGTGCCAGCAGCGCGAGCAGGTCGAACTCCTTCGGCCGGAGCTGGAGGCGGTCGCTGCCATGCCTGATCTCGTGCCGCTCGATGTCGACCTCGAGGTTGCCGGCGCGGATCAGCCTCGGCTGGTCGGGTTCGGTCCGGGCCCGGCGCAGCAGGGCTTTCGCCCGAGCCACGAGCTCCTGGGGATGAAAGGGCTTGGTCAGGTAGTCGTCGGCGCCGACCTCCAGGCCGACGACCTTGTCCGTCACCTCGTCGCGTGCGGTGAGCATGATGATCGGGACCTGGCTCTGCTTGCGGATCTCCTTGCAGATCGTCAGGCCGTCCGTGCCGGGCAGCATGATGTCCAGGATGACGAGGTCCGGCTTCACCTGGCCGAACTTCGCCACGGCCTGCGTTCCGTCCCCCACCCCCTCGACCACGTAGCCCTCGCGGGTCAGGTAGAGACGCGCCAGCTCGACGATGTGCTTCTCGTCGTCGACGACCAGGATCTTGGAGCTCACCGGGGTGCCCACTGCATCTATTAACTCAGCGGAGGTCAGACCCCTGTCTTACACGTGTCATGGATCTGTAAGCGCGGGCTATTCTGCGGCTCGGGCTCGGGATTTGCGGCCCTCTTCCGCGCGCAGGACCAGCTTCAGAGGGTTTCCGATCAGCCCGAAGCGGTCGCGGATCCGGTTCTCGAGGTAGCGCCGGTAGGAGAAGTGGAGGAGCTGGGTATCGTTCACGAACAGCACCACGGTCGGCGCCTCGGTGCCGGCCTGAGTGGCGTAGCTCAGCTTCAGGCGGCGACCCTTGAAGCTCGGCGGCGGGTGCTCGACGAAGGCCTCGCGCAGCAGCTTGTTGAGCTCGTTGGGCGGCATCTTGATCCGGCGCTGGCCGATCACCTCGAGCGCCGCGGGCAGCACGCCCGGCACCCCTTCACCGGTCCTGGCCGAGACCGCGACGATCGGGGCGAAGGGCGCGAACTTGAAGTCCCCGGCCATGGCCTTGCGCCAGTGGGCGGCCTTCCGCTGCAGGGGTTCCACCAGGTCGATCTTGTTGACGACGATCACCAGGCCCTTCCCCGCGTCCAGCGCATAGCCCGCGACGTGCTGGTCCTGCGCGAGCACGCCGGCCGAAGCGTCGATCACCAGCAGCACCGTGTCCGAGCGCTCCATCGCGTGGATGCCGCGCAGCAGGCTGTAGCGCTCGAGCCGGTCGCGGCTCGACGACTTGCGCCGGATTCCGGCCGTGTCGATCAGCACGACCGGCACCCCGTCGAAGAGGAGCTCTGTGTCGACCGGGTCGCGCGTCGTGCCGGGCACCGGGCTGACCAGCGCGCGCTCGTCGCCGAGCAGCGCGTTGAGCAGGGACGACTTGCCGACGTTCGGGCGGCCCATGATCGCGATCCGGTCGGGCTTCTCCTCGTCCGGCGCCTGCGTCTCGGCGGGCGGGATGGCCTCGGCGACGCGGTCGAGCAGGTCGCCCACGCCCAGCCCGTGCTGCGCGGAGATGAGGAACGGCTCGCCGAAGCCGAGCTCGAGGACCTCGTGCGCGAAGTGGCGGTCGTTGGGCGAGTCAGCCTTGTTCGCCGCGACGATGACCTGCCGGCGCGACCTCCGGAGCATCTGCGTGATGTCGCGATCGATGGGAGTCAGTCCCTGCCGCACGTCGAGCAGCAGCACGATCACGTCCGCCTCGTCGATCGCGACCCTCGTCTGCGCCTCGATCGCGGCGCGTGACTCGTCCTTCGCGGTGTCGAGGTCGAGGCCGGCCGTGTCCACCACCGTGAACTCGCGCCCGCGCCACTCCGCGACGCCGTACAGCCGATCGCGCGTGAGGCCTGCCTGCGGGTCCACGATCGCCTTCCGCCAGCCGAGCAGGCGGTTGAACAGCGTGGACTTGCCGACGTTGGGCCGCCCGACGATGGCCACGATGGCCCGGGCCGTCAGACGACCTCCAGCTGTTCGGTGTCGAAGGGACCGCCGTCCTTGCCGGCGATGAAGGCGTTCGCGTCGACCGCCTTGCCGGAATGGATGGCGACGATCAGGTACACGTAACCCGCCCACGCGCGCTCGGTGTCGAAGCGGGAAGCCTGCGCCGGGTGGTCCGGGTGGCTGTGGTAGTAGCCGACGATGTCCATGCCCGCGGCGTCGGCCTCGCGCTGGATGCGCATGTGGTCGCGCGGGTCGATCTCGTACCGGTCGTGCGCGCGGTCCGTGATGATGTTGCGCGCCCGCTTCACCTCGGTGACCGTGCGGTCGCCACGCGGCCCGATCATGATCCCGCAGATCTCGTGTGGGTAGCCCTCGGCGCCGTGCGCCTGTATCGCCTCGAAAGCCGGCCGCTGGATCTTCATCGTCGCTTCGAACCGTACAGTCCCGTCGACAGGTAGCGGTCGCCGGAGTCTGGGAACACGGTCACGATCACTCCCTCGCCCAGCTTCGCGGCGAGCTTGCGCACCGCCCACAGGGCCGCCCCGCTCGAGTGCCCCACGAGAAGGCCTTCGGTGCGCGCGACGGTCCGGGCGAGCTCGTATGCCGGTTCCGTGGGACAGCCCCAGATGTGGTCGGCCAGCGAGGGGTCCCAGATCTTGGGGACGATCGCGGTCGGCAGGTGCTTCAAACCCTCCAGGCCGTGGAACGAGTCCTCTGGCTGGACCGCCACGCACCTGATCGAGGCGTCGTGCTCCTTCAGGCGCCGCGACGTGCCGACGAAGGTGCCGGTGGTCCCCAGGCCGGCGACGAAGTGCGTGATCCGGCCGGCCGTCTGCTCGAGGATCTCGACCGCCGTCCCGTCGTAATGGGCCTGCGCGTTCGCGGGGTTGGAGTACTGGTCCGGATAGAAGTACCGGTCGGGATCGAGCGCCACCAGGTCGCGCACCATCACGATGGCGCCGTCAGAGCCCTCGCCCGCGTCGCTGTATACGATCTCCGCGCCGTAGGCGGTGACGAGCGCCTTGCGCTCGGCGCTGACGTTGGCGGGCATGACCAGCTTGCAGCGGTAACCCTTGGCCGCGCACATCAGGGCGTACGCGATGCCGGTGTTGCCCGACGTCGAGTCGATGAGGATCCTGTCCCTCGTCAGCGCGCCCCGGCGTTCCGCGTCCTCGATCATCGACAGGGCCGCACGGTCCTTGACCGAGCCACCGGGATTGAACCACTCCGCCTTCGCGTAAACCTCGACGCGGGGAAACTCGCTCTCGAACGCGCGGACGCGCACGAGAGGCGTCTTGCCCACGAGACTGGTGATCAGCGGAGTTCCGATGGCGTGCACTTCAAGAAGGATAGGTAGGGAAGCGGTCAGCCCGTGAAGTGGAGGGCGATCAGCCCACCGAGCAGCAGGATCGCGGCGACTCCGTAGCCGATCAGCGACCTGCGGTATACGGTCCCGCCCTCGACCGCCAGGATGTTCAGGATCGCCTTGCCGACCAGGTACGCCGCCCCCAGGAGCGCGACGGCCGGAGCCCGGGCGAGCAGCCCGTACAGCACCACCGCGGCCGCGAGGAAGACCTCGAGCAGCTGGACGAGCGTGTAGGCGGCCAAGCGCTACCGAATGGCCTGGGCGAAGTCCGCGACGATATCGTCGGGGTCCTCGATGCCCACTGAGACGCGCACCGTGCCGGGGCCCACGCCCAGCTCGCGGCGCTCCTCGGCGCTGAGGGACCGGTGCGAGGTGATCTCCGGGTAGGAGATCGTCGTCTCCACCCCGCCGAGGCTGGCGGCGAAGGTCACCAGCTCGAGGCGCGCCATCATGCGCTGGACGGCGGCGCGCCCGCCCTCGAGATCGAAGGCCATCATCCCGCCCGAGCCGTGGGGCATCAGCCGGCTCGCCACCGGACGGGATGGCGAGCCCTCGAGCATGGGGTGGTGCACACGCGCCACTCCGGACATGCCCTGCAGGGCCGTCGCGAGGCGGAGCGCGTTGTCGGTGTGGCGGCGCATGCGGACGTCAAGCGTGCGCAGCCCGCGCAGCGAGAGCCATGCGTCGAACGGATCGAGCGGCGTGCCCGTCCGCGCCGCGCGCGCGCGCATCGCCCCCATCGTCCTCGCATTCCCCGCGGCCACGCCCGCCACCACGTCGGAGTGACCGCCCAGGTACTTGGTCACGCTGTGCACGACCACGGTGGCGCCCAGCTCGAGCGGGCGGCAGAGCAGCGGGGTCGCGAATGTGTTGTCGACGATGAACGGCACACCGCTCTCCCGGGCCGCGCGGCCGATCGCCTCCAGGTCAGGGACGCGGCACAGCGGATTCGTGATCGTCTCCGCGATCACGAGGCCGGCCGGCGGGATGGCGTGCCGCACGGCGTCGAGGTCCGAGAAATCGAGGAAGTGCGCCTCATAGCCGGCCGGCTCGAGGTCCTGGCGGAGAAGCGCCGCGGTCCCGCCGTACAGCTCGCGCGTGACCACGATGGTCGTGGGCTTCGGGGCCAGGGCGAGGATCGCGCCGTGAATCGCCGCCATGCCCGATGAGGTCGCCACCGCGGCTTCGGCGCCCTCGAGCTCGGCGATCGCCCGCTCGAGCATCTCGCGGTTGCTGTTGGAGTTGCGGCCGTAGTAGTGGCCGGGCCGCTCGCCCCGCACGACGGCGTCGTAGTCCTCGAGGTCTGTGAAGACGTGGACCGCGGCGGTGCTGAGGTCGGGCGCGAGCGGCGAGCGGGCGCCCAGGTCGCGGCCCGCGTGGACCGCGCGCGACGAGGGCTTCACATCCGCAGGCGGGTTCGGCCGGCGTAGACCGCCGAATCGCCGAGCTCAGCTTCGATCTGGAGCAGCCGGTTGTACTTCCCCACGCGCTCCGATCGGGCCGGCGCGCCCGTCTTGATCATTCCCGCGCCGGTGGCCACGGCCAGGTCGGCGATCGTGGTGTCCTCGGTTTCGCCCGAACGGTGCGAGATGACCGCGCTGTAGCCCGCCTGGCGCGCCAGCTCGATCGCGTCGAGCGTCTCGGTCAGCGTCCCGATCTGGTTGACCTTGACCAGGATGGAGTTCGCGACCCCACGGTCGATGCCCTCCTTCAGGCGCTCCACGTTGGTGACGAAGAGATCGTCGCCGACCAGCTGCACGCGCGCACCGATCGCCTCGGTCAGGCGTCTCCAGCCGTCCCAGTCGTCCTCGGCCATCCCGTCCTCGATCGATACGATGGGGTATCGCCCGAGCCATCCCTCGTACAGGCCGGCAAGGCCGGCCGAATCGAGCGTGCGCCCCTCGCCTTTCAAGACGTACGTCCCATCCTTGAAGAATTCGCTGGAGGCCGGGTCCAGCGCGATCGCCACGTCCTTGCCCGTCTGGTATCCCGCGCTTTCGATCGCCCGCACGATGAGCTGCAGCGCCTCCTCGTTGGAGGCCAGCTCGGGGGCGAATCCCCCCTCGTCGCCCACTCCGGTCGCGAGCTTCTGCGCTTTGAGCACGTTCTTCAGCGCGTGGTAGATCTCGGAGGCCGCGCGCAACGCCTCACCGAAGCTCGAGGCGCCGACCGGGCAGATCATGAACTCCTGCAGGTCGACGGAGGTGTCGGCGTGAGCACCGCCGTTGAGGATGTTGCACAGCGGAAGCGGCAGCACGTTCGCGCCCTCACCGCCGAGGTGACGGTACAGGGGCACGCCTCGGGCCGCGGCGGCCGCGTGCGCCACGGCGAGCGAGACTCCCAGGATCGCGTTGGCGCCCAGGCGGCCCTTGTTGGGCGTGCCGTCGAGCTCGATCATCGCCTCGTCGATCGCTCTCTGGTCCGAGATGTCGAACCCGTCGAGCCGTCGCGCGATCTCCCCCTTCACGTTGTCGACGGCCTTCGTCACGCCCTTGCCGCCGTAGCGTTTCGGGTCGCCGTCGCGCAGCTCGACGGCCTCGTGCACGCCGGTGGAGGCGCCCGACGGCACGATCGCGCGCCCGCTCACCCCGTTCTCGGCCCGCGCGGTGACGGCGATGGTGGGGTTCCCGCGCGAGTCGAGCACCTCGAGGGCGTCGAGCCCCGTCAGCCTGCTCACGTCACGAGAGTCTAGTTGCGCCCCGCTTTCAGCCGTTGAACGGGCCGAAGGAGCGCTCTGGATGGACGCTGAAGCCATAGTCGAGCAGGACGCTCGCGTCGGCGGTGGAACGGCCCGTGTCGTTCATCACGACGGCGATCAGATGCCGGCCGCCGCGCGTCGCCGTGGCGAGCATGCAGCCGCCCGCATCGTCGGTCAGCCCAGTCTTCAGGCCGGTCGCTCCGGGATAGGTCCACAGCAGCCGGTTCAGGTTGTGCGGAAAGAACGCCTTGTGCGTGGCCGTCGCGGGGATCGCGATGTCCTTGGTGGCCGCGATCGCGGCGAGGTCGGGGTAGTAGGTGTCGAGGTACGCGGCGGTATGCGCGAGGTCGTGCGCCGACATCCCGTGTCCCGGCGCGTCGAGGCCGCTCGGATTGGCGAAGTGGCTCTGCGTGAGGCCGATGCTCAAAGCCTTCTGGTTCATCTGGCGGATGAAGCGGTCGCGCGGGACCAGGCCGGTGGCCAGCGCTTCGGCCGCGTCGTTGCCCGAGTCGAGGAACAACCCATACAGCACCTCGCGCACGGTGATGCGCTCACCCGGGGTCAGCCCCATGAGGCTGGGGATGACGTGCCTCACCTGCTCCGAGACGGTGATCTCCCGATCCAGTGACCCCGCGTCGTCCACCGCGACCATCGCCGTGATCAGCTTGGTCAGGCTCGCCGGCGCGCGGGAGGTCTCGGCGTCGCGCTCCCACAGCACCTGCCGCGCGTCCAGGTCGACCAGGTAGATCGCCTGCCCGCGAATCGGAAGATCGGGCTGGCCGTGCGTCGCGAGCCAGTAGGTCGAGAAGTCGAAATGGTCGAACGGCCTGGCGGCAGGCGGGGCCCCGGTGCTGGCCCGCTGGAGCTCGAACTGGAACGGGGTCGTGCGGTTCCGGGCGACGTAAACGGTCGCGGCGATGGCGGCCACGATCACGATCAGCGAGACGGCGAAGGTGACGCGCTCGCGCCGCCGCCGCCGCTGCGCCCGCACGCGGGTGCTCCTGGTTTCAAAGACGTGAGCTGGGACGGTGGAAACCCCCTGGTGGGCTTACGGATTGGGAACGATCTTATCCGCTGGGCGCGTGCTCCGGTGCGGTGACCGGCGGCGGCGGGTATGCCGGAACGGGAGTGGTGGCCGGCTCGTGGAGGCGTGCCGCCAGCTGGTCGCTAGCCGCCTCCATCGTCTGCAGCGCCGCACTGGAATCCTTCGCGTTCATGAACACCGGCTGCCCGTAGTCGTAGATCCGGTAGGGCTTCCACGTCGCCGACACGAGCTGCTTGCCATAGAACGTGTAGGTCCCGATCACACCCTCACGCGTCTCCTCGGACCACATCTGGTCGAACACGAAGTTGCCGTGCGCGTAGGTGATCAGCCCGCCGTGATAGACCTCGACGCCCTGGTACCAGTGCGGGTGATTGCCGATCACGATGTCGGCGCCCCAGTCGATCGCCAGATGCCCGATCTCAACGGGGTCGTCGGGCGTCGGCACGTGGGGATCGGGCATCGGCTGGCGCTCGTATTCCTTGCCCCAGTGGAACTGCACGACGACGATGTCCGCGAGCTGACGCGCCCTTGCGATCCCCTCCTTCACGGCCTCCCGGTCGATCGCCCTCCCGACTCCGTTGAAGCCGATGAAGCCGAACTTCAAGCCCCGCACGTCGTACACCGCGACCGGGCCGAGACCGGACGTCAGCATGCCGTGCGAGGTCAGCAGCTGGTCGGTGAGGGTTATGCCCTGAGCGCCGTAGTTCGAGGTGTGGTTGTTGGCGAGGTTCACCACCTTCGCGCCCATGAAGGTCAGGCCGTTGACGAAACGTGAGTCGCCGCAGAACGTGAAGCCCGAGTTGGGGTCGACCGGACAGCCGGCGAACAGCGGCGATTCCAGGTTGATCAGGGTGACGTCGGCGTTCCGCGTGTACGCGGCCGTCGGCCGGAAGGGCCAGAGGAAGTCGTGCCGGACGGTGGCGAAGTAGTTCACGCCGCGGGCCGGGATCACGTCGCCCGTGACCAGCAGCGTGCGCACCTGGGATGGGTCGGCGGGCACGATATGGGTGGGATGGAACAGGCTCTGCAGGCTCAGCACCGGCAGCCGGCCCGTGCGGTCGCTGAAGGAGGGCTGGTCGAGGTAGCTCGGGGCCGCCACCAGCGGCTCGGCGATCGCGGCCGGCGCCGCACTCGCGGCGGGCGACTGTGCCGTCGAACCGTTGCAGGCGGCCAGCAGGGCGAGCGCCGCCAGGGCCGTCGCGCCCCTCCTCATGTGACGGGCAATTGTGACAGCAGGTCCTCGATCGCGATCAGGCGCGCGACGTAGGAGCGCACCGGCTCGCCCAGCTCGCCGGCGGCGCGGAACAGCAGCTGGTTGCCCTCCGCGCGCCTGGTCTCGAGCATCTTCGCCAGGTTGGCGTCGAGCGCGCCGCTTCGCAGCGCCACCTCGACGATGCTGCCCACCCACGACGCGTAGAGGGCGATCTCCTGATGCCGGGAGTCCGCCCCTCCCACGGGCGAGGGCGAGTGCACGTGCTCGCTCCACAGCCGCTGGAGCTTCAGGACCTCTGGCGAGGCGCCTTTCACGCTGCCCCTAGGCCGCGGTTTCGGGCACCGCCTTGAGCTGTGCGATCACGGCGTCCGCGACCTGGCTCGTGCCGACGGCGGTCGGGTCGTCGCGCCGCTCCTTCAGGTCGTAGGTCACGTTCTCGCCCAACGCGATCACGTTTGAGATCGCCTTCTCGAGCGCGTCCGCGGCGGCGGTCTCCTCGAGGTACCGCAGCATCATCACGCCGGAGAGCATCACGGCCATCGGGTTGACCTTGTTCTTGCCCGCGTACTTGGGCGCGCTTCCATGCGTCGCCTCGAACACCGCGCCGGCGCTGCCGATGTTGGCCCCAGGCGCCAGCCCGAGCCCGCCGATCATGCCCGCGCCAAGGTCGGAGATGATGTCGCCGTAGAGGTTCGGGCAGCACAGCACGTCGTACTCCTTGGGCCTCAGCACGAGCTGCATGCACATGTTGTCGACGATGCGGTCCTCGAACTCGATGTCGGTGTTCTTCGCCGCCACCTCGCGCGCCACCGCCAGGAAGAGCCCGTCCGTGTGCTTCATGATGTTCGCCTTGTGCACCGCCGTCACCTTCCGGCGGTTGTTGCGCCGCGCGTAGTCGAAGGCGAACTGGACGATGCGCTCGGTCCCGCTGATGGAGATCGGCTTGATCGACAGCCCGCTGTCCGGCCGGATCTTCTTCTTCGCCAGCCCTGAGATCTCCTCGATCAGGTGTGCGGCGTCGGCCGACCCCTGCTCGAACTCGATCCCGGCGTAGATGTCCTCCGTGTTCTCGCGCACGATCACGAAGTCGAGGTCGTCGCGCAGGTTGCGCGCCCCCTTGTACGCCTTGACCGGCCGGACGAGCGCGTAGAGGTCGAGCGCCTGGCGCACGGCCACGTTCACGCTTCGGAAGCCGCTGCCGACAGGCGTCGTGATCGGACCCTTCAGCGCCACCCGGTTCTTGCGCACCGACTCCAGGACGCGGTCGGGCAGGGGCGTGCCGTACTCCTTGATCGCGGCCTCCCCGGCCGGCTGGACGTCCCACTCGAACTCGACGCCCGTCGCTTCGAGCACGCGAACCGACGCGTCGGCGATCTCCGGCCCCACCCCGTCACCGGGGATCAGCGTTACTGCGTGCCTGGTCAATCCGTTGAAGCAGTCACCGTGCCGCTACCGGTTTTTGAAGTAGTCGGCGTTGACCTGGATGAAGTTGCGCCACTGTTCGGGCACCTCATCCTCAGGAAAGATCGCGTCCACCGGGCACGGATCCACGCAGGCGCCGCAGTCGATGCACTCGTCGGGATCGATGTAGTACATGTTCGCCGCGTCGTCGGTGTGGATGCAGTCGACCGGACAAACCTCGACGCAGGAGGCGTCTTTGACGTCTATGCAGGGTTGAGCGATGACGTAAGCCACGTGCCGCAAGGGTACCATGCACCGTTAAATGCCCGAATCTGAGCCAAAACCGAAGCTGATCGAACTCGTGGCGCCTGGCGCGGGCCAGGGCTGGAAGGCCGTCCTGCGGAACGGAAAGGCCGCCGTAGTCCACGAGATCCCGGTGCCTCCGGCCGAGGCTCAGGCCGCGGCGCCCCGCCTCCAACGCCTCTTCGACCACCGCCACCCGGCGCTCTCCCCCATCCTCGGCTGGGGCACTGACCAGAGCGGCGTGTGGGTCGCGGTCGAGCCCAACGAGGGCACCCCGCTCGGCGCGATCCTCTCGCGCGGGCCGCTCACGCCTCCTGCCGCCGCCGCGCTCGGCGCTGCCGTCCTGTCGGGCGTCGCGGCCCTGCACGAGGCCGGCATCGCGATGGGCGGCTTCGGCGCGCAGGCGGTTCGAGTGACCTCGAACGGCGACGTCAGGCTCGCGGGGCACCCGGCCGCCGCGGTCCGCGGCGCACCCTCCCAGAGCGATCTCCGGGCCGACGTCCGATCCTGCGGAATGGCGGTTTGCGCCGCGTTCGGCGTCGATCCCGCCGGCGCTCCGGCCCCGCCGAACATCCCTCCCGGCCTCGTGGTCACGGTTCGGTCCATGGCCAGCGGCGCCATGGGGCCTTCGGCCGACCGCGCCCAGGCCGCGCTGCGTGAGATGGCCGCCGCGCTGCTCGCCCCCGACCGCCAGATGGCGGCGCTGTCCGAGCTCGCGACGCGCGCGGGCGGCCGCGAGCTGCCCAAGATCACGCCCTTCCTGCCCCAGGACCAGGCACAGCCCGCGGCGCCCGCTCCGGCTGCTCCGGCCGCGCCGGCCGCCGCCGCGCCGGCCGCACCCGCCCCGTTCACGCAGCCGCAGCGGCGCGACGAGACTCCCGCCCGGCACCCCGCCTCCTACGACGCGCCCGACCGGCCGCTCCAGACCTACCCGTCCCTGCCCGCGTTGACCTTCCCACCCGCCCCGGCCCCCGCTCCAGCGGCCCCTGCCGCCTCAGCGGCCGCGGCCCCCGCGGCCCCCGCCGAGCCTCGCTTCGGCACCGGCTCGGTGCCCACCTGGTCGGAGGCTCCGGCGAAGCCTGAGCCGCCCGCCCCGCCCGCGGCCGTGCCGCCTGGCCCGACGCGATGGACCAACCCGCCAGTCGCCGCCCCGGCCCCGGCGCCTCCTCCTCCGTTCGCGCCAGAGCAGCCGAAACCGGCCGCCCCCACCTGGGAGACGATCCCCCCACCGCCCGCCGCACCGGCCCCGGCCTTCGCGACCAATCCTCCGGCGTTCGCCACCAATCCGCCGGCCGCGGCCGTGCCCGCCCCTCCGGTCGCTCCCGCCGCTCCGATCGAGCCGCCCAGGCCAGCCGAGGAGCCGAAGCCGAGCTGGACCCCAGTCGAGGCCCCGGTCTGGAAGCCGGGCGAAGCCCTGCCGGCCGAGCCTCTCGGCACCGGCGTCGCCACGGTCGCCGCGCCCCCGCCCCCTCTCGAGGAGGTCAAGGCGCCCGCGCTGGCGCCCACGTCAGGCTATTCAGCGCCGTCAGGCTATTCGGCACCGTCTGGCAATTCCGCCCCGCCGGTTCGGCGAACCGTGCCCCGGCCGTCCTTCGGCGACGCGCTGTCCGAACGGCCGCCGTGGCTGGTGCCGGCCGCGGTCGCGGCCGCGATCGTCGTCCTGCTGGGGGTATTCGGGGTGATCGTCCTCGCCGGACGCGGCGCCTCCAACAACAACCAGCACATCGCCTCCAACTCCCCGGGCGCGCACGCCACGCAGTCGCCTCACTCGAGCCCGAGCACCTCCCCGACCGGCAAGGGCCCGCTAGTCGTGCCGAGCTTCGGTCCCGCGAGCGCCGACCCCATCACCAAGGTGCAGTTCTGCACCACGGCGACCCCGTGCAAGATCGCGCAGGGCGTCGCGGACGAGACGGCCACCAACTGCCAGCTCACGTCCTGCACCGTCGAGGTCGCGTTGTACTTCTCGACGGGGCAGCATGCGCCCGTGCACTACAACCTCAAGTTCTTCGACCGCTGCACCGGCACCACCACCGACCTGCCCGGGCCGCCGGCCTACACGCCGCCCGGATACGCCGTGGTGATCCCGCGCGACAAATGGACGGTCAGCCTGCCCGCCGGCATCAAGTCGGGAGCGCTCGTCGCCGTGACCGACCAGCCGGGGACGGCCGCGTCGGCGCCGCTGATGCTCGGCGCGGACTCCTGCTAAGCGGGCCGCAGCGAGTAGCGCAGAAACAGGAGGTCGCCGTGGCGGCGCGCGCTCTCCAGGCGCGTCCAGCGGCCCCTGTCCGGGAGCAGCTCCACGCCGGCCACCATGCCGGACCGCCGCTCGTCCCCCTCGCCCGCCAGGACCGGCGAGAGCGTGAGGAAGGCTTCGTCGAGCAGGTCCGCCTTCACGAGCTCACCCATCACGTGGGGTCCCCCCTCGGTGAGGATGGCGCCGTATCCACGGTCGCGCAGCGTGGCGGCCACGTGAGCCATCTCGATTGCGTTCGGGCCCGGGCTCTCGATCACGTCTGACGCCGCGGAAAGCCTGCCCCGCAGCGCCTGAGCCCCGACTCGGGTCGTGGCGATGGTCGCCCCCTCCGCGATGGCCGCGTGCGACGGGTCGATATCGCCGCTCGCGGTCAGCACGACCAGTCGAGGCTGGGGCGCCAGGCGGTGCATCCGGCGCAGCTCGGCGAACTCCTCGGCCAGCGCCGGAAAGACATGCTCCGCCGACCACCGATGGCCGGGTGTGGCGCGCAGCGTCCCGGCGCCGATCAGCACCGCATCGGCGCAGGCCCGGAGCAGGGCCATCAGGAAGCGGTCGGCGGGGTTACGGCCGCTGATCAACGAGCCCGCCGAAGGATTGGAGCCGAGGGTCGCGATGCCGTCGAGCGAGGACACAAAGTTCGAATAGAGCGTCTGGCCCGCGAAGCCGAGGCGGCCGTAGACCGCCTCGAGCCCCTCGGTCAGCGCGTAGGCGGGCGTGGACTCCCGGTCGAAGAGGACCTCGAACGGTTCCAGCGAGGCGGCTGTCAGTGGTCTATCGGCCGGCCGACCGCCTGCAGGAACTCGGTCCGCAGCTGGGGGTCGTTCTCGTAGTTCCCCCGCCAGTACGAGGTCCAGGTGCGGGAGTGGCCCTCGCGGACGCCCCGCATCTGCGTGCAGAGATGCATGGCGTTCAGGTGCACGGCGACGCCGTGGGGCTTGAGGACGCGAACCAGCTCGTCCGCGATCTCCACGCCGACGCGCTCCTGGACCGTGAAGCGCCGGGCGAACACGCGCACGAGCCGGGTCAGTTTGGAGATGCCGATGATCTCCTCGTGCGCGATGTAGCCGATGTAGGCGTGTCCGTGGAACGGCAGGGCGTGGTGCTCGCAGAGCGAGAAGAACTCGATCGGCCCTTCGATGACCTGGCTGATCGCGCAATCCGGACCGCCGTGGCACTCGGTCGGGAAGGCGGTCAGCAGCTTGGGATCGCCTTCGTAGCCGGCCGTCGCGTCGAAGAGGGCGCGGAGGTAGCGGGTCGGCGTCGCCCGGGTGCCGGCAGTGTCGAGATCCATCCCGAACGCCGTGAAGATCTCGGCCGCGTAGCCTTCGAACCGCTTCCACTGCTCGGGCGAGACGTCCCTGGGCCGGACCCCCTCCCAGTGGGTGCTTTCCTCGGGGTCGAAGCGGAGCGTCGACATTTGATCTCCTTCGCTGGACGAGAGCCGGTTACCGAATGAAATGTACCCTGGCGCGAACGGGGGCTCGATTTGCCGCGTTGGGCATTAGTGTTTGCGCCCAATGAAGCTCAACCGGCAGCTTTCGGTGATGATTCCGGCCTTCAACGAGGAGCGGACGCTCGAGATCATCCTGAAGCACGTCCTGGAACAGCCGGAGGTCGGTGAGGTCATCGCCGTCGACGACGGGTCGACGGACCGGACGTGGGAGATCATGAGCCGGTTCGCCGCCGGCGATTCCCGGGTGCGCGCCTTTCGCCAGGAGGTCAATCGCGGCAAGGGTGCGGCCCTGCGCCGGGCGGTATCGGAGATCCGCTTTCCGTTCGCGCTGGTCCAGGACGCGGACCTGGAGTACGACCCGCGCGACTACAGGGCGCTGCTGCAGCCGCTCGCCGAGGGACGCGCCGACGTCGTGTACGGCGTGCGTGGCTTCTCCGGCCAGACCGCGTTCAGCTTCTGGTTCGTGGCCGGCAACGCCGCCGTGACGCTTGCGGCGAACCTGCTGTTCGACTGCTACATCTCCGATCTCGAGACCGGGTACAAGGTGCTGCGCTCAGACCTCTGGCGGAGGCTGAACCTCCAGGGCAGCCGGTTCGACATCGAGCCGGACATCACAGCGCGAACGCTCCGCCTGGGGTACCGGATTCACGAGGTGCCGATCCGCTACTACGCCCGCAGCCGCGCCGAGGGCAAGAAGCTGACGTGGTTCGACGGCGTGCGCGCGGTCGGCACGTTGCTCCGGCTGCGGCTCACGTCCTACGGCCGGCTCTTCGGGGCGGCGGCCAACCCGACGTATCACCGCGAGCGGCAGCACCAGCTGTCGCTGCGGCATCCCCTGATCACGCAGCCCGAGCGTCAGCCCCGCGCCTGAACGGAACGAGGTCGCGGCGGCCGCCCGAGCCAGGCGACCCCACCGTTGTTGGCACAATTGCTCGGAGGACGGGTGGCCGAGTCCGGTCGAAGGCGCGGCACTGGAAATGCCGTACAGCCGCAAGGCTGTCCTGGGTTCAAATCCCAGCCCGTCCGCCAATGTCGATTCCACGCGTTTTGCGCCTGACGAGCCAAATCCCGCGCGAATTGGGCGCGTTCGGCGCCAAACG
>CAZLJC010000031.1:0-13868 GCA_964559855.1 uncultured Actinomycetes bacterium
GTTAAGACGTCCGTGGCTGTAAAGAGTTGGTTGACACATGCCCGAACGCCACTATCTTGCTTGCCATGAGCGCCGCCATGATCGCGATCGAACAGGCCCTGGGGGGCGACGAGATGCGTAAATCTCTGCTTGCAGAATCGGACGAGCTGCTGGAGGAGGTCGAGATCCTGCGCCTCAATGACGAGCCCGCGGCGCCGCCTCGGCTGCGCGAGGCGATCCGGGCCCTGCAGATCCGGCTGGGGAGGCGAAATCCGCCGGTGCCGCCGGCCACGATCGAAGCGGCGCACGAGCTGGTGTTCGCGGTGCAGCAGCGGATCATGGCCGCGAACCCCAACCATCCGCGTCCCCACCGCCACGCGGGCCGGCCGGGCGGGCAGCCGGTGATGAGGATCGTGCGCGAGGACCGGACGTGGAAGGTGCTGACGCTGCCGCCCCCGCCGGCGGCGGGCGGCGTGGAGGACGCGGAATGGCTGGCGCTCATCGACTCCACGGTCGAGCGCGCGTGGGATCGCTGGTGCTACGCGCACCGGCAGGCGGTCTGGGCGGCGCAGCAGGGCTTCAAGGCGCAGCTTGCGCTCGCGGTGGTGCGAGCGGCGTGGGACAACTACTGGACGCTGCTGGAAGAGGCGGAGCGGATCAAGGCGAGGGTCTTCGCTCGGCGCTGGGGCCACCGCCCGGGGCACCGCCGGCCGAGCGCTGCAGCAGATCCCGCAGCTCGCGGGCGGTGACGGGTGCCGCCGATGCGCGGACGCGCCGAGCGAACAGGTCGAGGAAGCGCCGCAGCCCCTCGTCGTCGAGCATGGTCGCCGCTTCGAGGATCTCGGCCGCGCTCTCGTGGTCGCGCGCGTCGAGCACGCGGGCGAGCGTGGTGGCGAAGTCGTCCGGCGGATCCGGCATCGGCTGAGAGAATAGGGGCCATGCAACCGGTCGTGATCGGCGACGTGATCTGGGAGCCGAGCGAGGAGGTCGTCCGGCGGAGCCGGCTCAAGCGGTTCATGGACGCGCACGGGATCGAGACGTTCGAGGAGCTGCTGCGGCGCGCTGATGCGGACGTGGAGTGGTTCTGGGACGCGGCCGTGAAGGACGTCGACATCTCCTTCTACCGCGAGTACGACAGCGTCGTCGACCTCTCGCAGGGCGCGCCGTGGGCGAGATGGTGGGTGGGCGCGCGCATGAACATCGTGGACAGCTGCCTCGACCGCCGGCTCGACGGCCCGGACGCGGAGCGAACGGCGATCATCTGGGAGGGCGAGCCGGGCGAGAGGCGCACGCTGACATACGGGGAGCTCGGCCGCCAGGTGGGCCGGCTCGCCGGCGGGCTGCGCCGGCTGGGCGTGCAGCGCGGCGACCGGATCGGGATCTTCATGCCGATGTGCCCGGAGGTGGTGGTCGCGGTGCTGGCCGCGGCCAAGATCGGGGCGGCCATCATCCCGCTCTTCTCCGGCTACGGCCCTGAGGCGGTGGCGACGCGGCTGCGCGACGGCGAGGCCAAGGTGCTGATCACGGCGGACGGCTTCTACCGGCGCGGGCAGGTCATCGGCATGAAGGAGACGGCCGACCGGGCGCTCGTCGGCTGCCCGTCGGTTAAGAAGGTGATCGTGCACCGGCGCGTGGTGCGCGAGATTCCGTGGACGCACGGCCGCGACGAGGTGTGGGAGGTGCTGCTCGAGGACCAGCCCGACCACGCGCGCACGGAGGACCTCGACCCGGAGGACCCGCTCATGATCATCTACACGTCGGGCACGACGGGCAAGCCGAAGGGCACGCTGCACGTGCACGGCGGATTCCCGGTGAAGGCAGCGCAGGACATGGCGCACGGATTCGACGTCGGCCCGGGCGACACCGTCTTCTGGTTCACCGACCTCGGCTGGATGATGGGGCCGTGGCTCATCTTCGGCACGCTCGTGCTGGGCGCGACCATGGTGCTGTACGAGGGCACGCCGGACCACCCGGCGCCGGACCGGCTATGGAGGATGGTGGCCGACCACCGCGTGACGGTGCTGGGCGTCTCCCCCACGCTGGTGCGCAGCCTGATGACGCACGGCGACGAGCTTCCGGCTCGGCACGACCTGTCGAGCCTGCGCATCCTGGGCGGGACCGGTGAGCCGTGGAACCCCGAGCCGTTCATGTGGTTCTTCAAGCACGTGGGCGGCGGCCGCGTGCCGATCATCAACTACTCGGGCGGAACGGAGATCTCGGGCGGGATCCTGTGCGGGAACGTGATCACGCACCTGCGCCCCACATCGTTCGCCGGCCCGGTGCCGGGGATCGCCGCGGACGTGGTGGACGCCGACGGGAGGTCCGTGCGCGGGGAGGTCGGCGAGCTCGTGATCCGCAACCCGTGGCCCGGCATGACGCGCGGCTTCTGGGGCGACCGGGACCGCTACGTCGAGACGTACTGGCGGCGGTTCGAGGGCGTGTGGGTGCACGGCGACTGGGCGTACATCGACCCGCAGGACGGCCTCTGGTACGTGCTGGGGAGGTCGGACGACACGATCAAGATCGCGGGCAAGCGGCTGGGTCCGGCCGAGGTGGAGTCGGTGCTCGTGGGGCATGCGGCGGTGGCGGAGGCGGCGGCGATCGGGGTGCCGGACGAGCTCAAGGGCGAGGCGCTGGTGTGCTTCGTGATCCTGCGTCCGGGCCAGAAGCCGGGGGGCGCGCTCGCCGGTGAGCTGCAGGACCTGGTCGCGTCGGCGCTCGGCAAGCCGCTGCGGCCGAAGGCCGTGCACTTCGTGGTCGACCTGCCGCGCACGCGCAACGCGAAGATCCTGCGCCGGGTGGTGCGCTCGGTCTACACGGGCAAGGACCCGGGCGATCTCTCCTCGCTCGAGAACCCCAGCTCGCTCGCCGCGATCGGCGCGACGCGAGCGTGACCGCTAGAAGCTCAGGACCTTCTGGGCTTCCATCGTCAGGCGCACGAGGTCGGGCGGCGTGATGTACCGGGCGTTCGGTCCGAGCATCTCCGGCAAGACCCCACGGGCCTCAGCACAACCTTTTCAAACGTAGACGGCGACGTCCTGCTCGAGACACTTGTCGAAGAGCTCGCGCAGCGGCGGCACGCCGATGCCGAGAACGTTGGCGACGAAGTCCGGCTTGATGAGGTCGGTGGCGTCGCCGGCAAGGGCGATTCCCACCTCGGTGTCTGATTTTCTGGCGCCGTTGATCGCGATGTGGAAGGGGATGGTCGCGCGGGTGGGATCCTCGGGGCCGGCGGCGGTCACGATCAGCAGTGCAGGCATGACTGACAGTATGCGCACTCGATGAGGCTCACGCGCGGGGACTGGCTCCGCCTGCTGCTTCTGTGGCTGGGCGGCGTCGACATGCGGCTGACCATGCTGGCGGTGCCGCCGCTGATCCCCTTGATCCATCGCGCGCTGAACCTGGACGAGAAGGCGGTGGGCGCGCTGGTGTCGGGCCCGGTGCTGGTGCTGGCGCTCGCGGCGGTGCCGGGTTCGCTGCTGGTGGCGCGCGTCGGGATGCGCGGCGCGATCGTCGCGGGACTGGGGTTGATCGCGGTGTTCGGCGCCCTGCGCGGGCTGGGTCCGAGCACCGGGGTGCTGTTCGCCGCCACCTTTTTGATGGGCGCGGGCGTCGCGGTGTCGCAGCCGGTGTTTCCGGCGCTGGTGGGCGAGTGGTTCCCGCGCCGCATCGCCATCGCCACCGCCGTGTACAGCAACGGGATCCTGATCGGCGAGACCGTGCCCACCGCGCTCACGAGCCCCGCGGGCACGATCCAGCTGGCGCACGGCGACTGGCGGTGGGCGCTGGCCCTGTGGTCGATCCCGGTGGTGGCGAGCGCGGTGGCCATCGTCGCCTCGGTCAGGCCGCGGGCCAAGGATCGCGCGATGCGCCGCCGCTGGTGGCCGAGCTGGCGCGAGAACCAGACCATCCGCATCGGCCTGGTGATGGGCATGGCTTCGGCGGCGTACTTCAGCACCAACGCGTACGTACCGGACTTCCTGGAGCAGACGGGACGGCACGCGCTCATCTCCCCCACGCTGACGGTGCTGAACGCGAGCCAGCTGCTGACGGCGCCCGTCGTGGCGCTGTGGCCGCGAATCCTGAGCGGACGCGCGGGGTTTGTCGGAGCGGCGGCGCTGATGGGCGCGTCGCAGCTCGGCATCGTTTTCGTCCCTGGCACGCTCGTGATCGCGTGCGCGGCGGTGCTGGGCTTCTCCACCGCGCTCGCGTTCATCGTGGTGCTGAGCCTTCCGCCGCGCCTGGCGCCGGCGGGCGATGTGGCCCGGATGAGCGCGGCCGTGTTCACGTTTCAGTACGGCGCGGCGTTCGTCATTCCCATCGTCGCGGGCGCGCTCTGGGACGCGAGCGGGCGCGCGCTCCTGGCGTTCCTGCCCGGCATCGCCGCGGCCGTCGCGATGGCCTGGGGCGCGATGTCGCTGCGCATCCCAGGCCAGTCGCAGACGCCGGCCTAGATGCCGGTCTAGATCAAGAGGTTACGGAACCGCCACCGCGGCGACGACCTGCTGCTGGTAGTGGCCGCCATTGAGGCCGCCGTCGCCATACGTGCTGACCGAGGTCGTGAAGTCGGTGCGGCCGGCGGTGATGTTGCCGAAGTAGTCGCCGATGAATCCGGTCGAGGCGTTGATCCCGAAAGGCTTCATCGAGTTGAGCTCCGGGTCCCAGGTGTGGAGGCTGATCCGGATGTTGTTGCCGATCGGGCCGAGGCCGGCGCCGTAAAACTGGAGGCTCGCGTTGACGCAGTAATTGGTGGCGCCGTACGGGCGGTTCGAGTCGAGCGCGAGGCCGGTGCTGCCGTCAGTATCGGCGGCCGCGGTCGGGCAGGCGAGCCTGCGGTCGTAGAAGGCGACCGAGACGGTCCCGTTCGCGGCCACGGCCAGGTTGGGCTGGAACTCATCGACGTTGGGGTTCGCGTTGTCGTTCACCTGGATCGGGCTCGACCAGGTCGAGCCGCCGTCGTAGGAGGCGCTGAGGATGACATTGCCGACACCGGCGCTGTAGTCCTCCCACGCGACGTACAGCGGATAGACGCTGCTGTGGGGCAGGCGCGGGCCGATCGCGAAGGTGTCGGCGATGCCGTCGCGAAAGCTGGTGTTGGGGTAGGTGGCGGGCGGTGCGATGACGTCGGTGACCACGTTGGAGATGGACTGCCACGTGACGCCGCCGTCGCTCGAGCGGTCGAAGATGATGTTGAGGCAGCAGAAGCCCTGCTTGGGCTCGAAGTTGGTGACGGTCGTGTAAATGGCTCCGGTGCCATCGACGTGGGGCTGGAGATACGTGTCACCTTGCGGGTTGCTGCCTGCCGTGGGCAGGACTTCCGGCGCGGACCACGCGCTGTGCGTGCCGTTGGGGTACGCGGTCGCCCATGACATGTAGGGCACGGCGGAAATTCCGTTGAACAGGGTCCACATGGCGTAGATCCGGTTCAGGAAGGGGCTCGCGGGGTTGGTGTCGATGGTGAGCCACTGCTTGTCCGGCTCCTTGCCCTTCGCCGGGTAGGGGGCCACGACGTCCATCTGGCCGGAGCGGTTCGAGGACCAGTCGTCGGCACTCGTCGCGCCATGCTTGCGCACTGAGGCGGTGATCGCCTCCGCGGGCACTGTGGGGTTCGGCTCCTTGTTCTGGTTCGTCTGGTAGTTATGTGAGCCGTCGCTGTTGTAATAGAACTGGTACGGCAGGACCAGCGTGTAGAAGTTGCCGTATGAATCGAAGGCGCCGATAGGGTCGGTGTTGTCGGTCCAGCCTTCGTAGCCCGGCACGTGACCCTGCACCGGCCAGGTGGCGCCGCCGTCGAATGATTCGAAGAAGCCGAGCAGGTGGTTGTAGCCCTCGGCGCTCACCGCCCACTTCGACATCCCGATGAGGTGCCTGGGGTTGGTCGGGTCGACGCGAATGTCCGACTCCGAATGGTCCTTGACGAGCATAGGCCCGTCAGCCGGGTAGCCGGGGTTGCTGCCTGTCTGCGTGGGGTACGGGCCCTGCACCGAATTGCCGGTGTCTTCACCGGTGGTCGCGCCGGGGCAGGCGGTCATTCCGGTGTAGCCGTTGCCGGTGAGGGCTGCGGTGAACGGGGCCTCGGGCCGGTAGCAGCTGGTTTGCTGGTCGGTGACGAACGTGTTGGTGACACCGTGCGCGGCGGCGCTCGCGGCGTATGACTGGTCGCTCTGGATTCCTTGGGGCACGACGCCGACGCCCGGTCCGTTGGAGGCGAGCGCGGGTGAGCTGCCCATCGAGGCGATCAAGCACAGCGGCATGGCGAGCAGCAGCAGACGATTCCGTCTCATCGATTCACTCCTGTTCAGATGTGCGCGGTTCGTGCTTCGTGCCTAGGGCAGGATTCCGGCCTTGAAGTCGCTGAGGATCTCGTTCGCGGCCCGTGCCCCCTCCTCCGCGCCGCCTTCCATGAAGCCCTGGAAGTTGATGGAGCAGTGCTCGCCGGCGAAATGGCATTTGCCGGTGTTCGGGTCGGGCTGGCGCGACTTCTCGTATCCGCTGAACTGCGTGTACTGCCCGACCTTCCAGTACGAGTACGAGCCGAGCAGGTACGGGTTGTTGGCCGGCACGTCGAGGGTCGCGCGCCCGTTCCAGTGCTTCGTGATGCCAGGGTACACGGGCTCGAGCTGGCTCAGAAAAGTTTGCGCGTACTGCTTCACGGTCGCGGCGTTCGTGGGGTCGCCCTTGAAGCTCGCGAGCGGCACTCCGCCTCCCGTGTAGTCGACGAGGATGCCCGTGGCTCCGTTCTGCGCGCGCGTCACCTCCCAGGTGTTCTGGTAGCCGGTGTCGGAGTAGGTGTTGCCGTTGCCGATACCCCAGCTCGCAGGCCCGTACCAGTAGCGGCTGTCGAACTGCAGCTGCAGCTTCGCGTTGAGGCCATATCCGAGCTGGGTCACCGCGGTCTGCTTGAGCGTGTCGAATCCGGCGGCGCGATAGGCGGTGTCGGACGTGAGCAGCGTGCGGAGGATCGAGAAGGGGATCGCCATGATGACGCGGTCGAAGGCCTGCGAGAAGTTGCCGCTCGGGCTGCTGAAGCTGAGCGTGTAGCTGTTGTCCGCGTTGTGGAGGATCCCGGTCAGCGCGGTGTTGAGCCGCACAGAGCCTTGCGCCAGCGCGGCGGCGATCGCCTGAGGCAGCTGCTCGTTGCCGCCCGCGATGTGGTAGCGCTCGTCCGACGAACCGAAGATGCGGAACTGGCCGGGCTGAGGCTGGAATCCGAGCAGGTAGACGAGGTTCAGGGAACTCTGCGCCGTGGTGACGTTGCCGTACTCGATGTTGTAGGCGACGTCGAGGAGCTGACCCATGCTCGAGCGGTGCCCTCCGGGCACGCGGCTCTCGATCCAGTCGTACAGGCTCAGGTGGTCGAGGTCGTAACCGGCCTGCGTGTAGCTGTTGTAGAGCGTGGGAAATGGCGCGGAGTTCAGGTCCTTCTTCACGTTGTTCCACACGGGGTTGAAATCGACGTTGGCCTGCGACTGGGTGTAGTAGCTGCCGAAGAAGTAGTCGGTATCCGTGGACTGCACGGGCTCGGCCTGCGCGAGGTCGACCACCGAGAGCTTGAAGCGGTTGGCGAGGTCGAGGATCGTCTTGTGCTTGGAGTCGATCAGCTCGCCGCAGTGCTCGGAGGTCTGACCATTGAGCCACGAGGTCGTGTCGGAATGCATCCGGCCCCCGACGCGATTCGAGGCTTCGAAAACGGTCGAAGCGATGCCCGCGTCCTGGAGCGTGAGGGCGGCGTTGAGGCCGGCGATGCCGCCACCAACGATGGCGATGCGCGACGAAGTGGCGCTCGACTTCTGCGTCGCCGCGGCGGCGAGCGCCGTCATCGGCCCGGAGAGGGCGGCGGCGCCGACCGCGGCGCCGGTGTACTTGAGAAAGTCGCGGCGGGTCACGTCGCCGTGGCGACGCTCCCGCTGGATCTCTTCGACGGACCGGCCGGTTCGGTCGGCCTCAGCGAAATCCTGCGCGAGGATGCGGAATCGCTTCAGCAGCGGACTACGAGCCATGGACACGCCCTCCTTCATCTCCGGCGAGAAATTCGGGACAGTGTATGGGAGCCGGGGAGTCGGTGGAGTGTGTTAGCGGTTGTCGTCGTCGGCGGCGGGCTCGCCGCCGGCGGGCTCCACGTCGAATGGCCCGTGGAAGAGCAGGACGAAGGTGCACGGGCCTTCGTCCGTGGCCTGGTGGAGCATGTGCTCACCCGCGGGAAAGTGTGCGTAGGAGCCCGGGCCGATGACCTGGCCGTTGGCCTTGAGCCGTCCGGCGACCACGACGATGGTGTGAGCGGCGGAGTGGCGGTGCATCCGGCCTCTGGCGCCGGCGGGATAGCGCACCACGTAGTGCTCCTCGTGCAGGTCGGGGTCCTCGGACAGCAGTCGCAGGACGATCGGCCGGTCGTAGATCGCGGCGGCGGCGGGCCCGGGCGGTTCGAGCTC
Organism: uncultured Actinomycetes bacterium; assembly: GCA_964559855.1. Taxonomy (GTDB): domain Bacteria; phylum Chloroflexota; class Dormibacteria; order Dormibacterales; family Dormibacteraceae; genus 40CM-4-65-16. The sequence continues at coordinate 8,409 of CAZLJC010000031.1, forward strand.
GAGCCGCGAGACATCGTCGACGATCGTCGCCCTGCCGTAGGTCATCCGCGCGAACTCGGATAGGCCGCAGCCATTCGCGAAGGGTATCGGACTCGGCTCACGTCACGGCCGACTGGAAATGCGGAGGGGTCTCGGGCAAAGGGCGAGGCGACGGCAGGATCGAAATGGAGCGGGAGACGGGAATTGAACCCGCTGCCTCAACCTTGGGAAGGTCGCGCTCTGCCATATGAGCTACTCCCGCTCGGCAGACAGACCACCGATTTTAAAGGGCCCCTACGTTTCGACGACCGCTTCGGCCTGCGGCGCCGCCTCCGCGACGACCGCCCGAACCAGCTGGGAATACTCCTCCACCAATCGGTTCGATCGCGCCGGATCGAGCGTCGACGCGATGACGTGGTACTCGGGCCGGTCCGCGTCGGGCACGACGAGCACCCACCCGTCGTCCACGAACACCTTGACCCCGTCGGTCAGGTCGACGCGGTCTTTCAGGTGCCGCTCCATCATCGACCGCATCACGCGGCCCTTCACCTCCCAGGGGCAGAACACCACCGCCGCCCTGTGCGCCACGTGTGGGATGCGCGAGCGCAGCGTGCTCAGCGACGCGCCCGTCTTGGCGAGCAGCTCGAGCACGCGCGCGATGGTGAACATCGCGTCGAACGAAACCGCGAAGTCCGGCCAGCAGTAGCCGCCCTGGCCGTCCGAGGCGAGCACCGTGTCGGCATGCTGCGCCGCCCGCAACACGGCCCCCGGCGTGATCTTCGTCGGGACGAACCTGCTGCCGAGCTCGTCCGCGATCATCGAGAACGCGAGTGACGCCGTGGCCGGGCCGAGGGTCATGCCCCGCTTTTGCGACAGCGCGAGCTGCGCGATCACGGCGAACGCCGAAAGGTGATCGAGCACCACGCCCGTCTCGTCGACGATGAAGCACCGCTCGCCCGGCGTGTCGATGAAAAGACCCAGCTTCGCCTTCACGGCCGACGTGATCACGCCCATCTCCTGCAGCCGCGCGTGGAACGTCGGCTCGTCCTGCTCGATCACAACCTCGGCCGGCGCCGCGTTCAGTGGAATCACCGCGCAATTCATCTCCCGCAGCACTTGCGGCAGCACCATCGAAGCGGCGCCGTTGTTGTAGTCGATGACGACCTTGAACGCGGACTGGCGCACCTTCTCCAGGTCCAGCTTGGCGAGCAGGTCTTCGACGTAGCGATCCGTCTGCTGGTCGCGCCGCGTGATCCGCCCCATCTCGTAGTGCGACACGCGGCGGATGTCCTCGCGGAAGAACAAGCCCTCGAGCCTGCGCTCGCTGCGCTTGTCGATGTCGAGGCCGTGGTCGTCGAAGATGCGCACGTCACCCGAACGCGGATCGACCGGCGACGTCTGCACATGCACCGCCGAGACGTGGTTGTGGCGCGCCCAGTACCGCGTCACCGGCGCGGGCAGCACCGACAGATCGATGACGCTCGTGCCCGCGGAGATCATCCCCGACATCAGCGCGCGCCCGATCATGCGCGCCGACCGCGTGTAGTCGCGCGAGAAGGCGATCTCCGTTCCCTTCGCCGCCAGCGCTCCGATCGACGCCCCCAGGCGCGACGCGAACTCCGGCGTGAGCTCGATGTTGATCAGCCCGTTCAGCCCGTACGAGCTGAACAGCCCGCGCTTCCACGAGCCGGCCCAGATGATCGACTCGTGCACGACCGCGCCCGGCTCGACCTCCTTGTTGGGCCAGATGCGCACGTTCGCGTTGACCGACGAACCCGCGCCGATGACCACGTCGCTGCCGATCACCGTGCCCTCTTCGAGCATGCACCCGTTCTTCACCGTGACCGACCTGCACACCACCGACCCGCGCAGCCGCGAGTTCAGCCCGATGTAGCTGTGGTCCCACACGATGGAGTTCGAAAGCTTCACTCCCGAATCGACGGTGGTGTACGCGCCTATCACCGCCGGACCGTTGACCCACGCGCCCGCGCGAATCTTCGCGCCGGCGCCGATCAGCGCCGGCCCATCGATCCTCGCCCCCGGGAAAACCTCCGCGTCGGGGTGGATCCAGATCGACTCGCCCGATCGCTCACCCGGCAGCTGCACCTTCACGCGGCTCTCGAGGCAGTCGAAGTTCGCCTTGACGTACGCGGAGTGGCTGCCCACGTCCTCCCAGTACCCGTCGGCGATCCAGCCGAAGACGTGCTCCCCCTCCTTCAGCAGTTTCGGAAACACGTCACCCGACCAGTCCGTCACCTCGCCCTGCCGGAAGAAGTCGAACACGGCCGGCTCGAGGATGTAGATCCCGGTGTTCGCCAGATCCGATATGACCTCGCCCCAGCTCGGCTTCTCGATGAACCGCTGCACCGCGCCCCCATCGTCGACCACGACCACGCCGTACTCCAGCGGGTTCGGCACGGGCTTAAGCACGATCGTCGCGATCGCCTTCCGCTCGCGGTGGAAGCGAATGGCGGCCGCAAGGTCGATGTCGGTCAGCGAGTCGCCCGAGATCACGACGAAGGGCTCGTTCAGCTGCTGCCGCGCCAGCATCACCGACCCCGCCGTGCCCAGCGGCGAGTCCTCGACCGAGTACGTGAGCGAAACGCCCTGCTCCGACCCGTCGCCGAAGTAGTTGCGGATCGACGCGCCCAGGTACTGCACCGTCGCGATGACATCGCGCAGCTGGTGGCGGCGCAGGTGCAGAAGGATGTGCTCCATGATCGGCCGCCCCGCGACCGGCACCAGCGGCTTGGGCATGTTGGAAGTGAGCGGTCGGAGACGCGAACCCTCCCCGCCGGCCATGACCACCGCCTTCATGCGTCCTTCCTCTCTAGGATCTTAGTCTCGTGTTCCAGGAACTCAACGACCTCGCCTACGACCTGCTGTGGACGTGGCAGCCTCGAATTCAAGCGCTTTTCGAAGCCCTCGACCCGGGCCTGTGGAAGTCGACAAGGGAAAACCCCGTCCTCCTTTTGACTCAGCTCGGCGAGGATGGCGTGCGGCGGGCCTGCGAACGCGAAGACGTGCGCAGAGCGTACGACGACGCGCTGGCGGCGCACCGCGAATACTACGAACGCCATCCGCGCTTCTTCGACGCCAAGGCGCCGATGGCGATCGCCTATTTCTCCCTCGAGTTCGGCCTCTCCGAGTGCCTGCCCATCTATTCCGGCGGCCTCGGAGTGCTGGCCGGCGACCACCTCAAGGCGACCAGCGACCTCGGCCTCCCGCTCGTCGCGGTCGGCCTCCTCTACAGGCAGGGCTTCGGCCGCCAGGACATCGACGCGGGCGGCCGCCAGTTCGAGGTCTACTCCGACAACCGCGGCGCGGACCTGCCCGTGCGCAGGCTCGAGGGCGTTGAGGTCGAGGCGCCGATCGGCAACCGCAACGTCAAGATCGCCGTCTGGCGCGTGCAGGTCGGCCGCGTCCCGCTCTTCCTCCTCGACACCGACCTCGAATCCAACCCACCAGACCTGCGCAGCATCACCGACCGCCTCTACGTGCCCGAGCCGGACCGCCGCCTGCGCCAGGAGATCGTGCTCGGCATCGGCGGCGTGCGCGCCCTGCGGGCGGTGGGCATCGACTCCGGCGTCTTCCACCTCAACGAGGGCCACAGCTTCCTCTGCGCGATCGAGCGGATTCGCGAGCTCCGCGCCTCGCGCCAGATGACGCTCGAGGAGGCGCGCCTGGTGGCCCGCGCAGGAATCGTGTTCACCACGCACACGCCGATCGCCGCCGGCAGCGACTACTTCGACTCCGGCCTGGTGTGGGACCTGCTCAGCTCCTACCTCGCGCAGGTCGGAATCTCCTTCGACCGCTTCATGGACCTCGGCCGCCAGCGCCCCGGGGATCCTCGCGAGCGCTTCTGCACCACCTATGCGGCGCTGCGCCTGGCCGACCAGTCCGTCGGCGTCAGCCGCCTGCACGGCGCGGTGTCGCGCCGGCTGTGGAAGGAGGCGTGGCGCGGGCTGCCCGAGACACAGGTGCCCATCGGCTCCGTCACCAACGGCGTCCACATGCCGACGTGGGTCGCGCCCGAGATCGCCGGGCTGCTCAGCCGTTACGTCGGACCCGACTGGTGGGACCTCGACCCCGCGGACGGCCGCTGGCACGCCGTCAACGAAATCCAGCCCGCCGACCTGTGGCGCGTCCACGTCGAGCTCAAGCGCCGCCTCCTCGAGGCCGCGGCCGAGCGGGCCGAGCATCCGACGCAGCTCGACCCCGACGCTCTGACCATCGGCTTCGGGCGTCGCTTCGCGCCGTACAAGCGCGCCAATCTGCTGCTCAAGGATCGCACCCGCCTCGGCCGGCTCCTCCGCAGCTCGCGCCGCCCGGTGCAGATCCTCTTCGCCGGCAAGTCGCACCCCGCCGACCAGCCGGGCAAGGAGATCGTGGCCGGCATCGTCGGCCTCGCGCGCGAAGAGCCGCGCGTCGCGTTCCTGAAGGACTATGACATCGCGCTCGCCCGCCACCTCGTGCACGGCGCCGACGTGTGGCTGAACAACCCCCGCCGTTTTCTCGAGGCCAGCGGAACCAGCGGCATGAAGGCGGGCGCGAACGGCGCCCTCAACGTCAGCGTGCTCGACGGATGGTGGGACGAGGCCTACCGGCCCGAGCTCGGCTGGGCCATTCCGTCCGCGGCCACGCTCGACCGCCAGGAGGTGGACGACGTCGCCGAGGCCGAGGGCCTGTACCGCCTCCTCGAGCGCGACGTGGTGCCGGCCTTCTACGAGCGCGACGAGGCCGGCATCCCGCAGCGCTGGGTGCGGATGATGAAGGCCTCGATGCGCAACGTGGTCACGGGGTTTGCCGCGCGGCGCATGGTGATCGACTACTTCAACCAGGCCTACGGGCCCGGCGCCCGCCGCGTGGAACAGCTCCGCCTTCTTCCGGACTGGGGCGGATAAATAATGAGCGGGAACCCGGATGGTTCCCGCTCATCGCCCGGGCGCTTCGCGCCGGGGCTGCTCACCCTCCGGTATATCGATGGGTCTTGTCCAAGTAGTCACTCCAGGCGACATCTGGGCGACGAGGGAGACATAGTTGCGGCCGGGCCAAGCCCGGCCGCCAAAGTAGGTCTGTGATGAACCCGGGCGAGGCTCCAAGAGGGAACCTTCCCGGTTCCCTCTTGGCGGGGCGCTCAGCGGCCGGCGTCCGACCTCGGCAAAGCCAGCCTCCTACCGGCCGGATTCGCGCCCCTGAACTCCTTCCCGGAGAGGTTGATCTCTTCTGGATCGCCTTCCAGCCACCACGCGGGGAGTCGATGAGAACAAGTCGCGGCCGAGGAAACCTCGGCCGCCAAAGTAGGTCCCTGATGCTCACCCTCCGGTATATCGATGGGTCTTGTCCAAGTAGTCACTCCAGGCGACATCTGGGAGACGAGGGAGACATAGTTGCGGCCGGGCCAAGCCCGGCCGCCAAAGGATGTCAGATGAGTGATCTCTTCCGAGGAGGGCTGTGATCCGGCTCTAGCGAGGCTCGGGG
>CAZLJC010000031.1:13968-24041 GCA_964559855.1 uncultured Actinomycetes bacterium
AGATGAGTGATCTCTTCCGAGGAGGGCTGTGATCCGGCTCTAGCGAGGCTCGGGGGCGGAGGAGACTGCGGCGACAAGGCCGCGGCGCTCTCGGCGAGCTGTGATGGCGGCCAGGTACAGCTGCACGTACCGCTGCGCCGACCGCGTCCACGACACGTCCTCCTTCATCGCGTGCTGCACCAGCCACTGCCACGACCCCGGGTGGCGGAACGTCTCCGCGGCCCGCACGACCGCGGCGAAGAACTGCCACGCGTCGTACTTCGAGAACCTGAACCCGTTGCCGCTCGGGGCGGCCGGGTCGTAGTCCCGGATCGTGTCCGCCAGCCCGCCCGTCGCCCGCACGACCGGGATCGTCCCGTAGCGCAGGGCGATGAGCTGCGCCAGCCCGCCAGGCTCGTACCGCGAAGGCATCCATAGCATGTCCGCCCCGGCATAGATGCGCTGGGCCAGCGACGAGTCGAAGCCCACCGCCACCGCCACGTTGTGCGGCGACTCCGCGGCCCAGCGCCGGAACATGTCCTCGTAGCGCCGGTCGCCCGTGCCGATCACCACCACCTGCAGCCCCAGCTCCACCAGGTGCGGCATCGCCTGCTCGATCAGGTCCAGCCCCTTCACGTCGTAGAAGCGCGACACGATCGCGCACAGCGGCCGCTTCACGTCCTCCAGCCCCAGCTCGGCCCGCAGCGCCGCGCGGCACAGCGCCTTGTTCTGCGGCACGTCCGCGGAGTAGTGGTGGGCGATGTTCGGGTCGTGCTCGGGGTCGAAGATGTCGTAGTCGATGCCGTTGACGATCCCGTGCAGCTTGTGCGCGTTGCGCCGCAGCAGCTCGTCGAGCCCCTCGCCGAACTCGGGCGTCTGGATCTCCTTCGCGTAGCGCTCGCTCACCGTGTTCACCACGTCCGCGAAGTGGATCCCGCGCCCGAGCACGTTGACCACGTTGTCCAGCCCGGGGATGCCGAGCTGGATCAGCCCCCACTCCTGCAGGCCCGCGAGCATCAGGGCCCCAAACCCGAACACGCCCTGCGCCGCCAGGTTGTGCACGGTGAGCGCCGTGGCGATCTCCGCGTACGCCGGATCGGTGTACACGCGCTCGAGCAGGTTGGGCAACAGCGCCGCGTACCAGTCGTGGATGTGCACCACGTCGGGGAAGAACTCCAGCGCCTTCATCGCCTCGAGCACCGCCCGCGTGAAGTAGACGGAGCGCGCGTCGTCGTCGCCGAATCCGAACATCCCCTCGCGGTCGTACAGCTGCGGGCAGTCCACGAAGTACACCGGGATCTCGCCGAGCTTTCCCTCGAAGATGGTCGCGGACAGGCCTCCGCTCCCCAGCGGCACCCACACGTCGCGCGCGACCGGCTGCAGCCCGTGCCGCCCGATGTCGACCATGCGGTAGCGCGGCAGGATCACGCGGACGTCGTGGCCGAGGCGGCGCAGCTCCTTGGCCAGCGCGCCGGCCACGTCGGAGACGCCCCCGAGCTTGGCGAACGGCGCCAGCTCCGCGGTCGCCATCAGCACCTTGAGCGGCCGCGCCTGCGTGATCTCCGCGGCCGGCGCCTCACCCGGCACGCGCACGCCGAGCCCGCCCGACGGCGGCACGACCTCGATGTCGCGGCCTTCGCGGCTGACGACCAGCGCCATCTCGAACGAGTCACCTGGCCGCTTGCCCAGGCGCGCGAAGGGGATGGTGACGAACAGCGCGTCGTCGACCTCGTACTGCGACTCCATCGCGCCTCTGGTCTGGGAATCCACCACCCGCGCCACGGTCACCTTGCCGCCCTGCGGCCGCGGACCGATCCGCGCCACGTAGGCAGGCTCGAAGCCGAGGTCCGGCAGCGCGGTGCGGGGCAGCGGCAGCTCGAGGTCGCCCGCCCCGTCGACGGCCGGCGGCCCCTCCACGTACAGCCAGAACTCCACCTGCTGCGACTCCAGCTCGGCCGCCGTCCGCGGCGAGTCGATCCGCAGATACAGCGCCTGGTCGTCGTTGCCGTAGTAGATCCGCTCCACCAGGCCGGCGGGCCGGTGCAGTGCGCCGAAGCCCGAGCCGACGAGATAGAAGCCCGCGCTCGCCCACGCCGCGTCCTGGCGCGAGGCCGGGCTGATCGGAGCCGCGGGCACGCCGCGCTCCGGCGCCGGCGCGCGCTTGATGATGGGCTGGAACAGCCGGGCCGGGGCGCGCGCGCCCATCAGCTTGTACACGTTGCGCAGGTGCAGGCGGTACTGGTTGTCCCAGATCTGGTCCATGCCCGAGTCGTGCTTGCGGCTGAACCACCAGAACCAGTCGCTGCCCTCGGTGATCAGGATCTCGCGCCACGCCAGCGCCACCTGTTCGGAGCTCGCCGGGCGCTGGCGTGACTGCGCCTCGAGCCAGTCGCGCGTCTCGGACAGCAGGTCCCACGCCACGTTGTGCTCCGGATCGCCGATCCACGTGTCGAGGCTCGCGCCGATCCAGCTCCCCGTGTGCAGGTGGTGCAGCTGCTGCTGCGGCGGGTGCTCGGCCAGGAAGTCCGACACCGTCGTGGTGACGATATCGCTCGCGGCCTCGAGCTCCGTGTACAGCGCGTTGAGGAAATCGTGGCCGTCGCGCGGGAAGAACTCCCACGCGTTCTCGCCGTCGAGCGCGATGACCGCCAGCCCCTCGCGGTCGCCCTGCGCATCGCGGATCCGGCGGAGGCGGCCCATCAGGTCGCGAGCGGCGTCGGTCGACGACATGCGCTGGTAGTCGAACCCGATCACGTTGGAGAGCTGCGAATCGCGGAAGACCATGTTCACGGTGCCGCCCTCGCGCGCCACGCGCAGGGGCTGGTACAGGTGGAAGTCGCGGTTGTAGTGGCCCTCGAGCGAGCGTGCGAGCACCTCCTCGTCGCTGATCATCCATTCGACCTTCGCCTTCTCCGCCAGGCCGGCCACGCTCTCGCCCACCGCCATCTCGGAGGGCCACATCCCTGTCGGCCGGCGGCCGAGCAGGCGCTCGAACAGCCCCAGGCCCAGCTCGATCTGGCGCTCCGCGTCCTCGCGATGCGAGAAGTGGCGCTCGGGCAGCTGCAGGTTGGGGCTCGCGCTGCGCGCGGAGTCGACGTGGCAGATGAGAGGCAGGATGGGGTGGTAGTACGGCGAGAACGTGAGCTCGGCCTGGCCGCGCTCGGCGAGCTCGCGGTACTTCGGGATCACCTTCTGCATCCGGTCGAGCTGAGCCGTGAACAGGACCGACTTGTCCTCCTCCACGAAGTCGCGGTCCTTGCGCTTGAGCTCGGCGAGGCCGGGGTCCAGCTCGACCCACACGGGGTCGCACCACGCGAGGTTGAACCACACCTGGAGGTCGCGGATGTCCTGGGCCGTGAACTGCGCGTCCGCCGGCCGGGAGGCGAGCTCGAGGTAGCGCGGCGACTGCTGGACCCTCAGGGCCCGCGGCGACTCCCGCATCCAGCGCAGCACGAACTCGCGCTCCTCCTGCGACAGCTCCGTCGCCGGCCGCCGGCTCAGGTTGAGGAAGAGGTCGATCGAGTCGTCCTTTCCGTAGTCCTCGATCTGAGCCAGCAGCGAGGGCACGAGATTGAACGTCGCCCGCACCTTCGGATAGCCGTCGAGCACGGCCGGCATCTTGAAGTAGTCCTTGGCCGACCTGAGGCGCACCCACGGCAGCAGGTACGTGCTCGTGAGGTCGTCCTTGTAATAGGGCTGGTGCATGTGCCAGACGAACGCGACGTGGAGAGGCTTCATCGTCTGCTAGATCAACGTCCGGGCCGGCGCAGTGCTCATGTCCAAGCGCTCCAGTTTAGAGAGACACCGCCCCGCGGCCGGGCGATGGCGCCGTGCCGCCCCTCACCGCTCCGAAGCCGGGCTGCCCGAGGCGACGATTCGGAGCGCGTCGGCGTGAAGCTCGGGGGTCGGGGCGCACAGCAGCGTGGAGCGCGTCTTCAGGTCGCACACCAGGCCGCCCAGGTCGTTGCCCTCCACGTCGGTCGCCACCCCGCCCGCCTCCTTCAGCAGCAGCAGGCTCGCCGCCATGTCGAAGACCCGCGCGCGAATGGGAGCGCAGAATGCGTCGAACGCCCCACCCGCGGTGAGGGCGATCGAGATCGCCATCGATCCCAGGATGCGCACCTTGCCCGACCGCTCGACCAGCGGCCGCGCGAGCCCCAGGGATCGTGGCGTGCTCTCGAGCCCCAGGACCTCGAGCCGTCCCGCCGGCTCGGCCCGGCGCAGCGCCACCACGCGCTCGCCCCCGCGCCACGCGCCCTCGCCCCGGATCGCCGTCCACTCCTCGCCCGTGGCCAGGTTCATCACCAGGCCCGCCTGCACGTCGCCCACCGCCGGCCCGTCGAGAACCGCGAGCATCACGCCGTACAGGGGCACGCCCTGCTTCGCGTTGAGGCTGCCGTCGACGGGGTCGACCAGCACCAGCGGGTAATCCGCGCCGTGGTTGCGATGGCCGGCCTCCTCCGAGAGCACGGAGAATCGCTCGCCGCGCTCCACCAGCCGGGCCAGCTCCGCGAAGACCACGGCCTCCGCCACGCGGTCGACCTCCACCGTGGTGTCGCCCCCCGCGCCCACCTGGATGGCGGCGCGACCGGCCTCCGAGCCCGACAGCGGGACCACGGCCGCGCGCACGCCGGCCGCGATGACCCTGAAGACCTCGATCCAGCCGGACGCGTTCAGGGCGTGCTCAGATCGACTCGGTCGGGGTGACCTCGGTCGACACCTTGCGGCGGCGCCGCCGCCGGCGCTCGACCACGATCGTGATCAGGTAGGGCTGCTGCATCGCCCACACGCGCTCGATGAGCTGAGGGATCGGGATCGAGTGAGGCGACTCGATGCCGAGCATCACCAGGGCCTCGGCCACGTGGTCGGGCAGCTCGGTCTTGTCGTGCAGGTTGAGCTGTTCGAGGCTCTCGAGAATGTCGTCGAGGCGGCGGAGGGATCCCCGCCTCTCGGACTCACCCGGCCGCAACATCGCAGAAAGCTTACTTATTTGCCACGGCGGCGACGAGCACACGGGCAACGTCCGCCGGACGTTCGAACTGGAGCCAGTGCCCCGCGCCGGCCAGCACCTCGAGGTCGAAGCGCCCCGCCACGTGAGCCGCCGATGCCTCGGCCTGCGCGCGCCCCAGGCCCGAGTCCAGGTCGCCCCACACCAGGGTGGACGGCGCGGAGATCCTCACGTCCATGGACATCGCCGCCCACCGCCGCGTGGCCTCGAGGTTTGCCCGGTAGTAGTTGAGCGCGGCCGTGAGCCGGCCGGGCCGCGAGATGGAGCGGACGAAGTGCTCCACCGCGCCCCGCGGCACCACGCCGGGGTGCGGACGGTCGAACATCGCGCGCAGGCGCCGGAAGTCGTCCTCCGCCAGGACGCGCTCCGCCTTTCCTTCCATGAGGAAGAGGTCGACGTAGCGCGACCGCTCCTCCTGGTCGGGATCCTCGAGCGTGGCGCGGGCCAGCGCGGCCGGATGGCCCACCGAGAGCGCTGTGAGGGTCTGGGTCATCTCGGGGTGGGCGGCGGCGAAGTGCCACGCCACCAGGGCGCCCCAGTCGTGGCCCGCGACGTGCACCCGCTCGCGGCCGAAGGCCCGCGCGATGCCCGCCACGTCCTCGACCAGCTCCTCGATGCGGTAGGCCGCGACCTCCTCGGGCGCCTCGCTCATCCCGTAGCCCCGCAGGTCGGGCGCGATCGCGAGCGCGCCCGCCTTCGCCAGCGCCGCGATCTGCCTCGACCACGACTCGGCGCCCTCGGGAAATCCGTGGAGGAGGAGCACCGCCTCCCCGTCCACCGCCCCATCGACCATGACGCGAAACCTCAGGCCGCCGGCCTGGACCATGTGCTGGCTCGCGGTCAAGCCGTGACGTCCTCGATGAACCGGGCCGCGACGTCAAGCGCGTCGTCGAGGACGGCGAGGAGACCGTGGCCCTGGCCGTTGAAGACCTCGAGCCGCGCGTGCGGAATCAGCTCGCTCGCCTCGCGGAGGAGCTCGATCCTCGCGAATGGATCGCGGTCTCCGCTCATGAAGAGAGTCGGGCAGCGGATGGATTGGAAGTGAGCCGTCCTCATCTGTTCAGGGAAGCCGGGGCGATGCAGCGGATAGGAGAAGAGGACGAGCGCGCCGAAGTCCGCCTCGACCGCGGCCATGCTCGCGACCCTTCCACCGAAGGACTGGCCGCCGCCCACGACCTCGTGACCGCGACCCGAGGTCTTGATGAAAACCGGCACCGCTCTCTCCGCTCCGCCCCGAGGAAGATCGACCGCGACGGCATCGATGCCGCGTCGCTTGAAGCCTTCGACATAGGGTCGCATCGACGCCGCGGTGCCCGACGCTCCATGACCGAGGACCACTCGCATGATGCCTATGGTCGCAGTCTCGCGAAAAAAATTTTCCCGAGGGATTGACGTGAGTGGGGTTCTTCGAGTATCACAGCACTTGTATGGCGATGCTGCTCGTGGTTGCCACCACAGAGGCAACGGACCCGACGCGAGAAAGCGGACCATTTCGCACCGCCACCAACGTTTCGGAATCCTCTTACTTGAGGGTCCGCGGCGCAACCCGTGGGGTTACAGAGGAGGGACTTGTAGGAGAGTCGTCGACTACGTCTCACCAGCATGGAACTCACGAACCCAATGGAACCTATCGGGTCCATATCAACTGGAGAAGGAGGTAAGCATCATGGCTAAGAAGAAGGCTGCGAAGAAGCCGGCTGCCAAGAAGGCCGCCAAGAAGTCCTCGAAGAAGAAGTAACTCACTTCTCTTCAGACGTTTCGTAAGTCCGTTACGTGCCGGGGTTCTGTGGAGCCCCGGCCTCTTTTTTCTCTCCCACCTCTCCTCCCCAGCCGGGTCTCACCTGCCGGTTCGGACCGCCCCACATATATAGGTAGAGAACCGCTTGACATGCGAACAGGCGTTCGGTAGGGTGTGATCGCCTCCACTTCCATCCCCTGCGTCTCGATCCCGGAGGCCCCGAAAAGATGCAGGCACACGATCTCGATTCCGCCATCGACTCGATCCGGCTGCGCTTCGGCAGCCAGGCGCTGACGCGCGCCGCGGAGCTCGCGCCGCCCCAGCCCTGGCCCACCGGCACCGCCGTCGACCGGCTCACCGGGATCGGCGGCCTCCCCCGCGGCCGGCTCTCGCTCCTCACCGGCAGCGGCACGTGCGGCAAGCTCACCCTCGCCCTGAGCCTGCTCGCGAGGGCGACTCACGATTTCGCGCACGCCGTGGTGATCGACGGCGGAGGTGGATTCGATCCCTGGAGCCTGCTTCCCTTCTCACCCGAGCTGAGCGCGCTGACCGTGGTCGGCGCGCCGGCTCCTGAGATGTGCGGCGAGTCGGCGGCGGCGCTCGCGCGCGCCGGTGCTGGATTCATCGCGCTGCTCAGCACGATCCCCGAGCACTGGCTCGGTCCGCTGGAATCGGGCGCGAACCGCTCGGGCTCGGTCGTCGTCGCGGTCGTCGACTCACCCGATCGCGCGCTCGCCCACGCGTCGAGCTTCAGCCTCGGCTTCTCGCGCGACCGCTGGCTGTGGGAGCGCGGCCAGCTCGTCGGAGCCCGCGTGTCCGCGCGCTGCGTGAAGAACCGGGTCGCCCCGCCGCTCGGCGAGACGCTGCTCGACGTCCGCTATCCGCTCAGCCCTCACCCCTTGAGCGATCACCACGCCGCGATCACCGCCGCCGAGGAGGACGAGGAGGTGACGCCACGCGCGTCTGCTGCTGTCTGACCGAACATCTGGAGCTCGCGCGGCGGCCCGATCTCTACGGGTCGCCGGTGATCGTCGGGTTCTGGGACGAGCACGTCGTCGCGGCCTCGGAGGAGGCGAGGGCCTTCGGTGTCGTCGAAGGCGCGCCGCTGCGCCACGCGGAGCACCTCTGCCCGCAGGCGACCTTCGTCCTCCCCGACCCCGAAGCGGTCGAGCGAATCCGCCAGCTGATCTCCGCCGCGCTCTACGACCTCGCGCCGCTGATCGAGGTCAGGGCGGAGGGCGTCGCGTGGCTCGACCTCGACGGCATCGCGCGCGCGGGCGAGTCGATCCGCGCCGCGCGGCATCGCCTGAGGCACGCGATCGGTCGAGAGCCACGCCTCGGCCTCGCGCCCGGTCCCTTCTCATCCCGGCTCGCGGCCGCGCGGGCGAGGCCGGGACGGTTGCTTCGCGTCGAGGATGCGCGCGCGTTCCTCGCGCCTCTCCCCTCCCGCGAGCTCCCCCTCGACCCCGAGCAGCTCGAGCGCCTCGACCTGCTCGGCCTGCGCACGCTGGGAGACGTGGCCGCGATCGGGCCACGCGAGCTCGAGTCGCAGCTCGGACGCGCGGGCCGGCACGCGGTCCTGCTCGCGCGCGGCCTCGAGCCCGACTCGCTCGATCCGTGGCACCCGCCGATGTTCACCGGCGCGCACCGGCAGTTCGGCGATCCGGTGGAGGACCGAGAGGCGCTGCTGTTCGTCGCCCGCGGTCTGTGCGGCGACCTCGCGCAGGAGCTCGGGCTGCGCGGCGCCGGCGCGAAGCAGGTCCGCGTCCGCCTCGTTTTCGAGTCAGGCGAACCGGAGCGGCGCGAGTCGGTGGTCCGCCATCCGTTGAGCGGCGCCGCCGAGCTGTTCGGCCTGGTCCGGTCCTGGATCGGAGAATGGCAGCCGCGCGCGGCGATCACCGAGCTGTGGATCGAGCTGCCGGTGCTCGAGGCCGCGGGACGGAGGCAGCTGCGAATGTGGGCGGGCGCGGATCAATCCTCCGAGGAGGTCGCCGCCGCCCTCGAGCGGCTCCAGGAGCGCTTCGGTGAGGAGGTCGTGCGTAAGCCACGCCCGGCGCTCGTCTCGTCGCCGGTTCCGGCGGAGCGCTTCGCATGACGAGGCTGCTGGACCCCGCGGTCGCGGCTTCGGTCACGGTCGGTCCGGGCGGCGCCCCGACCTTCGTCGCCGGCGCCTTCAACGGCTCGCTCGACCCCATCGTCCGCTGGAAGGTCGAGACCGGTTGGTGGGAGCAGCCCGTGGTCCGCGAGTACTGGCGCGCCATCCTCAACAGCAACCTGCTGTGCGAGCTCTACCGCGACGTGGCGCGCAACGAATGGTTCGTCGAGCGCGTGTACGACTGAGCGAGCGCAGAATCTGGCCGTGACCGACCCCACCGGCGCAGGTTGGCCTTACGGCGCCAACGATGCGATCGGGCAGACCGGCGAGTTTCTCGTCTGGGCGGCGCTGCTGTCTCAGTCGGGCGGTCGCCTCCACCCCTTTCTTCCCCTGCTCGATCGCGGCATCGACGGCCTCATCCACCGGATGGAGGACGGGGCGTACATCGCCGTCCAGGTGAAGGCGAAATCGGCGGTGGGCCACCGCGAAGCTCCCATCGCGATCTACGAGGACCACCTGTTCACGGGCGAGGAGGTCGTCATCGGCGTCTTTCTCGAAGGAGGCCGGCTCGGGCCGTACGCCCTGGTCGTCGACGCCGCGACGTTGAAGGAGAAGGCCGCCAGGATCGAGGACCGGCGCCGCACGATGCTCGTCGTCGACATGCCGGTGGCCCCGGCCGTGGGACATCGGTGGAGCGACCACCTGGTGGAGGTGGGCCGGCTTGCCGAATCGCTCGGCGCCCCGGCCGTCGCGGTGCCGCCACCGCCGGTGCCGCCCGGCGCGCCGCCGTCGGACGAGGACCGCGTGATCGGCTTCATCGGCGAGCAGGAGGTGTGCCGCCGGCTCGCCACCCTCGACGCGTGCGGCCTCTTCCGGCCGTTCCCGGACGATGAGGTGGTCGAGGTCGTCCTCAGGCGCCTGGCGACCGGAGCGACGGTCGGGCTGCAGGTCAAGACCGCTCAGCTGAGCCGGCCGGACGATATGCGGCATGTGCTGCTGAACCGCGCGACCTTCGTGCCGTCGCCCTCGACGTATGTCGTGGCCCTCGCGTGGATCCTCACCGAAGGCCGGTTCCACGAGACGTGCCTGCTCATCCCGTCGGCCGACGTGCCGTCGCTGGCCAGCATCGACGGTCCGTACTACGAGCTGCACTTCCGGGCCGCGCGAAGCCGAGAGGCGAGCCGCCTCGACCGCTACCGGGTGCCGCTCGAGGGGCTCAGCCAGGCGGTCGCGGAGCTGGTGACGTGAGCCGC
>CAZLJC010000032.1:0-23995 GCA_964559855.1 uncultured Actinomycetes bacterium
TACGGATAGATGCCACGGTCGCGGGTCGCCGCAGCGACTCGCGAGACGGCCTGGCAGTAGGCCGCCATCCGCATGTCGAGCTTGCGCTCGAGCGCGGTGTCGAGAACCTCGCGGAAGGAGCGCTGCATGATCGCCTGCAGCTTCTGGTTGACCTCGTGCTCCGACCAGAAGAACGACTGCAGGTCCTGCACCCACTCGAAGTAGCTGACCGTCACGCCGCCCGCGTTGGCGAGGATGTCGGGCACCAGGAAGATGCCGCGCTGGCGGATGATGGCGTCCGCCTCGGGCGTGGTCGGGCCGTTGCCGCCCTCCACGATCAGCTTCGGCTTCAGGTTGCGCGCGTTGCGCGAAGTCAGCTGGTTGCCGATGGCCGCCGGGATGAGCACGTCGCAGTCGAGCTCGAGGAGCTCCGCGTTGCTCACCTCCTGGGCGCCGGGAAAGCCCTTCAGCGTCTTGTTCTCGGCGCGGTACTGGAGCGCCCGCTTTATCGAGAGCCCGAGCGGGTTGTAGATGCCGCCGTAGTCCTCGGAGACGGCGACGATCGTGCAGCCGGCTTCCTCGAGGAGGCGCGCCGTCACCGAGCCGACGTTGCCGAAGCCCTGGACGACCACCTTGCACTGGTGTGGCTTGAGGCCCAGGTGCTCGAGCGCCGCCAGGGTGCAGATCATCACGCCGCGGCCGGTCGCGTCGATCCTCCCCAGTGAACCGCCCACCTCGACCGGCTTGCCCGTCACCGCTGCCGGCACCGAGTAACCCATGTGCATCGAGATCGTGTCCATGAACCAGGCCATGATCTGACCGTCGGTGTTGACGTCGGGAGCCGGAATGTCCCGATCAGGTCCGACCAGGATCGAGATCTCGGTCGCGAAGCGGCGGGTCATGTGCTCCAGCTCGTTCAGCGAAAGCTCCCGCGGGTTGACGATGATGCCGCCCTTCGCGCCGCCGAACGGGATGTTGACCACGGCGCACTTCCACGTCATCCACATGGCCAGCGCCTTGACCTCGTTCAGCGACACGTCAGGGTGGTACCGGATGCCGCCCTTGGCGGGGCCCCGGTTGATATTGTGCTGCACGCGGTAGCCGGTGAAGATCCGGGTCGCGCCGCTGTCGAGCTTCACCGGGAAGTGGCAGGCGAACTCGCGCTGGACCTCACGCAGCACCTCGCGCAGCCACGGCTCCAGCTGGATGATCTCCGCCGCCTCGTCGAACTGCGCCTGCGCGGTGCGCCATTCGTCCGCTTCGATGACCGGCTTGACCTGCGTGCTCACATCAACACGGATGATCGCGGATATTCCGCCCCCGGGTCACACCTAACGTTGATGCAGGAGGGCAATCCCGAGGCGAAGGCCCGCTCCAGGGCCGGGCGGATCTGCTCCGGCCGCTCGACGAGCTCGCCGTGGCCGCCCAGCGCCTCGACCACCCGGTCGTAGCGCGTCGCCGGTCCCAGGTCGGCCGCGATGCTGGCCCCCAGCAGCCTCAGCATGGGGTGCTTCTCCAGGCCCCAGATCCCGTTGTTGCCCACCACGCAGACGACCGGGATGCGGTGCCGCACCATCGTGTCGAACTCCAGGGCCGAGAAGCCGAAGGCGCCGTCTCCCGAGAGGAGCACGACCTGCGCCTGGGGCCGGGCCAGCTTGGCCGCCATCGCGTAGCCGGGCCCCGAGCCGAGGCAGCCGAACGGTCCGGGGTCGATCCACAGGCCAGGCCGTGGGCGCTCGATCAGGCGGCCGGCGAACGACACCAGGTCGCCCCCGTCGCCGACCACGATGGCGTCCTCGGCGAGGAACGCGTCGACCTCCGCGATCAGGCGCGCCGGATGCACCGGCGCGGAATCCGAGCGTGTCAGCGCCGCGCCCGCCTCGCGCGCCCTGAGGTCCTCCGCGCGCAGCGCCTCGAGCCACGGCTCCCGGCCGGGCTCGCCGCGCGTCGCCGCGGCCAGAGCTCCAAGGGCCGCCCGCACGTCGCCCAGGAGCGAGGCCTCCGACGGGCGGTGCTTGCCGCGCCCGTCGACGTCCACGTAGACCAGCCGCGCCGCCTCGGCCAGCGCCGGCGGCTGCCCGAAGTTGAGCCGGAAGTCCAGCGGCGCCCCCACCAGCACGATCAGGTCGGCCTCGCCCAGCGCCACGCGGCGCGCGCGCGACAGGTTCAGCGGGTGCCCCTTCGGCAGCATGCCACGCGCCATCCCGTTCACGACCAGGGGCAGGCCGGCGCCTTCGACCAGCGAGCGGAGCTCCTCCTCGGCGTGCGCCCACCACGCGCCGCCGCCGGCGAGCACGACCGGGCGCGCGGCCTCGCGGACCAGCCGCGCCACGTGGTCGACCGCGGCCGGCTCGGGCGGCGGGCCGGGGTCGACCGTGAGGTGCTCGGTCGCCTCCGGCAGGTCGGCGGTGCTGAAGAAGACGTCGATCGGAACGTCCATGAACACCGGTCCGGTGCGCCGGCTCAGCGCCAGCCGCACGCCTTCCCCCGCCGTGCGGTACGCGTCGCCGGCCGACTCCACCGTCACCGACAGCTTGGTCAGCGTGCGCGTCAGCTCGACGTGGTCCATCTCCTGGAGCGAGCCCATGCCCCACCGCACCGCGGGCGCGCGCCCGCCGACCAGGAGCACCGGGGAGTCGTTGGCCTGGGCCTGCGCCAGCGCCGAGATGGAGTTGGTCACGCCCGGCCCGGCGGTGACCGCCGCGACGCCGCACTCTCGCGTGACCTTGGCCCAGCCTTCGGCGGCGAACGCGGCCGACTGCTCGTGGCGCACGTCGACGATGCGGATGCCGTGCTCCTCGGCGCCGGTGAGGACGGGCCAGATGTGCCCGCCGTTGAGGGTGAAGAGGTGGCTCACGCCCGCCCTTTTCAGGGCCAGCGCGACCAGCTCGCCCGCGTTCCCGGAGTCGGCCGTCACTCCGCGCCCGCGACGGCCCAGGGCATCGCCGCGGTGTTGAACGCCGCGCACGGACTGCCCTTCGCCGGCATGACGATCACGCCACCCGGCGCCTGGAGCCTGCGGCTCAGGTGCTCGACCGCGCCCTCCGCCACCGCCGCGGCGTCCATGCCGTGCTGCAGCTCGACCACCATCAGCCGGGCCAGGCCGAGGCGGATGAAGGCCTCGCCGCGGCCGGTGCCGCAAACGCCCCCGAAGCGGTCGTCGGCGTAGATCCCGGCGCCGGGGATCGGCGAGTCGCCGATGCGCCCCGGCAGCTTGCCGGTGATGCCGCCGGTGGACACGGCGACCACGATGTGGCCGCTCTCGTCCCGCGCCACGGCCCCGACGGTGTCGGCGCCCTCGATCAGCGCCTGCCGCTTGCGGTCCGTGACGAAGATGGCCGGGTCCGCCATCTCGAGGCCGTGCTCCCGGGCGAACCGCGACGCGCCGGCGGCGGCGAGCAGCACGTGTCGCCCGTCGACCATCACCGCGTGCGCGAGGTCGATCGGGTGGCGCACGTCGCGGACGCAGGCCACGCAGCCGGCGCCCAGCTCGGCGCCCTCCATCACCCCGGCGTCGAGCTCCACCTCGCCGTCGGCGTTCAGGCAGGCCCCGATCCCGGCGTTGAGCAGCGGCTCGTCCTCCATGTGCCGGACGGCGGCCAGGGCGGCGTGGAGCGCGCCGCTGGAGATCTCCGCCCAGCCGGCGTCGCGCGCCCGCTCGACGGCGGCCTGGCGCCCGGCTCGCTCCGGCTCGGGGACCGCGCCGGCGCCCCCGTGCACGATCAGCGCGGGGCGGGCCAACTGGTCCCGGTGGCGGTGCTTAGTACGCCTGGGCTTCCGGCCAATCGGACCGGCGGTCGAGGAAGCGGCGCTCGGCGATGCGCCGGTCGAACGGGTAGCTCACCCGGCGGTTGGCGGCGGCGCGCTCCGGCGCCCGACGCTCTCCGATCCGCCGGTCGATGCCCGATCGGCGCTCCGTGCCGCTGCGCCTTTCCTGCCCGCGCGAGATCAAATCGATCCTGTCCACACTCTCCATCGCGTGGCGCTGATGCTAGCGCACGTGCCGGTCGATGGCGTCGAGTTTCTCGTCCATCCGGCGCTCGGCGGCGCGGCGCTCCAGCTCGTCGCGCTCGCCCAGGTCGACGAACCGGGCGTGGCGCGCCAGCCGGGGGTGGACCTCGGCGACGCGGCGGAACATCTCCTGGGCGATCCAGCGGTAGTCGGGATGGCCCTGGGGGGTGGTGCGGAGCTCGCACAGGTGATAGACCTCGCGCAGGTTCGCCCTGACGTACCAGCGGACCCGGAAGGCCAGCGGCACCACGTACTGCGCGAGCGCCGGGCCGAGATCGCGCTCCAGCTCGCGGTGCGCCGCGGCGGCCTGCTCGATCGCGTGCTCGAACCGCCCGGCCACGCCGAGCTCGACCAGCCCCGGCGGCAGGTCGTAGCCCAGCGACGTGCCGAGCCGCTGGCGCTCCTGCGTCAGCATCCGGTGCCGGTGCAGGTCCCGGTAGGCGGCGAAGTTGGCGACGACCTCGAACGTGTACTCCGCGTGCTCGAGCGCGCGCGGCGGCCGCTGGCGGCGGTTGGAGCGATCGCTCAGCATCCCCTCGAGCACCTGGTCGGCGTCGACATGCGCCGCGCCGAGCGGCCCCGGCGCGTACGGGAATAGCGCCGCCTCGACCACCTTGCGCTCCGCGTCCGGATCGAAGTCGACCAGCCTCACCTCCGGCCCGGCGCCCGCCGTCTCGGCCGCGGCCCGGGGGACGAGGTCCTGCAGCCTGCGCCGGATGCCGGACATCCGCTCGGCCGCGGGCGCCCCGTACCTCGGGTCGAGCGCCCGGCGGACGAAGGACGGGATGACCAGCGTCAGCTCCTCGTGCAGGCTGCGCGCCAGGCCGGCGCACTCCGGCAGCTCGTTGGCCGAGAGCTTGGTGATCAGGTACTCGAACGCCCGGCCGTTGCCGAAGAGGCCGAGGTTGGTCAGCGTGCCGGCCGGCAGCAGGCCGCGCAGCAGGTCCAGCGCCTTGGCCCGGGTCGCGGCCTTCCACGCCCGGTCCGTCTCGCCCTCCTCCTGGGGAAAGCGCTCGCGGACGGCCTGCGTGACCGGCTCCACCAGGGCGCTGTAGGCCTGGAACAGCGCCTCGGCCGCCGGCTCGTACGCCGGGTGCGCCAGCTCCGGTCCGCGGTGGTAGAGAGGGCGCCCGTCCGGTCCCGGCCGGTCGAAGCGCACGTACCGGGTCGACTTCTCGAGCGGCGAGATGCCGATCCGGCTGTCCTCCAGGGCCTTGGCCGCCAGAGTCGACACGTGCTCGACCGCGACGTGCGCCCCGGCGAGCTCGGCCACCGAGTCGTCGCCGTACCCGACGAGCACGCGCTCGTAGAACTCCTCGGCGCGGCGCACCGCCACCATATCGTCCTCGCCAGGGGCGGCCCCCGCCAGCCGGTCGAAGCCCGAGGCGGGGTCGTTGACAAACTCGTCGAGGAGGACGCGGCGCAGGCTCTTCTCGGTGCGCGAGTAGCGGGAGAACAGGGCGCCCTTGACCACCTCCGGCAGGTTGCGCAGCGCGAACACCGGCCGGTCCAGGTTGGTGAAGTACCGCCGCAGCAGGGCGCGCTCCGCCTCCGTGAACTCTGGAACGGGGCCCACGCGGTTACTGTATCCCCAATCCGTCGCCGCCATATTGTGTCCGGCGGGGCGGCGGCCACCATGTATGGCCCCCTGCCCGCCCTTGTCCCCAGTTCGTCCCCACTCTGTTAAAAACCGCCAGCAATCCGGCGACGCGGAATTCCGATCTAGGCTCGTAATGGCATGCGCGTGAGAGAGGGCGAGATCGACTGGGAGGCGCGGTGGAAGGCCGTCGTGGAGGACCGCGCCACGCTCGCCGCCGGCCATCACGACCCGCACTACTGGGACCGCCGCGCGCCCACCTTCGCCCGGTCGACGCGGTCGCGGGCGGACGAGTTCCTCCAAGTCGTCGAGCCGTACCTCTCCCCCCGCAAGACCCTGATCGACGTCGGCGCGGGGACGGGCCGGCACGCCACCCCGCTCGCCGAGCGCCTCGAATGGGTCACGGCGGTCGAGCCGTCGGAGGGCATGCGAGCGCAAATCGCCGCGCGCGACAACATGACCGTGATCGCCAGCACGTGGGAGGACGCGGAGGTGGCGCCGGCCGACCTCGTGATCTGCTGCCACGTGATGTACGGCATCGCCGACCCGGTGCCCTTCCTGCGCAAGATGAACGACGCCGCGCGCGAGCGCGTCTTCGTGATGATGCGCGAGTCCGATCTGCCGCATCCCGGCGCGGTGCTCCGCACGCGACTGGTTGGCGAACAAGGCGCGCGGCTGCCGCGTTTCAGCGAGCTCTTCATGCTGCTGGTGCAGATGGGCATGGCGCCGGACGTCCGCTACGTCCGCTATCCGATGGTCAACCGCTACACGAGCATGGAGGAGGCGCTCGAGGACTGCCGGCAGGTCGCCGGCGACGGCTGGGACGAAGCCGCCGCCTGGCGCATCCTGGAGGAGATCCTCCGCCCCGACGGCGACGAGCTGGTCTTCGATGGCGGCCACACCCTTTCCGGAGTCGCGCATTGGCAACCGTCGAGGGACTGACCATCAGGCCGTTGAGGCCAGCCGATCGCGAGCGGGCGCTCGAGCTCACGCGCGATATCTGGGACGGGCACGACTACATCCCGCTGGTGTTCGACGACTGGGTTTCCGACGCCGGGTCCGCGTTCCAGGGCGCGGAGCTCGACGGGGTCGTGGTCGGGCTGCAGCGTGTGCGGCCGTATGGGCCCGGCCTGGTCTGGTACGAAGGCCTGCGCGTCGCGAGCACGCACCGCCGGCAGGGCATCGCCCGCGCCATGCTCACCTCCGCGATCGAGGAGGCGCGGGAGCAGGGCTTCCGTGAGCTGCGTCTGGCCACTCGCGAGCGGGCCCCGATCGAGCTGTTCGAGAGCGCCGGCTTCCGCCGGCTGGTCGGCGTGCGGCGGTGGCGCGGCAGGCGCGTGGAGGGCGGCGAGCCCGCGCGCATCCCGGACGCGACAGAGGCCCGCCGGCTGTGGCCCTTCGTCGCCACGAGCCCGGGGATCGCGCTGTATGGCGGCGTGATGCCCGACCTGAACGGCGCGCGCGACCTCGGCGCGGACGAGATGGAGCGCCTGGCGAACGCGGGCCTGGTGCGCGTCGGCGTGTCCGGGCGCGCGGTCGCGGGCCTGCTCGAGCCGTGGGGCCAGAGCCTGGCCGTGGGGCTGCTCGCCGGGTCCGGCGGCGCGCTGCGCGACCTGCTGATGGCGCTGCGCTTCGAGGCCGACGCGGACGGCATCGACCACGTGACGGTGCTGCTGCCGCCCGGCCACCCCGCCGAGGATGACCTGAGCGCGAGCGGATACGATTCTGCGGATGCCGAGGCCAGCGCGTTCGTCTACGCCCTGGCCCTCTAGCGTGGCCGGCGCTCCCACGGGCGACGGGCGAGGCCGGTCGCGATGACCCGCCGCTACGTCGTCCTCGGCAACGGCATCGCCGGGCAGACGGCGGCCGAAGAGCTGCGCAAGGCGGACGCCGACGCGTCGATCGTGATGATCGCGGCCGAGCGCCACCCGCTGTACAACCGCGTCGCGCTGCCGCGCTACCTGCGCGGCCAGGTCCGGCGCGAGAAGGTCTTCATGCGGTCGGCCGAGGACTACACCAGGCAGAACCTGGAGATCCACTTCGAGACCTGGGCCACCGAGATCGACAGCCGGCGCAAGGTCGTGCGCACGAACCGCGGGCAGGATTTTGCGTACGACGCCCTGCTGGTCGCCACCGGCGGCCGGCCCAAGCCGCCGCCCTGGCCCGGCTCCGACGCGGTGCAGGACTGCCTCAGCTTTCAGACGCTCGACGACACCGACGCGATCATCGAGAAGGCCGACGCGGCAGAGCGCGTGCTCATCATGGGCGGCAGCTTCATCGGCTACGAGCTCGCGGAAGGGGTCAGCTTCCGCCACAAGGCGAAGGTCACATGGATCATGCGCGGGCCTTGGTTCCTGCGCTACGTGCTCGACGAGGAGGGAGGCGCGCTCTGCCGCCAGATGGGCGAGGCCCAGGGCGTGGAGTTCATCATCAACGACGAGGTCCAGAAGTTCACCCGGAGCAACGGCCGCTACCTCGCCGAGACCGTCGGCGGCCGCAAGGTCGAGTTCGACCTGCTGACGTACGGGGTCGGCCTCGACTACTACACCGAGCCCCTGGCCGGCACTGGCGTCGAGCTCCGGAAGGGCATCGTCACCGACTCGAAGCTGCGCACGTCCGCGCCCGACGTCTATGCCGCGGGCGACGTCGCCGTCTTCCACGACCTGATGGTCGAGCGGCACAACCAGATGGGGACGTGGGACAACGCCGAGGCGCACGGCCGGGTCGCGGCGCGCAACATGGCCGGCGCGGACGAGGACTTCTTCGACGTGCCGACGTACACCACGACCATGTTCGGCTCGACGCTAGCCGTCGCGGGCGTGACGCCCGACGTGCAGCCCGACCTCGAGTCGGTCCGGACGTTCAGCTTCGACGAGAAGTTCTACCGCAAGCTGTTCTTCAAGGACGACCGGCTGGTGGGGGCGATCATGATCGGGCCACCCAAGGGCCGCAAGAAGCTGATCGAGATCATGCGCTCCCGCCGGCGGATCGAGCGCGACCGCCAGGACCTCCTGGATCCCGCCAACCTGAAGGACTGACCTCCTTTCGGAGCGAGGCCGGCTTCCCCGACGCGATTGCCGCCCCCAGCGCGGTATATTTGCCTTGAACAAATGCCTTTCGCTATGAGCGAAACCGCTTTCGACGTCCGCCGGGCGGTCGGCGCCGTTCTCCGGGGCCGGCGCGAGGCGGCCCGCCGCACGCTGACCGAGATCGCCGAGGAGGCCGGCCTTTCGCCCGCGCACCTCTCCGAGGTCGAGCGCGGCCGCAAGGACATCTCGACCGAGCGCCTGGTGGCCGTCGGGCACGCGCTCGGCGCGCGCCCCGGGGAGATCTACGCCGACGTCGCCCGCCTGCTCGGCGCCGACCCCGAGCAGCGCTCCTGGCCGGAGGACCCGCCGGTGAAGCTTCGCCTCGCCACCGCCTCGCTGCCCCTCGAAGCGCTGCGCAGCGTGGCCGACTTCAGCGCCTACCTCGCCATGGGCAACCCGCCCCCCAGGCGCAAAGACCCGATCGGCTTCTTCCCAAGGAGATAGAAGAGATGCACCTGATCCCGACCGTGCTCAGCAACGACGGACGCGGAGAGCGCGCGTTCGACATCTACTCGCGCCTCCTGAAGGACGGCATCATCTTCGTCCGCGGCCCCATCGACGACGATATGGCCGGCATCGTCACGGCCCAGCTGCTGTTCCTGGAGAGCGAGATGCCGGAGCGCGATATCCAGATCTACATCAACAGCCCGGGCGGCTCGCTCACCGCCTCGCTTTCCATCTACGACGCGATGCAGTACGTCGGCCCGAAGGTGTCCACGCTGTGCACGGGCCTGGCGGCGAGCGGCGCGTCGATCCTGCTCGCGGGCGGCGCCAAGGGCGCGCGCATGTCCCTGCCGCACGCCCAGATCCTCATCCACCAGCCGTTCACCCAGGGCATCCAGGGCCAGGCCTCCGATATCCAGATCCACGCGCAGGAGATCCTCCGCCAGCGCGAGCAGCTGGCGCGGCTCTACGCCAAGCACTGCGGGCGTGAGCTGGAGGACGTGGAGCGCGCGATGGAGCGCGACTTCTTCATGACGCCGGAGCAGGCGAAGGACTGGGGCCTGATCGACCTGATCGTCGACCGCAACCCCAACGTCGCAGCCGTCGCGGAGCCGGTGTGAGGGCGGCCGCCTGAAAGTCGCGATCCTCGGCGGCACGCGGTTCATCGGCCGTGCCATCGTCGAGGACCTCGCCGCGTCCGGCCACCAGCTCCTGCTCGTGCATCGCGGAGTGCTCGAGCCTCCCGACCTGCCCCCGGCTGAGCACCTGCACTGCGACCGCGCGGACCTGGCGGCGCACCGCTCGGAGATCGCCAGCTTCGGCCCCGAGGCGGTGATCGACTGCCGCGCCCTGACGCGGCGCGACGCCGAGACCGCGCTTGACGCGTTCCCCGGGGCCGGCCGCTGGATCGTGGTCTCCAGCGTCGACGTGTACCGCGCGTTCGGCGCCCTGAACGACGGGCGCGAGACCGACCCGGTGCCGCTCGACGAGGAGTCGCCGGTGCGGACCGAGCGCTATCCCTATCGCGGCAAGATGCCCGGCTTCGACGACTACGACAAGCTCGACGTCGAGGAGGCGTACGCGGCGGCGCGAGCGACCGTGCTGCGCCTGCCGATGGTCTACGGCGAGCACGACTATCAGCGGCGCGAAGAGCTCATCCTCCGGCGCGTGCGCGCGGGCCGGAAGAGGATCCCATTCGGCTCCGGTGGCTGGCTGGGCTGCCGCGTGTACGTGCGCGACGTCGGTGTCGCGGCCCGGCTCTGCCTCGAAACGCCCGCGTCTGCCGGCGAGGTGCTGAACATCTGCGAGGACCGCACCTACTCCATGCGCATGTGGGCGCGCATGATCCTCGACGCGGCCGGGTCCGACGCTGAGCTCGTGCGCGTCGCCGGCGACCGGCTTCCCTCCGACCTGTCGGAGACGGGCGACGTGGCGCAGCACATCGCGACGAGCGGGCACAAGGCGAGACGCCTCCTCGGCTGGCGGACGTCCGACCCGTTCGCAACGCTTCAGGCGACGGTGCGCTGGCACCTCGACCATCCACCCGCCGCGAGCGACGATTTCAGCGCGGACGACAGCGCCCTGGCGACCGTCTGATCTCCCGCCGGCACCGCCCTCAATTCAACGCGTTTTGCGCCAGACGAGCCAAAACCCGCGCGAATTGCGCGCGCTCGGCGCAATACGCGCCGAAGTCGCCCACAGATCTTGTGAGCCGTTCCGTCTAATCTCTGCTTGAAACATGTCCCGCCGGTACCGGCCCTTCGACCCGTTCGAACGTGGCAACCCGTTCGAAGGCCAGAGGCCGGAGATCCGCATGCCGCAGATCCCGCGGCGGTTCTGGACGGGCGTCGCGTTCTTCGCCCTCGCGCTCCTGATCTTCATCTTCGCGAGCCCGGTGATCTGGTTCTTCACGCAGCTGCAGTGGTACGGCGGGCTCGGCTACACCGACGTCTTCACGACGCGCGTGGGGCTGCAGGCGCTGCTGTTCGGGATCAGCCTGCTGCTCGCCTTCGCGTACCTCGCGGTCAACGTGGTGATCGCGCTGCGGGTGCGCAGCGGTCCGGGGCTGCGCGCCGTCGGCATCAGGCGCTCCAGCATTCGCAGCGGCACGGCGGTGGTCGCGCTGGTCTCGAGCGGCGTGATCGCGCTGCTGCTCTCGGGCGGCGCCGGCTCGCAATGGCAGGCGTACGCGCTGTTCACGCACTACTCGGCGACCGGCGTGACGGATCCCGTGCTCGGTCAGGACGTGGCGTTCTACCTGCTCACCCTTCCCTTCCTGCACACGATCGCCAACTGGGCGCTGGGGCTCGACTTCATGACCCTGCTGCTGATCGGCGCGCTGTACTCGTGGCGCGGTGACAGCTTCGACTTCCGCCTGACGCCGAGCGCGCTCGCGCACATCAGCGTCCTGCTCGCGGCGCTGGCCGTCACGCTCGCGGCTTCGGCGTGGCTCGGGCGCTACGACCTGCTCTTCGCGCACAACAGCAGCGTCGTGACCGGCGCGGCGTATGCGGACGTCAACGCCCGGCTTCCTCTCTACACGTTCCAGGCCGGCGCCGGGATCGTGCTCGCGGGCCTGCTCGTGGCGAACGCCTGGCTGCGCCGCCTGCTCGTGCCGATCGCGTCGGTCGTGATCTGGATCGCCCTGGGCATCATCGGACAGCTGTATCCCGGGATCGTGCAGAGCTTCTTCGTGACCCCGAACGCGCAGACGTATGAGCTGCCTTACATCGCGCGCGAGATCGCCGGCACACGCGCGGCGTACGGGCTGTCGAACGTCACGGTGAGCAACTTCTCCGGCGACCAGGCGCTGACCGCGCAGGACGTGCAGAACGATCAGGTGACCGTCAACAACCTCCGGCTGTGGGACTACGGCCCGCTGAAGCAAACGTACGACCAGCAGCAGACGATCCGGACGTACTACAGCTTCAACGATATCGACCTGGATCGCTATCCGGTCAACGGCCAGGCGCAGCAGCTCGAGATCAGCGCCCGGGAGTTCGACTTCACCAAGCTTCCCCCGTCGGCGCAGAACTGGGTCAACCAGCACCTGGTCTACACGCACGGATACGGAGTGGCGGCGAGCCCGGTCAACGCGGTCGTCGGCGAAGGGCTGCCGGACTACGTCGTCGGCAACATCCCGCCGAGCGGGTCGCTGCCGGTCATGCAGCCCGCCATCTACTTCGGCGAGTCCACCCCGGACTACGCCCTCGCCCCGTCGAACACGCGTGAGTTCGACTACCCGCAGGGCTCGACGGACGTGTTCACCAACTACACCGGCACGCACGGCGTGCCCATGACCGGGGCCAACAAAGCGCTGTGGTCGCTCCGCCTCGGCGACTTCAACCTTCTCGTCTCAGGCCAGATCACCGACCGCACGCAACTGCTCTACCTGCGCGGCATTCGCGATCGCGCCTCCGAGATCGCTCCCTTCCTCAACTTCGACGGCGACCCGTACGTGGTCCTGGTCGGCGGCAAGATCTACTGGGTTCTCGACGCCTACACGACAGGCAGCACGTACCCGTACGCGCAGACCGAGACGTTCCAGACCAACGACATCAACTACATCCGCAACTCCGTGAAGGTGGTCGTCGACGCGTACGACGGCACGGCGAGCTTTTACGTGGTCGAACCGAAGGACCCGCTGATCAAGGCGTACGAGGCGACGTTCCCGTCGCTGTTCAAGCCGCTCGACGCGATGCCCGAGGGGATTCGCGCTCACCTGCGAGTCCCGGTCGACATGTTCGACACGCAGGTCCAGGTCTACGCGACGTATCACATCACCGACCCCAAGGTCTTCTTCTCCCGCGAGGACGTGTGGGACATCCCGACCGCGCAGAGCTCACCCAGCAGCGCGCCGACCCCGGTCCAGCCGTACTACGTCCTGTTCCGGCTGCCGGGCGAGCAGAGCGCCGAGTTCCTGCTGATCATGCCGTTCACTCCGCGGGGCAAGAACAACATGGTGTCGTGGATGGCGGCGCGGATGGACGGCAGCCATTACGGCGAGTACGTGGCCTATGTGCTGCCCAAGGACAAGGCGATCTTCGGCCCGCAGCAGGTGGCCAACCGGATCAACCAGGACCCCGTGATCTCACAGGACTTCACGCTGTTCCACAGCACCGGCTCCGAGGTGCTGCAGGGCAACCTGCTGGTCGTGCCGATCGGCAACTCGTTCCTCTACTTCGAGCCGATCTACCTCAGCGCCATCACCTCGTCGACGCTGCCCGAGCTGAAGAAGGTGATCCTGGTGGACCAGCAGCAGGTGGCGTACGCCGACACGCTCGACCAGGCGATCAAGCAGCTGGTCGGGAACGCGCCGCCCCCGACGAGCGGCCAGCCACCTCCGTCCATCTTCACCGCGGCGCAGGTCGCGCAGATCCAGGGCCTGGTGACGCAGGCCAACCAGCACTACAAGAACGCGCAGGCCGCGGCGGCGCGCGGCGACTTCACGACGTTCGGGACCGAGATCCAGGCGCTGGGCCAGGTGCTGCAGCAGCTGCAGGCGCTGACCGGCGCGACGGCGACGCCGGGCGCGTCGCCCACGCCCAGGGCGTCACCTTCCGCCTCACCCAGTCCGTAAGGGGACGAACACCACCGGGAAGAGCGAGCGGTACATCACGTCGCCGGCGTGCCGGCGGTACAGGCGGAGGTCCTGGGGCTGGTCGGGCGCGGTGACGGCGGGGATCACCATGCGGCCGCCCTCCGCGAGCTCGTCGAGCAGCGGCTGCGGCACCTCGTCCGCCGCCGCCGCGACGAGGATCACGTTGTAGGGCGCTTCGAACGGCCAGCCGCGGCTGCCGTCGCCGACCGCCACCTCGACGTTGCCGAAACCCAGGCGCCTCAGCGTCTCGGACGCCTGCTGCGCCAGCGCCGGCTCGCGCTCGATCGTGATGACCCTCCGGCACAGCCGGCTCAGCACCGCCGCCTGGTAGCCCGACCCGGCGCCGACCTCGAGCGCGACGTCGTCCTCCGCCGGGGCCGCCGCCTGCGTCATCAGGGCCACGACCAGCGGCTGCGAGATGGTCTGCCCGCATTCGATCGCGAGGGCGCGGTCTTCATACGCATGGCGGCGCGCCCACTGGGGCAGGAACTCCTCGCGGGGGATCGACGCCATCGCCTCGAGCACGCGCTCGTCCGTGACGCCGTGCGGGCGCAGCTGCTCGGCGACCATCCTCTGCGCCGGTGAGCCCACTGAATCTCCCCCTGAAGCCGAGGTTACAATCAGCGGCGACTCTTTGGCGTCGTCAACCCAGACTTCCGTCCCCCAGAAATGGCGCCGCCCGGTCAGGCAGCGTTCGCGCCTGGTCAGACGTTCGGGGCCCGCGCATTCGCGCGTCGAGTTCGCCCATCCCTCCGAGCAGGAGTTCGCCCGCTTCCTCGACTACTACCGCATCCGCTGGGTGTACGAGCCCGTGTCCTTTCCCATCGCATGGGAGGAAACGCGAGTGTCGGAGATGTTCACGCCCGACTTCTACCTCCCGGAGCACGACCTCTACATCGAGCTGACGACGATGAAGCAGTCGCTCGTGACGCCGAAGAATCGCAAGGTGCGGCTGCTGCGCGAGCTGTATCCCGAGCTCAACGTCCGGCTCCTCTACCGCAAGGACTACCAGCAGCTGCTCGTCAAGGCCGGCTACCGCGCGCTCGAGGCGCAGGACCTGCGCAAGGAGGACCTCGGGGAGATCCTGATCTCGCCGGTCGAGCTGGAGACGCGGATCCGCGCGCTCGGACGCAAGATCTCGCGCGACTATCGGGGGCAGACGCTCGTGCTGGTCGGTGTGCTGAAGGGCATCACCTTCTTCCTCGCCGACCTCGCGCGCCAGGTGAAGGTGCCGTTCGTCATCGACTACCTTGACCTGCACCGCTACTCCGGCGCCGAGCCGCGCGACCGGGTCCGCATCGTGCGCGACCTCGACTACCCGGTACAGGGCCGCCACGTCCTGCTCGTCGAGGACATCGTCAACACGGGGCTCACGCTCGACTACGTGCTGAGCGGCCTGCGCGCCCGGGGGCCCGCGTCGCTCGAGGTGGTGACGCTGCTCGACCGCCCGCTGCGCCGCCTGGTCAGGGTGCCGCTGCGCTACGTCGGCTTCCAGATCCCCAACGACTATGTCGTCGGCTACGGGCTGGACTACCGCGAGCTCTACCGCAACCTTCCGTTCATCTGCACGCTGCGCTCGCACGTCTACGATATCCCCAGAGTCGAGCCCGACGCAGGCTGACCCGGGCCGGCGCCTGGCGGCGCTGCTGGCCTGGATGCGGCGCCGCGACTTCGCTGCGCTGGTGGAGAGCGGGCTCCTGGAAGCGGTCGAGCGGATCGTGGTCGCCGCGCATCGCGAGGCGGCCGAGAGCCGAGGCCGGAGATGGACGGCGCCGGACGCTTACCGCTGGCTCCGCTACGAGGACGAGGACCCGGTCACGCGCCTCGCGCGGGGTGTGGAAAGGCTGCGGCGCCGAGGTGTGAAGTTCGACCCGGAGGCTGTGGACAAAGCGTGCATCGAGGCGTCAAAAGCGGGGTTTTCGAGTTGAGCGCCCGATGTGGAGCTTTTGGGGAAAAGTAATGCCCCAAGAGACCTTCCTGTTTACCCTGAAGTCCCCTATGCGTTTTTCGGTTTCCATCCCGGGTTTCCCCGGACCTTCCACCTACTCGACGTTCGGTATCCTCAGGTTTACCGTACTCAGCCGCTTGGGGCGACGCGAAAGTTAACAGGAGCCTATGGACGCGTCAACATTCAAAAAAATCTCATCGCCAGGCAAAAGTTGGTGGCTTGACGAGGGCTCGTCCGAGTCGTTAGTGGAGGTGCGTCGCAGATGCGCGAAGTAGTCATCGTCGAGGCCGTCCGCACTCCCATCGGGCGCCGCAACGGCAAGCTCAAGGACGTCCATCCGGTGGTTCTCGGCTCGCTCGTCCTCAAGGAGGTCGTGTCGCGCGCGGGCATCGAGCCGGGCCAGGTCGAGGACGTCGTGTTCGGCTGCGTGACGCAGGCCGGCGAGCAGGGGCTCAACGTGGGACGCAACGCGTGGCTCACCGCCGGCTTCCCGGTCACGACTCCGGCGACCACGGTCGACCGGCAGTGCGGGTCGAGCCAGCAGGCGCTGCACTTCGCGGCCAACCTGATCCAGGCCGGCGTCTGCGATATCACCATCGCCGGCGGCGTCGAGTCGATGACCCGCGTGCCCATGGGCGCCAACGCGATCTCGCCCGGCACGCCGTTCCCGCCCGAGCTGATGGAGCAGTACGACCTCGTGCCGCAGGGCATCTCGGCCGAGCTGATGGCGCGCAAGTACGGCATCACCCGCAAGGCCATGGACGAGTTCAGCGTGGAGAGCCACCGCCGCGCCGCCGAGGCCACCGAGCAGGGCGGCTTCAAGGCGCAGATCATGCCCGTCGACATCTCCAACGGCAAGCCGGAGATCTTCTCCCGGGACGAGGGCATCCGGGCCAACGCGAGCTACGAGGCGACCGCCGCGCTCCAGCCCGCGTTCAATCCTGAGCACAGCATCACGGCCGGCAACGCCAGCCAGATCTCAGACGGCGCCGCGGCGGTGCTGCTGATGTCGCTCGAGAAGGTCCGCGAGCTCGGGCTCGAGCCCCGCGCGCGCATCCGGGCGCAGGCCGTGGTCGGCACCGACCCGGTGCTGATGCTCGAAGGCCCCATCCCCGGCACGGCCGCCGTGCTCAAGCGCGCCGGCCTCGAGCTCGCGGACATCGACCTCTTCGAGGTCAACGAGGCCTTCGCCTCGGTCGTTCTGGCGTGGCAGAAGGAGACCGGTGCGGACCTGGGGAAGACCAACGTGAACGGCGGCGCGATCGCGATGGGTCATCCGCTGGGCGCGTCGGGCGCGATCCTGATGACGCGGCTGCTGCACGAGCTAGAGCGGCGCGACCTGCGCTACGGGCTGGAGACGATGTGCTGCGGCGGCGGCCTCGGCACCGCGACGATCATCGACCGCGCCGTTGAGTAGCTCCGACGCGTTCCACGATATCGCCGGTCTGCGGCCGTACGCCATCTGGAGCGGCGTGACCGCCCGCGTCGTCAACGGCGCCCGGCTCACCCTGGCGGCCGTCGACCTCGAGCCGGATGTGCCGGTCCGCGAGCACCGCCATGAGAATGAGCAGCTGGGCCTGGTGCTGCGCGGGTCGATCATGTTCACGATCGGCGGCGAGAAGCGGGCGCTGCACGCCGGCGAGACCTACACCATCCCCTCCAACGTGCCGCACGAGGCGGTCGCGGGCCCGGAGGGCTGCACCGTCGTGGACGTGTTCGCGCCGGTCCGCGCGGACTGGGAGAAGCTAGACCGTCCGGAGCCGTTTCCTCCGGACTGGCCGCGATAGGGCGGGCGAGTCCACGAGGTAGCGCAGCAGCCGGCCCTCCCAGCGGCCGGTGCCCTGCACGCCGATTCGGGGCGTGACCACGACGCGACGGCGGGGCGCGCCATCGTCGACCACGTAGAGGTCGGGCGGGACGAGCGGCGCCCCGTTGAGCGCCCGATCGATGCCCAGCGCGCGCGTCACCAGGCCGGGTCCGCTGCAGCGGCCGACACCCGGACCGGGCTCCAGCGCGCGCACGAGCACGGCCTGCGGAACGCCGGCCTCGCGCGTCACGAAGTTCAGGCACCAGTGCATGCCGTACGTGAAGTACACGTAGGCATGGCCGGGCGCCCCGAACATCACCTCGGTGCGGGCCGTGCGCCGTCCGCCCTTCGAGTGCGCCGCCAGGTCCTCCGGTCCGAGGTATGCCTCGACCTCGACCAGCCGCCCCCACAGGCGGCGCCCGTCGAGCTCGCGCACCAGCACCTTGTCGAGCAGGTCGCGCGCCACGACGGTCGTCTCGCGCGCGAAGAAGGCCGCGTCCAGGACTGTGCCGGCCGGCGGAGCGTCGCTCAGCGCGGCCGGATCAGGCAGGCTCGGGGGTTTTCACCGGCGCCTCGCTCAGGCGCCGCTTCACCGCGTGGCGGCGGCGCTTGTCGACGTAAAGCGCCTTGTCCGCCGCCATGTACATCGCCTGCCAGTCCATCCCCGAGCGCCACGCGGCGATGCCGATGCTGAACTCGACGGGCACCGGGAGCTTGGTCGTCCGGTTCAGGTGATCGAGCGCCTCGCGCACGCGGATTCCGACCTCGCGCGCGTCGCGCTCGTCGGCGTCCGGCATCGCCACACCGAACTCGTCGCCGCCCAGCCGGCCGCACGTGTCGGTGGCGCGCACGGCGCGCTGCAGCTCGGCGGCCAGGACGCGGATCGCCTCGTCCCCGACGTGGTGGCCGTACGTGTCGTTGATGTCCTTCAGGTTGTCGAGGTCGATCATCATCAGCGCCAGCCGGCGCTTGTGGCGCTCGGCGCCCGCGACCGCGCGGTCGATCGCGCGCTCGAACTCCGGGCGGTTCGCCAGGCCGGTGAGGTAGTCGGTCCTCGCCTCCCGCGTGTGCTGCCGCGCGCGGTCGAGCGCGACCGCGATCTGGTCGGCCACGGCGGCGACGAACTCGAGGTCGCTGGACTCGAACGTGCGCGGGAGGCGCGTGGCCACGGTCATCGCGCCGAGGAGCACGCCCTTGGTCCGCAGCTCGGCGCGGATCGCGCTCCACTCGCCCGCGATGCGGTCGACGCGGGACTCGGCCGGTCCGGAGGAGACCTCCACCACGCGCATCAGCCCCGAGCGGCCCGATTCGGTGAACTCCTCCTCCTCCCCCGGCTGCATGCCGATCGTCTTCGCGAGCTTGAGGCGCGCGCCCTCGCGGATCCACACCGCGCCGGCCTGCAGCGCGAGCACCTTCAGCGTCTCGCGCAGCCCGACCTCGGCGATCTCGCTCACGTCCAGCGAGCGGCCGAGCGCGCTGGCGATGTGATAAAGCCCGTGCAGCTCGGTCTGGCGGGCGCGGTGCTTGGTCTCGGTGTAGTCGAGGTAGCCGCGGATGAAGCTCGAGTTCAGGTGCTCGACCACGTCCCCGATCCGGCTCTGGGCGAGCAGCAGCGCCTCGTCGGCGTAGGGGCTCGCGCCGAGCTCCTCGGTCACGCGGGCGAGCACCGAGCGCCGGAACACCGCGAGCCCCTCCATCAGCGATTCGAGGGGCACGCCCTTCTCCGCGTAGCGGCGCGACGCCTCCCTGGCCTCGCTGTAGTACTCGGCCCAGGGCAGATTCGAATCGGGGCGTACAGTCTTGAACAGGGCGCGATGGAGGCTGACCGACATCGCGACCAGCTCGTCCACCGATCCGTCCTTGTAGGCCCGCAGCAGCTCGGGCTCGATGGCCCGGACGGCCTCGGCCGCCAGGGTCGCGCTCTGAGGGGCGGCATCCGCCAATCGGTCCGCGACTTCGGTCAAAAGGTCACTGGCCCGCTGCGTCATCTCGGCGCACTATAGAGTGACGGACAGGCCCCCGAGATACTGCGCAATACGCTAATCAAATGTGTAAGAGGCAATGATGGCTACAGTCACCCAAGGCTCAATAGAGAAGATAGAAGAGGTTCTGGGCGGGGACGCCGGGGACCTCCTCCAGCACAAGTGCCAGACCGTTCCGAAAGAGCAGCTCCACCTCCCGGGCCCTGACTTCGTGGAGCGGGTCTGGAAGGACAGCGACCGGCCGACCAGGGTCCTCCGCAGCCTGGAGACGCTGTTCCAGCACGGTCGCCTGGCCGGCACGGGCTACCTCTCGATCCTGCCCGTCGACCAGGGCATCGAGCACACCGCCGGGGCGTCGTTCGCGCCCAACCCGATCTACTTCGACGGCGGCAAGATCGTCGAGCTCGCGGTCGAGGGCGGATGCAACGCCGTGGCTTCCACCTTCGGCGTGCTCGGGTCGGTCGCGCGCCGCTACGCGCACCGCATCCCGTTCATCTGCAAGCTCAACCACAACGAGCTGATGACCTACCCCAACCACTACGACCAGATCCTCTTCGGCACGGTGAAGGAGGCCTGGGAGATGGGCGCGGTGGCGGTGGGGGCCACGATCTACTTCGGGTCCGAGGAGTCGGACCGCCAGATTCAGGAGATCGCGGTCGCCTTCCACCAGGCGCACGAGCTCGGGATGGCGACGGTGCTGTGGTGCTACGTCCGCAACAACGCGTTCAAGAAGGATGGCGTCAACTACGAGACCGCGGCCGACCTGACGGGCCAGGCCAACCACCTCGGGGTCACGATCGAGGCCGACATCATCAAGCAGAAGCTGCCGGACACCAACCGGGGCTTCGACGTAATCGGCTTCGGCAAGACTTCGCCCATCGTGTACCAGAAGCTCAGCTCCGACCATCCGATCGACCTCTGCCGTTACCAGGTGATCAACAACTACATGGGCCGCTCGGGCCTGATCAACTCCGGTGGTGAGAGCAAGGGCGCCGCGGACCTGAAGGACGCGGTCCGCACCGCCGTGATCAACAAGCGCGCCGGCGGGATGGGCCTGATCAGCGGCCGCAAGTCGTTCCAGCGCCCCATGAAGGAGGGGGTCGAATTACTCAACGCAATCCAGGACGTCTATCTCAACCCGGCGGTGACCATCGCGTAAGGCTCGCCTTCCTCGGGAGCGGCGCGGCGTTCTCGCTCGACCGCTACAACGGCGCCGTCGTGCTCGATGGGAAGGTGCTGCTGGACGGCGGCGCTCCGCTGCTGCCGCACATGCACCGGCTCGGCGTCGACCCCGGTGCCATCGAGGTGGTGTTCGTCACGCACTTCCACGGTGACCACACGCTGGGGCTTCCGCCCTTCGTGCTGCACCGCGTGTTCGTGGACCATCGCCCGCTGACCTTCGTCGGCCCGCCCGGCGTCGAGGAGTACCTCGAGCGCCTCTGGGAGCTCAGCTGGGGGCCCGAGTGGAAGCGCGTGATGCGCCCTCAGTTCAAGGTCCGGTACGTGACCGCGAAGCCCTCCGGCCAGGCGGTCGGCGTCCGCTATCAGACGGTGCGGCTGGACCATGGCAGCATGGGCGGCAACGGCTACCGGATCCACCTGGACGGCAAGGTGATCGCCTACTCCGGCGACAGCGAGCCCACGGCGCCCCTCGACCGGCTGGTGGATGGCGCCGATATCGCGATCGTGGAGGCCACCGGGCCCGGCGACGTCTTCAGCCACACGAGCTTTGAGGCGGCGACCAGCCTGCGCAAGCGCCATCCCGGTACGAGGTTCTTCTTCAACCACGTCTATTCGGGCACCGTCACCGGCGCCGTGAAGGACCTGCAGGTGGTCGAGGTCTGAACGACCGCAATCCCGTCCCGGTCGTGGTCGGCGCGATCGCCGGTGGCGCGGTCGGCGCGATCGTGCTGGCCGCCTTCGTCGCCTTCGGGCTCGTGCTGACCGCGCGTGTGGCGAACCCGATCCCGCTGATCCTGCTGGTGGTGGCGGGCGGATACGCGGGCTGGCTGCTCGGGGTCATCGTGTTCGGCGCGGTGCGCGGCGCGGGCGAGGCCGGCGGGAGCAAGACGTGAGCCCGGATCTGCTGTCGAACCGGCCGCTGCTGGACAAGCTCGGCGTCAAGCCCGGCTCGCGCGTCGCGTTGGTGGGTCTCGACGATCCGGCGTTTCTGGCGCTGCTCGAGCAGCGGACGTCAAGCGTGGTGCGAGGCAGGCCGCGCGCCGCATGCGATCTGGTCTTCGTGGCCGTCGAGCGGACGAAGGACCTGGCCCGGATCGAGCAGGCGAAGCGCTGGATCGAGCCGGACGGCGCTGTCTGGGTGGTTCGGCCCAAGGGCGGGCGCGCCGAGGTCGATGAGACGGACGTGATGGCGGCCGGCCTCGCCACGGGGCTGGTCGACAACAAGATCGCGAGCTTCTCCGACACGCATTCCGCCATGCGGTTCGTCTACCGCCTCAGGGACCGCCCGCGATGAGCGGCACGATCCGCTTTGCGCGGGAGGGCGACGTGCCCGTCATCGCGGACCTGATCCGCGGGCTCGCGCGCTACGAGCGGCTGGAGGACCAGGTCGTGATGACCGAGGAGAAGCTCACGCGCACGCTCTTCGGCGAGCGGCGCTACGCCGAGGCCCTGCTGGCGGAGGAGGACGGCGCGCCATCCGGTTTCGCGCTGTTCTTTCACAACTACTCGACCTTCCTCGCGCAGCCGGGCATCTACCTCGAGGACCTGTTCGTCCGGCCCGAGCAGCGAGGCCGGGGCGTGGGCCGGATGCTGCTGGCCGAGCTGGCGCGCGTCGCGGTCGAGCGCGGGTGCGGGCGGCTCGAATGGGCGGTGCTCGACTGGAACGAGGACGCGATCCGGTTCTACGAGCGCCTCGGGGCCCGGCCCAACTCCGACTGGACCGTCTACCGCCTGACGGCTGAAGCGCTCCACGCGCTTGCCGGACAATAGGACGCGATGGAAGTCCTGCGGCCGAAGGAGCTCGACACGCACCCTGGCGACGAGATCGTGGCCTGGGCGCGCGAGCAGCTCGGCATCGCGCGCTCGATCCTCGACAACCCGGGAGGCGGCCTGCTCTTCGCCACGCAGACGATCGGGCAGGTCAGGTCGGGGCTCCACGAGCGCAACCCGGACCGCTTTCGCGCGGTCGGGGAGGCGCTGGCCGGGGCTGAGGACGCGGCCGTGCGGCGCGAGTTCGGGAGCGCTCGCCGGCTGATCGACGACGCTCTCGCCGGGCTCTAGCCGGACCGCGCGCCGGCGGTGACCTTCGCCCAGGCGCTCTTCATGGGCCTGCTCCAGGGCGCGAGCGAGCTGTTCCCGGTGTCCTCTTTGGGCCACGCCGTGCTCGTGCCCAGCCTGCTCCGCTGGCGGTTCAACCAGGCGGACCCGAGCTTCGTCCCCTTCCTCGTGCTGCTGCACCTCGGCACCGCGACGGCGCTGCTCGTGCTGTACCGCAACGAATGGGTGGCGATCATCCGCGGATTCTTCACCGCGGCCCTCGCCGGCAGGATGCGCAACGACTCCGAGCGGCTCGCCATGCTGCTTCTCACCGGGACGATCCCCGCCGCGGTGCTCGGCGTGTTCCTGGAGAACCGGATCAAATCGCTGTTCGCGAGCCCGTACGAGGCCGCCGGCTTTCTGATCGCGAACGGCGTGCTGATGCTCGCGTTCGAGCTGCTGCGCCGGCGGGCGGAGAGACGCGCCGGCGTCGAGGCCGCGTCGCGCCCCGCGCAGGAGGAGCGGTTCTCCTCCGCCGAGCGCATTTCGTTCCGGGCCGCCGCGATCGTGGGCGCGTGCCAGGCGCTGGCCTTCCTTCCCGGCATCTCACGCTCCGGGGTCACGATCGGCGGCGGGCTGATGGCCGGGCTGCGCCACGAGGAGGCCGCGCGCTTCTCGTTCCTGCTCGCGACGCCCACGATCCTGGGCGCGGGAGTCCTCGAGGTGCCGCAGCTGTTCGGATCGGGCGTGCCGCTGGCCGAGTACGCCGTGTCCGCCGTGCTGGCCGGGATC
The DNA here is from genome assembly GCA_964559855.1 of uncultured Actinomycetes bacterium. Lineage (GTDB taxonomy): Bacteria > Chloroflexota > Dormibacteria > Dormibacterales > Dormibacteraceae > 40CM-4-65-16. The sequence continues at coordinate 23,469 of CAZLJC010000032.1, forward strand.
GCGGCCTATGTCAGCGCCCGCTTCCTGCTCCGCTACTTCCGCTCGGGACGGCTCGACCCGTACGGCTGGTACTGCGTCGCCGCCGGTGCCGCCAGCCTGGCTTTGTTACATTTCGGGCTATGAAATCGAATGCGATGGCGGCTGTCCTGGGGGTGCTCGGAATACTTTTCATCATCGTCGCGGTCCTGTACGTGATCGGCGGCATCCTGCCGACGTTCACCTCATCGGGCACCGCGGGTCCGCACTACAAGCACGCGATCCTGTTTGCGGTCCTGGCCGTGGCGAGCTTCGTCGCGGCGAACTTCGCCCGCCCGAGGTACGTCTAGGCTTCTACGCCCGCGCGGCCGCGACGCGCTCGGGGACGAGCCGTCCGCCCGTGTCGCGTTCGCCGGCCTTGATGTCCTCGTGATAGACGGCGTCGGCGTTGACCTTCCACGGGTCGAACGCTGAGCCGGACGCGATGTTCCGCGCCACCAGGAGCGCGGTCATCATCGAGTGGTCCTGGTTGTTGTACTTGTGCATGCCGT
>CAZLJC010000033.1:0-22559 GCA_964559855.1 uncultured Actinomycetes bacterium
CATGCAGGCATTGTTTCACACCACGCTCCAGAAATGAGCGTTACGATCCACTAGTCGGTCACGCCGTCAGGATTCGGTGGAGTCCGCTCGTCGCGATGGTGAAAGCCCCCGTCGAGGTCGCGATTTTCAAATCGATCCTGTAGTCGCCATAGCTCCCGCCTCGCGAGCCGTAGGCCGGGCTGGTGCACGAGCTGCGGAACGTCACCTTCAACGCGGCGTCAGTACCGGCCTTCACGATGGTCGGGCTGAAGGTGGCGTCCGCCGTATTCGCCGCGCCGACCTTCTCGAGCCACGTCCCCCCGACGCTCTCGAGAGTCATGCGCGCCGAGACCGCCTTGATCGTCACCGCGGTGGGCGTGCCGTTGTGCACGGCGACCGTGGCGTGCACGTCATACGGCGAGTCCTCGACGCCGCCGGGGCACCAGTGGCTCGCATCGGCCGAGGCCGAGGTCAGCGCGAAGGCGGCTTTTCCGTTCGAGCAAGCGGACGCGAGAGCGACCGCAGCCAAGGATACCGCGATCAGTCTCACCACGGGCGGGGATGATAGGCCGCGCAACGCGTTTCTCCGCGGACATTCCTTTTAATGTGTGGGCCGTGGGCCACCTCGACGCCGCCGAGCGACGGACGGCGCTCAGGTTCAAGGTCCGTTAGCGATCTCGCCCCCTCCCGTCCGCGTCCTGGCCGTCGCGGACGAGATCGACGAGTCGCTGTACGGCGAGCGGCTGCCCGCGCTCCGGCCCGACCTCGTGCTGGCGTGCGGCGACCTTCCCTTCGACTACCTCGAGTTCCTGGTGAGCCGCCTCGACGTCCCTCTGCTCTTCGTGCCGGGCAATCACGACCCGAGCCTCAAGCCGCCAGACACGACCTGGCTGCCGCTCGACGCCAAGGTGCCGGACGTCGGGCCGGCGGGTTGCGAGAACGTCGACGGTCGCATGGTCGTCATCCGGGGGCTGCGAGTCGCAGGGCTGGGAGGAAGCCTTCGTTACAAGCCCGGGCCCAACCAGTACACGCAGGCGCAGATGAGCCGCCGGGCGCTGCGCCTGGCGGCCAGGCTCAGCCTGCGGCGGGTGCAGGACGGGAGAAAGCTCGACGTCCTGCTGACCCACGCGCCGGCGTTCGGCGGCGCCCCCTCCGCCGACCCCGCGCATGGCGGGTTCGTCGCCTTTACACGCCTCGTCGACCGCTTCCATCCTGTGGTGCACGTCCACGGCCACGTCCATCCATTCGGCCGGGCCGTGCCGGACCGGCTGGTCGGAGACACCCGCGTGGTCAACGCGATCCCCTCACGCATGCTCGAGATCTGACGCGGACGCCCGTAGGATCTTCGAGACGTGCTGAACCGCACCGTCTATGAGCTGGCCGGAGGTGAGCCCGCGTTCCGCAAGCTTGTGAAGCGCTTCTACGCGGGCGTGGCAGGGGACCCGGTGCTGCGGCCGCTCTATCCGGAGGAGGACCTGTCCGGGGCAACCGAACGGCTCACCCTCTTCCTGATCCAGTACTGGGGCGGCCCCGCTACGTACAGCGAGCGGCGCGGCCATCCCCGGCTGCGCCTGCGCCACCAGCCTTTCACGATCGGGCCGCGGGAGCGCGATGCGTGGCTGGGGCACATGACCGCGGCGGTCGAGTCGCTCGGGCTCGCGCCCGCGGTTCAGAAGGCGATGCTCGACTACTTCGAGGTCGCGTCGCGCGCGATGATCAACCAGCCGGCTGCGGGGTAGGCGCGCCCACCGGTGCCGGAGGCACGAGGTCCTGGGCGAGCAGCGACGCGCGCTCCTGAGGCGGCGGCGCCCCGTTACCCGAGCGCCTGCCGTGGCGCAGGGAGGCGCGCAGCTTCGGGATCTCCTCGCGCAGCGGCTGCTCCAGCCAGTCGAAGGAGATGACGCGCTCGTTGACCTCCCAGAACAGGCCGTTCTGCATGGATTCCATCCGGCCGAGGGCTGCGTCGACGAATTCCGGTGGCGCCGCCGCGATGCCCTCGACGAGCACGCGGGTCACATCCTTCTGGTCGGTCGCCATCGCCCAGCACGTCAGCTTCGCCACACCCTTGAAGAGGCCGTTGAGCCCGATCGGCCGCGCGTTCGGAACCAGCTCGAGCAGGTAGCGGACCAGGAGCTGGGCGAGGCGAAACGAGACGCGCGGATCGCGTGCGCGAGCCTCGATTGCGAGGTCGGCGACATCCTCGGCCGCGGCGCCGAATATCGCCGGCATGCCGGCCTCGTCGAAATGGCGGCCGTAGCGCAGCAGGTGATCGGCGGCCTCCACCGCGAGGTCGGGCCGCCATTCGAGCGCTCCGATGGCAAAGCGCCGGTACTCGTTCATGATCCCGGAGGCGAATGTCGGCGCGGTGCGATTCATCGCCGCGCGTAGGTAGGTGTTGAAGAAGCGCAGGGACAGCTCGGCGACCTCGGGATCGGTGACCTCGATCGCCGCCAGCCCAACCTTGCGGGACGCCACCGCGATCGCGTGCACGACCTCCTTCCGGTGGACTGGCGTGAGGCCGATCATGTCGACGAAGCTCGCGAGCACCACGTACGTGAACCACGTGCCGGCGCGATTGACCTCGCCGATGATCTGGTCCGACGCACCGGGAAGCTCCGCGTGGCCGACGCGGAACCACTCCGGCCGCAGCCCGCGCTTCACCGTGAGGTACTCGTTCGCGAGGAACTGGCCGAGGGCTTCGATGCAGAGCACGGCGACGCGGATGTCGCCCAGCTGGATCGACCCGTAAGCGATGTCCGTGACCTGTGCCATGCAGTCCATGAGCGCCTGGCGGTGCTGGAGCGAGCCGGCGCCGGCCACCTGCCGGAGCTGGCGTCGGGCCCGGCGCATGATGCCTTCCACCAGCGTCTCCGCCCGCATCACGTCGAACATGTACACGACGTAGGGGAAGAGGATGGCGAAGTTCAGCACCGCCAGGACCTCGGCGACGGACACGCTCCAGATCGGGACGTAGTTCACCTTGACCTCGGCGCGGACCAGGAACGTATAGAGGATCGAGGCCAGCGCAAAGCTCAGCACCAGCGCGTTGGCGCCGTTGCGCATGAACAGGCTGATGATGCGAGGCGAATAGCGCGACGAGGTGGTCTGGATCCCGAACATCACAGCGAAAAGCACGATGCTCAGGGTCACGCCCTCAGCACCGCCGACCAGGCCCAGGGTGCCGCCCGCGGCGGTCGCATCGGGCCGGAAGAAGTCGGAGAGCGAGCGGTACTGAAGCGCGTCGAGGAAGCCGAAGACCACCTGCAGCATCACCGCCACGGCGACAAGCGCCAGGCCGGACAGGATCGCCGCCTTCCAGCCGATCGTCGCGGGTCCCCGCACGGTTCCCTGTGCCGGCCTCGGCGTGGTGTCTGGCATCGGACGCGATCCTAATCTTTGGAGCCGTGATCCGAGCCCTGGTGTTCGACTTCGACGGGTTGATCCTCGAGACCGAGGAGCCGATCTACAGGTCCTGGCTCGAGGTGTACGAAGCGCATGGCGCGGAGCTGCCTTTCGACCGCTGGGTCCAGATCATCGGCTCGACGAACGTCGCGTTTCATCCCCAGCATCACCTCGAAGAGCTGCTGGGCCGGCCGCTCGCGCCGGAGGCCCTCGAGCGCCGGATCGCCCGCCGCACGGAGCTGGTGCTGGCGCAGCAGGTGCTTCCGGGCGTGGCGCAGCACCTGGAGGCGGCTCGCGCCGCCGGTGTCAAGCTCGGGGTGGCATCGAGCTCGACGCGGGACTGGGTGGAAGGACACCTCGACCGGCTCGGGATCCTGAAGTTGTTCGACTGCGTCCGCTGCCGCGATGACGTGGCGCATGCCAAGCCCGAGCCCGACCTCTACCTCGCCTCACTCGACTGCCTTGGCCTCGCCGCCTCGGAGGCGGTCGCGATCGAAGACTCGCCCAACGGGATCACCGCCGCCAAGCGCGCCGGGATGCGGTGCGTCGCCGTGCCCAACCCCATCACTCGCAGCCTGGACGTCTCCCACGCCGACCTGATCCTCGGCTCGCTGGCCGAGGTCACCCTACCCGAGCTCCTCGCCCGCTTCGACGACACGGCTTAACCTATCCGTCGAGATGCGGATCGGGATCCTGACCGGCGGCGGTGACGCTCCCGGGCTGAACGCCGCCATTCGCGCCGTGGCGCGCCGTTCGTTCCAGCTCGGGCACGCGGTAAGCGGCGTGAAGAACGGCTGGGCCGGCTGCCTCGAGGAGGGCCTGATCGAAGAGCTCATGCCTGAGGGCGTCCGGGGGATCCTGCCCCTGGGCGGGACCATCCTCGGCACCTCACGCACCAACCCGGCCAAGGAGAAGGATGGCATCGCCCGTGTGATGACGACCCTGAGGCACCACGGCATCGACGCGCTCGTGCCCATCGGCGGCGACGACACGCTGAGCGTGGCGGCCAAGCTTCACGACGCGGGCTTTCCGACCGTCGGCGTTCCGAAGACCATCGACAACGACCTCTCGGTGACCGAGTTCTGCATCGGCTTCGACACCGCGGTCGGCGTCGTGACCGAGGCGCTCGACCGCCTGCATACCACGGCGTCGGCCCACCACCGGGTCATGGTGGTGGAGGTGATGGGCCGCGACACCGGGTGGGTGGCGCTGATGGGCGGCGTGGCGGGAGGCGCGGACCTCATCGTCATCCCGGAGTTCGAGGTCCCGCTTTCCGAGGTGGTGACCCACCTCTATCGCCGCAGAGGCGACGGAAAGCTTTTCAGCATCATCGTCGTCGCCGAGGGCGCGAAGATACCGGACCTCGACCGCGAGATGGGTGGGGAGGCCGAAAGAGACGCGTTCGGCCACGTCCGGCTCGCCAAGCGCGGAATCGGCGATCTGCTCTCGAGCGCGGTCGAGCGCGAGACCGGCTTCGAGACACGCGTCACCGTGCTCGGTCACCTCCAGCGTGGTGGCTCGCCGTCCCCGGTCGACCGGCTCTGGGCGACACGGCTAGGCGTCGCCGCGGCCGACCTCATCGTCGAAGGCAAGAGCGGAGTCATACCGATCCGCCGCAACGGCGAGGTCGACATCGTGCCGCTGAGCGAGGTCGTCAAGGAGCAGCGCCGGGTGCCGAAGGAGCTGTACGACCTCAGCAAGACGTTCGTCTAAAGGCCCCACGCCCAGGGGTGACCGTGCGGGGCGCGGCAAGACGATGCTGGCGCTGGCGGGCACGGGGGATGACGGGTCCACGGGGCTGCTCGGAGGCGGCCGTGCGCCCAAAGACGACCTTCGCATCGAGGCGTTCGGCACCGTCGACGAGGCCTCGAGCGCGGTCGGGTTGGCCCGCTCGCTCACGCCCCATGCGGGGGTGGCCGCGCTCTGCGAGGAGCTGCAGCGGGGCCTTTACGCGCTGGGCGCGGAGCTCGGCACCAACCCCGAGGCCGGAAAGGTCTTCGCGACCACCACGAAGGAGCAGGTGGCGCGCCTGGACGCCCTGATTGAGGATCTGGAGCGTCGAGCCCCGATGCCGGACGGGTTCATCCTGCCGGGCGCGACACCGGCGTCCGCCGCGCTCGACCTTTCGCGCGCGGTGGTCAGGCGCGCGGAACGGCGCTGCGTCTCGCTCGAGCGCGCCGGAGGTCTGTCCAACGTGGAGGTGCGCCGGTGGCTGAACCGCCTCAGCCTTCTGCTGTTCGTTCTCGGCCGGTATGAGGAGACGCTTGCCGGACGGACCGCCGAGCCGGCAAAAAGGGCGAGCGGGAAGTCCAGGCCCAGACGTTCTCGTTAAGCTTCAAGTGGCCCCGATGCCGTACGTCGCGATCACCCTCAGCGCCTTCCTGATCGTCTACCTCGCCCTGTCCTATCACCTGTACAGGCGCGCCTTCCGGCCGCCGACCCCGATGTGGCTCGACGACTTCACGTTCACCCCCTACGAGTTCCAGGCCGACTACGAGGAGGTCGAGCTGTCGACGGCCGACGGCATCAACTTCGGCGCCTGGCACTTCCGCCAGCCGGGTTCGCGGCAGACGGTGATCATCTCCGGAGGCCACAAGGGCCAGCGCCAGGGGGCGCTTGGAATCGCGGTCGCGCTCTGGCGGAAGGGCTTCAACGTCATCGCGTACTCCTACCGCGGCATGCCCGGCAGCGATCGGGCGCCCATCACCTTCGGGATCAAGGAGGTGCTCGAGCTCCAGGCCGTGATCGCCTTTGCGCGCAAGCGCATACCCAACGCGCGGATCGGCCTGCTCGGTTACTCGATGGGCGCCGTCGTCTCGCTGCTGGGCGCGGCCGGTGAGCCGGGCGTGGAGGCGCTCGTCCTGGACAGCCCGTTCAGCGACCTCGAAACCCTGCTGATCGAGAACGTGCGCGCGGTCAGCAAGCTGCCCGGAACGCCGTTCGTGGCGCTGGCCGGGACCATGTTCTGGCTCCGCACCCGGCATCGCCTCTCGGAGTGCCGCCCGCTCGACGCGCTCAGTGCGCTGGAGCCGCGGCCGCTGTTCTTCATCCACGGCGGAGCGGACGAGCTGACGGCCGTCAATCACAGCCGGCGCCTGTACGACGCGTACCGCGGGCCGCGTGAGATCTGGATCGTGCAGGGCGCGCCGCACACGGGCGCGTACTTCGCCGACCGCCCGCTGTACGTCGAGCGCGTCGCGGGTTTCTTCGCCCGGCACCTGGGGCTCGACGTGTCGAGCCACCTCCGGCTCGTGGAGGAAGAAGAGGTCTCCTGAGCTCCCGCCCTCCCTAGGCGAGGGTGCTCGACAGCTCGATCCCGTTCGCCCAGTAACGGCCCGTCGCGCCGGCGGGCAGGAGGTCGTAGGTCGTTCCGCCGGCGTAAGGCACCAGCTCCCAGGTCGTGATCGTCGAGCCGTCCAGGGCGGAACCGGCGGCGAGCGTGCCGAGCGGCCGTCCGTCGGCGGTACGGTGGCCGGGAGACGCAAGCAGCTCGCGACCGTCCGCCAGCACCAGGTGGACCATCCGGTGCTCGGGGGGAACCGGCGTGCTCCCGACCACCACCACGGGCTCGGCCACGCGCCGCCCGTCCGCGGACTCGCTCCACACAAGCGTCCCCACGCGTACGTCGATGACCTTCACCGGCCCGCGGGGCGTCGCGATCAGCGTCGAGGCCGCCAGGCAGATCGGGCACATCGGAGGAGTGGTCTGGGGCCGCGCGCTCACGACGACGGTGCCTCTCTGGCTGACCGTGCCGGTCACCATCTGGTAGCCGGAGCCGGCCTGAACCCGGTACTGGAAGGAGTACCCGGAGGCGCTCGCGGTCAGAGTGAGCGCGCGCAACAGCTTCCACGCGCGGTACACGGTCAGCTTCTGGGCGTCAGTCAGGCTCCCCGAAGGGAGGTGCTCATGCGCGACGATCGCCAAGTACGTGGCCCCATCCGCCTTGATCTGCGGATAGAGGGAGATGGCGCTGGCCTGCTCCCCGCCATCGCGAGCGATCGGGTAGTAGTCGGGGTCGCAGTAGGCCGGTTTGCCGGCGGAGTCGATCACCGCGAACTTCAGCTGCGGCTGGGTGAGCGCTGGAGGCGAGGGGGCCAAGGTGCCGTGGACGGAGCCGCACGCGGCGAGCGCCAGGACCCCCACAAGTGCCAGTGCCGATCTCATACGAAGGACCAGACGAACGCCGGCCCGATTGGTAACGAAATTCGGAACCAAAGCGCCGGGCCGGCCGTATTCAAGTGACATGGACTCCCGGGACGGCGCACCTATAATCCCGAAGGGAGTGGGGGCAGCCGAAGCCGTTACCGCTGTGGCTCGCGCGTTCCTGGAGAACGTAAGCCGCGCCATTGTCAATAAAGACGAAGAGATCCGGCTTTGTCTTGTGACCTTGCTCTGTGAAGGCCACCTCCTGATCGAGGACGTGCCCGGCGTCGGGAAGACGATGCTCGCGAAATCCCTCGCCCGGTCCCTTGACTGCACCTTCCGGCGCATCCAGTTCACGCCCGACCTGCTGCCCTCCGATATCACGGGGGTCCGCGCCTTCAACCAGAAGATCAGCGATTTCGAGTTCCGGCCCGGCCCGGTGTTCGCCCAGGTGCTGCTGGCCGACGAAATCAACCGCGCCAGTCCCAAGACGCAGGCCGCGCTGCTCGAGGCGATGGAGGAGCGTCAGGTCACGATCGACGGCGAGACGCACGACCTGCCGGCGCCTTTCATGGTGATGGCGACGCAGAACCCGGTGGAGTACTCGGGCACGTTTCCGCTCCCGGAGGCGCAGCTCGACCGCTTTCTGATGAAGGTCAGGCTGGGCTATCTGAGCGAAGACGAGGAGGCCAACCTCCTGAACCAGCACAAGGTCGAATCGCCCATGCGCGAGCTGCAGCCGGTGGTTTCGCCGAACGAGCTCAAGGCGGCGCAGGCGGCGGTGCGTGACGTCTTCGTCAAGCCCGAGCTGCGCAAGTACATCGCCCGCCTGGTCGGGCGGACGCGGGGCAACCCGGAGGTCGCGCTCGGCGCGAGCCCCCGCGGCACACTGCACCTCTACCACGCGAGCCAGGCCTTTGCCGCGATCCAGGGCCGGAGCTACGTGCTGCCGGACGATATCAAGACCCTGGCCGAACCGGTCCTGGCTCACCGGATCATCCTGCGCCCGAACGCCGAGATGCAGGGGCAGAGCGCGAGCAAGCTGGTCATGGGACTGCTCGAGCGGGAGCACGTTCCGCAGATGGCGTACGACGGCTAGGAGTCGCGCGGAGGGCTTCGCATGAGCAAGCTCGCTCTGGCCGGCGCCCTCGGTCTGCTGCTCCTCTTCGCGTACCTCACGGCGATCAAGGCCGCCTACGCCTTCGCCTACGCCATGTGCCTCCTGTTCCTAATCACGTGGGCGTGGCCGCGCCTGGCCATCCGTGGCGTCTCGGTCCTGCGGCGCCTCGACCCAGGGACGCCGACCGTCGGCGAGGCGTTCGAGGAGACGTTCGAGGTCCGGCGCCGGCACACCTGGATCCCCGCCCCATGGGTCGAGGTGCGTGACCTCAGCCAGCTCCCGGACTACCAGCCGGGCCGGGTCATCTCGCTCGGCGGCGACGTGGTGCGCTGGAAGGCACGAGGGTTCTACCGGCGGCGCGGCTGGATGACGTTCGGGCCGACGGCGGTCCTCATCCGCGAGCCGTTCGGGCTGTTCGAGAGGGAGGTCAAACTGGTCCACCGCTCGTCGATGCTGGTCTATCCCCGGGTCCGTCCGATCCCCGACCTCCTGACGCCGAGCGCGCAGCAGCCGGGCAGCTCGCCGACGCTCGGCTCTTGGGCGGACTATCCACCTGAGACCGGCGGCGTCAGGGAGTACAACAACAGCGACAGCTTCGGACGTATCCACTGGCCGCTGTCGGTGAAGCATCAAAGATTGATGTCGAAGACCTTCGAACAGCCGGTCACGACCGACCTGTGGATCATGCTCGACCTCGACGGCGACGTCCACTTCGGCGCGGGCGAGGAATCGACCGTCGAGTACGCCGTGAGCCTCGCGGCGTCGATGGCGAACCAGGTGCACAGCCGCGGCCGGCAGGTCGGGCTCGTGGCCAACGACGCGCGCGGCACGCTGCTCCAGCCCCACCGGGCGCAGCGCCAGGACCGCCTGATCCTCGACTACCTGGCGGTGTGCCAGGCCGACGGACACTCTCCGCTCGCCCAGACTCTCGGTTGGGACCGCGTGCGGCGCCTGCCCCGCCGCGCGATCGCGGTGATCACGCCCAGCGCCGATCCCGCCTGGATCCGGGTCCTGCAGGCGGTGCGCGGCCGGCGCACCACGCTCATCGTGTTCTACCTCGACGGGGCGAGCTTCGGCGGCCCCGACCAGAACCCGACATTCGACCTGGGCCAGGACGTCGATCTCTACGTCGTACGCAAGGGTGACGACTTCGCCCGGCTCGTGAGGACCAGGGATGCAATCCGTATCGCCTAGCAGCCAGGTCCCCGTCCCGGGCGCGGTCCATGCGGTCGGACGCCTGCGCGACGCCCTGCGCGGAGGGCGGTTCTGGTCGTTCGTGCTGGCGCTTCTGATCACCCTGACGGTCGCGGAGTCGACGTCGGCCTTCCACTGGGTCGACGGCGTCGAGGTCGTGGTGCCGATCGCCCTGCTGGGAGCCGGGCTCATGGGCGCTCTGGCGCTGGCGGCGCTCAACGAGGCTTTGGCGCTCGCGGCCGGCGTCGTCGTCGGGATTCCCGTGGCGCTCGTCGGCGCATGGCCGGAGATCCACCTCCACCATCCCGGCGTGACCGTCGGGCCGTCGCTGGCGAACCTGGTCACGTCCGCCGCCGGTGACGGTTCGCTCGCCAGCGACACGTCGTTCTACCTCGTCCTGATCGGCTTTTTGATCTGGATCACGGGTGGATGGCTCAGCTGGTGCGTGCTGCGCTGGCGCAGGCCGATGCTCGGCCTGATCCCGGGCGCGGCGGCGTTCGCCACCAACGCGCTCAACGTCCTCCCCGGTATGCCCGACCAGAACGGGTTCGCGCTGGCGATGATCGTGCTGATCATCGGGCTGCTCCTGTGGAACAACTACTCGAGCTCGGTCGCCGCCGCCTTGCGCGCTAACGTGCGTCTCACCGGCGACGCGAAATGGGACTTCTGGGAGAGCGGCCTGGTCGCGATGCTGATCGTGTTCATGCTCGCGATCTTCATGCCGCAGATGTCGAAGGCCGACCGCACCGTCCAGATCGAGTCCGGCATCTTCACGGGCTGGGCGCAGCTGCAGTCGGAGATCAGCCACCCGGGGTTCATCTCGCAGGGCGTATCCGGCGGGGGCACGACGGGCTTCAGCGACGACGTCAGGCTGGTGGGGTCCATCACCCGCACCAGCGACCCTGTGTACGTCTACCAGCAGAGCGGCGAATACGGAGGCCCGCGCTACTTCCGCGGCCTGGTGATCACTCAGCAGCGTGGAGGCGAGTGGCGGTACGCCGGCGGGCAGGGCCCGACCTTCGCCGTCCACGCCGGGCAGCCGCTCACCTACGGAGAGCAGGTCGATGCGCTGGGCTACGCGGTGTTCACGGTCAAGATGGCGCACGCGCCGGGCGGCTACTCCACGCTGATGTTCTATCCGGGGCGGCTCGCGAAGGTGGACCGCGCCGCGATCGCGCGCGAGATACCACTCCTCTTCTTCACGCCCAGCCTGATGTCGATCGACCGGCTAGACGAGGTCTCAGGCGGTGGTGGAACGTACACGGTCGTCTCGGAATACTCGGGCGCGACCGCGGCCCAGCTCCAGGCCGCCGGCACCGACTATCCCGACTGGGTGAGACAGTTCGCGGTGATCCCCGGCGGCGGCGCCTACCGGCCCGACTACGTCCTCTCAGAGGTCAAGCAGCTGGCTGAGAAGGTCACGGCCGGGGCTGCAACCCCCTACGACGCGGCGACGATGATCGAGTCGTACCTGCGCACGAACTACCGGTATTCGCTGCAGGCTCCGACCGACAACCGCTACGACTCCCTCGATTACTTCCTGTTCCACTCCCGGGTCGGCTATTGCGAGTACTTCGCGACGGCGATGGGGGACATGCTGCGGTCGCTGGGCATCCCCACGCGGCTCGTAAACGGCTTCGGACCCGGACAGTTCGACTCGGCGGTGCAGAGCTACGTCGTCAAGAGCTCGGATGCGCACACGTGGGTCGAGGCGTACTTCCCGGGGTATGGCTGGATCCCGTTCGAGCCGACGCCCCAGAGCAACTATCCGGTGATCAACCGCGGTCAGAACTCCGGCAACGTCTGCTTGCGCGAACAGGGCTGCGACTCGGTGGACACCACCAACGTCGGAGTCGCGGGCAACGTCTCGGTCCCCACCGCCGGAGTTCACCAGAAGAACCAGGGCCCAGGCGGCTCGAACGCGCCGGGACTGTCGGTCGGCCGAGTCCTGGGCCGCAACACCTTCAACGATTCGATCGCCGTGGCCGTCGCCGCGATCCTACTGCTGCTCTTCCTCGTCATGCGCTACCTGCGTCCGCGATCCGTCATGGGCGTCTGGAACCGCACCCTCGTGCTCGCGTCGCTGGCCGGAGCCGAACGCCGGCCCGGTGAAACTCCCCTGGAGCTGGGGCGGCGACTGCAGCAGGCCTTTCCCGAAGCCGCCGAGCCCCTGGCCTCGCTGACCGGCGGGTTTGCCGTCACGGCGTACGCGCCCGCGGAAGAGGCGCTGCAGGCGCGGGCCACGGTGATGGAGGCCTGGTCCGCCGCGCGTCCGCACCTGCTTCGCCGCGTCTTCGAGCGCCTCAAGCCTCGAAGCTTTTAACCTTCAGGACGTGTCCGCCGTGGCCGGTAAGACCTATCCCGCCGTGACCTTCGACATCGAGCCGGATCGCGTTGCCGCCTTCGCGCGCGCCATCGGCGCCGACCCGGACGCGGGCGTGCCTCCGACGTTTGCCGCGGTCTACGCGCTTGCCGCCACCGCGCCGCAGCTCTTCACCGACGAAGAGGCCGCCGTCGACTTCGGAAAGCTGCTGCACGCGGAGCAGGAGTTCAAGTGGGAGCGGCATCCGGAGGTGGGGGAGACGGTGACGTCGACCGGGCGCGTGGCCTCCGACACCAGCCGGCGTGGGATGCGCTTCGTTTCCTTCGAAACCGCCACCATCGACGCGACAGGTGCGCCGCTGTGCCATTCCCGCGCGCTCTTCCTGATCCGCGGTTGAGCGAGCGGAGCGTGACCTTCACGCGCGACCAGCTGACGGCCTACGCCGACGCGTCGGGGGATCACAACCCGATCCACCTCGACGACGAGTTCGCGCGCTCTGTCGGGCTTCCCGGCGTGATCGCCCACGGCATGCTGCAGATGGGCCTGCTCGCAGTGGTGGCCGGCGAGGCGGCCGGCGGACCGGCTCGCTTGCGCAGCCTGTCGTGCCGTTTCACCGGCATGGTCGTGCCTGGCGACACGGTCACCTTCAGAGCCGCACCCGCGGGTGAGGGGCGGCTCGAGCTGAGCGCGACCAACCAGCGGGGCGAGGCCGTGCTGACCAAAGCGTCCGCGGGGTACGAGTGAGATGACGCTTGGATTCGGGCTGGCGCCGGAGCAGGACGAGATCCGAAAGCTGGCGCACCAGTTCGCGGAGCGCGAGATCAGGCCCGTCGCGGCCTATCACGATGAGACCGAGGAGTTCCCGTACGAGGTCGTCAAGAAGGCCCACCGGCTGGGCTTGAGCCCGGCCGCGTTCCTGCCAGAGGAGTACGGAGGCCAGGGCCTCGACTTCCTCACCGAGCTGCTGGTCCAGGAAGAGCTGCACTGGGGGTGCGCCGGGATCGCCGTGTGCATCAACTCGATGGGTCTCGCCATGGCCGGCATCCGCGCGAGCGGGACCGACGAGCAGAAGAAGCGCTGGCTGCCCGAGTTCACAAACCCCGACAGGCTCGTGCTCGGGGGGCTGGGGCTGACCGAGCCGGATTCCGGTTCCGACGCACTCGCGATGAAGACGCGCGCGACGCGCGTGAGCGACGGCTACGTGCTGAACGGCACCAAGCAGTTCTGCACCAACGGCGGGATCGCGGACTACCACGTGATCTACGCCAACACGGATCCGGCGAAGGGCCCGGCCGGCATCGCATCCTTTCTTGTCCCGAAGGACACGCCCGGGCTGAGGATGGGCCGGAAGGAGAAGAAGCTCGGGGTGCGCGCGAGCCACACCGCGCAGGTCATCCTCGAGGACTGCCACGTGCCGCTCGACCACCGGCTGGGGGGCGAGCCGGACGCGGAGAACGCCGGCCCCGGCGCGCTCGGCGCGCTGATGACGCTGGAGGCCACTCGCCCTGGCGTCGGCGCGGGCGCGCTCGGCATCGCGCGCGCGGCCTACGAGTTCGCCCTCGACTACGCGCAGGAGCGCAAGCAGTTCGGCAAGCCGCTGTGGCAGCACGAGGGCGTCGGGTTCAAGCTCGCGGACATGGCGATGAAGATCGACGCGGCGCGGCTGCTGATCTGGCGCGCGGGCTGGATGGCCACACAGGGCAAGCCGTTCGAGCGCGCCGAGGGATCGATGGCGAAGTGTTTCGCCGCGGACGTGGCGATGGACGTGACCACCGACGCGATCCAGGTCCTCGGCGGATACGGATACATCAAGGAATACCCGGTCGAGAAGTGGTTCCGCGACGCCAAGATCTACCAGATCTGGGAGGGCACCGCGGAGATTCAGCGGCTGGTCATCTCGCGCGCCATCGCCGGGCAGCGCGGCACGATTCGATTGAGGGGGTGAGCATGTTCGACCTGAAAGGAAAAGTCGCAGTCATCACCGGCGCGTCGCGCGGCCTCGGCCGGCAGGACGCGCTGACGCTCGCCGAGGCCGGGGCCGATGTCGTGATCACCGACATCCTCGTCGAGGACGATCCCGACCTGCAGAAGACGGCGGAGGACGCGGACAGCGCGCTCGCTCAGCTGGCGCTGTCGCAGGGCTGGGTGCACTCGAACAAGACGGCCGAGGACATCCGCCAGATGGGTCGCAAATCGCTCGCCATCAAGATGGACGTCACCAACCGCGAGCAGGTCCACGACGTGATGAAGAAGGTCAAGGACGAGTTCGGCCGGATCGACATCCTGATCAACAACGCGGCCACGCTCGACAACGTCGCCCGCATCGAGAACATGGACTACCGGCTCTGGGACCGCGACATCAAGGTCAACCTCACCGGCGCTTTCAACTGCACCAAGGAGGCGTGGCCCTACATGGTCGAGCAGAAGTGGGGCAGGGTGATCTTCATGGCTTCGGTCGCCGGAACGATGGGGGTGTACGGCCAGGCGAGCTACTCGGCGAGCAAGGCGGGCTGCATCGGCCTCGCCAAGAGCTGCGCGCTGGAGGGCGGACGGCACAACATCACCTCGAACGCGATCGTGCCCGGCATCATCGCCACCGAAGGCTTCCAGTTCCTCGATCCGAAGTACCAGGAGCGGGAGACGGCGCGCACGATCTTCAAGCGCCCGGGCGAGCCGAAGGACATCTCCAACACGATCGCCTTCCTCTGCAGCGAGGAGGCGGGGTACATCACCGGCACGACGGTCGAGGTCGCCGGCGGCATCCCCCTCTTCGTCTACTGACGGATGGCCGAGCTGATCGATGTCACGCGCGACGGCGCGATCGCGCGCGTCGTCATGCACCGCAACGGGCTTAACGCCATCGCCGAAGACCTGATGGCGGAGCTCGCTCAAGCGTTCACCGACCTGGGCGCGGACCCATCGGTGCGGGTTGTCGTCCTCGCGTCGGAGTACGACAAGTACTTCAGCGTCGGGGCCGACCTGACGGCGCTGGCGGGCGTCGATCGCGAGGCGCCGGACGCGCCCGAGCAGATCGCCGCTTTCATGGGTCGGATGAACGAGCATTTCGCTGCCGTTGAGCGCTGCCCCAAGCCGGTGATCGCGGCCATCAACGGCCACGCCCTCGGCGGGGGAAGCGAGCTCACCCTGTGCTGCGACTTTCGAATCATGGTCGAGGACGGCCGGTCGCGGATCGGGCAGACCGAGTCCGCGCTCGGGATCATGCCAGGCGCCGGCGGGACACAGCGCCTGCCACGGCTGATCGGCCGTCGGGCCGCCCGCTACCTCATCGAATCGACGCGGCTGTCGGCCGTGGAGGCCGAGGCCGTGGGCTGGGTCGATCGGGCCGTTCCGCCCGACCAGTTCCATGCGGCGGTCGACGAGCTGGCGGGCCGCCTGGCGAAATCGGCCACCTTCGCCATCGCGATGATCAAGGACGCGGTGCGCCGCGGCTCCGACCTCCCGCTCGACGACGCGCTCGAGGTCGAGTCGGAGAACTTCGCCCGCGCGGCCCTGACGACCGACGCCGCGATCGGCATCATGTCGTTCCTCTCCAAGCAGGAGCCCGAGTTCACGGGGTCGTAGCGGCTGTCGATTTCTCCCCGAGCCGTTCGACGACACAGCAGGAGGTAGTGGATGAAGTACGTGCTGTTGTTCGCGCACACGATGACCCCGGAGGAGCGGGCGGCCAACCCCGAGGTCGCGGCGCTGTACGACCAGACGGAGAAGTGGTTCGCCGAGTACGGCCAGGCCGGCAAGGTCCTCGGTGGTGAAGAGCTGAAGGCGCCGCATACCGCGACCACGGTCCGCTTCAGCGGAGGCAAGCCCGTCGTGACCGATGGACCGTTCATCGAAGCAAAAGAGGTGATCGGCGGTTTCGCCCTGGTCGACGTGGCGGATCTCGACGAAGCGCTCGAGATGGCGAAGCGATGGCCGGCCGGCAGCGTGGAGATCCGCCCGGTGGTGGAACACTGAGGGCCTGACAGAGTCACGGGCAGCAACCCACGAGGCGCTGGCGGCCGTCTTTCGCGAGGAGGCGGCGAAGCTGACCGCGGCCATGTTCCGGTTGCTGGGCAACTTCGACATCGCCGAGGAGGTCGTCCAGGACAGCCTCCTGACGGCGCTCCGGAAATGGCCGGAGGCGGGCATCCCGGACAACCCCGGCGCCTGGCTGATGACCGCCGCGCGCCGGCGCGCCATCGACCTTGTGCGGCGCGACAGGCGCTACGTGGAGAAGCTCGCGCTGCTGGAGCGCACTCCCGTGGCCTCTGAGCCGCCGGAGCCCGACGAGCGGCTCCGGCTCATCTTCACCTGCTGCCACCCGGCGCTGTCACAGGAGGCGCAGGTGGCTCTGACCCTGCGCGCGGTCGCCGGCTTCACCACGGGCGAGATCGCCGCCGCGTTCCTGGTCTCCGAGGCCACGATGGCGCAGCGCATTGTGCGGGCCAAGCGCAAGATAGTCGAGGCCAACATCCCGTACCGCGTGCCGCAGGGCCCGGAACTCACGCCGCGTCTGGACGCGGTTCTGGCGGTGCTCTACCTGATGTTCAACGAGGGGTACTTGAGCCGCGGCGACAATCCTGGGATGCGCCGCGACCTGGCGGAGGACGCGCTGTGGCTGACGCGACTGGTCGACGCATTGATGCCGAGACAGGCCGAGGTGCTCGGACTGATCGCTTTGATGAGGCTGAACCTCGCACGCTCGCGCGCCCGCTTCGACGCCGCCGGCGACATCGTTCTGCTCGCGGACCAGGACCGTACGCTGTGGGACCGCGGCGAGATCGCGACCGCCGTCCAGGTGCTGGAGCGTGCCGCCGAGCTGCGGTCGGTCGGGCCTTACCAGCTCCAGGCGGCGATCGCCGCCGTGCATTCGGAATCGCCGGCGTGGGGGGCCACGGACTGGGCCCAGATCCTGTCGCTGTATGACGCCCTTCTGCGCCTGAGTGACACACCGATCGTCCGTTTGAATCGCGCTGTGGCGCTGCGCCACGTCGTAGGAGCGGAGGCGGCTCTCGGCGAGATCAACGACCTGGCGCTGGCGCTCGACGATTACCACCTTTTCCATGCCACGCGCGCCGAGCTGCTCGAGGCCGCCGGCGAATCCGCCCTCGCGCGGACGGCGCGGCTGCGCGCGCTCGAACTGTGTCAGAACCCGGCGGAGCGCGCCCTCCTCGAGAAGAAGCTCTCTAGCGGTCCGCCGCCGTAAAGCCGAGCTCGGCCGATCGCCGGCGCACCACCTCGATCACCGCGTCGACGCGCTTGGGGTTCTCGCCGAGGACCCGGATCACGAGCTCCTTCGTCTCGAAGTTCGGATACGAGCCGACCGACACGTCGGGATGAGTCTCCTCGAGCTCGCGCATCACCGGGTAGAAGCGAGCCTCGACGGCGAAGCTGAACCGGAGCTCGCGCACCACCGCGGCCGAGCCGCCGGTGAGGAACTCGGGCTCGAGCTCCTCGGTGAAGATGCCCTTCATCTCGAGCGGGACGCCCGGCAAGACGAAGATCCGCTTGCCGCGCTCCTCATATACGGTCCCGGGCGCCATCCCCCTGCGGTTGCGGAACACGTGCGCGGGAGCGGCGGGGATGCGAGCCATCCGCAGGTTGCCTTCGGTGAGCTCGGGAGACTCGAGCAGGCCCATCTCGTGCATGCGCTGGACGCGCCGCTCGATGCGGGCGCGCGTCTCCTCCCAGACCACGAGCTCCCGGCCGAGCGCTTCGGCCAGGGCGGCGAACGTGCGGTCGTCCGGCGTCGGGCCAAGGCCCCCGGTGAGGAAGACGTCGGTGACGTCCGCGTCGTCGAGCTCGCAGTGGACCTGGGCGATGATCTCGGCAGGTCGGTCCCGGATCTGCGTCACCCGCTTGGCGGGATAGCCGAGAAGCCGCAGCCGTCCGGCCATCCAGTTCGAGTTGCTGTCGAGGGTGAAGCCGCCGACGAGCTCGTCGCCGATCGCAACGATGCTCGCCGTACCCACGCAGCGACTATATGAGGATGGAGCGGCTGCACGCGGTCGTGAGCGGGCACGTGCAGGGCGTGGGTTTTCGCTACCACGTACAGAGTCACGCCTACCGGCTGCACCTGCGGGGCTGGGTCCGCAACAACGACGACGGCACCGTCGAGGTGGTGGCCGAGGGGGAGCGGGCCGAGCTCGAGCAGCTTCGGGACGTAATGAGGCAAGGTCCGCGGATGGCCCGGGTCGAGCGCGTCGACGCGGAGTGGTCGGAGGCCACCGGCGGCCTGGACGCCTTCGACCTGGCGTTCTGATGGTCGAACCGCGGATTCCTTTAACCTATCGCTCCGCGGTTCGTTTTCGGATTTCGCTCAAACGTAGGGAGGGTGTCAGCCGGTAGTGGACTCGAGCACAGCGTGGTTTGGCGTGGCCGGCGGCATTGCCGCGGTCGCCTTCGCGGTCGTCCTGATCTTCCTCGTCCTCAGCAAGCCGACCGGCAACGACCGCATGCGCGAGATCGCCGCCGCCATCCAGGAGGGCGCGGCCGCCTACCTGAACCGGCAGTACATGGTCATCGCGATCATCGGCGTGATCATCGCGATCGTCATCGGCTTCTTCATCGACTGGACGACGGCGGGGCTCTACATCGTCGGCGCC
The DNA here is from genome assembly GCA_964559855.1 of uncultured Actinomycetes bacterium. Lineage (GTDB taxonomy): Bacteria > Chloroflexota > Dormibacteria > Dormibacterales > Dormibacteraceae > 40CM-4-65-16. Next base: position 18,764 of record CAZLJC010000033.1, read on the forward strand.
GTGCTGTCCGCGTCCGCGGGCTACGTCGGCATGAACATCGCGGTGCGGGCCAACCTGCGGACTGCCGAGGCGGCCCGCTCGGGCCTGAACAGCGCGCTGCAGGTGGCCTTCCGGGGCGGCGCCGTGACCGGGTTCATGGTGGTCGGCCTCGGGCTGCTCGGCGTCTCGGCCGCCTTCCTCGTCTTCAAGCGCCCTGAGGTCCTGGTCGGCCTGGCCTTTGGCGCGAGCCTGGTCTCGGTCTTCGCCCGTCTGGGCGGCGGCATCTACACCAAGGCGGCCGACGTGGGCGCGGATCTGGTCGGCAAGGTCGAGGCCGGCATCCCCGAGGACGACCCACGCAACCCCGCCGTGATCGCCGACAACGTCGGCGACAACGTCGGCGACGACGCGGGCATGGCGGCCGACCTCTTCGAGACCTACGCCGTGACGATGATCGCGGCCATGCTGCTGGGATCGCTGTTGTTCAAGAACCAGATCGGCTGGGTTGTGTACCCGCTGCTCCTCGGCTCGGTCAGCGTCGTGGGCTCGATCGTCGGTACGTTCTTCGTCCGCGTCTTCAACCCGCGCTGGATCATGGGCGCCCTGTACGCGGGACTCCTGGTCGCCGTCGTCATCGCCGTAATCGGGTTCTTCTTCGTGACCCAGTGGATGAAGAGCAGCGGATACCTCCAGGGATTCGACCACGACCCCATGAACCTCTTCTACTGCGGCCTGGTCGGCGTGGTGGTGACCGTGCTGATCGTCGCGATCACCGAGTTCTTCACCGAGACGGCCTACTGGCCGGTGCACCTGATCGCCCGCGCCTCGGTCACGGGCCACGCGACCAACATCATCGCCGGCCAGGCGATCGGCATGATGGCCACGGCCCTGCCGGTGGTGGTGATCGCGTCAGGCATCCTGGCCAGCTATGGCATGGGAGGCCTCTACGGCATCGCCATCGCGGCCACGGCGATGCTGTCCATGACCGGCATCGTGGTGGCGATCGACGCCTACGGCCCGATCACGGACAACGCCGGCGGCATCGCCGAGATGGCGAAGCTGCCGCCCGAGGTACGCGATATCACGGACCCCCTGGACGCGGTCGGCAACACGACCAAGGCGGTGACGAAGGGCTACGCGATCGGCTCCGCCGGGCTTGCCGCGCTCGTCCTGTTCGCCTCCTACACCCAGGAGCTGGCCAAAGCAGGCCACCCGACCAAGTTCGAGCTCGCCGACCCGCTCGTCATCGCAGGTCTCTTCCTCGGTGGAATCCTGCCGTTCCTGTTCGGATCCCTCGCCATGCTCGCGGTCGGACGCGCGGGCGGGCTGGTGGTCGAAGAGGTGCGGCGCCAGTTCCGAGAGATCAAGGGCATCCTGGAAGGCACCGGCCGCCCGGAGTACGGCACGGCCGTGCGCATCGTCACCGCCGCCGCGCAGCGCGAGATGATCGTTCCCGGCGTCATCCCGGTGGTCGCGCCGCTCGCGGTCGGCTTCCTTCTGGGGCCGCGCGCCCTGGGCGGCATGCTGCTCGGGGCGATCGTCACCGGCCTGTTCCTCGCCCTGCAGATGACCAGCGGCGGCGCCGCATGGGACAACGCCAAGAAGTACATCGAGGAAGGGCACCTGGGCGGCAAGGGCTCGGAGGCCCACAAAGCCGCCGTCACCGGTGACACCGTAGGCGATCCCAACAAGGACACCGCCGGCCCGGCGATCAACCCGATGATCAAGGTCGTGAACATCATCGCGATCCTGATCGCCGCCTCCGTGGCGTCGCACTACCTCATCCACTAGGCCGCTCAGCCCGGCTTAAACTCGTCCCTTGAGGTGGACGACTACCAGAAGGAGATCGCCGACCTCGAAGCACAGGTCGAACAGCTAGTCGAGGAGGAGGGCGACGCCAAGACCATCGCCGAGCTTTCGATGCAGCTCGAGATCCTCAAGGCGATCTACGCCCGGGCATCCGACCTCTTCGCGCACGGCAAGCAGGATGAAGGCCTTCGCTACGGCCTGCGCATCCAGGGCTACGGCGACTGGACGATGGACAACGTGTACGCGTTCGTCTACGAGCGGTCGGTCGAGCTCGAGCCCCAGGCGCACAGCGCCTTCGTCGGCGGGATCAAGAACGCCGACTTTGCGCTGATGTTGAATCCGTAGGAGGAGATGGAATGGAAACTCCGTTGACGCCTCTGGAGTTCGCGCGGCGGGCGCGCAAGCTGTACGGAAGTCGCGAAGGGGTGATCGACGGTGACCTCCGCCTGACCTACGAGCAGTTCTTCGAGCGCTGCGACCGCTGGTCGTCAGCCCTGCAGGCGATGGGCGTCAAGAAGGGCGACCGTGTCGCCTACATCGCTCCGAACACTCACGAGCAGCTCGAGTCCTTCTACGCCGTGCCCCAGATCGGGGCGGTGCTCGTTCCGATCAACTACCGCCTGACCGCCGAGGACTTCGTGTACATCACCAACCATTCCGGCGCCTCTGTGCTCTGCGTGCACCCCGACTATGTCGCGGCCGTCGACGGCGTGCGGCCGCAGATGGGCGGTGTGAAGCACTTCGTGGTGCTGGGCGAGGCCCAGGGCAAGGAGGGCTGGGTCGAATATGAGGCGCAGCTCGCCGGTTCCCGGCCCGCCTTCGCGCGTCCCGAGATCCTGGAGACCGATCTCCTATCTCTGAACTACACCAGTGGCACGACGGCCAAGCCGAAGGGCGTGATGATCACGCACCGCAACGCCTGGGCGAACGTGGTCGGAACGCTCGTCCACTTTCACATCACCGTCGGCGACCGGTACCTCTGGACGCTGCCGATGTTCCACGCCAACGGCTGGACCTTCGTGTGGATCATCACCGCGGTCGGCGGCACCCACGTCTGCCTTCCGAAGGTCGAGCCCGCGCGGGTCTTCGACCTGATCCGGAGGGAGGAGGTCGGCTGGCTTTGCGCCGCGCCCACCGTCCTGATCGCCCTGGCCAACTCGCGCGCGAACGTGCGAGGGGACGTGCCGAAGGGAGTGCACGTGATCACCGCCGGCGCCGCCCCGGCGGCAGCCACCATCGAGCGGCTGGAAGGGGAGCTCGGATGGGAGGTCACCCAGGTGTACGGCCTAACCGAGACGGCGCCGTTCATCACGATCTGCGAGCCCCGCCCTGAGCACAGAGGGCTCGGCCCGGCCGACCTGGCCGTGATCAAAGCTCGGACCGGAGTCGAGCTGGTGACGTCAGGCGAGCTGCGGGTGGTCGATGGCGACGGCAAGGACGTCACGGCGGACGGAAACACCCTGGGCGAGATCGTCGCCCGGGGCAACGTGATCATGAAGGGCTACTACAACGACCCCGAGGCGACCCAGAAGGTGATGGGCGACGGCTGGTTCCACACCGGTGACGCCGCGGTCGTGCACCCGGACGGCTACGTCGAGATCCGCGATCGGATCAAGGACGTGATCATCAGCGGCGGCGAGAACATCTCGAGCCTCGAGGTCGAGGGCGTCCTCCTGCGCCACCCCGCCGTCCAGGAGGCCGCCATCGTCGGCCTGCCTCATGAGAAATGGGGCGAGGCTCCGCATGCGTATGTCGTGCTGAAGCCGGGCGGCAAAGCCACCGAGGACGAGCTCAAGGCTTTCACCCGCGAGCGGCTCGCCCATTTCAAGGCACCGCGCAGCGTGACCTTCGTCGAGGAGCTGCCGAAGACGGCCACGGGAAAGATCCAGAAGTTCGTCCTTCGCAAGGGGGCCGCAGCGGTCGTCAGGCAGTAGCGGCCGGACTGCGCTCCCGTCCGAAGGTCACGGTGGGCGCGACAGTCACCAGCTCTCCGTCATCGCCTTTGACG